>NC_007759.1:0-737500 GCF_000013405.1 Syntrophus aciditrophicus SB
AGATTCAATATACCTCTCATGAGGAGCGGGACCGTCTGCTTGCCCTGTTAAACCCGCCTGAAGAATCCCGATGAAGGCAGCATTTGGTACTTCATCTTTTCAATCAATAGATGGTTAATTTTTTCAATAGTTATTAACAATTGTTGATAACCTTGTGGACAGGTATTGTATAGTGGATAATCTCTGGGAAGAAAGTATTAAAATCATTAAGGAAAAAATTAGCCCACAGAATTTTGAAACCTGGATTCGTCCGCTTAAAGTGGTCTCTCTCGAAGGGAATCATGCCAGCCTGTCGGTACCGAACAAGTTTTTTAAAGACTGGTTGACTGAAAACTATCGGGATGTCATTTCCGACGCCGTATCCTCATCGGCTGGAAAAGACTATGCGATTGATTTTGTTATCCTTCAGGAATCTGAAAAAAATTCCCGCTCCGCTCACCCGGCGAGAAAGAAAAAAATCATCGAGCAGATCCCCCAAGAAAAAATTCGTCCCAAAATTCATCCCACGTTAAACCCAAATTACAGTTTTGAACGTTTCGTTGTGGGCTCATCCAATCAGTTCGCCCATGCGGCAGCGGTTGCCGTTGCCGAACAGCCGGCCAAAAATTACAATCCTCTGTTCATCTACGGAGGCGTGGGGCTGGGTAAGACGCATCTCCTGAATGCCATCGGACTGCTGAGCATGTCCATCTATCCCGATATGAACGTGGTCTACGTCTCCGCGGAAGAGTTCATGAACGAACTGATTCTCTCCATCCGCTACGACAAGATGCCTCAGTTCCGGGAAAAGTTCCGCAACATCGACTGCCTTTTGATGGATGATATTCAGTTTATTGCCGGAAAGGAGCGAACACAGGAAGAATTCTTTCACACCTTCAACACGCTTCATGATTCCGGAAAACAGATCGTCGTCACAAGCGACAAATTTCCCAAGGACATCCCGAACCTGGAAGGCCGCCTCCGTTCCCGTTTTGAGTGGGGTCTGATCGCCGATATCCAGCCGCCGGAAATTGAAACCAAAATTGCCATCCTGGAAAAAAAGGCCCAGGAAAACAATATTCATATCCCGACCAATGTGGCCTATTACATCTCTTCCCATGCCGAATCCAACATCCGCGAGCTGGAAGGTTTTCTCGTCCGTATTGCCGCCTATTCCTCGGTTACGGGAAGAAACATCGATCTGGATCTGGTCAAGGAAGTTCTGAAAGACATCATCAAGCATCGGGAATCCGACGAAATTTCCTTCGAAGAAATTCTCAAGGCGGTCGCTGCCCGATATAACCTGAAAATCGCTGATATCAAGTCGCAGAGCAAAAACAAGAACATCGCCATGGCGAGGCAGGTAACGATGTACATGGCCCGGAAACTGACCGGAAGCTCTTTTCCGGACATCGGAGAAAAAATCGGGGGAAGGGATCATTCCACAGTTATCTACGCCAACAATAAAATCCGTAAACTTCTGGAGACAGATTCCAGGTTGAAAGCCACGCTCCAGGAAATCGAAGATCAACTCCTCAAGAAAAACTAACAGAGCAACAAGGGACTTATCAACAGCCTGTTTTTGTGGTAACATATTAAAAATTTAAAGAATTTATGTTTATAAAGACTTATCCACAGGTCTTATTACTAAAACTAATTTAAATAAATAAACAAAGAATAAAAAATAAAATATAAGATCGAAAGGAATGGGTCAGGATCATGGAATTTGATATTCAGCGACAGGTTTTTCTGGATGGCGTTCAAAAAACCCTCGGAATTGTGGAAAGAAAAAGTACCATGCCCATTCTCGGAAATCTGCTGCTCAAAACGGAAGACAACCAGATCAAGATTGTCGCCACGGATCGGGAACTGGGTCTGGTTGCCGATTACGAGGCGCAGATCATCAGCAGCGGGGCAATCACCCTTTCCGCGAAAAAGCTGTTTGAAATGATCCGGGAAATCCAGGGGGACAGCATTCATTTCTCCTGCGATGATCATGATCAGATTACCCTGAGCAGTCAGAAAGCGGTCTACCGGATACCCGGCATTTCCGCTGATGAGTTTCCCGCTGTGGCATATGATGAAAACTTGCCGCTGTATCCGGTTCCGGCATCCCTTTTAAAGGAATTGATTTCCAAAATCTCCTTTGCCATTTCGAATGATGAGACGAGAAAAAATCTGACCGGCGCCCTGATGGAGGCAGAGCCGGGGGAACAGGGGACCATTCTCCGAATGGTCGCGACGGATGGACATCGCCTGGCCAGGAGTTACGAAGTTATAGAAGGTAATTCTCCCTTCACTCTGGAAAAAGGGATTATTCTTCCCCGAAAGGGAATTTCCGAGATCCGCAAGCTGATCGATGCCGAGCAGGGGGAAATCCTGATCGGGTCGGAACGCGGGATGTTTGTTCTGAAAACAGCCAATACCCTGTTGAAGGTGAGTCTCATTGATGAAACCTACCCGGATTACACGAGGGTCATTCCCAGCCAGCAGGGAGTCCGGGTGATTTTCAATCACGATCTTCTTTTGCATGGCCTCCGGCGGATGAAGGTCATCTCGACTGAACAGTACAGCGGCGTCGTGCTCACCTTGAATAATAACAGAATGATTATGAATTCGACGAACCCTGATGTGGGAGAAGCCAACGACGAACTGGAGGTTGCCTACCAGGGAGAGGAGGTCAAGGTCGGCTTCAACGTGGATTATCTGATTGACGCCATAGAGGTCATCCGGGAAGAAGAAGTGCTGTTTGATATCGGATCGTTCATGAAACCCAGCATGATCATGCCTGTTCACAACGACCGCTTTCTGTGCGTGGTCATGCCTTTAAAGCTTTAAAACCGGTTGAATCAGGGAACCGGCCACTAATGAAAAATCCCTGAAAAATCAAAAAAATAAATTCTGTATCGATGAAATAAAAAGCAGTCGGGAAGAGAGAGTAGATAAAATGACAGACAATTATTCCGCTGACAGCATTAAAATACTGGAAGGTCTGGAAGCCGTAAGGGTCAGACCGGCCATGTATATCGGCAGTATCGGCAAGGAAGGATTGCACCACCTGGTGTATGAAGTGGTGGATAACAGTATCGATGAAGCTTCGGCAGGATACTGTGATAAAATTACAGTAAAAATAAGAGTCGATAACAGCATCATGGTGGAAGACAACGGCCGGGGCATTCCCGTTGATATGCATGAAACGGGAGTTTCAGCCGCCGAGGTCGTGATGACCAAACTGCATGCCGGGGGAAAATTTTCCAATGATTCCTACAAGATTTCCGGTGGGCTTCACGGTGTCGGCGTTTCCGTCGTCAATGCCCTTTCCAGCTCCATGGAACTCAATGTCCGTCGAGACGGAAAGGTCTATTCCCAGTCTTATGTCCGCGGCGTTCCAACAGCTCCTCTGGCCGTCACCGGTCAGACCTCGGGAAGAGGTACCAAGATTTACTTCAAACCCGACGATACGATCTTTGAGGAACTGGAATTCAATTTCGACATTCTGGCCAACCGATTGCGGGAACTGGCGTTTCTGAACTCCGGTGTCCGTATCGCGCTGATCGATGACCGCAGCGACCGGAAGAGTGAATTCTTTTATGAAGGAGGTATTATCTCCTTTGTCGAGTATATCAATCGCAACAAAAAGGTTCTGCACAAGGATCCCATTTACGTCAGCGGAGAGAGGGAAGACTCCACGGTGGAAGTGGCGCTGCAGTACAACGATACCTATACGGAAAATATCTTCTCATTCGCCAACAGCATCAACACCACCGAAGGAGGAACGCATCTGAGCGGATTCCGGTCGGCCCTGACCCGGGTGTTCAATAACTACGCGGTCAACAACGGCCTTTTGAAGAATGGAAAGGAATCGCTGCGGGGGGAAGACCTGCGGGAAGGACTTGCCTGTGTGATCAGCGTCAAGGTCCAGAATCCTCAGTTCGAAGGTCAGACCAAGACCAAACTGGGCAACAGCGAAGTGCGCGGCCTGGTCGAGGGCATCGTCTATGAAAAGATCGGCAGCTACCTTGAGGAAAATCCCTCTGTTGCCAAACAACTGCTGAACAAATGTCTCGAGGCCTCACGAGCCCGGGAAGCAGCCCGGCGGGCAAGGGAACTGACACGCCGGAAAAGCGCCCTGGAGGTGGGGGCTCTGCCCGGCAAACTGGCGGACTGTCAGGAGCGGGATCCGGCAAGAAGTGAGCTTTACCTGGTGGAGGGGGATTCTGCAGGCGGCTCCGCCAAGCAGGGTCGCGATCGACGGAATCAGGCCATTCTGCCCCTGCGGGGCAAAGTGTTGAATGTGGAAAAGGCCCGCTTCGACAAGATGCTTCAGAACGAGGAAATCAAGACCATGATAACCGCCCTGGGAACGGGAATCGGCCAGGAGGATTATGATGTCAGTCGAATCCGCTACCACAAGGTCATTATTATGACCGATGCCGATGTGGACGGTTCTCATATCCGCACCCTTCTGCTGACTTTTTTCTTTCGCCAGATGCGGGAGCTCGTGGAAAAGGGCTATCTCTATATCGCTCAGCCGCCGCTTTTCAAGATCACGGAAAAGAAAAACGAAGTTTACATTCGCAACGAGGAAGAAATGAACAATTTCATCCTCCAGAACGGTGTCAAACGGATCAAGCTGTTTAATGGGCGCGAAGAGGCGGTCACCGGCAACCAGCTGCTCAATCTGGTCAAGAAGGTGATGCGGGTCGAGACCATTCTTGACAAGTTCGAAAAAGAGGATTGCGACCGTAAGATTATACTTGCTCTCGCGGAGAGACCCTCTTTCACCATTCAGGACTTCGATGATGAAGCGCTTCTGAAGGAAGTGGCCCGCCAGACCGCGCAAGCTCTCGGAGAAGAGGTCAGGGAAGCCGGGGTGGAAGCGGATGAGGAACACGGCGGATACAAACTGTTTTTCTTCCTGCAGAATAATGGGAAGGTGCAGCGGATTTCCTTTGGAAAATCCATTTACCGGGCGCCGAAATTCTCGGAAGTCAAAGCGATTCTGGAACAGATTTCCTCTGTCGGAAAACCGCCCTATTCGGTCATGGCCATTGACGGGGATGGAACGGACCGTCAGGAAATTCCGGATATGTCATCCCTGGTGCAGTTTGTCAATTCCGTGGGAAAAAAAGGGCTCTCGGTCCAGCGCTACAAGGGTCTGGGCGAAATGAATCCAGAACAGCTATGGGAAACCACGATGAACCCGGAGAAGAGAACCCTCCTGCAGGTTCGTGTGGATGATGCCGTGCAGGCGGATGAAATTTTCACCACATTGATGGGGGATCAGGTTGAACCCCGTAGAGAATTCATTTACCAGAACGCTCTTTACGTGTCCAACCTGGATGTCTAGAAGGAAGGAATAAAAGAATGGATGCATTGTCAATTCCAAGAAACATTCTTGTAAATATAGAAGATGAAATGAAAAAGTCCTACATGGACTATGCTATGAGCGTTATTATCGGCCGGGCTATTCCCGATGTGCGCGATGGCCTGAAGCCGGTTCACCGCCGTGTTCTTTTTGCCATGAGCGAGATGGGGAACCGCTGGAACAAGCCCTACAAGAAATCCGCCCGCATCGTCGGGGATATTATCGGTAAATACCATCCCCACGGGGATGCGGCTGCCTACGACACCATTGTCCGTCTAGCGCAGGATTTTTCCATGCGCTATCCCCTTATTGATGGTCAGGGCAATTTCGGTTCCATTGACGACGATCCTCCGGCGGCCATGAGGTACACGGAAGTTCGCATGGCCCGGATCACGGAGGAGATTCTGGCGGATCTGGAGAAGGATACCGTCGATTTCGTGCCGAATTACGACGAGTCCCTGATGGAACCGTCCATTCTTCCTTCGCGTATTCCAACACTTCTGCTGAACGGCACGGCAGGTATTGCCGTCGGTGTGGCGACGAACATACCACCTCACAATGTTACGGAAGTCCTGAGTGGAACCATTGCACTGATTCGGAATCCGGAAATGACTCTGGAAGAAATCATGCAGTTCATTCCCGGACCGGATTTTCCAACGGCTGGTTTTATTAATGGCCGCGAGGGGATTATCTCCGCTTATCGGACGGGACGCGGCATCATCCGTTTGCGGGCCAAAGTCGTCATCGAGAAAAATGAGCGGAACGACAGGGAGAGCATCGTAGTAACCGAAATTCCCTACCAGGTCAACAAGGCGGCTCTGATCGAAAAGATCTCCGAGCTGGTCAAGGAAAAGAAAATTACCGGAATTTCCGATCTCCGCGATGAATCCGATCGCGAGGGAATCCGGATCGTCATCGATCTGAAGCGCGACGAAAACTCCAATGTAATCCTGAATCAGTTGTACAAGCACACACAGATGGAGTCGACCTTCGGGATCATTATGCTGGCCATCGAAAACGGTCAGCCTCATGTCTTCAATCTTATTGAAATCCTGAAGAGTTTTATCGAATTTCGCAAAGTCGTCATCGTCCGGCGCACGACTTTCGAGGTCAACAAGGCGCGGGAACGGGCCCATATCCTGGAAGGCCTCATCATTGCCCTCGACAACATCGATGAAGTGGTCGCCGTCATCAAGGCTTCCAAGAGCCCTCAGGAGGCGGCTTCCGCTTTGTGCAGCCGTTTTTCTCTGACAGACATTCAGGCCCGGGCGATTCTGGATATGAGACTGCAACGGCTGACCGGGCTGGAACAGAGTAAGATAAAGGAAGAATTTGATGCACTGTTGAAGGAGATCGAACGGCTGCAGGGCATTCTGGACGATCCCCGGAAAGTGCTTGAAGTGATCATTTCCGAGATGGAGGAGATCATCGATCGCTACGGCGATGAACGGCGCACGGAAATCGTGGCCAGTTCGGAAGACATCGACATAGAGGATATGATCGCCGAGGAAGAAATGGTGGTTACCTACTCGCAGGGAGGGTACATCAAACGCAATCCCTCCAGTCTTTACAGGACGCAGCGCCGGGGCGGACGCGGCAAGGTCGGGATGATGACCAAGGAAGAGGACGTGGTGGAACGTCTCTTTATTGCTTCCACCCATGACTATGTCCTGATTTTTACCAATGCCGGCCGGCTTTACTGGCTGAAGGTGTACCAGATCCCGCAGGCGGGGAGGATGGCCAAAGGCAAGCCCATCGTCAATCTGATCAATATCGGACCGGATGAACGGGTGGCGGCGGTTCTTCCCGTCCGGTCTTTCGAAGAGGGACAGGCGGTGATTATGGCCACCAGGGCGGGCATCGTCAAGAAGACCGATTTAACCGCTTATTCCAATCCCCGATCGGGAGGGATCATCGCCTTGAGTATCGACGAAGGCGATGAACTGGTCGATGTGAAACTGACGGGCGGCGATCAGGATGTTTTTCTCGCCACGCGTAAAGGGAAGGCGATCCGTTTCAAGGAGGATGACATCCGCACCATGGGCAGGACGGCCCGGGGTGTACGCGGCATCTCCATGGATTCGGATGACGCCGTCATCGGCATGGATATTCCGAGAGAAGGCAATGCGATCGTTACCGTTTCCGAAAAAGGTTGCGGCAAGCGGACGGCGGTATCGGAATATCGTCTCCAGAAACGCGGTGGCAAGGGAATGATCAACCTGCGCATCGTGCCCAAGGGAGGACTGGTCGCCGACATCCTGCAGGTTACCGGTGAGGAAGACCTGCTTCTCATGAGCAACAGCGGAAAGATCATCCGGATGAAGGTTGAGGATGTCCCTCTGATTCATCGGGTGACCCAGGGCGTCAAGCTGATCGAACTTGATGCTGAAGAGCAGTTGGTGGGAATGACCAGTGCGGAGCGGGAGGTCCGTGAAGAAGAGGATAATATTCCGGAAGACGATCCGCAGACGGATACGTCCCTGTCCGGAGAGGATGAATAACCGTGAACGAGTTCTGGCGTCTTCTGGATCATACGGCGGATCTCGGCATTGAGGTGGAAGGCCCTTCTCTGGAAGAGCTTTTTGCCCATGCGGGGGAGGCCATTTTTGAACTGATGGTGGAACTGGACACGGTGGAGACCGCGGTGAGCCGCCATCTGGTTATTGAGGGCGCCGATCTTGCCGATCTCTGGGTCAATTATCTCCGGGAAGTGCTCTATCTCTGGGGCGGGGAGAGCCTGCTCATGAAAAAGGTCCAAATCATTAACCTGACTGAAACCTCGCTGGAGGCAACCCTGTACGGTGAACCCTACAATTCCCGCAAACATGAGCTGATGATGGAAATCAAGGCGGTGACCTACCACCAGGCGGAAGTCGTCCGTACCCCGGAAGGGTGGAAAGGACGGGTGATCTTCGATGTCTAAAATCAGTGTGACGCTGAACAAGCTGGATCTCTGCCGCTGGATGATCCCGAAAACCGGGGGAATGCGGGTTCCCGGCATCATTTACACCAGCGAGGAGATGCTGCGGGAAATGGGGGATGATCAAAGTCCCCAGCAGGTCATGAATGTGGCCTATCTTCCTGGAATCGTGAAGTATTCTCTGGCTATGCCGGACATGCACTGGGGATATGGGTTTCCCATCGGCGGTGTGGCGGCTTTTGATTTGAAAAACGGAGTGATTTCCCCCGGTGGGGTGGGGTACGACATCAACTGCGGCTGCCGGATGATGACCACGAAGCTGAACTTCGAGGATATCCGCGATCATGTGCGTGAGCTGGTGGTTGCCCTTTTTCAGAACATTCCTACCGGAGTCGGGTCCACTGGCGTGCTCAAGCTGGCCCAGAAGGAAGAGCGCCAGGTGCTGACGCAGGGTTCCCGCTGGGCGGTGAGCCAGGGATACGGTACGGATGAGGATGTCGAGACGACGGAAGATTACGGCGTGATGACCGGCGCCGACCCGGATAAGGTGAGCCCCCGGGCCATGGAACGGGGGAGGGATCAACTGGGAACACTGGGATCGGGAAATCACTTTCTGGAAATCGAGGTGGTGGAAGAAATCTTCGATCCGGATGTGGCGGCTGTCTTCGGCCTGTCCGTCGGTCAGGTGGCCGTGTTGATACATAGCGGCTCACGGGGGCTGGGATATCAGATCTGCGATGATTACCTGGCCCGGATGGTCAAAAAAATGGGTGAACTGGGTTTTGACCTTCCCGACCGGCAGCTTGCCTGCTCCTGGCTGGAATCTACGGCGGGTAAGGATTACCTGGCCGCCATGGCCTGTGCAGCGAATTACGCCTGGGCAAACCGGCAGATGCTGATGCACTGGACACGAGAAACCTTCGAGAAAACGCTGCAGAAAGCTCCCCGGGAACTCGGCATGAAACTGCTGTACGACGTCTGCCATAATATCGCCAAACTGGAAACTTTTCCCGTGGACGGCGAGATGATGAAACTCTGCGTGCACCGGAAGGGCGCCACCCGCTCTTTTCCTCCCGGACATCCCGCACTGCCCGAGCGCTACCGGAAAGTCGGCCAGCCCGTGCTGATCCCCGGCGATATGGGAACCGGCTCTTACGTGATGGTCGGTACAGAAAAAGCCTATCAGGAGACCTTCGGCAGCACCTGCCACGGCGCCGGACGGGTCATGAGCCGGGCTCAGGCGACGCGCGCCAGCGCGGGCCGGTCGGTTGCAAAGGAAATGGCCGACCGGGGAGTAATTGTCATGGCCTCCGGCAAGGGCACCCTGAAAGAAGAAATCCCCGAAGCTTACAAAAGGCTGGACGACGTAGTCGATGTGGTTCACCGCGCCGGCATCTCCCGCAAAGTCGCCCGCCTGCGGGCTGTGGGATGCATCAAGGGGTAGTCAGGAACGACGTTATTCGGACAGACCAGACCCCCCCTTCCGGTGCGTAAACTGCTCATCGAATTTCGACTGCCATGCAGAAGGGATTGCCAACCTGTGGAGATATCCATCTTCGCAATTATCTTAATTTTGACATGATATCCGGAAGTAAAAAAGATATGGTTCTATAATTTCTTTCCAGAGATTCATAAGCAACTTACCGAATTTAAAATGGAATACGGAAAAACGGGCAGGCCATGAGAGCAAAGGGAAACCCCATGAGTCTTGTCTCGTTTCCTGAAGATTCAAGGTCAAAGTGGAGATATCCAGAAACTTTAGAATAACTTGTTGTGCGGCAACAAGCTCATGGCAGAGTGACGAGGGTAGATGATGAAATGGGCATTCCAAATCGAGCGGACAACATTAGACCAGAGAAACTTATTAGACTTGCTTGATAGGATAGGATATCAACAAGCGGATGTTCCAGGGCTTGATTTAGTTTTTTGCTCGAAGACACTGGAAGCTTGTGTGACCGCTGGCGAGGTCTGGGAAGAGGCAAAAAGGATTCGAGATTTGATATCAGAGGTCACAGAAATTGATCCTGAATTTACCCTTGGGCCAGTAATCGATTTGTCCTCAGGAGAGCCAAAACGGCACCACTTTCTGGAGGTAAAATCTGGCATCATCGTTACAACAGGGGTTGATGCGATTTTGACCGTGTCTCCTCCGGACAATCTCTCTGCAGAACAGCTTATCGAGTACAATAGACGCCGTACTGAACAGGAATATAAGGCTAAGTTGGAAGTGCAGCTATCGAAGCTGGAACCCGCATTTCGTGAGCCTCGCGCAGTCAAAGTGCAACAGCTACTCAAGCGAGATTCACACAACGGTGAATCGTTGTACAAGATCTACGAGTTATTAGAGGGGCATCCATCCCACCGCAAGGAGTTCCATGAACGATTTGGGATTTCCAAAGTTGAGTTCCAACGATTTTCCGATGCTGTCCACAATCCAGTTGTCTCGGGTGAGTTGGCACGTCACGCCTATGAGGACAAACCGAAAACCGATAATCCTATGACTTTCGCAGAGGCGAAATCTTTTGTTTTGGGCATTGCCAAGCATTGGCTAGCTTCTCTTCGGACCTAAACGGACATCCTCGCAGGAGATGGCGTGACTGACATAAAGAGGATATCGCACAACAAGTGCATGCACGCGGACACCGAACCACGCGGCGCACATTCGGTGGCTTTTCTCTGTAGTCTCTTGGCTGCGTGGTTCGGTGCCGGTGATGCCCGCCGTTACACCATAGAATATAAAAGAGGTGATAATATGGCTGCTCCAAAAACGCAAACGTTACAACAACGATTTGGTTTTCAAGATAAAGATTTGACAACGCCAAAACATGATGAAATCTTGCAATGGTTAGATTCTGATCTTTTGAATGTTTTAAAATCGATTGGCATCATAAACATTATTAAACACAGACAACAAAGTGCGATAGAAAATGGTGTCAAAGCAGCATGCAGTGATGAAATAATCAAATCAGCACCTGTCCTTTCTGAAGATTATGATATTTCCATGATAAAAATAACGAAGATTTGGGAAGTACCTATCCGAAATAAATCTTATGTTATTGGTTTTGTGGATTTTAGAGCAATTATAAAATTCCCTATTACTTGTGTAGTTGAGTCTTTAAGTGGCAATTTTTATGGTTCTGATCGATATAAATGGAGTTTACATGATGGTGAAATAATAGTTAATTTTGAGGTAAAATCAACAATACCCTCTCTCGGTGAACTATTCCGACAAATTCAAATGTATAAAGTGTACGACAAAAATCCCTTTGTCATTGTCTGCCCAGACGACAGATTTCGTGATCAAATCGAATCGCAGGGGTTAAAATTTGTAAAATATAACGACGTGTAACCCGTCACCCCGTCATTACAGCCGATCGCAACCCGCTGGGTTGCTCCGGCTGAGCTTTTCGTTATGTGGGAAAGGTAAGAATTTAGGATGGATTTATCTCCGGCTATAAATCAAGTCGTAGGCAAGTTATGGTATTTGATTCCAATCATTATCTTAATAATTTTAATAAAATCTGCCTGGTTCAAAGGGGTGATGGGAGAATTCATTGTAAACGTCTTTGCAAGGATACTATTAGATAAAAATGTGTATCATCTCATCAAGAATGTGACATTACCAACCGAAGACGGAACGACACAGATTGATCATATCATCGTTTCAAGATATGGCATATTTGTAGTTGAAACAAAATATATGAAAGGGTGGATTTTTGGTAGCCCCAATCAGAAGACATGGACTCAAAAAATATACAAGCATTCAAACAATTTCCAAAACCCTCTGCACCAAAATTACAAACACGTAAAAACTCTTGAATCCCTGCTTGATCTGAGTGATCAGCAGGTTTATCCGTTGGTTGTTTTTGTCGGAGATAGTACTTTCAAAACAGAAATGCCTGAAAATGTTACACATGGCCGTGGTTATGTTCGATATATCAAATCAAAAAGACAGCTTGTCCTCTCTGAAGCAGAGGTTGACGCAATCTTAAACAAAATCAGTGCCGGCATGTTGACGCGCTCATTTAAAACCAACAGGGAGCATGTAAAACATGTCAACCATATCAGAAGCGAAAAGAGGAAGAAAAATACCTGTCCAAAGTGTGGTAGCCCCATGGTGCTGAGAGAAGCAAAAAATGGTCAAAATGCTGGAAAGCAATTTTGGGGATGTTCAAATTTTCCAAAATGCAAAGGTATTCTAAATGTCACATAACGAGACGCCAGAGCCGATCGCAGCCCGCGGGACTGCTCCGGCTCAGCTTTTCATTAGACGTATGGTGAAAACACTTTTATATTAAGCGAGATCAAATGGAAGTAACTACAGATATATATCTTGGGGATAGCAGGGAACAACTAAAACTGCTTCCAGATGATTCTGTCGACCTGATAGTGACGTCTCCGCCTTACGCAGATCAGCGTAAAAATACATATGGCGGCATCCATCCTGATAAATACGTTAATTGGTTCTTGCCTATTTCAGTACAGCTTTTACGTGTTCTCAAGCCGACGGGAACCTTTATTTTAAACATCAAAGAAAAAGTAGTCGAGGGCGAGCGCAGCACTTACGTAATGGAGCTCATATTAGAAATGCGCAAACAGGGATGGCTATGGACGGAAGAGTTTATTTGGCATAAGAAAAATTGCTACCCAGGAAAATGGCCTAATCGTTTTCGCGATGCCTGGGAGAGACTTCTTCAGTTTAATAAAAATCGAAAATTTCATATGTATCAGGAAGAAGTAATGGTTCAAATGGGCGAATGGGCAAACTCAAGACTGAAAAACCTTTCTGAGACAGACAAAATCCGTGACAACTCAAAAGTAGGAAGCGGATTTGGTAAAAATATTTCAAACTGGCTTGAAAGAGATAAGGCATATCCCACAAATGTTTTGCACTTGGCTACCGAATGTAACAACAAAAACCATAGCGCGGCTTTTCCTGAAGGGTTGCCTGAATGGTTTATTAAACTTTTTACAAAAGAAAAAGATACGGTTCTTGATCCCTTTATGGGTTCAGGGACAACACTGATTGTCGCTAACAGAATGAGGCGAAATTCAATAGGAATCGACATCGTTCCAGAGTATTGTGAAATGGTAAAAAAGCAATTGAAAGCGGTAGAGTTATATCTATTGGAACCAAAGGCGGAATATGAAAAAACTAGGGTTGAAAAGCGTATCACAATACGTTGAACAAAACATAGGGACTTTTCATCAAAAGCGCATTCAAAGCCTTGATGGATTAAAGTTGTCGAATGTTCTTAAACGAAAAAATCCATACTTATTTAAAGCAAAATATGTATTAACCGCTGAACAGATTATCAAGGGGTTAGTGGATGCGCACGTATCATCAAATGAAGAAACCATTTTTGGTGATTGGTTGGAAGGACTTGCCATTTTTATTAATGACAAGGTCTACGGTGGACGCAAATCGGGCATTACTGGTATTGATCTTGAGTTTGACACCAACGGAACAAGAAATATTGTAACAATCAAATCGGGGCCGAATTGGGGTAATAGTTCGCAAGTAGCTAAAATGATAGCGGACTTCAAAACCGCCAAAAAAACGTTGAGAACCAGTAATTCAGGATTGCACATCGTAGCTGTAAATGGTTGCTGTTACGGCAGGGACAACAAACCAGACAAAGGAGACTATTTTAAATATTGTGGCCAGCGTTTTTGGGAGTTTATATCCGGTGATAGTGAACTGTTTACAGAAATTATCGAACCACTCGGCCACAAAGCCAAAGAGAAGAATGATGAATTCGTGAAATCGTATTCGCAGATGATTAACAAATTTACCAAAGAATTTGCGAATATATTTTGTGATGATGATGGAGAAATTGATTGGGACAAATTGGTGCGTTTTAACTCTGCAGCAGTGGTGCCAAAGGAAAGGAAATAAAATACCATTTAATCACCCGCATCATAGGACTGTCAGTCGCGAGCACACGCATTGCCCGATCAGATGTACGCTGATTTTCGTGATTGAACCAATCGTTTGCTCGACTTCTGCCAGCCTTGGTACGCAAATTTGTTACCTTTCCAGAAGAAAGAGTTTTATGGAAGCCATCGTTTTTGTTGGTTTACAGGAAAGCGGTAAATCAACGTATTATAAAAAAATATTATTTCAATTCCCATTTGAGAATCAGTAATGATTTGTTGAAAACAAAAAACCGTGAAAAGAATCTCATGGAATTTTGCAAAAACACAAATATGCTGTTCGTCATTTACAATTGAGCTCCTGCCCCCCCGATCATATCATTTCACCTCAATAATAGATGAACATTACCGATCATTATCCTTTTCAGCTCTGTGGCTTCCGCGATATTTCTGATTTCCTGTTCATCAATGTAACTGGGAACAAGAAGCGTGCTTGCCGTAAGAAGCGGAGGGCGGAAATTCTCGAACTCCTCGACGAGTCTATCATTGCGCGGATCGTGACGGCGGTTGCGGGGTTCAGCTTTCAGTCTCCAGAGTAATTCAAAAGGGGCTTGTGGTGATAGCCATTGGAGGGACTTTCGGAAAACCTCATCAAGTACGGCAAGCGGGGAAATGCTATGAACATGATCGGGATCGTGGAGGCTGTGGGCGGCAGGTTCTCCCGGGAACTGGGCATCGACCTCGAAGGGGGGCGGTCAGGCGAAATCTTCAAATGGTTCCTCGCCTCGGTTCTTTTCGGCGCCCGGATCTCCGAGACCATCGTGAAACACACGTTCCGGGCCTTCGAACAGGCAGGCGTCACGACACCGGAGAAGATCGAGCGCACCGGGTGGGACGGCCTGGTGTCGATCCTGGACCGCGGCGGCTATGTCCGGTATGATTTCAAGACCGCAACCAAGCTGCTCGAACTCTGCAGGACGCTCCGGGAGCGCTATCAGAACGACCTCGGCCGGCTGCATGCGGAAGCATCGGACCCCCGGGACTTGGAGGAGCGGCTCAAGGCATTGACGAAGGGCATCGGCAACGTGACCGTGACCATCTTTCTACGCGAGCTGCGCGGAATCTGGAAGAAGGCACGGCCACTGCCCTCGGACCTGGTCATGCTGGCTGCCGGAAACCTTGGTCTCATTTCCAGTACCGATGAACGCGAGCAGGCCCTTGCTCTGTTGCAGGAGCGGTGGATGGAAAGCGGGGGAAGGGAAAAGGACTTTCCCGATTGTGAATCCGCCCTGCTGCGCGTCGGGAAGAACTACTGCCGGAAAAAGATATGCGATGCGTGCCCTGCCCGGACTGCATGCAGGTCGGCAGCGACAACCGGCAGATATTAAAGCCGTGGCACCGACAGCAGTCACAGCCGCTTCAATCCTTAAAATAAAGAAGGGAGGCATAAAAGATGCCCCCCCTTCTTACATGTTTTGCCGCAATCAAAAATCCCTGAAAAATTATTTCACCGTGACGGATTCGATCACCACGTCGTCAATGGGCCAGTCCTGAAAAGGACCCCGGGAACCGGTTCTGACTTTAGCCATGACATCCACGATATCCATTCCTTCTGTGACTTTGCCGAAAACCGCATAGCCGAAATTGTTCTTTCCGGCGTAGTTCAGAAAATCGTTGTCCGTGAAATTGATGAAAAACTGGGAGGTGGCGGAGTCGACCACCATGGTCCGGGCCATGGCCAGTGTGCCGCGCTCGTTTTTCAAACCGTTTTCCGCTTCATTCTTGATCGGGGCGCGGGTGGGTTTCTGCCGGCAGTCTTTATCGAATCCTCCTCCCTGGGCCATGAATCCCGGGATAATCCGGTGGAACAGGGTTCCATCAAAAAAATGATCCTTCACATATTGCAGAAAATTATCCACGGTAATGGGGGCTTTGTCTTTGTAAAGAATCGCCTCGAAAGTGCCCATACTGGTTTTGATGATGACGGTGGGATTCTGACTTTTGTCCTGATTTTCCATAGTGCTTTCGTCTCCTTGGGGTCGTTCTGATCGGCCTTCGGAATTTGCCGTCGGATACCCTGAAATTTTGCGGGAGTATAGAGGGAAAACATCGGGATTGTCAAGGCGGGATCAGGAAATACCCATCCCATCGGAGAGCTGTCCGATCCAGTTGAGAAATCCGCCAGGTTGAATGCAGCCTGATGGGCTCCACTTCAGGGCTTCCGGAGAATTTCGATTCGGATTTCAACGGTTCCCTGTTTCGCATCGGCCGTGCCGACAGAAACGCTTGTCCCGGTATCATCCCGGGCTTCCAGCTTCTGGAGAAAGGTTTTGACTTGCCGGGAAGGCAGGATTGCCGTCAGGATTTCTTTTTCTCCGGAAACCGAGGACTCGATTTTTTGGGCATCATACTGACGCAAAAGGATACGGATTTCCTCGACTTTCTTATGTCTGTCGCGCACCTGTGCCGTTTCAGTTGCAGCGGATTCCGCTTTGCTGTCCCGGTTCCCGATCCCGGTGGATGGGGCCGATTGACGCAACGGGAACGTGGCGCCGCCTTCCACGTCCCTTTCCATTGATCGAGAGGCGACGGAAAATTCGTGAGGCTGTGCCTTTAATTGCGCCTCATCGATTTTGTGCTCCTGGAGTCCCGGCTTGGCAGAATCCTGATCGCCCGCTAAGCGTTTTTCTTTTCTTTTTTCCCGTTTTTCCCACTCTTCCGCTTCCGGAGGAAATTCTTTCTTCAGGGCGACAACAGCACCATCGGCAGGCTGTGCGGGCTGGACTGATTCCGGCCTGATTTCTTCCCGAAGCGGGCTTTTCTGAGGTGGCGGAGCAGGTTCCCGGCGGGTGTATCGGGAAGGGGCCGCGACGGATTTATCGCTTTTTTCGAGACTCTCCATTTGAGTTGACGCGGATTGAGCAGGAGCCATCCGAAAGGGTTCACGTTTTTCGGAACTCTGCTGTTGTTGTAAAATTGCCGCAGGCGGGACGATGTCGACCCCCTCTTTCTTCAGCTCCGGCCCTTCTCCCCGGTAAAGATAAAAGGCCAGAACGGTGATGACCAGCAGGGCCACGGTCTGAAGAGGAATCTTGAAATAGACAGGGTTAAAGAGTTTTTTGAAGAATCCCTTTTCCGCATGCACTCCTTCCTTCACCTGGGCCAGAATCTTCTGCTTCAGCCAGGGCGGCGGCGTCACCTCTTCCAGATTCTGAAGAAGAAGTTCCATTCTTTGCAGATCTTCAAGGGCTTTTCCGCACTTCCGGCAAGAGGCGAGGTGCTCCCGGATCAGGTCCTTTTCTTCTTCGGGAAGAAGGTCCTCCAGGTAGGCGGGCAGATTTTGTTCGATATCCCGGCAAGTCATGAGAACTCTCCAATCCTGGCAAGCAGCAGATCCTTCAGGGCGATCCGTGCCCGGAACAGCCGTGATCTGACCGTCCCCGGCGGTATCTTGAGAATCGTTACGATCTCATCATAGGATAAGCCCTGAATGTCCCGGAGAATCAGGATTTCCCGGTGGTCGCTCTCCAGCAGGCCGATGCATTTCTGCACCCCGGCCTCCAGTTCCTTTTTTTCAAGATGTTCGAGAAGGGATTCCTGTTGGCCTGATCCGGATGCCGCCAGGCAATCGAAACCGTCTATTGCGCCATCGCCGGGATCGCCGGGGTTGTCGCCTGCATGCCAAAAGCGGCTCTTATCCCTCTTCAGTTGCTTCAGTCGATTTTTTGTGGAATTAATTACAATTCCATAGAGCCAGGTGGAAAATCGCGCTTCTCCGCGGAACTTTTTAATCGTCCGGAATGCGGCGAGAAAGGCATCCTGAACGACCTCGCAGGATTCCTCGTAATCGCCGGTCATCCGGTAGGCCACATTCAGCATCTTCTTCTGGTACCGTTCCACCAGAATCCCGAACGCCTCGACATCCCCTTTCTGACACAGCAGCACCCATTTGAGGTCATTGTCCTCAACGGTCGCAATTTTATTCTCTGCCAAACCAGAACGTTCCATCCACATGATTTCCGCGACTGTCCTTTTCGAGGGCGAAAAGGACAGAAGATCGAGGCCTGTTTTTCAAAACGATAGAGCGCTGCGTCTTCAATGATGAAGACGGGTTGCATTTTTATCCCGCTGCATGCAACCCGGCAAACTGCTGTAAGAAGGCAGGCCGGCTGTCAGATAAAGCTGTCCCGGCCTGCCTTTTCAGTTTTACCTATGATCCCGCCTGTTTCAGCGTGATCGTGATCGTCAGGGCAGCTTTTCTGCCGTCTCCTGTGGCGGGAAATCGCCACTTTTTCACCCGGTCCACGACACATGACTTCAGGGAGACGCTTTTCAGCTTGCCGGAAGGTTCCGCGACCTCTCTGACCGTGCCGTCCGGGTTGAGAATCAGCTTCAGGAGCAGTTTTTCCGGCAGCGGCTTTCCCGCAAAACAGGGCTTCAGTTCGGAGAGATGCGCCTGGACTGTTTTCTCGATGCTTTCTTTCACCAGACTCCCGGAAACGACGATTTTTTCCAGATTCAGGGAGACCTCGGTTGTCCCGGCTTCTTTCTTCCCGTCTTTTTCCCGTTTCGGCTCCTTCCGGAGGGACTGGTCGTAAACGGCCCTGCCGGATTCTTCCATGACAGGCGCCGCCATCGAGGGCATAAGCATGGCTTTGGTGCTCATTCCACCCACGGCATAGTCCGAAACCCCTTCAGGAAGGGGAAGCGGCTGTTTGACCGTGGTGGGTTTGCCGTCGGTGCGGACCTCGATGTCCACCGCCACAAAGGAGGTATACGCCGTTAACAGGTTATAGGTCAATCCCAGATTCGTCACTTCCTGAATCCGCTGATCATCCGAGTGGAGTCGGTTGTAATCGGAAAGGATCGCGATCCGGTGCCGCGCCCAGAGATAACGCAGAGCCGCGTTGCCCGGCAGCGGAGAGGCGTTCGCCACGGAAAGAGTCTCGCTGTAGGGGCCCTTGCCGGAAATTCCGTTCAGGGTCACGGTGCCCCGGGCTTTTCCCCGCCACTTGCCGAACAGAATGACGGGTCGTTCGGCCAGTACGTCAGGGATAGAAAGGGGCTCCATATCGTAGGCGGAAAATCCCTTGAAGTCCACCTTCACCCGGGTCAGGACCGGGGCGGCGATCATCCGGCGAAAACGGTCCGCTCTGGCGTCCGCCGCTTCAGGCTTTTCGATAATCAGGGGCTCTCCCATGCCGACGCGGGCCATCCCCTCGATGAGATGACGGTTTACGCTCGTCCCGATTCCGAAGGCGAACATGTTGGCATTTCCCAGGTTTTTCCGGATCAGATCGAACACCTCTTCCTCTACGGTGACATAACCGTCCGTGACGATGACGACCGTCCGTGAATCGTTTTCCCGCTTCTTGAGGGAAAGGGCGCGTTTCAATGCAGGCAGGATTTCCGTTCCGCCGCCACCTCGCTGCTGCTCAATGACCGAGATCGCCTTCCGGACATTTTCCGGGGTGGCGGGCAGGGATTCCTCAGACATCAGGGATGAGCCCCCGGAGAAGAGCAGGACGTTGAAGCGGTCCGTGGGACGCAGACTGCCGATCAGGTTGGCCAGCAGTTTCTTTGAGATGTCCAGGGGAAACCCGTGCATCGATCCCGACACATCGACGATGAAAATATATTCGCGGCCGGGGATCTCCCCCTGAGTGATCCGCCGGGGAGGCTGCATCATCAGGAGAAAGAAGTTTTCTTTCCCGCCTTCGCAGAGCAGAAGGCCTGACTGAATTTTGTCGCCGTCAAGACGGTAACGGAGGATGTAATCACGGTTTCCGCCCGATTTTTCCGCCGGATCGAGCATAACCCGGGCTTGGGCGGGACCTTGAAAACTTGTCTTCACCTTGTGAGAGGGGCTGGAGAGGTCACGGACAGGCAGACCGGTTGCCAGATTGACCTGGATGTCGAAAGCATAGGACGGGGATTCTCCTGAATGAAGGTAGGGATTTGCGCTCCATTGTTCCGAAGGGGGGGCCTGCTCCGCCGGCGTGTTGGAGTAGCGGGGGCCGACGACGGTGGGATACACGAATTCGTACACGCGGTCTTCCGGCACGAGCAGTTCCGTGTATTTCAATTCCACAACGATCTCATCCCCGGGAAGGATGTTGGCCACGTTCATCTGGAAGACGTTGGGCCGCTGCTGTTCCAGAAGCGAGGCACTCCGTCCCTCGTCCCGGGCCTGTTCGTAATCACGGCGCGCTTCTTCACGCTTCTTGATTTTCGCCTCGATGACCCGCTTGCCGATGGTCATCTTCATGCCGTAAACGGCGGCCCGTGTGGAGGCAGGAAAGACATAGATCGCCTCCAGCGGCTTTTGGCCTTCGTTGCGGTAGCGCTGGGTGACCCGCACATCGGCGATCACCCCGGAGATGTTCACCGCAGCGGAAGTGGCTTTCAAGGGAAGCCGGTCCACGGAAGGGTCATCACTTTTCACAAGAAAATAGGGAGACAGTGTCCGGTCTCCCGCTGATTCGTCCGGCTGCGACTGGGCGGCATTCCAGGAAAACATGCCGACCAGCACAATCAGGACGGCCAACAGGGTGCTCAATCTTTTCATGACGTCCTCCTTTGATGCGTTAAAATGCGTTATTAATCCGATAATAACTTAGACAATGAAGGTTCCCGAAAAGTTCCCGAAAAAAACAGGGCGGGGGCTTTACCCTTGTTTTCTCGATATTTCATGCATATAGGGCGATATCGTATTGACGGCGCGGAGAAATGCGGGTATTTTTCCGGACGTGTTGGGGAATTTTTCCGGTCTTGTGCAAAAATTGCATCAGCTCCATGAGTAACGCTTTTTTTCCCGGAACGACAAGCGCTGATCTTTTCCTTTGCGGAACAAACTTCCGCAAATCAGAATGCATCGCATTCCCCTCATAATGGAGTAATGGCCTTGAAGTTATATCGATTAAGAAAGATGAAACTGTTCGGTCTGCCGCTCCTGCCCGACAGACTGCCCCTTTTTTTCCTGCGTCTGTCGGCGATCCTGCTGCTTCCCGCTGGTTTCCTCTATTCTTATCAGCACAAACTGCTCCATCACCCCGAGTACGTCTCCAGGAGTGAACTTTCCGAACAACTGGCAAGCAAAAACTTGCAGGCCTGGCCTTCCCTGGATACCTACCGGGGCATTCTGGCAGACTTTGATTCCATCTCATCTGTTCCGGCGAAAGGAACGGTCGTTCTGTTTCACGGAAACTCCGGATCGGCGATCAGCCGGACCAACTTTGCGGATCATTTGCGGGTGCTGGGCTACCGGACAATCCTGCTGGAATATCCCGGATACGGGGCGCGGAAAGGGGGGCTCGATGAGGAAACTCTGATCGCCGACGGAGCGGAATCGGTAAAGCGGGCTATTCAGCAATTTGGAAAACCGGTCTACATCATGGGGGAATCGCTGGGCTGTGGTGTTGCCGCCGGCGTAATTTCCCGGGTGGCCGGACAGGTGAGCGGCGCCCTCCTGATCACGCCCTGGGACAACCTGCCCAATGTCGCTCAGTTTACTTACTGGTATCTGCCTGCAAAATTATTGACGCGGGAAACCTATGACAGCATCGCCAACCTTAAATCCTTTGCCGGCCCCCTGGTGGTTGTGATGTCGGAAAAGGATGAAATCGTCCCGACAACGTCCACTTTGAACCTGTACCGTTCCTTTGCCGGTAAAAAGAAGCTCTATGTCATGCCCGGGGCGACGCATCGAAGCTGGTACGGACATACAGATCAGAAGTGGTGGAAAGAAACCCTGGCCTTTCTGGAATCCGGTTCAGAAACGCCCTGAGCGACGGGATCGGCGTGTTGCGCTCCGTTGCAATCCCTGGCACAAAAAAAGCAGGGCCATCTTCGACCCTGCTTCGATTGTAACACTCTTCATGTTTTACAGCTTAAATCCCTTTGCTGCACAAAGTCCTTCTTCAGAAATCCTTTCGTTCCTGCTCTGCCAGGATCTTCTTGATGCTGGTCATGACCTGGATTTTCACGTTGGTCAGATGGTTCTTGAGCACGGACTGCGCCCTTTCGAGGCTGCGCATCGCGACGGCGTCGTAGATCTCCTGATGTGCCTGATCAGTGGCTGACAGCGATGAAATGGGGAAGTAGTTGCCGCCGTACTTCAGGAACAGCATATCAAAGACATTTTCAAGGATGCGGACCTGAGTGGTCTTGCCGGAAAGAGAGGCGAGGGTCATATGAAAGTCCCTGTTTTTGAACAGCCTTTCCTTAAGATAGGATTCTCTGTCCGCGGCGAGGTGGGCCTCCAGCGCCGCCTTGAGTTCATCGAGGCCATTCTTGTCGATCTTTTCTATGGCGGTGGGGACGAGGGACGGTTCGATCAGCTCCCTGATTTCGTAAAGTTCCTCCAGTTCTTTCAGGCTGAAAGGCGCCATGGAATAGCCGCGGCGCGGTTCATGCTGAACGAATCCCTGTAATTCCAGCCATTTCAAAGCCTGAATGACAGGGGTTGGGCTGAGTTCGAGCTTTTCCGCCAGGTCTCTGTAGAGAATCCGCTGTCCGGGAACAAGTTCCTTGGTGTAAAGCATGTGCCTGATGCCCTGATAGGCGATCTGGGCACTGACTTCCGGTTGTTTTTTTATTTTTTTTTCTGTGTCTTTTTTCATGCGGGCATATCTATATTAATTAAATTTTATTTGCAATCAGATTTTTGTTTTCAGTAAAAAATATAATTTATAAAAAATAGTGTTCAAAATGTGATTATTTCCATTGACATATCAGCACAGCAATTTTATGTATGGCGCACCGTGCACCGAAGATGTTTTCCTGAATCACTATTTATTTAAAGGAATAAACCGCTATGAGACTTCATGAATACGAGGCTTTGGATATTTTTGAACGGAACGGCATTCCCGTTCCCCGACGCGGTGTCGCCTCCACCATGCACGAAGCCCTTCGTGTGGCAGGCGAAATCGGGTATCCCGTTATACTGAAGGCCCAGGTCCTTGTCGGGGGCCGTGGCCTCGCCGGCGGAATCAAAACCGCTTCTTCGCCGGATGAGTTGAAGGAGGTCGCCGAAGCCCTGCTGTCCTCCGACGTCAAGGGACTGCCTGTCCTCAAGCTTCTTGTCTGCGAGAAGGTGGAGGTTGCCAAGGAACTCTACGTGGGCATTACAATCGATGGATATTCAGGCAAACCGGTTATCGTGGCGAGCACCGAAGGCGGCATGCTGATTGAAGAGACGGCGAGGACCTCGCCTGAAAAGATTGCCGCGATTCATGTCGACTCGTCCCTGGAATTTTACCCCTATCAGGCCCGTACCATGCTGGGGCGGCTCAGCGGCATCAATCAGCAGCTTCTCACTTCCTGGACGGATGTCATCGGCCAGCTGTACAACGTTGTGATGCGTTACGAGCCCCTGATCTGTGAAATCAATCCCCTGGTCGTCCTTCCCAACGGAGGACTGATCGCCGTCGATGCCGTGCTGGAGGTAGACGATTCGGCCATATCGCGGGTGCGTTTTCCCCTGCCGGATCGTGTCGAAAGGATCGAGAATCCGCTGGAACGCAGAGGGAGAGAGATCGGTGTCACCTACGTGGACCTTGATGGGGATATCGGATTGATCTCTTCGGGCGCCGGACTGGGCATGGCCTCTACGGACATTATCGGCGAAAGAATGAAACCCGCCAACTTCCTGGAGACGGGCGGCGGCATTACCGCGGACCTGCTCTATAAGTGCATGGAGCTCATCATGATGAAACCGGGACTCCGGGCCGTGTTCATCAATGTTTACGGCGGCATCAATCCCATCCACGAAGGAGCTAAGGGCGTTGTGCGTTACATACAGGAGCACAATGTCAAGATACCCATTGTCGCCAAGGCACTCGGAAACCGTCAGGAGGAGACCTGGGAGATCTTCCGGTCCGCCGGGGTGCATGTCGTCACGGAAGCGGCAACTGAAAAAGCGATCGATCGCTTATATGAACTGGTAGGACGAGGTTAAGCATGAGCATACTGATGAACGATTCAACACGTGTTATCGTGCAGGGCATTACGGGCCGCATCGGAAAGGCGCAGGCCCACTGGATGCTTGAATACGGAACAAAGGTCGTCGGCGGCGTCACGCCAGGCAAAGGCGGAACCACCGTCGAGGGTCTCCCTGTATTTAACAGCGTGCAGGAGGCCGTGAAAGAGACAGGGGCTAACGCTTCGGTATTTTTTGTCCCCGCTGCCTTTGTCCTTGACGCCTTCATGGAGACCATCGATGCTGGGATCAAACTCATTGTCATCGTGCCGGAGCACATCCCTGTCCGGGATGTGATGAAGATGCGCAGCTATGCCATGGAAAACGGCGTCTTTGCCCTGGGGCCGACAACACCGGGGCATTCTTGTTCCGGGCAAAGGCAAGATGGGCATCATGCCGGCATCCATGTTCGCTCCGGGACGGGTCGGCATCATTTCCCGAAGCGGGACGCTCTCCTATGAATTCGCCGGAATTCTTTCGGAGAACAACGTGGGGCAGAGCACCGTTGTCGGCATGGGCGCGGATCCGGTCGTGCTGAGAAACCTTACGGATATTCTGGAACTCTTTGAGGAAGACGAAGGAACGGACGCGGTGATCGTGGTCGGAGAGGTCGGCGGGGAACAGGAAGAGAAGGCCGCCGGGTTCATCAAAAGGAGGATGACCAAGCCGGTGGCGGCCTACATCGCCGGACGTTATTCGCCGCAGGGAAAACGGATGGGCCATGCGGGCGCGATCGTGCGCGGCGCCTCGGGAACGGTTGCAGGCAAGCAGGAGGCGTTGAGAGACGCCGGAGTAACCATCCTCGACTCCCCCATCCATGTTGCCGATTGGGCCGTTAAACATAAATTGAGTTAGAGTTTCTCTGAAAAAAAATACGGCGAACATTTTTGCCGGTAGTCCGATAGATTAAAACCATCCTTTCCGTTTTTCGGATCGATAAGCTGCCTCACCTCCGCAGCCCTGGCAAAACCCCCTGGCCCCTTCACCAGCGACGGCCAGGGGGCCGCTATGGAATCATGTCGTTTTTCAGCCATTTCCTGCTGTGGTCTCCCGCCTGACGTATCATCTCGCATTCCGCTTCTGCCTTGAAAAATATAAGAGCCAGAGGGTTAATCAGTTTACCACGTGCCCGCTGACCAGGGTCGGGTCGTCCGGGCTTTCTGCTGCATGGCTTCCTTCCACGAAAAGTTGTATAAGTAAGAAAAAACAGGAGAAAAACCGTGGACTGGAGGGAAGTGATCGGATTTATCGGCGGGTTTCTGACGACCATGGGAATGATCCCTCAGGTATGGCGACTTTTCAGGATGAAGAGCGCCCACGAGATCAGCATCTCATTCAGTCTGCTGTTGAACACCGGTATTGCCTTCTGGCTGATCTATGGAATTCTGCATGGACGGATCGCGTTGATCCTCTGGAACGGCATCGCGCTGATCCTGGGCCTGGCCATGTTCTATGCCAAGATGAAATGGGGCCGATAGGTCGTCACGCATCAGTCAGACCGTTTTCAGGATATTTTCCGGTATCATCTTGATATCATTAACGAATCAGGACGTTTTCAGGATAAACTGCTTCTGCAAATATGGATTGACAAGCAAAAAAGCCTTCACCTATACTTCGTTAGAATAAGGAGATTTTTTTCATCGCTCAAACAGATCTGAAACGTAAACATTAATTTAAACAACCAGACAACAGAGGGCAATGACATGAAGATCACGGAGCTTCTTGGAGCAATGGTGCAGGCCGGGATGGCGCCTTCGTCCAATGATCGGATGAAGAATTCCCTGGGAGGCGGCAATGTGCTGGACAATCTGGCGGGAATGATGGGAGGTTCCACCAGGCAGCCAGGCGGTGGAGGACTCGGGGATATCCTGTCAGGCGTTCTGGGCGGTGGCAAAAGTGGCGGTGGCGGGATCGGAGATTTGCTTTCGAACATGCTGGGTGACGCGGGGAAAGAGATCGGCAGCAACAAAAATATTGCTATCGGCGGCTTGGGCGCGCTTATCGGTTCCCTGCTGGGCGGCGGTGGAAAATCCCTGGGCGGCGCTGTCGGCGGCGGCTTGATGGCCCTGCTTGGAACACTGGCTTTCAACGCCCTTAAAGGAAGCGGTCAATCAAAGCCTCAGCTTCCGGTCGGTCTGCTGGAGCCACAGACGGACGAAGAGCAGCAGGCGCTGGAGCAGACTTCTGAACTCGTCCTGAGAGCCATGATCAACGCCACCAAGGCGGATGGTGAAATCGACCAGGATGAAATCAACCGGATTGTGGGTAAATTCGAGGAAATCGGGGTTGACGAGGAAGGCCGGCGCTATGTCATGAATCAACTGCGGCAGCCGATGGAAACGGAAGAACTGATTGCCGCCGCGAAAGGACAGCCTGAACTGGCCGTGCAGATTTACGCGGCTTCCCTGCTGGCCGTTGAAGTGGACACACAGGCGGAAAAAGATTACCTGGATCAACTCGCTGCCGGACTGGGTTTAACGCCCCAGCTTACCGAACGCATTCAACAGATGATTGGGCTGCAGCAGGCATGAAAACATCAAGGTGGATAAAACAGCGGCTGTTTCCGGTTGCAGGCAGCGGTATCACAGCAGGTCGGCCGCCTCACTGATTCCCCGCGCTTCCTCTGCAAGCGAAGAAATTCGAGAGGTTTCTTCGTCGAGGAGAGCCAGGGGTTCTTTCAGGTCGTGCTGTATCTCAAGAAACAGGCGTTCGAAAATCTGTGTGATCTCCTGATCCAGCCGGCCCCGGAACTCATCCCGTGATTTATCCATCTTCTGCGAGAAGTCTTTCATAATGGCGCTGCGTTTCCAGAGCAGGGTCACCGCGACCAGCCCGGCGCCCACCGCGGCCAGGATGCCTCCGGTGATGTCAAAGGCAATGAGATGCGTCGCCATGGCGATGACGGCCCCAAGAGCGGCGATGCCCCCGCCGGTCAGCGTGAGTTTGCCGAGCTCAGAACCCTGAATGCCTTTTTCGTCAACAATGTCGGAAATGCGGAGATCCCGGAGCTGGCTCCTCAGCCGTTCGAGGATATCCAGCCGGTCCGCGGCGACAGGGTGGCTCCCCTGCTGTTGACGCTCCTGCCGATGGGCGATCGCCAGGGACAGATCATCGAGCATGGCCTTCATTTCATCGGAGAGGTCTTTCGAAACGCGTGAGGACTCGGCCTCGATCTCTTCCTTTGCCGTTTTCTCAAATTTATCCTGGGTTTCCCTGATCCAGGTTTTTACATCCTTATCGCGAAGATAGGGGATGGAGCGGCTCAGGATCGTCCCGATCTGCAATCCTTCCCTGAAATCCTCCTCGAGCCGGGAAGCAAGGCGA
This sequence comes from Syntrophus aciditrophicus SB, assembly GCF_000013405.1. GTDB lineage: Bacteria > Desulfobacterota > Syntrophia > Syntrophales > Syntrophaceae > Syntrophus > Syntrophus aciditrophicus. The sequence goes on from NC_007759.1 coordinate 27,448, forward strand.
TCGTAGGAAACGCCGAGGCTGTCCACGACCAGGCGCCGGAGCGAATGCGCCTTTTCCCGACGCCCTTCCACCCTGGCCAGCAGGTCCTGATAAAATGCCTTGTCCTCCGCTATGGCGGCCTCCTCCCGACGCAGTTTCGCGAGGAGGTCGTTGACGATCTTGCGGACCGTATCCCGACATCCCTCCAGTTTCATGCGCCAGACCTCGCCGCTCTCGACGGCGTCGCGCAGATATTCCCGAAACTCCGCAAAACCGCTGTCCGAGGCTCCGTCAAGTTCCCGCTTCGCGGACACCGTGAACAGAACAGGATTCTGAACGTTCCGTTCATGGGCGTACTGCTTCACCCGCTCCTGATTGACGGCAAGCTCCCGCTGGGTGGCCAGATCGGCCTGCTGCAGAACAAAAACGGTTTTCCGGTGCCAGTCCTTGCGTACGAGCGACAGGAGTTCCCACGCCGTGGCGGTATGGGGATTCTTGGCCGGAAAAACGAAAATAACCAGGTCGCTCTTCGGGATATAATTCTCCGTAATGGTCTGGTGATTGCGGATGATCGAGTTCGTGCCCGGCGTGTCCACAATCGTGATATCCCGCAGCACCGTTTTGGGCAGGGTCAGTCTCTCCCAGTAATCCCCCAGGACCGTCTTCGACCGTTCCTCGCCGTAGGCCAGTTCCTGAATGACGGCCGTGCAGGGGTCCGGAGCGACTTCGCATACATCCTCGCCAAGAAGCGCATTGACGAAGCTGCTCTTTCCGGACTTGACCTCGCCCACGACAACGAAAAGAGCCACCGACTGCAGAAGCGCCAGACGGTTCTTCAGGATTGCCGACGCCTCGGTTTCCGAACACTTGTCAGTCAGCGACAGGCATCGCTGGAGAACATCCCGCAGAAAATCATACTTCTGCTTCAGTTCCTGACTGAGGACACGTTGTGCCGCCATTCAGTTCTCCTTCTCCGCATGGGGGTGAGTGTATTTTGTTAACCGGCGCTTGGAGAGCGCAGCGGAATCATCGGAATAGGGAATTGCTTCAGTCCTTCAAAATCCAAAGGACAGTACCATATTCAAATTACTCTATTTAAAGCAGTGAAACAAATTAATTATAAGGAAAAATTATCTATACTGCCGTTCCCGATGCAGGGTATTGTGTCGCCGGGTACCGGGATTCCGCAGACCGCCCGCAGACAGGCGCTGGTGAGAATGTGTTGCCCTGCGGATGCGCATCGCAGCCCAATGCCGGCATGTCCGGCAGAGACGAAGTGGAAGATGTTTCCGCCGAGTGACCTGAAGGGCGGGCATCGGCTGATCCGGATCCGGCTCCCGACTTAACGATTACGGCGGATCGATTAACGATAAGTTTACGAATACAGCATCCCTTCCATCTTTGCCGCTTTGTCCAGGCGGTTTACAATTCGCGGATTCCGCTTTACGATTGCTTAACGATTCTCCCGGGCTTTGAGGCGGTAGCGGGTGGAACGGCCGGCCCCCAGTTTTTCCGCCAGACCCAGGTCAACCAGCAATCCGAAATCTCCGGCCGTAATCGGGCGGGAAACGCCGAATTCCGCCTCACACTGCCGGCTCGTCAACTCCTGCCCTTCGGCAAGCCATTGCAGCATTGTCCTTTGCCTTTCATTCAAACGCGCCTCCACTGCCGGGGTTACAGAGAGACGCTTCTCCGGCGTCCGCAGGAGATCGATATTCTCGCCGGGACCGGGAAAGGTGACTTGAAAATAACCCATCTCCGTGTTCAGAATCGGCAGATCGAGCCCGTGGTTGAGCATGTGGTCGCGCATCCGCCGGAAGCCGCTGCCGCGCTCCTCGATGCGGTGGAAATAGGATAGACACTGGGCCAGAACGGGATTGCGCGAACAGGGCCGATAATTTCCTCTTCTCAGGCCGGCCAGGGTGATCGGCCGGGGAGGCAGTCCCGGGCTGGAGATGACTATGCGGTCGGCGAAGACTTCGAGGATGATCTTGCGGCCGGCGTCTTCATACTGACGGTGGGCCACGGCGTTCACCAGGGCCTCGCGCAGGCCGTCGACAGGGTATTCGTCAAGGCGCACGCGGTTGAGGCCGACAATGCGCATCGGGTGGCGGGTGTTCCGGTCGATAAAGTCGATGGCGCGCTCGATGGCCAGCGGCATCGGACCCCGGATGTCTTCATGGTCGCGCGGGTCCCCGTCGGGTAACGTGCTCCGGTAGGAATCAGCGAGAATCCGGCATTGAGGAAAGACCGCCGACGGGTCTTTCGCCAGCAGGACGATCCCGGCGGCGGTGGCGTAATGTTCCCGCAAGGCCGGGTCATACCAGACCAGTCCGCGCAGGACGGCGCCAGCGAGGAGGTCGTCATTGGACAGCTCATCCGGATTGCAACGCTCGGCAGAGGCGATCAATGTGCGGGCGACGTCCAGGTCGAGGTCGCGCCAGCGGATCCTGTCGAGAGGACGGGATTCGAAGGCGGAAGTGGCCTCGATGGTCGATTCGGCGATGGAATTTTCGTCATTCGTCGGCGAGATCTCGAACCGCTCCTCCAGCAGGGCGACCAGCGCCTCCCGGACTTCCTTCTGGAGTTCGATAACGTTGCCGAAACGTTGATATGTGGGGCCGTCCACATTCAGTTCGTCAAGAAGCCGTACCGTTTCCTCTTCCCGCTTTACGCTGCGGTCTCCCCTGATGAAGGCCAGAACGGGAATATCTCTTTCCTTCGCGCGGCGATATTCTGTGTGGGGTAGAGACAGTCCGTCCACAGGCATGCCGTATTCGGTTCCCACGATGAGCAGATAAACCTGGCATTCGTCGAGAGCTTGCAGGCATCCCTCCAGCGATTCTTGCGGAGAGGCAGGCTCAGTTTCGGAAAGGACGGGCGTGCAGTTCGCCGACAGGAAAGCGTCGGTATTCAAAAGGTTCTGGACGACCAGCCGCTCGTCTTCCAGTTCCTTCCGGACAGAGCTGATAAAAACGTTGAGTTTCGTGGTCATTGGGGTGAATCTCCTGCCATGAAAAGCCTCTTCCATAAATATTGTAGTGGGGCATCAAGACGAAATATGGAGATATATTTATCCTTCATGGAAGGAGAGTTTCAATGATAAATCTCCTTTTTAGAGGAGAATATTGTCTATAAGTCTTCAAGTGTCAGTAATCGGATGATTGCACTTTCACTTACCGGGGCTCAACGGAGAACTCCTGCTCTCTTTACGATGTTCAGATCCGTAATCAACCGAATCCTGAGGGGTTGGAAAATCCAGAGGATTACTTACATACCTCGTTGAACGAAAAGCTTGCAGCCCACATCAACGACTTCTGGCGGTATTTCTTTGTCTTTCTCGCGTTTGTGTTTTGAAAACCACGTGCATTTGCCAAGGAATGTATCACCGGCTAGCTGCTGATATTTGCAATTCCAACAACTATTTCTACTTGCGGAAACTGTACTCTTATGCGCGGTCATCTCAGTTGCACCCCAAGATATCTTCTCTTCTATTCCGTCTCAAATCCCTGACTTGTAAATTTCAGCGTCCGGCTGTTTTCAGTCACAGTGCGGACCACATGATCCGGGGCGCCCGAGGGAATATCTGCTTCAACCTCCAAGGTCACCGTTACTTTCGCACCGACCAAACCGGAAAGATGTGCAATCACTTCATCGGCAATAAGGCTGGCGTCACGTCCGACACGGGTGGCATCAAGGGTGACTGTACCATGAAATCGTTTCGGTTTCAGTGTGCCTGGCGTATCCGACGTTCCTGCTGGACTCCCGTCAGGTTCTGTTGTTGTCGATTCCCGGCCTCCTGTTGTTCCGGCGATGGTGAGATTGACAGGTTGTTTACTTTTCTCCTCGTCCATCTGTTTGCAGGCGATATCTGATTTCACGAGCAGGCCCTGCATTTCACCATCGGCAATTGCAACCTCTTCCCCACAGCGCAACCCCCGGTACCGACCGGTACTTTCATCGTAACTGTCTGCGAAGGCAAAGGAATCCTGGATCCATAATAATAAGGCTAATCCACTGCGGATCGCACCGATAAGGACGGATGAATCCTTCAGCCGCGGGAGGTAAATAAAGCTTGCAAAGTCCTCGGCAAGCTGTTTGATCGCCACATGATTATTGTCACGCCAGAGTGGAATCCCGTCCAGCTCCATCCGAAGTCTTGTAGCCGCAAAGCTCGTAATCAGCAATTCGTCATTCTTCAGTTTTTTGCTCGCCCGCACCGCCAGCGCGTCTTGTCCTGAAAGACGCATGGCCTGCCATTCGATGGGCACTTGCGGATTTTTCTGTACGGGAACCAGAAGCCACTGATACGTTTCCGGCAGGCGCGCAGTTACAGCGCTGTCTGCCGCAGCCTTCTGGGTTTCGGCCTGCTTCACCTGTTGGGGATCAAGATTCAGTCCTTTTTCACCCTTTTCGGCGAGAATAGATTCCCAGGCAAGATACTTCCGGGTCGCCTCATCGAGGTCCTGCATCCGCGACTTGTCAGCAGCAAGAAAAACAAGGGTGTTGCGATAGCGGCGTGGCGTACTTCCGCGGGACTCAAGAATCGCTTTGGCGACAAGCTCGGCAGCGCTTCCTGCCCCCTTGCTGTAGGGGTGATTGATTCCAAGAACAACTAAGCGCGAGTCAAGATCATCGGACACGTCCTGTCCCGACTGCGGCAAGGCATGGATGCGGCTGAAGTCGCCCCTGCGTTCCAGATCTTTGCGCAGGCGTCCATCAAGCTCCAGCAGCACCTTGTCAGGGTCGCGCTTGAGTTGTTCAGCCCTGTCTTCTGCCAGTTTCGTTACAGTGGGCTGGGTCGAATACCAGAAGCGTGGTCCATCCTGGTATAGGTACGGTGGCTGCACCAGCCAGCCTCCGCAGGGCGTCTCCGAAAACAGAGGGGGACTCACCCGGCATCACACAGCCGAGTTTCACCTGCCGATCCTCGATACCGCGATGCGCGGCCTGCAGGAGAGGCGCAGAACCCATGTAAATGGTGCGTGCAACGCGCCGACAGGCCGCAAATTTGCCGAGATTCGGAACTTCGCCGTCAATCCTGAGCGGCAGAGAATTTGGTCCATCCACATCCTTTTCAATGATCGGCGCCCAGTTATCGGAAAGGTAGCGTGTCAGCTCAAATTGCACACGCGGATCATCAGTCGCGATATTGGCCGGCATGATGAGTGGGTTTCTGTCACCCTTTTCCCAAAGACTGTGAATGACGGCTGCCATCAGCCGCAGGACGCCCCGTGTACGTTGGAACTTCACCAGTGTGGACCAGTCGGTGTAGAGTCGGTCGAAGATCTCCGGATGAATGGGGTAGGCCGCCTTGATACGCTTTTCATAGTCCGCGTCGTGGCAATCCGGAGGAAATTCAGCCTGCTGTGTTCGGTAAAAGTCTGCAAACCCCCGTGCTACAACATCGCGATCCTTGAACTGGGCAGGATCGGAAAGAGGTTCAAAGAGCCGCCGCCGCACAATTTCAAAGCCTTCCTCAGCGCTTGCCGGACGCCATGACGACTCTACCCGCCCGACGACATTCCTCAACCTGTCCAGTGCTTCCCGTCCGCGCTGACCTCCCACTTCAGCGTCATCGGTCTGTGCGTGAGGCGATCCTGTCGTATCCGAAGCGGGAAGGCTGATGACCAGAAGGCAATTTTGGGCCAGTTTGGCCGACTCTGTAAGCACCTGCGCAAAGGTAAATTGTGTTTCGAAACTGCCTGCAGGCAAATCGCTCTGGTCATGGAGCTGGCGGGCATAGGCCACCCATTCGTCGATCAGGATCAGGCATGGTCCATATTCTACAAACAGTTCGCGCAGGACATCGCCGGGGCTTGTTGCCCTCTCATCATCTGCGGCCAGTCGATTGAAAGCTCGCTTAGCCTCGTTTTCGCCTCCGGCAGCGTATCCCAACTGCCATGCCAGCTCGCCCCAGAGGGTTCGAACGATGGTGCCATCATGCTTGGTCGTCGGATTACCTGGAGAGATCTTGTTGCCGACAAGGACTACTCGCCGGGCTGCCGGCAGTTGTGTTTTTCCCGCCTCCCGCATGACCGCGTCTATGCCGGGGAGTTCCGTGGGAGCAATGCCGGAAAACAGGTGGTAGAGCGCCAGCATCGAATGAGTCTTTCCACCGCCGAAGTTGGTTTGAAGCTGTACCACCGGGTCTCCACCCTGACCTGAGAGTCTCTGCACCGCTCCGACGAGCATTCTTTTCAAGCTGTCCGTAATATAGGTGCGGCGGAAAAATTCCACCGGGTCCCGGTACTCGGCGGTACCTTCGCCCATGCGCACCTGCCAGAGATCTGCGGCGAACTCGGCTTGCTGATAGTGACCGCTTGCCACATCCCTGTGCGGTATAACCACCTCACGCCACGGTTTGAGATTACCGGATACCGTGCTTTCGATGGCCGCCCCGGCACTTTTGCGTTTCTCACTACGCACCTGCTCGTCATAACGCAGGCGCATAAGCTCCATTTTCATCTTTTCGATTTCATCGGTTTGTGATGCGGAGATGGCGGACAAAAGCCTTCCTGCGGAATCAAGGATTCGATAGATATCGTCTCCGGAGAAAGACTCCTGATGAGCCCATTTGTTGCGGTAGTCCCGCAGTTCACTCACCAGACTCCGCTCCGTGTGTCCCAGAGTCTGACGGAAAACTTCATTCCAGGATTCCCACATCAGTTTAAGTAGAGGGGCGACGTCCCAGTCCGCAATCGGTTTCCTGGCATTCAGGCGATCATCACCAATAAAGCGCTCTATTTTGGCGGATGCTCCATCCCGGTAACTGTTTTTGAATTCACGTGCGATAAAAGGGCTAAGACCGCTCTTCAGAAGTTCCAGTGCTTTACGGGCACGTTCATGGTTTGTTATGGCCATAAATTCACTCCTGCCTCATGGCACTATGACGAGCTTTCTTTCGTATTTCCATATTATTGATAACCTGATGCACTCCTTTGATGAAAAATTGGAAACTTATTGAAAAATTCTCCGTTTCCCGAAGCGGCATGGCCGTGCCCATCTGACGGGTGCCTTCTATTTTTCTGAATTCGGGTATTAGTTTCACAAGTTCGGAAGAAGGACTACCGAGACGATCCGGATTTCTGTATTTAGCCTTTCGATTAAGTCCGGTCAGCCTTGGGCGGTTATAGACATCTGCTAGGACATCCATTACACCAAGGTACCATGACTCCAACTCTTGGCAGACTATGCGAATCAGGACATCCGATTGCCCTCCTCCTTTGCAAAGATCCATAAGTCTTTTTTTGACAAAATAGCAATCGGCACCATCATTATCGCGGACAATGACGAATACCCCCCGACGAAATGCCTTGAGCTTTCGAGGAATGCTCTTCTCCAGATCCTGTTTGCCTTCATGGGTGATGCAGAGATATTCAAGATCGGGCAGGAACCGCGGCAAGAATTCCTCGAGAAAGACCTTCATTGAAGGTTCTTCCAGAAGGAAAATAATCTTTTCCATCGACATAGTTACCATGCCCCTTTGAAAACGCCTTGACGCCAGAGGGCTCCTGGGTGATCGCCTTCGGCAACCAGTCGCTTGAGAACTTCACTGTCCGCACCGCGATAAATGGTCGAATAACCGTCTTTCTTGGATAACCAGTATATTTCGTCCAGATACAATCCATTCATAAACTCAGGAGAATGAGTCGATATGAACACCTGGCCGCCCCTTCTCGCATAATCACGAAATTCTTCAGCCAGCTCCTGCAAAAGTTCCGGGTAAAGTTGGTTTTCCGGTTCTTCTACTGCCAGAAGCGGAAAGGGGTTGGGGTCGTGCAGCAGCACCAAATAAGCAAACATTTTGATGGTTCCATCGGATACATACCGGGCAATGAAGGGATCTTTAAATGCCCCGTCTTGAAAACGTAGCACCAGTCTCCCGTCTTCCGTAGGTTTTGCTTCCACTTTTTCCACTCCGGGGATGCGTCTTTTCATGGCATCGAGGATGTTGTTGAAACGATCAGGGTGATGATCGTAGAGGAATTGTGCCACTTGGGCAACATTATCTCCCCGCGTGGAAAGATGTTCGGCATATCCCTCCTCGGCGCTGGGCCGGGCGTCGGCTATATGAAAATCGGTGATATGCCAGTTTTCAATGAGATTGCGGAATTCGGAGACCACACGGAACTCTTTAAACTGTCCCAATCCCTTGATCGCGAGTACCGTAGGCTCATCCAGAATGTATTCCTTCCTTTCCACCTTCACCCCAGGCTTCCCATACATGGCTTCGTTGGTGACGGCCGTTCCTCTGCCTCTTGAAAAATCGACGAAATGCCAAGGTTGACCGCGCTGCCCCCTGCGGAACTTGAGCACTTCTCGGTCCACAACGACTCTGCCACCTTCAAAAGCCACGGATAGTTCGTAAGTAGCCAGTCTTCCCCCGGTTTCGCGAAACTTCAGTGTAATGGAGATGGGCCCCTCGGTTCCCCTACTGACCAGTTCCTTGAAACCTCCCCGCCTGGCGACGGCCTTTGCCGCATTCTGGGCAAGGGAGTCTTTCAAAAATGAAAAAACATCGAAAATTGTTGATTTTCCCGCGCCATTCTCGCCAACAAACACAGCGAGTCGCGATAATTTGTTCAGTGAGGCCTGCTTAAATAAACGATAATTCTGAATATCAATACTCTCAATCTGCATACCCTGTATTTGCATTCCAGCCATAACTGCTTACTCCTGATGGTCTTTACGCGATTTGTATGTCATCAGTTTCGAAGATGCCTACTTGTGTTACTTTTTGCTCTTTTCTTCCTGTCGACAATCGTATGATCTCCGGCCAACTTAGTACCAGGCTGTTATAGGAAAGTGCCTCCGCCGCCCGTTTTTTTCGTTCGCACAGGGTGTAGAGGCGATAGGCCAACTCACGGGCGATTTCAGCTTTCGATCCCAGTTTGGCTGCAAGCGCAGCAGCAGCACTTTCACCATCGGATTCGAGGGCACGAATCAGTTGATGTGCCATCTCCCAAGCTGTCAATCGTTGGTCTTTCTCTGGATCCCAGTTATCCTTCAATTCATCAGGGCGAATTAGATGCACTTTGCCGGCTTTTGCGGCAAGGATACCATCCTGGACCATGCCTTGGATACTCGTGTTTTTGGCCTTCGAAAGAATTTCGGCCACACCATAGTCTCCCTCACTAAAGCCTGCCTGTTCAAACCACGCCAATGCCCAGCGGCTGTCGGCGTCAAAGTCACCCTCTTGCTGGGCCAGCGCCTCGTCGAGGATTTGGTTGATGAGTGCCAAAGCATCCCTTACGGTAAGTGGTTTACCTTCTGCATCAAGCACGTTAGCATACCCGGTATATACCGCCATCCCCGGACCAATAACTGCCTGGGCCAAATCCACGGGTGCAATATTGCTATGCTGCAAATGTGAAAGTGCTTTGGGTAGTTCGTTTTTGAGCATGTTGACGAACTCTCGGCGTGTGGCGGGGGACGCATCGGCATTACGTTTGCGGCAGACTAGGATTATGCTGGAGGCAAGTGCATTGGAATTGTTCTCTCTCATTATCCTCGATGATTTTGAAGAGGCGTTTCCGTTCCTTGTCCTGTTCCTTTTCAGTAGGGTATAAATCAGGATGTTCCGAGGGGTCGTCCACCATCTGGGCAAAAATCACCGCCCGAGCCGTTGCCAGGGGCCGTCTTGCCCACCAGAGGTGCAGAGTGCTTGGATGCCCGTGACGGATAGACTTCTCCCGCGCCGATGCCTTATTGATGGCATCGAGAGGCAAGGCGACTTCGATGAGTTTCTTCTTTATTTTCATTATGATCCCTTATTTTTGATAGTCTCATCGATCGTTTTGAGCGAATCGCCGTTTAGAATTCGATACACCAGTTCACACCTGTCTCGCGATTCAAGAGAGGCTTTTTCTATTATAGAAAGAAGATTGAGTTCATGTCTGCAGCGATCTTTTAAACCACGACTCCGAAGGTCGCGGCATATGGCGTCGTCCGCCACATTCATGGCTTCGATGAGGTCGTCTTCAGGCACTTTTAAACCACGCAGATAAAAGCTGTCTGTCATGGCTTTGCGGGGAAAAGCGACAATATCCGAGAGCAGAGAAAAAGCCTGTCCCCATGGAGAAACCATGGTATTGTCCGTATACGTAAAGCTGATCTTGGAAAAAGAGAGTTTCGGCATGAAGCTGGCGGATTGTACCTTGAGCAGTCGTTCTTTCAGGTTATCAGTGACCCGAACGATGACATCCTTCCCAACCTGACCCGTTCCCCCGAGTTCTTGGTACATGGCGTTGATGTCCCTGACTAGTGCGGGTAATTTTTCTTTACTGAAAGCTTCAATGTCACCTTTCAGTAAATCAGAAATGAGCTTCTGCCCTTCCTCATTAATTCGTTTCAACTCTGACTCGAATAACTTGTAAGCCGTGTCCGGCATCCAACGCATGTTGTCTGCGAGCCCGAAGGTAAATTTTGTGAGAAGTGTGCGCATGCCTTGGCGTCGCTTATCAATCTCTTTAAGTGTCTTCTCATCAATAATCGATACCCTCATACTGACCTTACGTTTGACGTTACCCTTTTGAAGTTCTGCGGTGTCACCAAAAACACTGGGATCGAGAGGCGCATCCAAGGGTGGGATACGGCTGAGCTTATCGATGCTGACCAAGGAACCTTTTTCGTAAAGGCGCGCCACAAATTCGGCGAGGTGATCCAGCTTCTTGAGGCCACCATCTTCTGTAGGCAGTGGAATATCCTTGCCATCTTTGTCTTTGATTTTGATGTCACCGGTCTCAGCATCGACCTCTCCATACGTATCTCCCGATGCCTGGGAATTAGCGCAGTCATTCATGTAATCCTGCCATAACCTCAGCCCCTCTTCGGACCCTTCCGGAAGAATGAGATCCGGGATTAGTGTCACCCCCTTGGCAGAGATCTCTCTTGATTTGATCCATAGCAGGTTGAAATAACGACTGAAGCCTTCAACCAGTACAGGATCACCCCGGAATACAAAATTGATATGCCCGTCATTCTTTTGCGCCAGGCCGAAATCTTCGCTTGGTCCTGTAAAGATGTAAACTATATCCTTATTCTGTGCCAGACAACAGAGTGTATTCGTTGTGCGATCAGTAACCGACTTTAGAGGATGGACATGAACTGACAACTGCGGCGAAAACCGTTCGACAAGATCCAGAAGCCGGGAGAGATCCCTCTGCTTGGTGGCACATGCCGGATAGACCATTACAATGAGATAAACTTTTAGATCGTTATTGCATTCCATCCAAGCCTTGAGGACATCAATGCCCCGCGTAGTCAAAGCAGATATGATTCCGAACATGAAAGGTGATTCCAGCACTAAGTCGCCAAAGGGAGGTTGGTGCTTGTATATTCTGTTTCCCTCTGTTACTCGCGGTTCTGGCCAAAGGAAGGGTATTTGAGGTTCAAGCTCATTAATGAGATTCAGTTGATTCATAAGGGTTTCCTAAAAGTGCGCCACTGCCTTGATGATTTGATCCGGCAGGAGGGCGACTGCGGTGAGTTTGATACAGATCATGCACTGTTTTTAATTGGGATTATGTAGTCCGACAATTTCGTTAAATCTGCCTGCGATTATCCGACGGTTCTTCGAATCTCCTTTTTTATTCCTTTCTTTTCGTACGAGTGTTTTTAAGAGGAATTTTAAGTGCTTGCTGTTGGCTTTCTTCATACAAGGCAACAAAATTTAGAGGCGGTAAGTTCAGTGGCGTCATATTTGCCCGCCTCGTCAAGTCCGCAATGGTTTCACGTACATAAGGAAAGATAATAGATGCACAATTGATACGCGCGATACGTTCCAATTCCTCATCTGAAGGCATCTCATCAAAAGCAAACGCGCCTTCCCAGGCAACGGAAAATCGGAAGGGGAGATTCTCTGAATCGGATGAAATCAGGACAAGCACACGGAGAACTTTGTCTGCATGCTTGTATCCAACTTCTATGCTGTGAGTAAGATCGATGACCTTGTTTTTTTCTCTTTTATACTGATTGTTTATGGCAAAATGAGCTTCATTGAGCTGAATGCCCACGATCTTGAAACTATGATCCATATGTCGCCTCTTTGGTATCGGGAGAATAGATTGTATCTTTGAATCGATAGCCTTTTCTTGCTCTTGCGTCCTCAATGTAGGTAACTTTTGCTGACAGCTTTACAGTTTGTTCTCTTCTCTGAATGATTTTCAAGGTCTGCGGATATGCATCCAGAATGCGAAGCAGGTTGTCCATGCCCTTACTTTGGCATACCTGGCCGGATTCATAGCGGGCCACGCTTTTCAAACCACCGCCAATGATATTGGCCAACTGTTCCTGCGTGAGTCCCAGCTTGATGCGAATAGCCTTGATCTGTGGTCCCGTGAGAAGGCCATCCACCTCACGCTGGAAATCTTTCAGAATTTTTCCCGATTCTTTCAATGTTGCACTGTCAACGATGGCCTCACCGCATTCGGAACATTCATAGGTAACATAATTGGGGATTTCCTTCTTTTTTCCTTTATATTCGAAGGATTCGGTTCCGACTTTTCGTGTTAACGATTCAGCGCCGCAAATTGAACATTTCTGCGCTTTCATTTTATTCATCGCTCCCTTCATCTCTTTTCATCTGGATTAAGACAGCCTTGTCCCTGTCAACGGACAATTGGATCTTGATATAGAGTTTCTTATCACCGTCTTGATAATGGTAAACATCCTGCCAGATTTCGTGACTATGATATGTGGTCATGGACTTGTAAAAATGTTTTGAGCCGAGCTGTTCTATGACGTTCTCAATATCTTCAACAGTCATATACCCTTCCGATGCCGCACCTTTATGTGCTATCTGTGTGATTTGTCGAGTTTTTGCGTTAGAGAACAATTCCTTAAACAGGCTGAGCTCGTAATGGGGCCTGCGTTTTTCACTGATTTTTTGTATCATTATGATACTTCCTGGCTGGTTGTCAATCTCTTCTTTGAAATATTTTCTCGGTTGAGATCATGAAGGAGCCACTGCACGATCCAGAAGTTCCTGAAAGTCGTAGTTGACGCTTGTGACTCCGAAGTCCGGTTCACGCTGGAAAGGTTGCCGTAAATAATGGACTCGATGTGAATCACTATCGAGGAATTCCACGATGGCAAGGATAAAATCTTCCGGCTTATTGAGCGAATAAAGGATCTCATTGCGAGTTACGGTGATCGTGGGTGAGCCGGATATACGACCCTTCACCTCGATAAAACGCAGCTTGCCGGTGCCCGGTATTCTGCTCTCAACATCGTAACCGAGTTTCTCGACCTCTCGATCGGTTGGTTCGAAGCCGAGGCTGCGTTCAATCTCCATGACAATAGCCCGTGCCCGTGCTGCACTGGCCTGTGTATCGGCAGAAGCTGTTAAAGAAACCATTGTTTGACCTTTCATGGCCATAAGCAGGCCTTGGGGCACCACCAGCATGCCACCCAGCACCACGGGCGGGAGCGGTGGGATTTGAGCTTCCAGCTTCAGATCTTCAAGCCGTTTTTGCAGCCGTCCCTGAAGCAGATCGGCTCGCTTCCGGGCCTCTCCGGAATTGAGACGGGCGCCAATCTTGCCGGCCTGCTCCTGGAGTTTGAGCTGCTCTGCGCGATGATCCCAGTAAGTGATCTCCTTGGTAAGTCTCTCTTTTACCGCTGCCTCGGTCTTGGCAATCAGTTTAAGCCGGTGATCGCGGACTTCTGCCAGGTGCTCAGGTACGACATGCGCAACTGCATGTGCCTGTGCCCTATTTTCCAGTTCTCGGGTAATCCAGACGCACTCAGGGCGGTCAAGAATTGTTCCCACACCTGGTTCGTCCTTAATAAGCGGTCGATAATCCAGATAGGGTGCGTAATGCACATGGTGAGCTTTGCCGTTGGCATCGAGTTCCACGTAAATCATTCGCTTGGAAATAATTCGGCGCTCTACTGATCGTGTCAGGCTTGCATCCTGAATCGCATGCTCGAGATAGAATACCACACGCGGCTGGATGCCCATGTCACGGTCATCCACTAAAACAGCGCCGCGTTTCAAGAGATCACGGTGACGTTCAAGGGTTAAGTCGATAACCGCATCGAGCAGAGGATGACCCGGACAAACAAATGCAGCGAGTGGCTGCCCCGGCGAATTAACCAGTGCCTTCTCGAAAGAAATGCGTTCATAACGCGGCAGCACCGGTTCGCCGATCCCGATCAGGCGGTCGCGATTGCGCACCGGAGCCGGTACATGGGTTACTTCATAGCGGCGTGGCTCACGTTGTCGGACTGATCCGCCAAGATTGCGGAAAGATTCCAGGAAAAAGGACTCAATATAGTGTGGTTGCAGGCGGCGGGCCTCCGCCCGTTCCATGTCTTCTCGAATACGTTGGACTCGTCTTGCATCCATGGCATCGCGGGCCAAGGCATGGTCCTCAAGCAGATCCTGAAAATGGTTCCGGTCAAGTGCTTGTTCTACAACCGTCGTAAGGCGGGCGCGTACCTCAGGTTGATCACCGTAGCGAATAGCTTCAATAAGAAGATCGCGCAACAGTTTACCTTCGAACTGAAGTTTTCCGAGCACATCGAATACCTGGCCACCCAAGGCTTGACGGGCTTGTTCCAGTTTATCCAACAATTTACGATAAACGTCGCCTTCGCGGGTTTCATCGGCTACCAGATTCCAGAGATGGCATACCTCGGTCTGGCCGATACGATGAATGCGACCAAAACGTTGCTCTATACGATTTGGGTTCCAAGGCAAGTCGTAATTCACCATCAGGTGTGCACGCTGGAGGTTGATACCTTCACCTGCGGCATCCGTAGCCAGCAGAACCTGCACCTCCGGATCATGCTTGAATGCCTCCTGTGCCTTCATGCGGTCCTCACGTCCCATGCCCCCATGAATCGTCATCACGGCTTCCTTGCGGCCAAGCAGGGTTGTGATGCGGGTTGCAAGATAGTTTAAAGTATCGCGGTGCTCGGTAAAGATAACGAGTTTCTGGTGCGGTGAAGGGGTGGGTTTAGGAATCGCTCCCGCTCCATATGGAAGAGTCGGGTCGGCCACGTTACCGGTGATAGCTGCGGCAGTGAATATCTCCCCCAGAAGGGAAGAAAGTTCACGCCACTTGGTATCCAGTCCGTTGTGTCGGACTCTGAGTGCAAGCGCTTCCAGGTCTTTCAAGGTCTCAATCTCTGCCTTCAATTCAGCGATAGATCGCGCTGCGGTCGCCTGATCGAGGATCTCTTCCTCTGCGACCTGGACCTCGTTATCCGGTGCCTCGTCAAGATCCTCAACGTCCTCTGTGTCAAGTATTGGGATGCTGTTTGTCAGGATTGAAACGGTTTGGCCTCCTCGCTGAAGCAGTTCCATTTCCCGAAGTTTGCTTTCCAGCCGTTCGCGCCGCCGCCGCAGGGATTGATATATCGCCTCAGGTGAGGAAGCGAGTCTGCGTTGCAGTATGGTCAACGCAAAGCCGACGGTTCCCGCACGCTTATCATTAGCCAGTGCCTCCGCACGATTGAATTCCTCTCGTACGTAATCAGTAACCGCCTTGTAGAGTTGGGCTTCGAGATCAGAGAGCTTATAGGGAATGGTGTAAGCAATGCGTTCAGGAAACAGTGGTGTACCATCGAACTTGAGCAGACTCTCTTTTACCATTCGACGCATCAAATCTGAAATATCGGTCACATGCACGCCATCGCGGAAACGTCCCTCGAAACGGTCGCCATCGAGAAGCGCCATAAAAAGCTGAAAATCCGTCTCTTTTCCGTTGTGAGGCGTTGCAGTCATCAGCAGGAAATGTCGCGCCAGTGTCGAAAGAAGCTGTCCCAGCCTGTAACGTTTTGTGTACTTCGTCTCTCCGCCGAAAACTGTGGCCGACATCTTGTGTGCCTCGTCACAGACCACAAGATCCCAGCGGCAATCAGGTGTCTGGAGCTTTCGCTGTACGTCTTCATTTCGGGAAAGCTTGTCAAGACGGGCAATGACAAGGTTCGTCTCCAGGAACCAGTTGCCGGTGTGCGCGGATTCAAGTTTATCATTGGTAAGAATCTCAAAGGGGAGATGAAAACGACGGTACAGTTCATCCTGCCATTGTTCGGCAAGGTTGCCGGGGCAGACGATAAGGCAACGCTGTAAATCACCCCTGGCAATGAGCTCTTTAATAAACAAGCCCGCCATAATGGTTTTGCCTGCGCCGGGATCGTCGGCGAGCAGGAAACGGAGCGGTTGCCTCGGCAGCATGGCTTCATAGACCGCCGTAATCTGGTGGGGTAGAGGATCAACAATTGAAGTGTGGACGGCAAGTACCGGATCAAAAAGGTGAGCGAGGCGGATACGATGCGCTTCCGACACCAGGCGGAACATGGTGCCGTCGCCGTCGAAGCTCCACGGGCGGCCATGTTCCACAAGATCAAGACGCGGTTCGTCATGACGATAAAGCAGTTCATTTGCCAACCTGCCGGTGGGGGTCTTGTAGGTAAGTTCGAGAGCCTCGGAGCCAAACCACTGAACGCTTATGACCGTAACGAGGCAGTCCGGGAGAAGGCCGCGTATTGCGGCATGCGGTTGAAGGTCTTCCAGTCGAATCATTTATGTCCTCAACGTGGATCATCGCAGGTACATCTCACAATAGGAAGGTGTACGTTCAGGCAACAAGGATTATTAAAGACCAAAGAAAAAAGATCAAAGTCCTGAATGGAACTTTATAATTCACCCCTTCTTATATACAAAACGTGAAGTTAAGAACTAATGGCGCGTTCCATATCATAAATCTGAAGAAGAAACATCAATTATTTCCATTAAATGTCTTTTGAAATCATTATTTAAGGATCGTCCGCTGTCCTGGATTTCCGGCGGATTTTGAGCCGAGATCTCGCTGCCGATGAGTCCTTCCCCGAATTCAGTCCCACCGTCCTCCACCCCATTTCCAATCTCCTTTCCTCACCACAATTCCTGCGTTTCTTTCACGTTCCAATGTGCTAAAATGTATACAAATATCGCAACTGGTTTCCTTGAAGAAATTAATGTTCTCAACAAAGATTAAGGAGGCAGACGATGATCATTCCACTCCAGATCACAGCCCAGGGCGTAGAACTCAGTGACGAGATAAGGGACGAAATCACTGAAAGGGCTAACAAGCTCGATAAGTTCTACGACCGGATAATGCGCTGCAGAGTTGTCGTGGAGGAGCCGAAACGGCATCCCAATGAGGGGAAGTTATACAGCGTGCACATCATCATGACCGTTCCCGGGGGGGAGATC
This sequence comes from Syntrophus aciditrophicus SB, assembly GCF_000013405.1. Classification (GTDB taxonomy): domain Bacteria; phylum Desulfobacterota; class Syntrophia; order Syntrophales; family Syntrophaceae; genus Syntrophus; species Syntrophus aciditrophicus. Next base: position 44,636 of record NC_007759.1, read on the forward strand.
GTGACCAAGAGGGAGCGGAATGAGGATCTCTGGGTGGCGATGCGGGATTCCTTCCAGGCCGCCCAGCGGAAACTCGAGGATTTCTCCCGAGAGCAGCGGGGCGATGTGAAGACTCACGAAAAGCAGCCGCGGGGGCGCATCAGCGTGATTTTCCCGGATCAGGGATATGGATTTCTCGTCCATCCCGAAGGATACGATGTCTATTTTCACGCCAACAGTGTATTAAACAGGGATTTCGATAAACTTGCCGTGGGGATGGAAGTCCGGTTTAACGAAGAGATGGGCGACAAGGGACCGCAGGCAAGTTCCGTGATCGTCTTGTAGGTGATTTTGAGGAAGCTTTCCCGGCCATGAAAACATCCGGCCTGCCATTGCCCTGCTGATCGCCTCCAGGGGGGACGGTGTATCGCCTTCCCCCCCCTGGAAGGCTCTCCATGTACTTGAATCTCATCGACCCGCCGCTTCGGAATCATGCCTGCCGGCCATCTGCAGGGGCTCTACCCATCCTTTTGAAATAGGTCTTTTTCCCCGAAAAACTGGCCTTTCCGAAATTTACCCGTGTACGTCCTGCCATCGGGAAATGTCATGATTCCATGGCCGTGAGGAAGGCCTTCCTCCATTTCGCCTGTATACGTTCGTCCGTCGATCAGGGTCAGCGTTCCCTCCCCGTGATACTTGTTATTCCTGAATTCTCCTTCGTACCGGTCACCGTTGGGATATCGCAGAATGCCCCTGCCGCAGGACAGCCCCTTTGCAAATTTTCCCGTATATCGGGTTCCGTCGGCCAGGGTCAGTGTTCCCTGTCCCTCGTAACGTCCTTCTTTGAATTCCCCTTCATAGGTTTTTCCATCGTGATAAACATCCATGCCGCGCCCGTGGAAGAGATCGCTTGCCCATTCCCCGGTGTATTTTTGCGCGTCGGGCAGAGTCAGAGTTCCCAGTCCGTTTCGTTTCCCCTCCCGCCACTCGCCGGCATAGTATCCGCCGTCGGGGAAGGCCATGATTCCCAGTCCCTCGGGGAGATCCCCTTTTACTTCACCCAGATACCTTCTCCCATCGGAATAGACCCTGGTCCGGAATTCCTGAGGAAGGAGCCGCTCTGTTTCGGGGGGAGCGGGGCTCTCCTGTGCGGAAGGGCTTTTTTGCTCCGTTTCGGCGGCACGCTGTTCGAGAAAAGAGATGGCGTTTCTCAGCTCGGCCTTGAACAGGCCCACCTCCTGTTCAAGGCCTTGAATTTTCTCTTCCGCCTGGATTTTTTCCGCCTCCAGGGTTCTGCATCGGGCCTCGGCGTCGGCGGCAGCGAGGGATGCCCTGCGGGCGATGGCAATTTGCTGTTCGAGCCGGGCTTGAAGCTCGGCTCGAGTTGCCTGCTGGTTGTCCACGGGGTTTTCCTGTTCGGCCGTTAATCCACCGGTTTTTTCCTCAGCCATATTCTCCCATTCATGAGGCCGTGCCTTTGAATCCTCAGCCTGCAGGCGGATGAAAGCTCTGCTTTGCATGCGGCGGAGCGGGGTCAGCTTACATTTTTTTATAAAGCTCCATCGCTCTTTCCCGGGTCATGATATTGGCCCAGTCGGGACCGAGGCAGTTCTCCCAGAGGGGAACCAGATTGAGGGCCGTGGTGACCATCTTTTCCATGGAGGCCGAATCCAGGTCTTTTGTCAGATTCCGGGGGAGCGGGATATCGTGCTTCTCCATCATCTGCCGGAATTCCTGGACGCCTTCCGGGTAGATCTCCTCCAGCTGATCGAAGGCGATGCAGCAGCCGACTCCGTGATGGATGCCCAGGACATAGGAAAGCCCGTAGGAGAGGGCATGGCAGGCGCCCACCTGGGAATAGGCGATGCTCATGCCGCCGAAATAGGAGGCCATCATCAGTTTGTCATCCTTTGCCGGGGAATCGTCAAGAAAAACCTCGCGGCACAGATCGCGGGACTTTTCACCGTATGCTTTGCTGAATTCATTGATGAACGTACCGTTCAGGGATTCCACGTCATGGATGTAACAGTCCATGCCGGTGTAGAACCACTGGTTTTTGGGCACGCCGGCCAGCAGTTCCGGATCGAGGAGGATCTGGTCGTAGAGGGTGTAGTCGGAATTGATGCCCAGTTTCTTTTCCGGCCCTGTGAGGATGGTCGTCCGGGAGATTTCGGCCCCCGTCCCGGCGAGAGTGGGAACCGCTACGTGATAGACGGCCGGGTTTTTGATCAGGTCCCAGCCCTGATAATCGGCCGAAGAACCGGGGTTGTTGAGCATCAGGGAGACGGCCTTGGCGATGTCCATGGCGCTGCCGCCGCCGATCCCGGCAATGCCGGCCGGGGCGGTAGGGGAATAAGCCCGGATCCGGGCCACCAGTTCGTCGATATAGCGGGTCTTCGGTTCATCATCGACATTGACCCACAGGAGAAGATCCCGACCCCGCAGAGGGAACCGCCCTTCAAGAGGTTTTCCGGTGAAGACGTCATCGACGACAAAGACCATCCAGGAATCCGCGGTTACCCGCCGGTCCTTCAGGACATCGTCGAGTTGATTGAAAGAGCCGCGGCCGAAAATAATATTGGGTACAATCCGAAAGTTTCTATACATAGGTCGTTCCATTCCTTGGGAAAATTTTTTTAATGCGGTGGAGTATAGGGAAAAATCAGTTGGAATGTCAATCAAATCATCCAATGCGAATTGTGACTGTCGTGGGGAATTGGCATTGCCGTCAGCCCGTCCGCAGGGCGTCCACAATCTTCATGCGGGCCGCCCGCATCGCCGGCAGGACCCCGCCGACAAATCCCATGATCAGGGCGAAGAGCAAGGAAGAAATAACGATTTTCGGCGTCAGGGTGAAGCTGAAGGCCAGCTCGGAGAAGGTCTGAAAGTTCATGGTGGACACGGTAATCAACTGCAGAAAGGAAGCCAGAAACAGACCGACCACCCCGCCGAGCAGTCCCAGAAGGAGGGATTCCATCAGGAAGGCCATCAGGATATCGCGCCGCTGGAAACCCAGAGCCCGCAGGGTGCCGATCTCTCCGGTTCGGTTGGCCACGGCGGCATACATGGTGATCATGGCGCCGATCATGGCGCCCAGCGAAAAGATCAGGGTCAGGGTCAGGCCGAGGATGCGGAGGAATTTGGCCATCAATTCCGACTGTTCGGCATAGTACTTTGTTTCTCTCTTGAGTTCGACGGTCAGGCGGGGATCCTGTTCGAGCCGCGCCTTGACCCGCTCGAATCCCTCGGAATCGCGCAGGCGAAAGATCACGGAGGAATAAGCGGGACGCCGGAAGGCCGACATGAGCTGGTCGGCGTCTCCCCAGATTTCCGAACTGTATCCCCGGTTTCCCGCATCGAAGACCCCGACGATCCGCCAGTTGCGCATGCCGCAGCACAGGGTCTCATTCAGGCCTCCGCCCTGAAAGCGCTGGGCGATGCTGATGCCGGCCATCATTTCCATGGACCCGGGACGAGGCCGGCGGCCGGCCACCAGCTTCACCTGGGGCCTCAGGGTCACGGACGCGGAGGCAATGCCGCGCAGGACGACATTGCCCGGAGAACCGGTAACCCGCTTGGGGAGCGTAATGAGAACAACGAGTTCTCTGGCGAGCAGGAGCTGACCTTCAGGGCCAAGGGCGATTTCCGGTTCGGTCTCGACCACGGCGGCCTGATCACGGGCCACGCTGCTCTGGACCTCCGAGACCGCACCCTTCCGGATGACCACAATATTGTCGAAAGAGCCCGTTTCCACCAGCGTTTTCTGCAATCCCTCCGCCAGCATCAGGATGGCGGCAAAGACAAAAACAACCAGGGCCATGCCGGCGATGGTCAGGGCGGTTGTCAGGCGTCTTGTCCAGAGATTTCTAAGGGTGTAACTGATGGGAAGGATCATGCGATCCTCCTCAGTCCTTCCGCGATGCGGATGCCGATGGCCCGGGAGAGCGGGATCAGGGCGGCCACGACGCCCACCAGGAACGCGGCGGCCAGATCCAGATAGATCGTATGCGCATCCACGTTGAAAATGGGGAAGTAGGTCCCAAGCTTTTCTTTGATCAGCGCCGCGGCGGGATAGGTCAGGGCGATGCCCAGGGCGCAGCCCAGCAGGGTGATGACCAGGGATTCCCCCAGGATCAGGGCGGCGAGGTGTTTTCCCCTGAACCCCAGAGTCTTCATCACGGCATATTCCCCGAAGCGCTCCCTCGTCGTCATGGCCATGGTGTTGGCCACGACGGCCATGATGATGAAGATGACCACAAAGGACACAATCTGGATCGCCGTGACAATCGCCCCGGTCATGGCGATAAACCCGAGCTGAAAGGCCTTTTCCGTTTCCGTCAGGGTTTCCGCCATGGAATTTTTGAACATCCGGTCGATGGCAGCGGCCACTTCCCCGGCCACATCAGGGTGCTCGACGCCGATCATGTAGAAGCCCACCTGATCCGCGCGGGCTGGGGCCGTTTTTTTCAGGGTTTCGTTGAGATAGCTCCAGTGAAAAATGAACTGGCTCTCGTCGACGTTTTCATCCCGTCCCCGATAGATGCCCCTCAGCACAAAATCCCAGTTTCCCGGAAAAATCGTGCCCCGCAGCGTCACAGTGTCCCCCGGTTGCCAGCGGTATTTGTCCGCGAGCTTTCTACCGGCGAGAAATCCTTTCCGGTCCCGGAGAAAGACGGCTTTGTCGGCGGGTGAGAGAATAAATTCGGGATAAAGGCTCAGATAGGTCTCCGGATCGACGGCATAATTGGCGAAGAAGTTTTTTTCATCGATATAGATCCCGCCGAACCAGTTGCCCCAGGAGACCGATTTGACGCCGCTCACCTGACGGATTTTTTCCTTATAGGAAAAGGGCAGGGGAAAGATCAGGGAAACGGCGTTGCGCGTCACGAGCCGGGTGGCCGACGAGGCCTCGACACCGGCATACCAGGCGCCGATGAGGGTGCGCAGCAGCCCGAAGGCCAGGATGGCGACGGTGACGCCGAGGATCGTCAGCGCGCTGCGCAGGCGGTTGCGGAAGGCGTTTCTAAAGAGGAGCCGAAAGAGCGTCATCCGTCAGGGTTCCCTTCTCCAGGTGTCGGACAATCCTGGCCTTTTCCGCTGCCCGGGGGTCATGAGTCACCATGATAATGGTCTTGCCGGACTCTTCGTTGAGGCGTTCCATAAGGTTCAGGATCTCCGCAGCGGATCGCCGGTCCAGATCCCCGGTGGGTTCATCGGCAACGAGGATCGATGGATCGGTGATCACCGCCCTGGCGATGGCGACCCGCTGCTGTTCTCCTCCCGAGAGCTGGCGCGGATAGTGATCGCTCCGGTCGGACAGATTCACGACCCGCAGGGCCATCTCCACATGTTCCCGACGTTCCTTCCGGGACAGGGACGTGAGGTGAAGGGGAAGCTCCACGTTTTCGTAAGCGGTGAGCACGGGAATGAGATTGTAGAACTGAAAGATGAATCCCACATGGGTCGCCCTCCAGCGGGCGAGTTCCGTTTCCGAAAGGGTCGTGATATCCAGACCGCCCACGAGGATCGTCCCGCTGTCCACGGTGTCGATGCCGGCGATGAGATTGAGGAGGGTGCTCTTTCCCGATCCCGAGGGGCCCATGAGGGCGAGAAATTCCCCTTCGGCAATATCGAAGGTAATATTCTCCAGCACGGGGACAGGGCGGGTTCCCCGCCAGTAGGATTTGCTGACGCCTCGAATGGAAACCATGGCCGTTGCCGCAGGGCTGTCTTCATTCTTCATGGAGGCTTTCCCGTTTCATTTTTCATTGATTTTGATTCGCGAACCATCCCGCAGACGGGTTGAAGGGGTCAGGACAACCCGATCTCCCGTCTTGAGACCGGCGGTCACCTCGACAAGATCGCCGAAGGTCTCGCCTTTTTCCACCGGGGTTTCCCGGACCCGGTCGCCCTCGATTTTAAACGCCACGAACAGTCCGGCCCGCTTCACCAGAGCAGAGGCATTGACGGCGGTTCGCAGGCGCTGTTCTTCCGGTTTTGGCAGACGGGAGAGGAAGGCGACCTTGGCGCTCATTTCGGGAAGTATCCGGGGATCCAAATCCACAAAGCGGACTTTGACCAGAATGGTCGCCTTGGTCCGATCCGCCGTTGGCACAATCATGTGGACTACACCGCGGAAGCGGAGATCGGGCAGGGCATCCAGTTGAATTTCGCAGGGCTGCCCCGTCTTCACGAGAGCGAGACTGGATTCGGAAACATCTGCTTCCACCTGCAGGGAATTCAGGTCGGCGATGGTCACCACGGCCGCCTTGGCGTTGGCCGCAGCGCCCAGGGGGGTGACGATGTCGCCGATGTCGGCATTTTTCGTCAGAACGACGGCATCAAAAGGGGCGCGAATCAGGGCGTAACCCAGCGATGTTTCCGCGCCCTTCAAGGCAGCTTCCGCAGACTTTTCTCTGGCTTCGGCGGCGGCAACCGCGGCCCTGGCCCGCAGATAGCGCGCCTCGGCCGTATCGTATTCCGCCCGGGAAATCACATCCCGCTGCAGCAACTGTTTTTTTCTCGAATAATTCAGGTCGGCGTCCTGCAATTCCGCGCGCATCTGAGCCGTATCGGCCCGGGCGCTCTTCAGATTGGCAGCTGCCTGATCGCGAGCCGCCCTGGCATCCTCATCCTCCAGGCGGGCGATGACTTCACCGGCCTTAACCCGGCTTCCCTCCTCCACGGAAAGCGAAATAAGGCGGCCTGTAATCTTGGAAGCCACCGCGGCTTTCCGCTGGGCCGCGACATAACCGCTGGCATTCAAGAGAGAAAAAGTCTGGGAGGGATAGATTCGGGAAACGGCGGCGGTGTCCACGGCTATGGCCGGAACCAGCCGTCCGGTGAGATAGAGCGACACAAGAAGAATAACCAGCAGCAGGCCCGCGGCGGTCCAGTAGAGCGGTTGAAGCCGCCGTCTTTTTCGCACCGTCCGGTCCGATTTATCGATGGTCAGCCTGGAAAGATCTTCTGGGGCCATGAGAGATTCTCCTGGTGTTCGCATGCAGCGAGGATAACATTTTCATGGATCAAATATGCGGCATATGCGGAACCGCCCGTACAGTTTCTGGAAAAAACCGGGAGAAGGATTTTTTCCATGTCCGGATATCCGGTCGAATTGCCTGAGGAGGCGCTTTTGAAAAAGAGTGAGTTTCCGGGGGATGATGACGCGGATCCGGACAATTAGATCCCCGCGGCCGGCGCTTTGAAGGATCGGCATCCCCTTGCCGGGAATTTTGAAGATATCTCCATACTGAGTCCCTGGAGGAATCGTCAGATTGATGTCTCCCCAGAGCGTCGGAACGGAAATCTTTGCGCCCAGGGCCGCCTGGGTCATACGGATCGGGAGCTGGCAGAGAAGATCGTCGCCGTCCCGCTCAAACAGGGGATGGCCTTCAACTGCAACTTTTACGTAGAGATTGCCGGCCGGTCCTCCCCGTCGGCCGGGCTGTCCCGCGCCGGCAAGAAAGAGCTGGGAACCGCTCCGGACCCCCGGCGGTATTTTCAGAGAAATCGTGGTGGGGGCCTGAATTTTTCCACTGCCGTGACAGCTGCCACAAGGGGATTCCAGGCGCTGGCCCTGACCCTTACACTCCGGACAGGTGACGGAAAACCGGAACAGGTGGCCGCCATGGGAGAGTGTACCGCTGCCATGACAGACGGGGCATGTGATCCAGCCGGTACCCGGCTTTGCGCCTGAGCCTTTGCAGTTCGGACAGATCTTGGTCCGGGGGAGCTCCAGCCCGACCTCTTTTCCATGGGCGGCTTCTTCCAAGGTGATGGTTACGGAGGCGACGAGATCCTCGCCGGCCTCTTCCTCGGGCTGCCCCCTCCTCCCGAAGGAGAAATTCAGAAATTCGTCGAATATCCCGCCGAAAGCCCGGAAGATATCCTCAGGCCTGGTGAAGCCCTGATAGCCGCTGCGCCGAAGACCTTCGTGGCCGAACTGGTCGTAAATGCTTCGTTTATCCGGGTTGCTCAGCGCTTCATAGGCTTCAGCGGCTTCACGGAAGCGGGCTTCCGCTTCTTTGTCCCCGGGATTGCGGTCCGGGTGGTATTTCAGGGCCAGTTGCCGATAGGCCTTTTTGATCTCTTCGGGTGAGGCCTTTCTGCTGACACCCAATATCTCGTAATAGTCACGCACGGCCGTATTCCTCCCGGCTGCGAAAAGCGCTGACTTGATTTCAGTGGCAGGTTAAAAGATATCGTTTTTTTCTTTCATAAGCAATGACTTATAAAAAAACCCCCCTGCCGTTGCGACAGAGAGGTTTTTTGAGGGGGGTGAGGTATCTGTTCGTTGTCTCAGTATTCCATATCGCCCATGTCGGGAGGCATGCCACCGGGCATCCCGGCTCCCTTTTTCTTGGGCGCTTCGGCGATCATGGCCTCGGTCGTCAGGAGCAGAGATGCCACGGACGCCGCGTTCTGAAGGGCAAAACGGACAACCTTGGTGGGATCGATGATGCCGGCTTCCATCATGTCCACGTATTTTTCGGTATCGGCATTGAAACCGAAATTCCCGGTGTTCTCCTTCACCTTCTCGACGACGATGGATCCTTCGAAACCGGCATTTGCGGCAATCTGGCGCATGGGTTCCTCGACGGCCCGTTTGACGATATTCAGGCCAGGCCGCTCATCATCGGGAAGATCCATGCCTGCAAGGGCCGGAAGGGTCCGCAGCAGGGCGACACCGCCTCCGGGGACGATGCCTTCTTCCACCGCCGCCCGCGTGGCATGGAGGGCGTCTTCCACCCGCGCCTTTTTCTCCTTCATTTCAATTTCCGTTGCCGCACCGACTTTGATCACGGCGACACCGCCCACCAGTTTGGCCAGCCGCTCCTGAAGCTTTTCCCGATCGTAATCGGATGTCGTTTCCTCGATCTGTGTGCGAATCTGCTTGACCCGCCCTTCGATGTCGGCCTGACTGCCCGCGCCATCCACAATCGTGGTGTTGTCCTTGGTGATATGCAGCCGTTTGCAGGTCCCCAGATCGGTCAGTGTAATGCTGTCCAGTTTGATGCCCAGTTCTTCAGAGACGACCTTGCCGCCGGTGAGAATGGCGATATCTTCCAGCATGGCCTTTCGCCGATCACCGAACCCCGGCGCCTTGACGGCCGCGCACTTGAGGGTGCCCCGGATGTTGTTCACCACCAGCGTGGCCAGGGCTTCTCCTTCAAGATCTTCGGACACGATGAGCATGGGCCTTCCGGAACGGGCGATCTGTTCCAGAATGGGCACCAGGTCCTGCATGACGCTGATTTTCTTATCATAAAGCAGAATGTAGGGATCCTCCATGACGACTTCCATCTTTTCCGGATCCGTCACGAAATATGGGGAAACATAACCGCGGTCGAACTGCATGCCTTCCACGATTTCCAGTGTGGTCTCCATGCCTTTGGCTTCTTCGACGGTGATGACGCCTTCCTTGCCGACCTTTTCCATGGCTTCGGAAATGATCTCACCGATTGTATTATCGTTGTTTGCGGAAATGGTCCCGACCTGGGTGATCTCCTTTTTGTCCCGGATGTCCTTGGAGATCTTTTTCAATTCGTCGATGACGAGTTGCACGCTCTTGTCAATGCCCCTCTTGAGCGACATGGGATTCATGCCGGCGGCGGCGAGTTTGGTTCCTTCACGGTAAATCGCCTGGGCGAGGATGGTGGCCGTGGTGGTTCCATCGCCGGCCATATCCGAGGTTTTGGACGCCACTTCTCGGACCATCTGAGCGCCCATGTTTTCAAATTTGTCTTCCAGTTCGATTTCCTTGGCTACCGTGACCCCGTCCTTGGTAATGGTCGGACCTCCCCAGGCTTTTTCAATCACGACATTCCGTCCCCGGGGACCAAGAGTGACCTTCACCGCATTGGCCAGGGTATCCACGCCCTTCATGACTTTATCCCGGGCGACCGAATCATATTTGATCTCTTTTGCTGCCATTTCGTTGCCCTCCCTTTAAGATTCAATGACGCCCAGAATATCGTCTTCCCGCATGATCAGGTGTTCGACGCCGTCGATCTTGACCTCCGTTCCGGCATAGCGACCGAACAGAATCCGATCCCCTTCCCTGACATTCAGAGGAATGCGATTGCCTTTATCATCCCGCTTGCCCGGTCCCGCGGCAATAACCTTTCCCTCCTGGGGTTTTTCCTTCGCTGTGTCGGGGATGATGATGCCACCCGCTGTCTTTTCCGTGTTTTCGGTCCGTAAAACCAGAACGCGATCATGTAATGGTACGATCTTCATTTCTTACCTCCTTGCAAAATTCTTACAAAATGACTTTTCACAGGATAAGCATGCCGGGCATGCCTGATTCTTTTGAAACAGCAGATTTTGTCCGCTTAAAAAAGCGGCACAACTGCGCATAAAATAATCACGCAATGGCGCTTGTCAATGAAACAGGAAGGGTTTTTTTGTCAGGCTGGCAGAAGCAGCTGACGGAGGGAATGAAGAAAAGCGGCCATTGCCGGCCCTGATCCCTATGGAGGACCAGGGCCTTGGAGGTCGCTTCCATCATCAACTGAAGCTGATAAGAATCAGCCTGTGATCGTGCCGCTTCGGCCGGGTTCGATCATTCCGTGGAGATGGGGATCTTCTTGCTTTTGGTCTGGGCTTCCTCGGTCTTGGGAAGTTTTATGGAAAGAAGACCATTTTTAAAGGTCGCCTCCACCTTTTCCAGGTTAATGCCCTTGGGCAGAGGAATCACCCGGTGGAAGGAACCGTAAGTCCTCTCCAGGCGGTAATAGTCCTTTCCTTTATCCTCCTGTTCCTCCTTCTTCTCCCCTTTAATGGTAACGCTGTCATCGGAAACAAGCACTTCCACATCTTTTTCATCGATTCCGGGAATTTCGGCCTTGATGGTTAAGGCGTCATCATTTTCCCGCACATCGATGGAAGGGGTAAAACCGGCATATCGATCTTCCATCGTCGCAAAAGGCTCGAGGTCAAAGCCACGGAAGAAATCATCAAAAAGCCGGTTCATTTCCCTCTGCAGAGAGTAAAAGGGATGCTCCTCTTCTCGCTTTGAAGGTGTTTCCCCCTTCTTCCAGAGCGAGGGCAAAAGACTTTTCATTGCCATGATTTTTTCCTCCTTCCCTGTTTCTTCTTATCCCGCCTTGATGGCTATTTTTTTTGCTTTGACGGGTTCAACTTTGCGCAGGACTACCCGAAGCACGCCGTTCTTCACCGTCGCTTCAATCTTTTCCCTGTCCACGTCTTCAGACAGGGTAAAGGTCCGCTGGTAATCACCGACATCGTGTTCCGCGTAGTAGACGCGGCGTCCCTGCACATCGGCCGGTTCGACCGATGCGTTGATTTTCAGTACATTCCTGTCCAGGATGACATCGACCGAAGTTTCATCAGCTCCTGGAATATCCGCTGTGAGAACGATCGCTTCCCGAGTCTCGTAAATATCCACCTTTGGCGTGTAAACCTTTGTATTTTTTGTTCTTTCCAATTCGATCGGTTCTCGTGCCGGCTGTTTCTCTAACGGTTTGTATTCCTGATCCATAGGAATTTCCTCCTCTGCTATTCCGATTTGATGACGACCTTACGGGGTTTGTCTTCTTCCGCCCGTGGGAGAAGAATCTGAAGAATGCCTTTTTCATAACTTGCTTCCACCTTCTCCTGGTCAATGTTAAAAGGCAATTGCAGAGTCCGGCTGAAACGTCCGTAGCCTCTTTCCTGCCGGTGATAACGGCATCCCTCCCCGGGGGGGTCCGGTTCTCTTGACCCCTTGATATAAAGAAGATCCCCCTTGGTCGTGATCTCGATCTTGTCGGAATCCATGCCGGGGAGTTCCCCCCTGATCAGCACATCATCATCGCCGATCCATACATTGACGGGCGGATGGTGCTGGTCATACTCCTGAGTCAAACCCGAAAAAAATCGATTCATCTCTTTCTGGAATCGCATCATTTCCGGAAACATGTCCACCATGATTCCTCTTCTCAAAATTCCCGGTCCAAACATCTGATCTTCCTCCTTGCCTCATTGAGAATAGAGTGCATCTTACAGAATATTATCAAACTCGCTCATTCAAAAAAATGAGTTCTCCGAGACCTTTTCTAAGAAAAACGATAACTCTGTCTCAATCAAAATCCTGATATTGTTATGGATATCCGGATTCGGCATTAATATAGTCACTCAAGTTCGGTTGTCAAGGGAGGAGGGGTTGGTGGTGTTGCAAGTGAATTCAGAGGACAGAAAAAAGGGGGGAGCGAAAGCCTTGACCGCGTCGCCCGCTCACCCCTGCTGTAATGAAATCGAATTTTTGATGGAGTCCCGGTTATTGGGGGCTGGAAGCGCCGGGGGACTGTTTAAGTGAGGCCAGGACCATCAGTAGATTAGCCGGAATGTTATCGATATCATAAATATCCGGACGGAAGTTGAGGTTGCCTTCCCGATCGATCCAGACGGTCTGATAAACAATGTGGACCGGAACCCGTTCGTTCAGCGGCAGGGGCAGGTTCTTTCCCTTTCGGATCTCGGCCTGGATGTTCTGGCTCGACCATCGGTTATTCGGTTGAATCTTCAGCAGATAGGCGGCAAGATCCACAGGTTTTTCGATCCGGACGCAGCCGTGACTGAAGCTGCGTTTGTCCTGCGTAAAGAGATTGCGCGTGGGAGTGTCATGGATATAAATATCCGCTTCGTTGGAAAAAACGAACTTGACGCGCCCCAGCGGATTATCCGATCCAGGTTCCTGTCTCAGAAAGTAGGGGAAATTTTCGGCAGTGACCCGGGACCATTTGATTGAAGTCGGAGAGACGGGATTGGTCTGATAATCTCCCGCGAAAACTTTAATCTTCTTTCCGAGGTATCGGGGATTTCTCTTGAGCTGCGGCAAAAACTCCTCCACAGCGATGCTCTTGGGGATTTTCCAGTATGGATTCAGCTCTATGGCGGTAATCCGGCTGCTTAACAGGTTCGTCCGTTTGTCGGTCTTGCCGACGATGGCGCGGATATGCATCACCACGCGCTTGTCTTCCACGATTTCAAGGTTGAAGTCCGGAATATTGATCAGGATATGCCGATCGCCCAGCTCATAGGGCAGCCACCGCAACCGATCCAGATTGACGGCCATCTGGCAGATGCGGACTTCCACGGGAACGTTCAGCTCCACCAGGGTGGTGCGGCCGACGATGCCGTCTTCCCGAAGACCGTGCTGACGCTGGAATCGACGAACGGCTGTCTCCAGATCAAGATCGAAATAGGTATCCGTTTTAGCTTGCGACAAGGACGCCATTCCAGTGGAAATCAGTCGTTTCCTTAGTGTTCTGACCCGTTTGTCGCGCATGCCCTTCATGAGCGGGCGGCCTGCCGGAATCTTGCGCCAGCCGCCGGCTTCCGCGATATCGATGTACTCGTTAAGTCGCTCCCGGAGCTTCATATAGCCATAAAACCGGGGAGCCACTTCATTCAGCGTCGCTTCCATCTCACTGCTTTCCAGGGCGCTTGTCAGCGTCTTGATGAGATCGGTTTGTCGCCGTTTGAAGACCCAGCCGGGATAATGCCGCTGATGATCGGCCCTGCCACCGGAAAAATGAGAGGTATAGGAAAAAAAGGCCTCGGTCAGCAGGAGATCGAGATCGGCCAGTTGTTCAACATTGAGAGGCTGACTTCCCTCCCTGTCCAAATTGATTGTCGCTATCAGGGCCTCAATGCGTGCAACGCCATAGTCCTGGGGACTCAAACCCTCCCGAGTCGCCCGCTTTAAAATGCGCAGCAGATCGGCGGCCTGCTCATTCGGTCCCTCATTCCCGCTCCAGGCCGGCAAACCGTTTCGGTCCGTATAAAAGGCTTGCAGCAGGCGGACGGTATCCTGATCGTTGTATGCAAAATTCAGTAGAGATTTCCCGGACCCGTTCACGGTCCTCTGCAGAATACGATCGGCAACCTCTTCGGTAAGGGGTCTTGCGTCCAGCATTCCTGTCGTGACAATCCAGGTCAGGGCGATGCCGGCCAGCAGCATGACCCGGAGAATATGGACATTCCTCAATCTCATGCAGAATTCTCTCATTTGAATAAACATGCCGTTCTGTGGATTTTTATGGAAGCTTCCGAGGGGATGATTCGGGGTTATTTTTGGATGCCGTGCTGCATCTTCGTGCCGATCCCTTCTGACGCTCGACTGTCCATATACCAGAGCATGATAATTGGTCAACTATGTTTTTCTGTAGAAAATTCGATGAATCAAAGCGCCGAAAGCAAAGCCGCCGATGTGAGCCCACCAGGCAATACCTGAGGTATGGTCACCAGCCAGTGTGGCATTGAGGAACTGCATGAGAAACCAGAGGGCGAGGAATAGAATGGCGGGGATTTCGATGAACCACGGGATAAAGAGCAGAGGAACGAGGGTCACAATCCTGGCGCGGGGATAGAGAAGGAAATACGCGCCCATAACCCCGGCGACGGCGCCACTGGCCCCGATCGTCGGCACCGGAGAGTGCGGATTGAGAAGGATATGCGTGAAACCCGAAGCGAGGCCGCAAAGCAGATAAAAAAGGAGATAGGATAAAGAACCGAGGCGATCCTCGACATTGTCGCCAAAGATATAAAGAAACCACATATTGCCGAGGAGATGCCAGAAACTGCCATGGATAAACATGAAGGTGAACAGGGCCGGAATCGCCTGCCCGCTGCCGAAGTCAGCGACCCCTCCAGGATCGGTGTAGCGGGCGGGGACCAGGGCATAACGGATCATAAAGGTATCGGCTTCCCCGCCAAGAGAAAGCTGTATCCCGTAAAAAAACACGTTAAGCAGGATAAGGACGATATTGACGAAAGGAAAATGGCGGGATTGAATCGTATCGCGAACTGGAATCATGAGGAGATAACCTCTGCACCGCTGAACGGTCCGCTTCCCGGTATTTCCAGGGTGAACAATTCAGGCGCATGCTGAAAAAACCCTGCATTTCGTGAGGTGGTCGCCAATCAGCAATACGGTCGGGATTTGAACACTAAGCGGTTTTCGGGAAACCGTTATCCTGATTCGAACGCGGGTTGAATATTCCTGAGGACGGCATGCAGATCATCCAGCTTGAAGGGCTTTCTGAAAAAGGTGTCCGCGCCGGCCTCCTCGAATTTGCGAAAATCCAGAGAGCCGGTGATTCCGATAATGAACATATGAGGAAATCGGGAGCGGACGGTCCGGCATAGATCAAAACCACTCATCCCCGGCATCTCCGCGTCGGTGATCAGGATATCGTAAGAATTCCGGTTCAGCAGTTCCAGGGCGTCATCGGCACGGCCGGCCTTGCCGGGGTAATAGCCCCACAGGGAGGTGCTGATTTCCAGAAGATCGGTTGTTCCGGGGTCGTCGTCGACAATCAGAATTTTCATGCTGATCTCCCTTTTATTTAAATTTAAAGGGTTCCGGTCCTCAATGCCGAGGTTCCAATTTCCCCTTGAAGGGAGGATTCCCAAGGAGGGTTTCCAGGGCTTTTACCGGTCGTTTAGTGTATGATGTCATCAGGAATTTTCCCATCATGGGGAGGACTGATTTTAGTGGGGATAAGTACTTATTTTTCTCTCAGGAAAAGGATGAGAAACAGAGAATCTGAGGCCGGGCTGTGTCCGTTTTGAGTTTTTTTCTTTCCTTGGCGGCCGCCGCGGGGTTGGCGACTTCCGATGCCCTGACGAAGCGGTTTTTCAGTGACCGCTCCGCTTATGAGATGGGGCTGATCCGTCTGGCTTATACTGTTCCCTGGCTGCTTGCCGCGTCTCTTTTTATCTCTCCGGCGAAAACGGACGGGGTGTTCTGGTCCTGCGTCCTGGTTGGGCTGCCTTTAGAGGTGCTGTCCTTTCTGTGCTACATGAAAGCCCTCAAGGTGTCGCCGCTTTCCCTGTCGCTTCCTTTTCTGGCCTTCACCCCCGGCTTCATTATTCTGACCGGATGGCTTATCCTGGGAGAAAGGCTCAGCGCCGGAGGGCTGGCCGGCATCATGCTGATTATTGCCGGTTCCTACTGCCTTAATATTTCTTCCTTGAAACAGGGGGCTCTTCAGCCGTTCCGGGCTATCATCCGGGAGCCGGGCTCAAGGTTGATGCTGCTGGTTTCCTTTATTTATGCCTTTACGTCCACTGTGGGGAAACTGGCGATTCTGCACTCCAGTCCGGCTTACTTCGGCATTGTATATTACCTGCTCTTCACAGGCCTCATGTTTGCCGGTCTGGCCTTTATCGGGAAAAGATCCGGGAACATCCTGCGGACGCGGACTCCGGCCATGGCGCTGGCGCTGGGGGCGACGGTGGCCGTGACGATTTTCAGCCACATGCTGGCCATTTCATTGACCCAGGCTGCTTACATGATCGCCCTGAAGCGGACCAGCCTGCTGATCGGCGTACTTTACGGGGCCTGGTGGTTCCGGGAGGAAAAGATCATGGAAAGACTGACGGGGGCCTCGCTCATGGCGACCGGAGCCCTGTTGATCGGTTTGTTGGGATAGAAATTCAGAAAGAAGCAGCGCGTCCGGATGTTTACGGCACTTTGCGCGGGTCAGCTCAGATTTTCGTATTCTTCCTGTTTGATCGTCTGGAGGGTGGCTGTCGCCTTTTCGGAAATCAGATCCCATTCCGCCTTCAAGGCGCGCAACAGACTGTCCCAGGGGGGAAAAACATCGGAATCTCCGTTTTCGGAATGATGATCTGCCAGAATGGCTTCATAAAGACCGGCCATCTTTAACCCACACTGCCGGCGGGAAAAGGCGGGTGCCGTTTCTGCCGCTCCCTGCCGCCACCGGTTCGCCTTCTTCGGGTCCAGGGCGAATTCTTCCATGGCCTGGACGAAGGCCTCGATGGGAGCATCGGCGGCCAGAAGCCTCCCGTTCCAGTCATCTCGCACCACTTCACGCGTTCCCGGCGCATCCAGACCGATGACCGGTTTTCCCGCTGCCATGGCTTCGGCAAGCACCATGCCCTGCGTTTCTGATTTCGAGGAAAAAACGAAGAGATCCATCGCTGAATACAGATCCCGCAATGCCTCTCCGGTTTGACTGCCGGCCAGAAAAAGGCGCGATTCCTGTCCCGCGGACTCGAAGATTTCCCGAATTCGGGATTCACTGGGACCTGAACCCACAACAAGAAAACGGGCCGAGGGATGGCGATCGAGGAACAGGCAGACGGCCCGGGCCAGATAATCCAGATTTTTCTCCGGCGCCAGTCGGCCCACGTGGCCAATGACCAGTCGGTCTCTGCTCACACCGCAACGCTCGCGGCCGGCAGACCGGCAGCCTCCTCCGAGTACATCGAGATCCACTCCCGTGGGGATTTCAGAAATGGGACTCTGGACCCCCCGGTTTTTAAGCAGTTCACCGATGCTGCGACTCGGCGCTACCACATGGGCGCACAGATTCGCATAGGCTTTGGACAGGCAGACCACAAACCGCTTCATCGCTTTGGAATCCAAAGGAACATAGTGAGTATAAGCTTCATAAAGGGTATGATGGGTGAAGACGAGGGGCAGATCGCGCCGCCTCGCTTCCCGCAGGGCGGCATCGCCCAGCAGATAGGGATGGTGGCTGTGAATGAGGTCCGGCTGAAAGGCGTCCAATCGCTCCCGGATGATAAAAGGCAGAGGTATGCACAGGGAAAAATCACTGCCGTTGAAATTCTGAATCGCCGGCACGCGCATCACCTCCGGTCCTTCGTCATCCTCTCCCTGTGCGGCGTAGGTCGGCGCGACGATCAGGACCTGGTGCCCCAGGGCCTGCAGATCTTCAGCGAGTGTGAAGACGGATCGGGAAACCCCTCCGATCTGCGGCAGGTAGGTATTCGTGAACATGCAGATTTTCATGGTTGATTCCGTTGGATTGTTAAAAGTCTCCTGCAGTGTCTGTAAAAAATTCGGGACAGGACGATAGATGCACAGAAATTCTGGATCATATTAACATTTAACCTGAATCCCGTAAACCGCAAGTGTGGAGAAAGCGTTTTTCGCGATCCTGTCTGCACTCCTGTTAAAGATCATAAAGCGTTTCATCGACTCGGGGCTGGGTGCGCCGCTTCGTTCCCTTTGCTGCTTTCTGCCCGGGCAGAAACGGTTCCTCCGATTCCAGCAGGGCACCCATTTCCTGCTCGATCTGTTCCGGATCCTCCCCCCGTTCCATGCGGCGAAGGGCTTCTTCCATCCCCTCTCCCAGGTGCAAACCGGTCATGTCGGACAGTTTCCTCATCAGGCGGACAGCCTGACGGGGATCCTCTTCATCGATTCCGTCCATCTCGCCGGCCAGCATGGACATCGCCCTTTCCATCCGGTTTTCATCAAGAGGGGGCATATCCTCCCCTGCCGGGTCCTCCCGGCCGGGGGTAATTTTGGCGAAGACCGACATCTGACGTTTCAAGGGAACCGTTTTGCAGGTGGGGCAGAAGGGGATCTTCTCCGTGTTGACCGTTCGAGAAAAAAAATTATAAACCGTATTGCACTGTTCACAGAAAAATTCATAAATCGGCATAAAACTTCCTCACGTTACAATTATCATTTGATGATTTTAATCATTTCCCTCCGGGAAAATCAAGTTTCCGGGGGCCTGTCGAGCAGCCCTCCTTCTTCTCCGGAAAGCGGATGGTCCTTATTTATTCTTTTTATAGAAATATCGAATCGTTACCGAGCTCAAGCCCGGCGGTCCACAAGGCGGCCGATCCGTTCCAGCAGCGGCGGGTGGGAATAGTGAAACCACACATAAAGCGGATGGGGAAAGAGGTTGGCGAGGTTGTCCTTTGCCAGGCGTTTCAGGGCCGATATCATGGGGGCTGCCGTTCCGATCAGATTCCGGCTGTAGTCATCCGCTTCCCGTTCGAACCGGCGGAGCATTGCGGCGCTGAAAGGCTTCAGAAAGAAGAAAAAGGGCCCGGTCAGGATCCCGATAAGCAGCAGGCCGGCATAAGTGACGGGTTCCGAAAAGCCGAAGGTCGAATAGAGAAGAGGCCATTTCAGCAGACGGGAAAAGAGGTAAAGTATCCCCAGGGAGGTCAGTTCCGTGAAAATCAGCTGTTTGAGTATGTGCCTCTTTTTCCAGTGCCCGATTTCATGAGCCAGCACGGCCAGGATTTCCTCCCGGGTCGAAGAAGCAAGGAGGGTGTCGAACAGGACGATCCGCCGGGTTTTCCCCAGACCGGTAAAGTACGCATTGGTGTGACGACTCCGTTTCCCTTCATCGACCTGATAAATTCCGGCCACTTCCAGTTCCGCCCGTCTCGCCAGATCCATCACGGCCCTTTTGAGATCCTGGTCCTGGATCGGTTCGTAGCGGTTGAAAAGGGGGGCGATGACCACCGGATAAAGCCAGAGCATCAACAGTTGAAAGGCGGCGAACAGCAGCCAGGACCAGAACCACCAGGATTCCCTGGCGTATTGTATCAGTGCCAGAAAAGCGCTTCCCAGCGCACCCAGCAGGATGACGGAAATCCCCAGGCTTTTCAGGCTGTCCATCACCCACAGCCGGAAAGTCATCGTGCTGAAGCCATACCGTTTTTCAATCCCGAAGATGCGGTAGAGATCGAAAGGCACAGCGATTACACCGCTGGCCAGCATCAGGACACTGAAAAAGAGCAGACCCGACAGGATAAAGGGAAGCTGCCGGCCTGAAAGAATGCCGGTCAGCCAGGGAAGGACACCGCTGAGGAGAACTGTCAGCGTCAACAGATCATCGACGATCCCTTCAAACGAAGTAAAACGGGAGGTCGTCACCGTATAATCCGTCATCCGGGAGAGGGTGGCTTCATCGATTTCACCGCGGAAAAGTTCCGGCACCCGGCGGCCGTGATGCTGGAGATGCCGGATGTTGATCCGGGTCAACGCTTCCTTGAAAAGGCTGCGGGCAAGGAAAAGAATCAGAAAAGTCACCAGCAACGCGTTCCATTCTATCATCGGGTTCTCGATTTCTCGCAGTTCTTGATTATTCTCTGCCTGCTGAAGCCTCTCGGAAGCGGTAGAGACAGGGATGCCTCTAACAGTTCGGAGGAAAAAAGTCAATTTCGGTCAGGGTGGGCTCTAGTCTGGAAATATGGATCTCCCTCTGATCTTCCTGGAAACGGTGACAGGAAGGACCTGCCCTGCCGTAAAAAAGAAAAGAATTGAATTTTCAAGGATTCGGTGCAATGATTGCGCGCTTGAATTTACTGCTGAAAAGTCACTTTCCCTTAAAAAAGCGATAATTGCTGAAGGATGCCTATGGACCCCACATTGAACGATCAAGAACCCGAATCGACACCGCCTGCAGACCAGAATTTCAATGATCCCGGGGAGGAGCCGATCCTGGAGCCGACCGACGCCCTGCCCGAGGTCGCTCTGGAGTGTTTGCCCCCGACGATAAGGGATGCTGCCACCCGCGCGGGGTGGACGAAACTGATGGACGTTCAGGCCAAGGCGATTCCCTATATCCTGGCCCGGCGGGATCTCATGATCCAGTCGAAAACGGGCAGTGGAAAGACGGGAGCCTATCTCCTGCCCATACTGGGACGTCTTGACCCGCGGAAGGCCGCCTGCCAGGCCATGATTCTTGTGCCGACTCGGGAACTGGCCCTTCAGGTGTCGAGGGAAGCCCTCCTGCTGAGCGCCGACTCCGGAATCCGCACAGCCGTTGCCTACGGCGGCGTTGGGTATCACGCCCAGCTCGAGGCCTTCCGGGAAGGGGCGCAGCTCGTCATCGGAACACCAGGGCGGATCCTGGATCATCTGATCCGGAGTTCCCTGTCGCTGAAAGCCTTGTCGATTCTGGTTTTCGATGAGGCGGATCGCATGCTGTCCATGGGATTCTATCCGGACATGAAGCGCATTCAGGAATTCATTCCCCGCGAGATCAATGCCTATCTGCTGTCGGCCACGTTTCCGTCCCATGTTCTCCGCCTTGCCGGAGAATTTCTGAGAAAACCGGAATTGCTGAGCCTCAGTCGGGATCAGATTCACGTGACGGAAACGGAGCATGTGTACTATCTCGTTCCGGGAATGGGCAAGGAACGGTCTCTTGTCCGGATCATCGAAGCGGAAAATCCCGTTTCCGCCATTATCTTCTGCAACACCAAAGCCACGGTCCATTTCGTGAGCGTCGTACTGAAACGTTTCGGTTATGACGCGGACGAATTGAGTTCCGAACTGTCCCAGAAGGCACGGGAAAAAGTCATGGCGCGGATTAGGAGCGGATTACTCCGTTTTCTGGTGGCCACGGATGTGGCAGCCAGAGGCATCGATATCCCGGACCTGTCCCATGTCATTCAATATGAACCGCCGGAAGATCCCGAGGCTTACATCCACCGGGCGGGCCGCACCGGCCGGAAAGGCGCCAGCGGCGTCGCCATTTCCCTGGTTGCCGGGATGGAGCAGTTTCGGCTGCGGGACATCGCGAAGTCCTTCAGTATCGATATTCAGGAACGGTCCCTGCCAAAAGATGAAGAAGTGGAAACGACCGTGTCCCAGCGAGTGATCGCTCTGCTGGAGGCCAAGATGAGAATGCGTGACCGACTGCAGGTGGAACATATGCAGCGTTTCATTCCTCTGGTCAAAAGTCTGTTGCAGAATGAAGAAGAAATGGACCTGATCGCCATGCTGGTTGATGATTTCTATATGGCGACTCTGAATACGCCTCCTCCCCAGCCGCCGGAAGTGCAGAAGTCGTCAGTGTCCGCTGGGGGGCCTGAGGCTGCCTCCGGGGCAAAAAAGAAACGCCGCCATCGCAAATCTTCCCGCAGCATGGCCGGAAGCCGATCGGACAGCGGCGAATCCACGGGAGAAACGGAAGGGGATTAATTTTTCTCTTCCGCAATGACCGGCTCTACTTCCCATCCCATGTTTCCGGCGCCGCAGCGGTGAAAGTTCCCATGCCGGCCTTCCATGAAGATCCGCCGGTTGCGCTGCCCCCCTCCCTTTTGGTTTTGTCTGCAACCGTTAAAACGCCTTCAGCTCGAGTCCGCCATCTCCTGATTCCGTGGAATTTCGGAGAGTTTTTGTTTTACAGGCTGACAAAAAAACGGTATGGAAAAAACGATGGAATTTTCAAGGAGATGCGATGAGCGCACTGCAGAATGTCCTTTCCCGCATGACCGGGACCCCGCTGATTTTTGACGGGGCCATGGGGACGATGATTTATGAAAAAGGGGTCTTTATCCAGACCTGTTACGACGAATTATGCCTGACCGAGCCCGGACTGATTCTGGGGATTCATGAGCAGTACGCTCAGGCCGGGGCGCAGGTGCTGGAAACCAATTCCTTCGGCGCCAACCGGATCAAACTCCGGGCTTACGGCCTGGCGGAAAAAGTGGCCGACATCAACCGCGCCGCAGCAAGACTCGCCCGCCAGGCGGCCGGGACGACGCTCTACGTCGCCGGATCCGTGGGGCCCTGTACCCAGGGAGGTCAGGTGATCACCGGGAGGGACATGGCGGAAGTCGAAGCCGCCTTCCGGGAACAGATGGAAGCCCTGACAGAAGAAGGCGTGGACCTGCTGCTTCTGGAGACGTTCAGCGACTTAAAAGAGCTGCAGCTGGCAGCCCGGGTTGCACGTGAAAGAGGCGTGCCGGTGCTGGCCTCCTTTGCCGTGGACGATGATGGGGAGACGGCGGCCGGAACACCGGCGGAAAAGATGGCTGCGGCCCTGGAAAAAGATCCTCACGTCGACGTCATCGGCCTCAACTGCGGCACCGGTCCGGCAGGGATTTACGAGGCTCTGCTGAAAGTCCTTCCCGTTGCTGGCAAACCGGTGATCGTGATGCCCAATGCCGGGATGCCGCGGGAAATCGGTGGAAGGACCCTCTATCTGGCCAACCCCGAATATTTCACCGAATATGCCAAAAAATTCATTGAACTGGGCGTTCGCGGAATCGGCGGATGCTGCGGCGTCCATCCCGCACACATCGCCACGGCGGCCCGTGCTGTTCGCGGACTCAGCGGTGTCCGAAAGCATGTCGAAGTGACGACTCGTCAGCAGGCTCCTGCGCAGAAGCCCGCAATTCCGACTGCGGCTAAATCACGTCTGGCCGCGAAGATATGTTCCGGGCAGAAGGTGACTTCTGTGGAGATTCTTCCCCCCCGGGCCGGCGACTTCAGTAATATGCTGGCCAAAGTGCGTCGGTGCCATGAAGCCGGCGTCGATGCCATAAACATTCCCGATGGTCCCCGGGCCAGCGCCCGGGTCTCACCCATGATCACGGCCCTGGTCATCCTCAGGGAAGTGGGCATCGAGCCGGTAGTCCATTACTGCTGCCGGGACCGGAACCTGATCGGGATGCAGAGTGATCTGCTGGGCGGGTACGCCGTGGGGCTCGTGAATTACCTGATCATTACGGGTGACCCGCCGAAACTGGGAAACTGCCCGGAGGCGACGGGCGTCTTCGATGTGGATTCCATCGGCCTCACCTCCGTGGTCCATAATCTCAATTCCGGCTGGGACATCGGAGGCAGTCCCGTAGACCCGCCCACGGGCATCTTCATCGGCGTGGGCGCCAATCCCTGCGCGGTGGATCTGGAGCGGGAGATCGACCGCTATTTTCAGAAGATCGAGGCCGGCGCCGAGTTTGCCATTACTCAGCCGGTTTTCGACGAGAAGGCCCTGTTCCGGTTCCTGGACCGCGTGGAGAAGCACTCGAAGCGCGTTCCCGTTCTGGCCGGCGTCTGGCCGCTGTTGAGCTACCGGAATGCGGAATTCATGAATAATGAAGTTCCGGGCGTGATGGTGCCGCGGGAAATCCTCGAGCGCATGGCCCGGTGTGAAACCCGGGAGGAAAGCCAGCGCACCGGGATCGAAATTGCCAGGGCCATCTGTGAAAAAATTCACGAAAGGGTTGCCGGTTTCCAGGTGTGCGCTCCCTTGAACAACGTGGAAATCGCACTTTCCGTGCTGAGGAAGGGCGAAGGTCGGGAAATCTAGCCCCGGCATTTTTTATGGAAATATTTTTTCCCCCCTGATATGAGATGAAACTGAGTTTTTAGAGAGGATACATTTCTGTCGGCTCTGGAGTATAGTCGCGATGATTGTTCGGTGCTGGGGGGCGAGAGGATCCATTCCCGTTTCCGGAA
Source organism: Syntrophus aciditrophicus SB (assembly GCF_000013405.1). Taxonomy (GTDB): domain Bacteria; phylum Desulfobacterota; class Syntrophia; order Syntrophales; family Syntrophaceae; genus Syntrophus; species Syntrophus aciditrophicus. The sequence continues at coordinate 68,619 of NC_007759.1, forward strand.
GAGATTACCTGAAATATGGCGGGGATACCACCTGCATTGAGATTCGGACGCAGCGGGACGAGATCATCATCATCGATTCCGGCTCCGGAATCCGGCGACTGGGCAACAGGCTCATGGCGGAACGCCGTTTCGAATACACCCTCATCTTTACCCACGCGCACTGGGACCATCTCATCGGATTTCCCTTCTTCAAGCCGATCTACCATCGAAAAACACGCGTCACCCTGTATGGCTGTCCCTATGCCCAGGCCTCCGTCCAGCAGATTATCTCGCGCATCATGACGCCTCCGAACTTTCCGGTCGCGCTTGCCGATGTCCATGCCGATCTGATCTTTCATGAATCCTGCGCCGTGCCGTTTGAAATCGGCGGGATGCGCGTGACCCCGATTCCTCTGAGCCACCCCAACGAGGGGATCGGTTACCGGTTTGAAGAAGACGGCAAAAGTTTTGTATTTCTGACAGATAATGAATTGATGCATCACCATCCCGGGGGAATGGCCTATGAGGATTATTGCCGCTTTGCCCGGGGGGCGGATCTGCTCATCCATGACGCGGAGTATGTTGCCGCCGACTATCTGACAAAAAAATCGTGGGGGCATACCGTTTACCTGGATGCCCTGCGTCTTGCCCTGGACGCGGGCGTCGCGAGACTGGGATTGTTTCATCACAATCAGGAGCGAACGGATTCGGAGCTTGACGCCATGGTGGAGGACTGCCGCGGCTTGATTTCGCGGGGGGGGCACAGGCTGGACTGTTTCGCCATGAATCAGGAAATGGAAATCATTCTGTAAAAACCTTGAAGGGGCGGCAGCCTGCTGCCGAATTGAACGGGCAGGTCGGGGAAGGATCTCGTGGTATGAACGAAGGGGGCCAGGTCAGGGCCGGTCGGATGCGGGACAGGGTTGTCCTGGGGCGGCGATGGATGCCGACGGAGCCGGCGGAAGACGAAACCGAACGGCTCCGGGAGGAACTCCTGGAAACCCGGAAGAGACTTCGGGATTTTAAAGCCCTGATCAATCGGAGCCCGGCGGCGGTCTTTCTGTGGCGCGTTACAGCCGGCCGGCCAGTGGAATTTGTCTGTGGCAATGTGACCCAGTTCGGTTATACAAGGAAGGAATTCCTGGATGGCGACGTTTCCTGGACAGCGATTATCCATCCCGATGACATTGCCTGTCTGGAAAGGGAGAAGGAAGAATGTGCCGCCCGGGGGATTGACAAATTCACCCGGGAATACCGGATTTTCACGAGATCGGGTGAAATCCGCTGGATCGAGGATCGAACAGTGGCTATCCGGGATGAACGGGGGATCACAACGCACTATCAGGGGGTACTTCTGGATGTGACGGATCGCAAGCGTCTGGAGGAGATGCGCTGCAATACCAGAGAGGAGCTGGAACGGCGGGTGGCTGAACGGACCGCCGAACTGGCCCGGGTCAATGAAGAGCTCCAGCTTGACATCGCCATGCGCAGGGAGGCTGAAGAAAGCCGCAGGCAGTTGGAGCAGATGCTTCAGCAGGCGCAGAAGATGGAAGCGATCGGCACGCTGGCAGGCGGAATTGCACATGATTTCAACAACATCCTGGGTGGGATCATGGGGTTTACGGAGCTGGCCCTCCTGGATATCCCGGAAGGAAGTCCGGCTTGCCTGAATCTGAAACAGTCTCTGAAAGCGCAGCATCGAGCCATCGAAATGGTCAATCAGATTCTGGCCTTCGGTCGCCAGACGGAAGGCGATCCCATTCCGGTCAAGGTCAGCACGATCGTCAAGGAAGCCGTGAAGCTGCTCCGAATGTCGATTCCAGCCATGATTGACATTGTGTTGAAAAACGATGCCGCTTCGGACATGGTCATCGTCGATCCCACCCGGATTCACCAGATCCTCATGAATCTCTGCACCAATGCGGCCCATGCCATGCGTGAGCGGGGAGGCAGACTCACGGTTTCGCTGTTCAATGTTTCGATTGATCTGGAAGCCGCTCTGGCTTATCCGGAAATTCTGCCCGGACTCTATATCGAGTTGGCGGTGGAAGATACGGGGCATGGCATTGATCCCCAAATCCAGGACCGGATTTTTGACCCCTTCTTTACGACCAAAAAACCCGGAGAAGGCACGGGGATGGGACTGGCTGTGGTTTATGGGATCGTTAAAGACTTCAAGGGCGCCATTGACCTGGACAGTCAGCCCGGCAAGGGGACCCGGTTCCGCGTGCTGATTCCTGCGATTGAATCCAGGGAGGAAGAATGCACAACGACAGGTTCGATCCCCCGGGGGCGGGAACGGATTCTTTTCGTGGATGACGAAAAGTGTCTGGTTCGGATTGCTGAACAATTGCTGACCCGACTTGGCTATAAGATTGTGGCGAGCATGAGCAGTATCGAGGCCCTGGAAGCCTTTCGCAGCCGGCCGGAAAGCTTCGATCTGGTGATTACCGATCTGAACATGCCCGATATGACCGGGATCGACCTTTCCAGGGAACTGCTTCATATCCGGGCGGACATCCCGATTATTCTCTGTACGGGATTCAGCGAGCAGATCATTGAAGAAAAGGCGAGAAAACTGGGCATCCGGGAATTTATTTTCAAACCGTTCATCATGAGCACAATGGCACAGGTTATTCGGGATGTCCTGGAGTGTCGGGAGTAACTGAGGGGGCAAAGATGCCGCGTATTCTGGTTGTGGAAGATGATGAACCGCTGCGGTCCGTTCTGAGGCAGATTCTGGAACGAACAGGCCATGAAGTGGCTGAAGCGGCGGATGGCAGGGCGGCCATGGAGATTCAGCGTCAGAAGGGAGCCGACCTTGTGATTACGGACATCATCATGCCGGAAGTGGACGGCATCGAAACGATCATGGTCCTGCGGCGGGAATTTCCGTCGGTCAAGATCATCGCCATCTCCGGGGGCAGCCGCGTCGGTCCCAGGGAGTTCCTGAATCTTGCCAGGGTGCTGGGGGCGCATCGGACGCTTCATAAACCTTTTGCTCTGCAGGAGATGCTCGATGCCGTTGATGAGCTCCTCGGCGAAGGCGGTGCATCCGGTTAGAGGAGAACGTTCCGGAGCAGACGAAAGGAGCCGGATGTTTCATGTGCGTGTTGAATTCCGATCAACTGGAACCGGGGATGATACTGGCCGGACCGATCTTGATGAAAAACGGCATGGTCCTTTTCGGGAAGGGCACGGAATTAACGGAAGCTTACATTGAGCGGATTCGCAGTATGACCTTGAAAGGCATCTCCATTGTGGAAAGGGCGCCGCTTTACGAGTCCCGGGAGCAGCTCCTGGAGAAGCTGGAGGCGCGGTTCCGGCCTGTCGGACAGCAGCCCTACATGAAGATGCTGAAGCGGCTGGTTGAAGAGCGCATCCTGGAGTGCGATGAGCAGGAAAAAAAAGAAGATTCCCGGGGAAAGAGCGAATAAAATCGTGAGGATAAGCGGTGGTTCCGGTGCCGGATAATCCCACGGATATCCGTATCCTGCGCCACAGGATTGAAAAGATCGACATGCTGCCCACGATTTCCGGGGTTGTGAGGCGGCTCACAAAGGTTATCGGAAATCCGAAAACATCCCTGCATGAAATCAGCAGCTTCATCTCCAGCGATCCGGCGCTTACCAGCAGGATCCTGAAGATGGTCAATTCCGCCGTCTTCGGCTTTCCCGGAAGGATTTCATCCGTCACGCATGCATTGACGCTTCTGGGACTGGACGCCGTCAGGAGCCTTCTGATGGGGGTGACCGTTCTGGAGCTCATGCAGACTGTGATGGTCGGTCTTCGGGAACATTCCGTCGGATGTGCAGTGGCGGCGCGGTCAATAGCGGAAATCAAAGGCTTGAAAAATCTGGAAGAAGTTTCCGTGGCCGGTCTGCTCCACGATATCGGCAAGGTGATTTTCCTTCTGGAATTTCCCAAAGATTATAGGACAGTTATGGAGGAGGCGGAGCAAAAGGAGATTCTGGTCATGGAAGCCGAGAAGGCCCGTTTTTCCGAAACCCACGCGGCCGCGGGCCAGTGGCTTGCCGAAAAATTATTCTTTCCCGGAAAGCTGACGGACATGATCGCCTTCCACCACAAGCCCGGCTTGGCGAGAAGCGCGCCCCTGGAGACGGCCATCGTTCATCTGGCGGACATCCTGGTGAGGGCCCTGGGGTTCGGTTATGCCGGCGATGCCTTCGTTCCCGCCGTTTCCCCCGTTGCCTTCGAACTGCTCGATCTCAAAGAACGGGATATCCGGGAGGTTCTGAAGAGCATCGAGAATGTGCGGGCATCGGGGGAAGACCTCTTCTGGTAAACCGGTGGTAAACCGGGAAACCGTTGTCATTGCCGGCCGGAATCCCGCCGCCGCCCTTTCTTCCTCCCTATTCTTTCCTAATTCTTTCCCTTCCGGTTTCCGGATTTCCAAGCGGGTTAAAATCGAGAAATAAACCCTGTCTGCACCCGGTTTCGGGGATGAAATGTGAACAGCAGGTCGTTCCGGCGTTGACGCGGGCGTCAGGATGGGTTATGCAGGAGCGAAAAATTTTTCGAACCGGACAGGAGTTGAAGAATGATCGAATTTTTCAAAATGAGCGGAAGCGGCAATGACTTCATCCTGATAGACAACCGGGAAGGGGCGCTGTCTTCCATCAAGAATATTCCGTCCTTCGTGGAGGCGATCTGCCGTCGGAAGGTTTCCGTCGGCGCCGATGGTGTGATCCTCGTCGAACGGTCGCCGCGGGCGGATTTCCAGTGGCGCTTTTTCAACGCCGACGGCAGCGAAGTGGAAATGTGCGGCAACGGCGGTCGCTGTGTCGCCCGCTTTGCCTATCTCAAAGGGATTGCCGGGGAGCGGATGTCCTTTGAAACCGTGGCCGGACTTATCGATGCCGAACTACGGGGAGACGATGTGAAATTGCGGCTGACCGAACCTTCGTCTCTGCAGGCGAACCAACCCATTCCCGTTGGAGACGAAATCCTGACGGTGGACAGCCTCAACACCGGCGTGCCCCACGTCGTGGCCTTCGTCGAGGAGCTGGGCGGATTCGATGTTTTCCGTTACGGCCGGGCGTTGCGGTATGCCGAGGCTTTTCAGCCGGCGGGCACGAACGCCAACTTCGTGACCGTCACCAGCCTTCACAGCCTTTCCGTCCGGACCTATGAAAGGGGCGTGGAAGACGAAACCCTTGCCTGCGGCACAGGGTCGGTGGCTTCGGCCCTGGCGGCAGCGGCGCGGGGATTGGTGGAGTCACCGGTGGAGGTGACCGTGAGAAGCGGCGAAAGGCTCAAGATTCATTTTGAGCGGATCGACGGTGCGTTCAGGAACGTTTACATGGAAGGCCGGGTCCGGGTGATTTACGAGGGCCGGCTCTGGGAAGAGGCCTGGCAGGAGAACGGAAATTAAACGATTAAAGGAGAGAGAACGGTGCAGATTGCGGAGCGTTTAGGAAAAATTCCCCCTTACCTGTTCATGGAGTTGCGGAAAAAGATCAATAAGGCGAAGGCCGAGGGCGTGGACGTCATCAGTCTGGCCATCGGCGACCCGGTGGAACCTACGCCGGATTCCATAATCGAGGAACTCTGCCGCCAGGCGCACGTCCCCGAGAATCACCGGTATCCCACAGATGAGGAAAAAGGGATGCTGGCCTACCGGCAGGAGGTGGCCCGCTGGTACCGGGAGCGCTACGGCGTCACTCTCGATCCCGAAAAGGAAATCCTGGGGCTTATCGGTTCGAAGGAAGGATGCCATCACTTTGTGCTGGCCTGCATCAACCCCGGTGACATCGTTCTCATGACCGATCCGGGCTATCCGGCCTATCGTTCCAGCATTCTCATGGCCGGCGGAGAACCCTGGAATGTTCCGATTCTGCCCGAAAACGATTATCTTCCCGTTTTCGAAGACATCCCTTCCAACATCCTGAAGCGGGCGCGGGGGATGTTCCTCAACTATCCCAACAACCCGACGGGGGCCTGCGCAACCCGGCCTTTCCTGGACCGGCTGGTGGCCTTCGCGAGGGAGACCGGAATCGCCGTCTGCTATGACAATCCTTATGGGGAGATGGTTTTTGAGGGGCAGGAACGTTTGAGCTTCCTGATGGCCGATGGGGCTAAGGAGGTCGGCGTGGAACTCAATTCCCTGTCCAAACCGTTCAACATGACGGGCTGGCGGATTGGGATGGCTTCGGGAAACCAGGAAATCCTTGCCGCCATGAGCAAGGTCAAGGAAAATACCGACTCGGGAATCTTCAATCCCATTCAGTACGCGGGAATTCACGCCCTCCGTCATGAGGGAGCTTCGATTGACCGGATGCGGGCGATCTATGCCAGGCGGCGGGCGCTGGTTCTGGAGACGCTCAAGAAGATCGGCATAAACTTCGAACCGCCCAAGGGCACCTTTTATCTCTGGGTGCCGGTTCCTGCGGGAATGACTTCCCTGGAGTTCACCAATCGACTTTTCGAGAAGACCGCGGTCGTCGTGGCTTCCGGTACGGCCTATGGCCAGTACGGCGAAGGCTTCATCCGCATCTCGCTGACCGTGCCCGATGACCGGCTGGCAGAGGCCATGGCCCGGATCGGGAAGGAGTTCGCCTGATTGCGAGCAGTGATCCCTGCCCCTTCGGAAGGTTTGGTTCGACGTTTAATGTTCTCACCGTAATATTCCGACCTTGAACATTGAACGTAGCGCCCCCCGTCGAGGTGGCGCTTTGTTAGTGAGTAACTTGTTTTCGTGTTACTCACAAAGGAGGAATCAGCAATGGAAATCGGGATTCTGGGTCTTCCCCAGAGTGGAAAAAGCACCCTTTTCGAAATCATGACAGGCGTCCGCAGCTGCGATGTTCATGGGGAACAGTGTGTCCGCGGACAGGCCTCCGTTCCCGACAGACGGTTTGACCGGCTTGTGGAAATCTATAAACCCCTTCGGGCCGTGCCTGCCCGGGTTCCCTTTACGGATGTGAACGCCGCGGGTGAAAAGGCGTGGGAAACGGTTCGCCAGGCGCTCAGCGGCGCCGAAGGCCTGCTCCATGTGGTGGACTGCTTTTCGGACAGATCGATTTCGGCCATGGTGAATCGCTGCCGGCAACTGGATGACGAACTGATCCTCTCCGATCTGGTGGTGGTGGAGAACCGCCGCGAGCGGCTCTTGAAGGTGGCCAAAAAAAACCTGAAGCCGCCTGAATCTCTCCATGTGGAGCTGATGCCGCGCCTGCAGGAGCAGCTCGAAAGCGGGAGGCCCTTGCGGGAACTGAATCTGACGGTTGAGGAACGCCATGCTCTGTCCAGTTTTTCTTTCTGGACGCTGAGACCGGAACTGGTTGTCCTTAATGTGGCTGAAGATGGTTTCCCGACCGTGGAAGCCTTTCAGACGGAAGCCGGGCTGGTGGAGCCGGTGATGGGGATCTGCTGCGAGCTGGAAGCGGAAGTGGCCTCTCTTCCCACTGAGGAGCAGCAGGAATTCCTGGCGGCCCTGGGCATGGAAGAACCTGCTTTCGGACGGGTGATCCGCGCCGCCTTTTCTCTCCTCGGGCGGATATCCTACTTTACCGTGGGAGAGGACGAGGTGAAGGCCTGGGTCATTCCGGAAGGGACAAAGGCCCCACGCGCAGCCGCGGCCATTCACAAGGATTTTGAAAGGGGTTTCATCAAAGCCGAAGTGGTAGCTTATGATGATTTCATCGCCTGCGGCGGCTCTCACGCCAAAGCCAAGGCGGCGGGGAAGGTCCGCCTGGAAGGCAAGGATTATATCGTGCGGGACGGCGACATCATCACCTTCCGATTCAACGTCTGATCTTTCTTTTTCCCTTACAGGCAAGACGAAGAGCAGACGGCCTATCATCCAAATTCTTATTGCAGAGGTTCATAATTATGAAAATCAAATTTTTAGGCGCGGCGAGAACGGTGACAGGGTCCTGTTATATTCTGGAAACGCAGGGGCATCGCTTTGCGATTGACTGCGGCATGCATCAGGGAAATGAGGAGATCGAGAAGCGGAACTGGAATGTGGAGCTTTATGAGCCTGAAAAGATTGAGTTTTTTCTGATTACCCATGCCCATATCGATCATACCGGTCTTCTGCCCCGCCTTGTTCAGAAAGGGTTTCGGGGGCCGATTTATGCGACGCAACCGACCGTGGATCTGCTGAGGATTCTCCTGCTGGATTCCGCCCATATCCAGGAAATGGAAGCCCAGTGGAAAAGCCGGAAGCGCCTGCGCTTCGGAGAGAAACGCGTGGGGCCGCTTTATACACAGCGGGATGCCGAAGCGGTTTTTCCGATGTTGAAAAGCGTTTCCTATGACAAACCCTTTGAACCCTTCCCGGGGCTTAAGGTGAACTTCATGGATGCGGGGCATATCCTGGGCTCTTCATTTCTGGAACTCTGGCTGAAGGAAAACGGCGTTCCTGCAAAACTTGTTTTTTCCGGGGATATCGGTCGACCAGCCCAGTTGCTCATGGACGATCCCGGGATTATCGCCGAGGCGGACTATCTCTTTCTCGAATCCACCTACGGCAACCGGAATCACAAGAATGAGCAGGACAGCCTGAACGAGCTGGCCGAGGCCATCGCCTACAGCTATGAATGCAGGCAGAAGATGGTGATTCCCGCATTTGCCGTCGAACGGACGCAGGAGATGATGTACTGTCTCTATCTGCTGTCCAAAAAGGGACAGCTGCCTAAGGACATGCCCATTTACCTGGACAGCCCCCTGGCGATCCAGGCTACGGAAATCTTCCGCCGCCATGCCACCTTTCTGGATGATGAAACACAGGCACTGATCCTGAAGGGAGAAAACCCCCTGCGCCTCCCCCAGCTCCGTTGTACGCAGACCACGGAGGAATCCATCGCCATCAACCAGACCGAGGGGCCGGCCATCATCATCTCCGCCAGTGGAATGGCCAACGCCGGTCGGATTCGCCATCATCTCCGCCATAATCTGTGGCGTGAAGGCGCCAGCATCGTCTTTGTGGGTTTTCAGGCCGAGGGAACCACAGGACGAAAGATTATCGACGGTGCGAAAAGAGTCCGCATCCTGAATGAAAATGTGGCCGTCAAGGCCCGGATTTTCACAATCGGCGGTTTTTCGGCGCATGCCGGGCAGAGCCAGCTTCTCGAATGGCTCAGTCATTTTAAAAATCATGGGCTGGAGGTTTTTCTGGTTCACGGTGAATATTCCGCTCAGCAGGTTCTGGCGGACCGCATCCGGGAACGGTTCGGCTACAAGGTGATTATTCCGGAATATCTGGAAGAAACGTTCCTGAAGATCGGCGAGGAAATCAAAAGAGTGGAATTCCCGGAAAAGGCGGCGCCGAAGATCGACTGGGCCTATCTGATCGGCGATCTGGAAGCCCGGATGGAGCAATTGCGCCAGAGACAGCCGCAGCTGGAGTCCAAATCCTGGGTGCAGCAGACCGAATTTCGCGATCGGATTCTGGAGCTTAACCGGGATCTGATGGAAACCATTTCGGAAATCTGATGGGGCGGTGCAGGGGAAATTACCGGACCAGACGGTATTCGAAAGTCGCAACGACATTCAGCCGGGAAAGCTGAAAAACGTCGGGCAGAGGTGCATAGCGGGGTTTTCTGACCGCCCTCAGAGTGGCTTCATCCAGCAGAGGGAAGCCCGATGACCGGATGATGGCTGTATCCAGAAGCTCTCCCGTCTTCGCGAGGGAAAACCGGATGACCGTGATGCCCTGTTCTTTCCGGGCGGAAGCCTTTTCGGGATAAATCCAGGAGCTTTCGATTTTTTCTCTGACTGCCTTCAAGTAAGGCCGGTAGCGCGATTCACTGCTGTTCAGGTCCACCGTCGCTTCGCGAATCTTTCCGCCGGCGAAGCTCTGTACCTTCTTTGCCGGCGGATGAGCCGGTCGAGCCTGCGGCGGTGGTGCTGCAGGGGGAAGGGATTTGCCCTCGACGCCGGCAGACATCTCCCTGAGATCGAGGGTCATCACCCGCGCTGGGCGTCTGTTCCCCTGCCATTCGATCAGACCGGTCAGGGAGAGGACGGCAAGATGAATGACCAGAGAAATCATGACGGAATAAATGAGGATTTTGTTTGCCGGCATCGGTCGCTTCACCTTTCATTGGCCGGGAAGCATAGAATAAGAACTTTTTAAAATCAACAGGTGGTTCAGTGGATACGGAAAACGGTTCTGCAGAGTCAGACAGAAATCCGGGTTTCCCATCAGGGGCATCGGAAACGGAAAGAGACCATGATGAGCGATGGATGCGCCTTGCCCTCGAAGAAGCCCGCCTGGCGGCGTCAGAGGGAGAGGTTCCGATCGGGGCGGTGATTGTCCGGGAAAACGAGGTGATCGCCAGAAGCCACAATATGCCGGTTGACCGTCATGATCCCACGGCCCATGCGGAGATTCTGGCCATCCGGGAAGCCGCGGAAAAAATGAAAAATTACCGCCTGACGGGAATGACCCTCTACGTGACGCTTGAACCGTGCATCATGTGTGCGGGGGCGATTCTTCAGGCCCGCCTGAAAAGGCTGGTTTATGGAACCGGCGACCCAAAGGGCGGTGCGGTGGATTCCCTTTACCGGTTGCTTCAGGACAGCAGACTGAATCATTTCGTGGAGGTTACAGGGGGCGTTCTGCAGGCATCCTGCGCGGAAATTTTAAGTGGATTTTTCCGGGAAAAGAGGGTAACATCCCCTCTCTTAAAATCAGAAGGACAGGTAAAGTCTTGATTTTGCGGAGAGGTACCGAAGTGGTCGTAACGGGATCGACTCGAAATCGATTTGGGGGCCAAAAGCTCTCACGGGGGTTCGAATCCCCCTCTCTCCGCCAGTTATTGCTTCGGGAAGCAATCCAAATCCGGATTCGGAATGAGGTGCAAGGCACCGGCGCAGAGTGTGCTGCGATACGGAATTGGAAGCGGACTCCCGCCGGGGAAGGCCGCATCCTGCCCTTGAACGGTTTTTAAAAATCGTTGGTGTTTTTTCTCTTTTTCTGTTAGGGAGTTCCCGTCATTTTTCGGCAGGCCGTTTCTTTAAGGAGAGATGCCCGAGAGGCTGAAGGGGCACGACTGGAAATCGTGTGTATGTCCACAAAGATGTACCGGGGGTTCGAATCCCCCTCTCTCCGCCAGTCCCTGTTATTTTCCCGAAAGCGGTCAACCGGCTGCCGCGGAAGCGGCTTTCCTGACGGGATTCCTTTTTGATACGGATAGCCGGGCCCCGTGCAACGACGGCGTGTGAACCCCGCCAGGTCCGGAAGGAAGCAGCGGTAGCAATGTCCGGCGTGTGCTGCGGATCAGCCTGGCTATCTTTTGTCCGTTATGGTGGCAGGTCGTAAATTCTCAGGTCTAAGTGCGCCATCCGGCGTGAAATCGTCCAGCCCCTTGATCGTGGTTTCTCTGAGCATCTTCGCACTTCCAGCGTCATCATGATGTTTCAGACCGGGAAGCTCCCTCTTCCGATTCTGATCTTACCCGTTTTTCGGAGAGGGGAAGATGGAATTGTCTGCCGTTTTTTTCCCCAGGAGCCCTTATGGACTACCTTGTTTTAGCCCGCAAATGGAGGCCTCAGGTCTTTGAGGACGTCGTCGGCCAGCAGCATGTCGTCCAGACCCTGAAGAATGCCATCCGTCAGGAGCGCATTGCCCACGCCTTTCTGTTCAGTGGGCCGCGCGGTGTCGGCAAGACCTCCATTGCCCGCATTCTGGCCAAGGCCATCAATTGTGAACAGGGGCCTGCCGGGACACCGTGCAATGTCTGTACAAACTGCCGTGAAATCACGGAAGGCATTTCCATGGATGTCCGGGAAATCGATGGCGCCTCCAATCGGGGTATCGACGAAATTCGGGAGCTCCGCGAACGGATCCGTTTCCTGCCCGTTTCCTGCCGTTATAAGGTCTATATCATCGATGAAGTGCACATGCTGACTCGGGAAGCCTTCAACGCTCTGCTGAAGACCCTCGAGGAACCCCCTCCCCATGTCGTTTTCATTTTTGCCACAACAGAGACCCATAAAGTGCCGGCAACCATCCTTTCCCGCTGTCAGTGCTTTGAGTTCCGCCGCCTTTCCCTGCGTCAGATTGCAGAGCAGCTGCGGAAGATCGCCGAGACGGAAAAGATCCGGATCAGCGATGCCGGCCTTGCCTGGATTGCCGAAGCGGGGGACGGCAGCATGCGGGACTCCGAGAGCATCTTTGATCAAGTGATTTCCTATGCCGGAACGGCGATCGAAGACGAGGCCGTTGAGGAGCTGCTCGGCCGGACCGACCGTCGCTTTCTCTTCCAGCTTTCCGAGGCGGTCCTGCGCCGCGATGCCGGACAATGTCTCCGGATTGTGGAGGAGGGGTATTACGCCGGCCTGGACATGACGTATTTTTATACGCTTCTTCTCCACCATTTCCGTAATCTTCTCCTGGTGAAGATCGTCGGGCCGCAGCAGGAGCTCCTGGATCTGCCCGGCAACGACCTGTCCGGCATCGAGGCGCAGGTGGCGGAGGTCTCGCGGGAGACTCTGCAGCAGCTTCTGGATATCCTGCTGGCGGAAGAGGAAAGCGCGCGACGGAGCCACAACCCCCGGCTTCACTTGGAAGCGATCGTCTGCCGCATGGCCGGTCTGCCGCCAGCTCTTCCCATCGAAGAGATTCTCTCCCGCATGGAGGACCTGGAAACCCGGCTGGCGTCTTCCGCGCCTTGCCTTTCGGAAACGGTTCCCGGGGCCGCCTCCTTTTCGCCTTCCAAACCGGGAAATTCAACGACAGTGAGAGAGCGTCCGTTGACACTGCCAATCGTCCGGACAGAGGACCGGAGCGTAAGGGAACCGATGGCGGAATTGCAGGGGGCGGTCAGGGATCCGGCGCATGCCGGGGGGGATGTCTGGGCGGATTTCAAAGCCCATGTGAAGAAGCATTCGATCCTGCTGGCCTCCAAGATCGAGCAGGGCGAATGTCTCGGCTGTGAAAACGGCCATCTGCGCATCGGGTTTCGCAAGGGGAGCGTTTTTTTTGAGGACCTCAACGAACCGGAGCAGAAGAGCCGGCTGAGCGAGCTTGCCGGATCCTTTTTCAAAACCGCCGTGACGGTGGACATCGAGCCCGTGGAGACGGAATCCGACGGTCGGGGCTCCGGGGGGAGATTGTCGGAGGCCATGGCCCGGAAAAATCAGGCGGAAGAGCTCCGTCGGGAAGCCCTGAATCATCCCCTTCTGCAGAAAGTCTTGAGCGTCTTTGAAGGAGCGGAGGTTCAGGAGATTAAAGTCCTGCCCCCTCAGAGGCCATCGACCGATGTGAAGTCTGAAGGATAAGCCGGAAGGAGCCGCAATCGGGTTCCGGGCGGCATGAGTGTGCAGTTTTATTATCAAGTGATAAGGATAAGGAGGTAAGTTTTTTTGGCGCCCAATATTGGAAATATCATGAAGCAGGCCAAGGCCCTTCAGGAGAAGATGGCCCGCCTTCAGGAAGAGCTGGCGTCCCGGACCGTGGAAGCCACGGCGGGGGGGGGGATGGTCTCGGTTACGGTCAACGGCCGGTTTGAAGTCGTTTCTCTGAGAATTGAAAAAGATGTGGTCAATCCCGAGGATCTGGAAATGCTGCAGGATCTGATTGTCGCGGCCGTTAACGAAGGCATTCGCAAGGCGCAGGAGATGACGTCCTCGGAAATGGCCAAGATTACCGGGGGGATGAATATTCCCGGGTTGATGTAGAGGAGGGGGGGTTTTCAATGGCAGGATATCCCCTTCCCATTAAACATCTGATTTCGGAACTGGGAAAACTTCCGGGAATCGGGGAAAAAACGGCGACCAGACTGGCGATGCACATTCTGAGAGCCCCGGAAGGCGATGCTCGCGCTCTGGCCGACAGCATTCTGGAGGTTCGGGATAAAATCCGGTTCTGTCGGGTCTGCTACAATTTTTCCGAGGCCGAGTTGTGCACGGTTTGTCGCGATTCTGCCCGGGATTCGAGTCAGATCTGCGTCGTCGAGGATCCCGATGCCCTGATGGCGATCGAAGACAGCGGAAGTTATTCGGGGACTTATCATGTCCTGCACGGCGTTCTGTCTCCGTTGGACGGGATCGGGCCTGAGCAGTTGAAACTGCGGGAACTGGTTGAACGGATCCGGGAAAGTGGGGTCCGGGAGGTTATCCTGGCCACGAATCCCAATGTTTCGGGAGATTCGACGGCCCTTTTGATTTCCCGTATGATCGGGCCGCTGGCTGTCACCGTGACCCGGATCGCCCAGGGAGTTCCCATGGGCAGCGATCTCCGGTATATGGATCGGATGACCCTGTCCAAATCGCTGGAATTCCGCCGGGGCATGGAGAAAGAGCCGTGAGGCCTTCAGGAAAGTCGATATCGGAATGATGAGCCGAATCAGAGAAATTTTCGTGGAGACTGTCACGGATACCGTGCGGGAGCTTTTCATCGCTGCAAACCGCGAACTGAGCCGCGACGTGCTGGAAGCTCTGGCAAGGGCGGCGGAAGAGGAAGTGTCGCCCCTGGGACGTTACGCCCTGGAAAAAATCCTCGAAAATACGGAAGTGGCCAGAGATGATAATATGCCTCTCTGCCAGGATACGGGCCTGGCGGTAGTTTTCGTGGAAATGGGCCAGGATGTGCACATCGTGGGCGGCGATTTCAATGAAGCCGTTCAGGAGGGCGTCCGACAGGCCTACCGGGATGGGTATCTCCGCAAATCCCTTTGTGACCCCCTGTCGCGGCGGAATACGGGCGACAATACTCCGGCGGTGATTTTTACCGAACTGGTTCCGGGCGACCAGCTCAAGCTGAGTGCGATGCCCAAGGGCGGCGGCAGTGAAAACATGAGCGGCAGTGTCATGCTGACCCCGGCTGTGGGTGAGGCCGGGATTCGGGCTCATGTTGTGGACTGTGTCCGCAGAGCCGGTTCCAATCCCTGTCCGCCGGTCGTTGTAGGGGTGGGCATCGGCGGCTCTCTGGAGATGTCCGCCGTTCTGGCGAAAAAGGCCCTGCTCCGGCCGCTGGGAACGGCCAATGTCCGGGACGAACGTCTGGCTGCCATGGAGCGGGAACTACTGACGGAAATCAACCGGCTGGGAATCGGGCCGCAGGGGTATGGGGGGCGTGTGACCGCCCTGGCCGTCCATGTGGAAATGATGCCCTGCCATATCGCCAGTCTGCCCGTTACTGTCAACATCCAGTGTCACGTGGCTCGGCACCGGGAGGCGGTGATTTAATGATGAGCGAACCGATCCGTCTGGAAACACCCTTAAATGAGGATCTGTGCAGGCGTCTGTCTGTGGGCGACCGGGTTCTTCTCAACGGAGTCGTCTATACCGGTCGGGATGCGGCCCATCGCCGCCTTTGCGAGGCCGCCGGACGCGGCGAGCCTTTGCCGTTTCCGATTGAGGGAGCGGTGATCTTCTATGCCGGGCCGGCCCCGGCAAGGCCGGGTTCCATAACCGGATCCATCGGTCCGACTACGAGTTGCCGGATGGATTCCTTTGCGCCGCAGTTGATGGCTCTGGGATTGAAAGGGATGATCGGCAAGGGGAAGCGTTCAGCGGAGGTCGTTGCCGCCATGAAGCGGTACAAGGCGGTTTATTTTGGTGCCATCGGGGGAATTGCGGCACTGACGGCCCGCTGCATCCGGGAATCCTCTGTCATTGCCTATGAGGATCTCGGTCCAGAGGCCATCTTCCGATTGGTCGTCTTCGAATTGCCCCTGGTGGTGATCAACGACACCCGGGGGAGGGATCTTTACGACGAAGCCTTGAAGGCCTATGCCCTGACTTGAATGGAGCAGGCGCGTGTATTGATGTTGAAAACGGTTGCATCGGGTAAAAATGACAATCAATGAGTTACAGTCTACATCATTATTATAATAAATGACTGTATTTCAATCCATTACGGCATTTTTCCTTCTAAATAAAGATTGACAAGGCCTTTTTTTTATATAATAGCAGGAAACTCTCTTCAATAGAAAAGAGCAAGTTCTATCTGTTTGCGAACACAACCTGGGGGAAGAGTCAATGATAGAAGTGAGGTGGCATGGAAGAGGCGGACAGGGTGCTGTGACATCCGTTGAGCTGCTTGCGCTGGCAGCGATCGGCGAAGGCCGGTACGCGCAGGGATTTCCGAGTTTCGGTCCTGAAAGGCGGGGAGCGCCGGTTGAGGCTTTCAACCGGATTAATGACACCCGGATCAAGAAGCGGCAGCGTATTTATCGTCCCGATGTGGTGGTCGTCCTGGATCCCGGTTTGATTTCCCTGGTCAACGTGTCCGAGGGGCTGAAGCCGGAAGGGCTCCTGATTATCAATACGAGCAAATCCTTGAAGGAGATTGAAAAACACATTCAGTTCAAGGGTCGGATTGCTCTGGTCGATGCGACAGCCATTGCCTGGAAGGAACTGAAGGTTCCCATTACCAACACGACCATGCTGGGCGCTTTAGTCAAAATGACAGATGTTGTCAAGCTGGAATCCCTGAATGAGCCGATTGAACACCGGTTCGGCCGGATTGCCAACAGGAATCTGGCGGCCATGAAGCTGGCCTATGATGAGGTACATCTCGCTTAAATCTCAGATAAAGGTTGAGGTATATAGAATGGCGGAAAAAAAATGGCCAGAAGACTGGCAGGAAGTCAATCCCGGATGTATCGTCTTTCGACCTGGAAGCTCCAGAGACTACCATACAGGCACTTGGAGGGCGGAACGCCCGGTCTGGGATAATTCCAGATGCATCAAATGCGGCCTCTGCTATATATTCTGCCCCGAAGGCTGCATTTCGGAAGACGCGGATGGATATTTTGCGGCGGATCTTAATTACTGCAAGGGGTGCGGTATCTGCGCACATGAGTGCTGGCCCCTCGCGATCAAGATGGTGGAGGAGGAATAGGCCATGTCGAAACGAATTGGTATGGAAATCGCCTTGGCGGCTGCCGAAGCGGCTGCCCTGTGCAGGCCGGAAGTGATCGCCGCCTATCCCATTACTCCGAACACACATGTACCGGAACACCTGTCTGAGATCGTTGCGGAAGGCCGCCTTGACGCGGAATTCATCACCGTGGAATCGGAACATTCTGCCATGAGCGCCTGTGCCGGGGCTTCCGGCGCCGGGGCGCGTTCCTTTACGGCAACCAGCTCTCAGGGGCTTCTTTATATGGCTGAAATTCTGGCGATCGTCTCCGCCATGCGGCTGCCGGTCGTTATGATTATCGGGAACCGGGCGCTCTCCGGTCCCCTGAACATCTGGAACGATCACAGCGACATCATGAGCCAGAGAGACATCGGCTGGATTTCCATGTTTGCCGCCAACGGACAGGAAACCGTGGATATGACGATCCAGGCCTTCAAAATCGCTGAACATCAGGACGTCATGCTGCCGGTGAACGTCAATCTCGACGGCTTCCAGTTGACCCATGTGGTGGAGCCGATGTTCATGCCCGACCAGGAAGAGGTGGATCGTTTCCTGCCCCCTTTCAAACCTCTTGCCGCGCTTGATCCCGATCATCCCGTGACGCTCGGGGCGCTGGGGCTGCCGGACATCTATGCCGAAGCCTGCAAAAGCCGGGAGGTTACTCTGCTGAACTCCAAAAAGGTCATTCTCGAAATCTGGAAGGAGTGGGAACAGCAGTTTGGGCGGAAGTACGAACCCATCGAGTCCTACAAAACGGAGGGGGCGGAGGTTCTTCTCATGACCATGGGATCCATGGGGGAAACAGCGGAGATGGCGATCGATGAGCTGCGTCAGGAAGGAGTAAAAGCTGGCCTACTTAAACTGAAACTCTGGCGGCCCTTTCCCTTCGAGGAATTGCAGAAGGCGGTCAAGGGAGCGAAGGTGCTGGCTGTTACGGATCGCTGCCTGTCCTATGGCGGGGCTGGCGGTCCGCTCGCTCTGGAAGTGCGTTCGGCCCTTTATGCACAGAAGAAGCGCCCCGCGATCGTGAATTACATCATCGGTCTCGGGGGGCGGGATGTCATGGTGGATCACTTCAAGGATATGATCTCCAGAGCGGCGAAAGCGGATACGGAAAAACCCAAAGAAGCCTATGAATTTTATGGAGTGAGAGGATAATGAATACGTTCCAATCCGGTATTGTGGAAAATTTTGACCTTTACGCGCCGAAACTGGTGGACAAGGAAGAATACTTTGCCGCCGGGCATCGCGCCTGCCAGGGATGCGGAGAGGCTCTGGCCATTCGCCTGATGTGCAAGGCGCTGGGTAAGGATACGGTGATTGTCAACGCCACGGGATGTATGGAAGTCGTCTCAACCATGTATCCTACGACGGCATGGAAACTTCCCTGGATGCATGTGGCTTTTCCCAATGCCGCTGCCGTGGCTTCCGGCGTGGAAGCCGGCCTGAAGGTTCTGCGGCGCAAGGGAAAAATATCCGACCGTTATGTCAAGACCGTGGGTATCGGCGGGGATGGCGGCACGGTCGATATCGGACTTCAGGCTCTGTCAGGCGCCATGGAGAGAGGACATGACATGCTCTATGTCTGCTTCGACAATGAAGCATACATGAACACGGGTATTCAGCGTTCCGGCGCCACCCCCTTCGGTGCTTCAACAACAACTGCCCCTCCCGGCAAGGTCAGCAGCGGCAATCCGACATGGAAGAAAAACATGCCCGAGATCATGGTGGCTCATAATCTGCCTTATGTGGCTACGGCATGTCACAGTTATCCCATTGATTTCATGAACAAGGTGAAAAAGGCACGGTCGATCAAAGGGCCTTCCTATATCCATTGTCTTTCCGTATGTCCCACCGGATGGCGCTGTCGTACCCGCGAATGTATTGCAATGGGGCGGCTGGCGGTTCAGACCGGGGCATTTCCGCTTTATGAGGTGGAACATGGGAAATACAAGCTCAGTTCGGTTATGCCGGAAACGTTGAGGCCCCTGGAAGACTATATCAGACTTCAGGGCCGCTTCCGGCATCTGACTCCTGATGAGATCGGAATGTTTCAGAAGAGGGTGAAGCTGGAGTACAATAAACTCATGAACAAGATGAAGCATTCTCGCTCGTGGCGGGAAATGTAACCGAAAAAATCAAGGGGAAAATAATGAACAAAGAGGTAGACAGGGGGAAAATCAGGGAGATTATCAGCAAGTACGATGGAGAAAAAAGTGCTGCCGTCGCCGTATTGCAGGATCTCCAGGAGGAATTCCGATACCTGCCGAAGGAGGCCTTAACCATCGTGAGTGATGAGCTTCAGGTGCCCTTGAGCAGGATCTATGAGATTGCGACCTTCTACAATGTCTTCAGCCTGAAGCCGCGGGGTAAATATCTTATTGAAGTGTGCGCCGGTACGGCTTGCCATGTTCAGGGAGGCTTCAACCTCATGAACCGGCTGGAGAGGAATCTCAATATCTCCTGCGGAGAGACGACGGAGGATGCCATGTTCACCCTTGAGGAGGTGCGGTGTCTCGGCTGCTGCAGTCTTGCCCCGGTGGTACGGATTGACGGGAACATTCATCCTTACCTCACCCAGGATGAGATTCCCGGGATTCTGAAAAACTATCGCAAAGCAGGGGTGAAAAAGTGAGCACGATAAATACATGGGATGATTTGAACAAAGCTGCGAAGCGAGGCCTGGCGCGTCTTCTGCCGGCAAAGGTGAAGATCGTTGTCGGTATGGCTACGAGCGGTATCGCTTCGGGAGCCCAGGCAGTGTATGACGCCTTGGCAAAAGAAATTGCGAATCGCGGTCTGGATATCGTCCTCAGCAAGGCGGGCAGTATGGGGATGGACTGCATCGAACCCATCGTCGACGTCATCGCGCCGGGCAAGCCGCGCCTCTCCTTCAGCAAGATGACGGCGAAGATGGTCCCCATCCTTATTGACCGGGTGGTCAATGGTGATCTGAATGGGATACAGCCGGCATACCGTATGGATGAGATGGAGCTTCTCCTTCAGGGAGAGAAAAAGGCCTATTTCTCTGGTTCCGTGCCGGTCGATTGCTCCGGAATTCCTCAGATCAACGAGCTGCCCTTCTACCGCAAACAAGTTAAGATTGCCTTGCGCAACTGCGGTATGATCGATCCTGAAAATATGGATGAATATATCGCCAGGGGTGGTTACACCGCCCTGCATAAAGCCCTCACGACCATGTCGCCGGAGGATGTTATCCTCGAGGTGAAGACTTCAGGCCTTCGAGGGCGCGGCGGCGGCGGCTTCCCGACGGGTACGAAATGGGAAAGCTGCCGGCGGGCTGAGGGGGAAATCAAATACGTCATCTGCAACGGTGATGAAGGAGATCCCGGGGCTTACATGGATCGGAGCCTTATGGAAGGCGATCCCCACAGCGTTCTTGAGGGGATGATCATCGGAGCTTATGCTATAGGCGCCCATGAAGGGTACATTTACGTACGGAACGAGTACCCTCTGGCCGTGGCAAATCTTCAGCATGCCATCGGGCAGGCAAGAGAAGCCGGCCTTCTGGGGAAAAATATCCTCGGCACGGGTTTTGAGTTCGACATCAAGATCGCCAAAGGTGCGGGCGCCTTTGTCTGTGGAGAATCGACGGCCCTGATGGCTTCCCTGGAAGGGAAAGCGGGCGAGCCTCGGGCCAAGTACATACATACGGTGGAACAGGGGCTTTGGAACCGGCCGTCCAACTTGAATAACGTGGAGACATGGGCGAATGTTCCCGTCATTATCGCCCGGGGCGGCCAATGGTTCTCCGGCATCGGTGTGAAGCACAGCACGGGGACAAAGGTTTTTTCCCTGGTGGGTAAGATCAACAACATCGGCCTCGTGGAAGTGCCTATGGGCATACCGCTTAAAGACATCATCTACGAGATCGGCGGCGGCATCCCCGGCGGCAGGAAGTTCAAGGCCGTGCAGACGGGAGGCCCTTCCGGCGGATGCATCCCGGACACGATGATCGATCTGCCCGTTGATTTCGATTCCCTCTGGGAAGCCGGCTCCATGATGGGATCCGGGGGGATGATCGTCATGGACGATAAGACCTGCATGGTTGACATTGCCCGCTACTTTATCGAATTTCTCGTGTCCGAATCCTGCGGGAAGTGCGTGCCCTGCCGGGAGGGAATCTACCGGATGAACGAGATTCTCCAGGACATCTGTGCGGGAAAGGGCAGAAGGGGTGACCTGGAGCTTCTGGGACGAATGGCAGAAGCCATCAAGGACGGGTCCCTTTGTGCTCTCGGTGGCAGCGCCCCGAATCCTGTACTGAGCACAATCCGTTATTTCCGGAGCGAATATGACGCCCACATCCGGAGCAAGAAGTGCCCCGCCGGTGTTTGCAAGGCCCTCATCCAATATAACATCGACAAGGAGAAGTGTACCGGCTGCATGGCCTGTGCGAAGAAGTGTCCCGTTGAGGCAATCAGTGGCGAGCGGAAAAAGGCCCACGAGATTGACCAGGCGAAATGCATCAAGTGCGGAGTTTGCATGGAAACGTGCAAGTTTGATGCGATAACCTTATCATAAAGGTAGGCGAGATGGTGAATTTAGTCATAGATGGGAAGAAGATCGAGGCAGAGACCGGCACAACAATCCTTTCCGCTGCCCGGGACAACGGGATCGTCATTCCGACCTTGTGTCATCACGAGTCGATTGAGGCGTCAGGCGCTTGCCGGCTGTGCGTCGTGGAGATCGCAAAGGGCGGGAGAAAGCGTATCGTTACCTCCTGCATTTATCTTGTCGAAGACGGCATCGTTGTTGATACAAAAAGCGAACGCGTTCTTGGGGTCCGACGCCTCGTCCTGGAGCTGCTTATGGCCCGGTGTCCGGAATCCGAGGTGGTGCGGAACCTGGCTGAAGAGCTTGGCGTCAAAACTCAGAAACGCTTCAAGCCTGATAAGGACAAGGGCAAGTGCATCCTGTGCCGGTTGTGTGTAAAGACCTGTGAAGATATCGTGGGCGTGTCCGCCATCGGATTGTCCTTCCGCGGGAAGGATAAGGTGGTTGGTCCCCCTTTCACGGAGGATTCGAAGGCCTGCATCGGCTGTGGCGCCTGTGCTTATGTATGCCCGACGGGGCACATCGAGATGACCACCGGCAACGGCGGCGCCGAGCGCACAATCTGGGGACGAACCTTCAAAATGGCACAATGCAGCGTCTGCGGTCAGTACTTTGCCCCGGAGGATCAGCTTCAATATATCAGCAACAAGACGGGTGTGCCGATGGAGAACCTCACCGTCTGTATGAACTGCCGGCTGTAAGCCGGGAGACCCTGGCAGCAGAGACACATGAATTAGAGATACATACTCCTCAGTAGCTCAGTCGGTAGAGCAGATGGCTGTTAACCATCGGGTCCGTGGTTCGAGTCCGCGCTGGGGAGCCAATAAATAACGGAACTGAATGCTCCCGGAAGGGAGCCGTCTTCCGGGCTTATCCTAAGTGCACCTGTTCAGGCAGCATAACAGCCTTTCAGGTGCACTTTTTCTTTGATGATCTTGATTCCGTCGCCTTTCGGCTCAATCCGAATGATCGGCTCCGATTTTCAGGCGAAAGAGGCCGGTCTTATGCGTTGAGGTAGCTGTGCAGTCCGGGCAGATAATTGACGCCGAGATAGGTGAACAGGACGGAAGCGAAGCCGATGACCGCCATGACCGCCATGCGCTTTCCCCGCCAGCCCCGGACGAGGCGGGCATGAAGCATGATGGCGTAAATGATCCAGGTAATCAGGGACCACGTTTCCTTTGGATCCCAGCTCCAGTAGGAGCCCCAGGCGAAATGGGCCCAGACGGATCCTGTCAGGATGCCCATGGACAAAAAAACAAACCCCAGGACGACGCCCTGATAGATCAGAGTATCCAGAGTATCCGGTGAGGGCAGACAGGCACTCCTGTTGTCCGGGCTGTCTTTGTCGGCAGGAACCAGGGGGTGGATGAAATAAATCAGACCTGAGCCAAAAGCCAGGGTAAAGCTTGCATAGCCCAGAAAGCAGGTTACAACATGGCTGGTCAGCCAGTTGCTCTGCAGGGCAGGAATCAGAGGCTGGATATTGTTGTCGACGCCGGGAGCGATGGAGGCATAGGCCATGGCCAGAAAGGCGACGGGGATGACAAAGGCGCCCGGAACCCTGTTGGCCGCTTTCCATTCCAGAATGAGATAGAGAAAGACAATGCTCCAGGCAAAGAAGACCATGGATTCGTAGAGATTGGACAAGGGGATATGGCCGATCCCCAGGTCGTAGGACAACTTCCACCGCCAGACAAGAGCGCAGGACTGCACGGCAAGTCCCACCCAGGCGGTCATGGTCGCCAGCCGACCCCAGAAGGTCTTGCCGAAAACAGTGCGAAACAGATAAAAAACAAAAGCGGCAAAATAGATGAAAGTTACCCAACTCAGGATCGTCGTATGCGTCATATAGTCATCGCCTTCCTGACCGCGGCGTGAAGGTTGCGGATCTCCTTTTCAAAAGCCGCCGGATTTCGGTTGCTCATCCCGGTGATGTGGATCGAAGCTCCTTCTCCGTCCGAAAAAATCCAGATCCAGAACCGGCGATGGGACATCCAGAAGGTCATCATCAGGCCGGCGATCAGCAGGATGCCGCCCCCCGCCACCAGAGGCACGCCGGGATCCCGGACAACCTGCAGCCCCGTGCTGTATTTCTGTTCCACCCGGGTGAGAGAAAATTCATAAGGTTTGAAAAGGGCGGGATTGAAAAGGGGCATTTCGTTCAGCAGGCCGGGATTCATCTGTTTGATTTCTTCGATATGCCTGAACACCCAGAACTGAACATCCCCCCGGGGCGATGAGATGAGTAATTTGACGGCCGGCCCCATTTCCATGATATTTTCTTCCACGCGTAAAACCGTTCCCTTTGCCTGGCTGCCGGGCAGTTCAAAGACGTCTCCCTCCGTCAATACCAGTTCCGGCTGCTGCCGTACACCGTTTCTGGAAAAGGAGAGATGGGCTTTGTTATCCTCTGACATCCCGTAGCTGGACTGATAGAAACGGATCGTCTCGAAAGAAAGAGGATGGTTGACCAGCAGAGCGCCTTGCCTGATCACCTTTCCGTCCTTGAGAAAGGAAAGATCTGAGCGGTAAGTCTTCGGGGCGCCGTTTTCATGAAATTCCAACGTGAATTTATCGCAGCGAACGGCAAAGTCGAGTTGCCTGATTCCCCTGCCGCCTTTCAATTCGACTTCCTGTACGGCCTGCCCTTCATCGATGGTGACATAAGCCTCGAACCCAAAGAGCGAACCGACCACCGCTCCCAGAATAATGATCAGGATGCTCACATGGACCACGTAAACACCCAGATGAGCGAAGCGCCCTTTCTGAGCGAAAAGGAAGACGCCTCTTTCCGTTTCCTGCCTGTCGACACTCCCCCATCTCTTCCTGGCAAGAGATTCAAGTCTGGAAACGACGGTATCCTTGCCTTCCTTCACGTTGAAGGTCTGTTCTACGCCTGCGGAGGGAAACAGACCTTCAGGAACGGGAAAACCGGGAGTCCGGATCTTTTTCCATGCTGAGGGGAAACGATTCAGGGAGCATACGATGAGATTCAGGGACAACAAGCTCATGAGAAGGTAAAAGACTGTGGAATGGTAGATGTCGAGCAACTGGAGCCGCAGCAGCCATTCCGCTGCGGCAGGCGGCAGGCGATGGAGGAAATCCCCCGCTTCTTGCTGCTGGGGGAGAAACGTTCCCCCAACAGCAAGAAGAGCGATAAGGATCATCAGGACAATCGTCAGTTTGACGGAGGAAAAGAATGCCCGGACAGGATTTGTTTTTTTTGGCACAAACCGCACTCCCGATGGATGGTTTTGAAAATAAAAGGCGGTTTCGGTTCCGTTGGCGCCCTAACGATTGAAAATTAACATCAAACGACTCTTACCGCAAGGGTTAGATAGAACCGTGAGTCTGACTGAGTTCTAAAAATTTTCCGCAATCGTTCATTTTTTCGTTTGCCGGGGTTATTCTATTGATTTCAGACAAAATCCGTTATAGCATAAATACAACATGGCTCCTGAAACGTACCAGGTTTCGTAGCGGAAAGGGGCCATCACCCTCGGTCTGAAAACGTTTTCATTGACAGCTCCTTTGATTCCTCTGTCGAAAAGGCAGGAGTATTAAAAAGCATGAAGACGAACCGGCTTGTCTCTTTTTTTCTCGTCCTTTTCCTTCTGCCCGCATGGGCTTGGGCGGCTGCAGTCAATCAGTGCATTTCCTGCCATACAGATGATCAAAAGATGAAGTCCCTGGTCAAACCACCGGCTATCGGCGGCGAAGGCGAGGGGTGAGCGGGGGCGCCTCCGCCCGTGAAGGCGGAAGAGTATTATAAGGGATACCTTGTCAACCCTGAACTGTTAGCCAAAGACCCGCATCTTTCCAAGGGATGCGAAACCTGCCACAAGGGCGACAAAAGCGGTGAAACGAAAGAGCAGGCCCACGAGGGCATGGTGAAGCGGCCATCGGACAATCTCAAGACCTGCGGCCAATGCCACGGAAAGATCGCCGCCGCCTATGGGAAATCTCTTCATTACACAACGATCGGCCAGCGGCAGGGGGTCATGGCAAGGTTTTCCAAGGCGGAACTCAAGATCTTCGACAAGCGCGTCTTCGAACAATCCTGCCGGAGCTGCCACGCCTCCTGCGGTGGATGTCATGTGAAATCACCACCGGTATCCGGGATCAGCCTCGGCCTGATCCAGGGGCATAAATTTGTCAGGAAGGATGAAGGCAAGACCTGCGCCTTTTGCCATGGCGGACGTGTCTATCCGGAATATGTGGGCGAATACGGCGGGGCAACGGATGTCCACTACCAGAAAGGAATGATGTGCCTTGACTGCCACAAGAAACGGGAATTCCACGGCGACGGAAAGAAATATCTCACCAAGCAGGCGGTGAAAGACCGTCCCGCCTGCACGAACTGCCACAAGACGATCAACTCGAAGACACTGCTGACAAAGAAGGCCCACAGCGTTCACCGGGGCAAGGTGAGCTGCTACGGCTGCCACTCGGGCGGCCAGTATCGGAACTGTTATGACTGCCATGAAGGGACGGGTGCTAAGGCGGAGCCAGGTTTTATCCTGGGGAAAAACCCCCGGAACACGAAGGAGGTCACAACACTGCGTGTTATCCCGACTGTCCGGAATTCCTTTGAGAAGGTGGGAATCCGCATGGAGAAATTCGATGCCCTCCCCAATTACTGGAATTCGCCGGTCCACAATATCCGGAAGCGTACGGACCGGACTCGCTCCTGCGATTCATGTCATACGGATCGCACCGGGTTCCTGACGTGGGAAACCCTCCTGAAAGGAGGAGCCAAGGCGAATGAACGGCTGATCCACACTCCAAAACCCATAACCCGATAAACGGTATTACAATGATCAAACGGGGTAAGGTATCCCGGCAAATTCCCACTCCTGTTAAATACAAAAGTCTGAAGGAAAGAGGCGGTCATGGATGCAGTTCGAGGAATGGCATATGCGATCCTGATTGCCGTGCTGGCAATCGCTGTTCAGATTACCTGGGAGAGTCGCGTCCTGGGAGCAGGCAGTCACGTGGATGTCTGGTTGCGCAATGAAAACGGCGCGAAGATCACCCCCTCGGATAACGAAACCGATCCTTACAGCCCGCGAAAAACATGCGGGGCCTGCCACAGCTATGCAACGATCAGCAAAGGGAACCACTTTCAGGGAAAATCTTCAGAGCGCAGAAAAGCGGATTCGTCGGCGCTGCCGGCCGCTCTGTATCCGGATAACAGAAGCCGTTTTCAGAAAGGCAGCGCCGGGGAGGCGGACTGCCTTGTCTGCCATATGACGGGCTATCGCCTCGATCAGCGCAACAGGAGCATCCGGGCGGGGCGGGAGCTTACGGTGCCAACGACTGGAGCGAATCTCGGCGAAATTCAACCGGATCTCAAGTCATCACAGAAGGGCGATCCTGGAAATCTGTCCCGGCGACCCGCAGTTATCTACCGCTGGGGAAGTCCTGTGTTTACCCGGGATGGCAAATTGTCCGGAACCATCATCCGTCCTTCCGTCAGTTCGGCCAGTTGCCTGCAGTGCCACGGTGATGACCAGGCGTTTCATACGGCAACCCTGCACAGGGCGGAATACGACGTTCACGTAAGGGTGGGCCTGCGCTGCACGGACTGCCATGGCCTGGCTGTAAATGTGCCGGGAGGCCGCCTTGCTCACCGGATCGGGCGGGGAAGTTCCGGGCAAAGTGTCGAGAAGACGGGCATGAAGACCTGCACGAGCTGTCATCTGGACGGCCTCTACCGATATCGTCCCGGACTTCCGGAGTCGGCGCCGAATCCTCTGGTTGTTCATGCAGCGAAATTTCCGAAGGCCTCCTTCCATTTCCGACTCCTTTCCTGTACCGCCTGCCACAGCACGGGGCAGCCGGCCAAAGGCGCGTATCTTATGGATGCATCCACCGGTACGGTCTCCTGGTACACCGCTGACAACATGTCAGCCGCAGACCGGGGCGCTTTTCGGAAGGCGGCGGAAAAGCCCTGGCCGCCCTGGATTGCCATCCAGGGCATGAAGGACGGTTCCGGTGAACGCTACACCGCCGCTGTCCCGCACACGGGCCAGTGGTTTGCCGAAAGAACCGGACGGAATACCTTTCGCGCCTTACCCCCAAATGCAGTTTCCCGAGCATATCAAGCCAGCAGAGGGATCACCTCCGTCGAGGTCAGGGATTCATCCGGCAGGAAGATCCGCCGGGTTACTGTGGCCACGGAAGGGGACATGGAAAAGATGCTGCAGGCTCTCCACCGCCTCGGCTACCGAAAGGCCGTCTTTATGGCGGACAAGGTCTATGAATGGAAGGGCGGGAAGATTGTTTCCTCCGAGCTTCCCTTTGCCAATACCCTGTCTGTTCCCATCTGGCACAATGTGGTTCCCATCGGCAGGAAGCAGACCCTCGGGGCTAAAGACTGCAGGGACTGCCACGACGAGAAGGCGCTGTTCTTCGGGAAATTGAAAGTCCGGAGTGTGGGCCGCTTCCTGAAAGAAGATTATCCGAAACCGAAGGCGCCGAATGCTTCGCCTCAGATGGAGGAATGGGGCATGGAGGAGGTTCCGGCCTATGAATAATCGAATTCACGAGGATGTGCTGATCAATGCTTTGCAGGTAAGGTGGCTGATACCCCTACTCCTTGCTGCAGGACTGTGCCTTCAGGGGAACACAGCGTATGCCGCGGGCTGGAAGATTGTAGATGCCGCGACCCTTTACAGCTGGATGCAGACTGAAGCGGAAAAGGTCACCCTCATCAATGTCATGAGCCGCATCGAATGCCTGGATCATCGGATTCCCGGATCTTTATGCATTGCCTGTGAGGAATTCGACAAACGTCTGTCCGAAGTTCCTCGGGAGGGGAAAGTCATCCTTTACTGCGAAAGTGACGCGTGCATCCGAAGCTGTCAAGCCGGTGATTTGGCCGTGCGCAAAGGGTTCACCAACATCTATGTGCTGAAAGGGGGAATGCCCGCCTGGAAACAGGCGGGATATGCCCTTGAATCCCGTGACCGGATCGCCCGCGTACCCATCCGGTCCGTGAAGGCTCAGGAACTTGAAAACTGGCGGGGTATCCATCAGGACGCACTGATCCTGGACATCCGTTCCGAGGCGGCCTACAGCGAGAGCTTTTTGCCGGGAGCAGTGAACATACCCCTGTATCAGCTTCACAAAAGATACAGGGAACTTCCGGAGCGCCGTCTCATCCTGATCGTGGATGATCAGGGATTTCGGTCCTTTATCGCAGGAAGTTATCTCTTCCATAAAGGGTTTCACGACATAAACCGACTCTTTGGCGGCATGAAGGCGGTGAATGCCATCAAAGGGAAAAAAGCAGGGAAAACAGGCCAATGAAAAATTCGCGGTTATGTGGAAAAATTCTGGTTCCGGCGTTGACGCTCTTCTTGAGCCTTCTCTATCATACTGCCGATGCAGCCGTTTCGCGGACCTGCCAGGGCTGCCATGATGACCCGAAATTCCAGGCGGCCTTTAACTCTTCGGTCCACGGCAGCAACGGCTGCCGGAGCTGTCACGCCGACATCCGGAACCTGGACCGCCACATGACGGGGCAGGACAAGCCCGTGCCCGTTTCCTGTGCGTCCTGCCACCAGCAGATCGCCGGGGAATACCGCGCCAATTTCCATTACCTTCAGGAGGATTTCCGCTGTGTCGACTGCCATCGGGACATTCATAACCGGCAGCGGGCAGGCAGGGATATTAAGCGTCGGACCATCGAACAATGCACGGCCTGTCATTCCAACGAGGAATACGTGGCTTCGGGCCATGCGGAAGCCGTTCTCAAGGGAAATATGGATGCGGCGGATTGCGGCGATTGTCACGGCCTCCACGACACACGGGTTTACCACACCTCCCTGGAAAAGTATCCCGCTGAAGCCAGAAATTTCTATACCCAGAAGTGCAACCGCTGCCACGCAGACAGGGCCATGATGAAGCGAAACAACCTATCCCCGGACATGGTCAGGCTGTACGAAGAGACTTACCACGGCAAGGTCCGCGGTGTCGGCCAGGCCACACTGGTCGCCGGGTGCGCCGACTGCCACCGGACCCACAACATCCTGCCGAAAACAGACCCCCGTTCCAGCATCCATCCCAGCCATCTCGTCGAGAACTGCGGGCGCTGCCATCAGGGATTTCATCCGCGATTCGTGGAATACAAGGCCCATCCGGACTATCGGGACAAGGAACGATATCCCGCCCTCTACTGGGCCTTTGTCTTCATGTCCGGCCTCCTGATCTTCACGTTCTCCTTTTTCTGGATCCACACAGCTCTCTGGTGGCGAAAAAGTTATTGGGAAAAGCACGCCCGGGAAAAGAGCGGCCTCCTTTCGGAGGTATGCGAAATAGCTCCGGAGGGCTATCAGCACATCCAACGGTTCTCTTTCCAGGAAAGGTTTCTGCATTTCTTTCTGATTCTGTCCTTTTTCACCCTTGTAACGACGGGTTTCCCCTTGAAATATCATTCCACCGACTGGGCCAGGGCCTTTATCCGCCTGTGGGGAGGCGCTGAGTCGGCTGGGCTCTGGCACCGCATCGCCGCGGGGGTTCTGATGCTGATCGTGGCCTATGTCTTCGTTCTGTCCTGCCGCTTCCTCTTCTCCGGGGGACAGGGCAAGGGGGAATGGAAAGAACGTCTTTTCGGCCCTGATTCCCTGTTTCCTCGGAAGAAGGACTGGGAAGACATGAAAGGGATGTTCCTGTGGTTCTTCAATAGAGGGCCGAAGCCCCGCTTCGACCGCTGGACCTACTGGGAAAAGTTCGACTTCTGGGCGGTCTTCTGGGGGATGTTTGCCATCGGCGGCTCCGGCCTTCTGCTCTGGAAGCCGGAGTGGTCTTCCTGGATCGTACCCGGGTGGGTTCTGAATGTGGCGACGATCATCCATTCCGAGGAGGCCCTCCTGGCAGCTCTCTTCATCTTTACCGTTCACTTCTTCAATACCCACTTCGTTCCGGACAAGTTCCCCATGGATCGCCTGATTTTCACGGGCACTTACTCCCTGAACGAACTGCAGCGGGAGCGCCCCCTTGCGTATGAGCGTCTCATGGCGGAACAGAGGCTCGATTCTCTGAAGCGGGAGCACCCCAGTATACCGCTGAAGCTCATCTCTGCCGTTATCGGTCTGGGAAGCCTCCTTCTGGGGCTGACCATCACGGCCCTGATCTATTGGGTGATCGTTTCCGGATGAGTGATGGTTTTCTATATGAACTGCTGATTGATCTGTTCCTCCGGCAATGGAAGCAGAACAACCTGTTCCCTGGATCTGCCTGGTTTCGATGGGAAGCCTTGCCGACAGATCGGGGTGCTGAAGCATAAGCGGGAATGGCCACAGGAATGTATTTTGTTGCCGGAGCGTTAAGCGGGAGTTAGCGAAGGGTGCATTCCAGGAAAACCAGGACAAGTTGAAATGTGAAAGGGGGAAAAAATAATAAACGGCGTATTGAACAAAGGATCAACGGATTGAGAAAAGGCGCTCAGGCCAACAGTAAACCGGTGTACAGACCAAATACCTGTAAGCATTAAGGAGGTTGCCATGAAAAAGATTAAATATTTTTCACTTCTCTTGATTGTTTTCCTTTTCTTGCCCCTGGCAGCGATTGCCCAGGAGTTTTCTCCGGTCGTGTCGACCGATTGGCTCCAGCAGAATCTTGATAATCCAAAAGTAATCATCGTGGATATCCGGAAAGTTGAAGACTATCGGGCAGGCCACATTCCCGGCGCAATCAGCATGTTCTATGGGACCTGGGCGATAAAAAAGGGTGAATTGGACAACCAGCTTCCGGAGGATGATGAACTCATCGATTTATTGAGTTCCGCGGGCATCAGTCCTGACTCGATTGTTGTTGTAGCTGGGACTACGGAATCAGGTCCCGACCGGGTCAACACAACCCGGGTTGCCTGGACGCTGAAATACGCCGGGGTTAAAACCGTCGGCATCCTCGACGGGGGGCATACCAAGTGGATGGTAAGGGAAAAACGGGCCGTGTCGACAGAGGCCGTAAAGCCGAAGGCAAAGCCCTACCGCGGGAAATTTGACAAGAATCTTCTGGCTAAAAAAGACTATGTCATGAGTCAACTGGGGAAAGCCTTGATTGTGGATGTCCGGGAGCCGGAATTTTTCAGCGGCACAAACAAGCTTCCCTTTGTCGCAAAGGCGGGCAGAATCGCAGGGGCGGTCAATCTCCCGACAGCACAAGTGTTCGAGAAGTATCCGCCGGGTGAACATCTTGAAACCTGCTGCTATACCTTGAAAGACAAGGCGCAATTGAAAAATATGGCTTCCGGCGTTGTGGGCAGCGATCTATCCCGGGAGATCATCGTTTACTGTGATTCGGGACGGGTAGCCAGCATGTGGTGGTTCATTCTGCATGATGTCCTCGGATACACAAACGTCAGGAATTACGACGGCTCCATGCAGGAATGGGCAAAAGATCCGAACGCAAAGATGGAACCGTGATTGTATTCTCGCGTCGAGGGTTTCAGAGGGCAGGACACATGTACTATAAAATGTGAATGGGAATGCGGCAAAGGCGCTCAAGGTAAGAAGGGCGATTGATAAGGATTGAAAGGGGATGGGTGTATCGAGCGATGCATCCATCCCTTTTTTACATCGGTCGCCCGGGAAGCACGCACACCGGATCTCCGACGGATTTCAACCTGGGCGTTCTTGGACTGTCTATCCTGAAAACTCCCGGTTTCCCGCCAGCCAGGCAAAGATGTTGTTCGGCTTCACATATGATCTTGTTGGAGTTTTTGTAGACATTCCGCAGCCGATGCGCTTCATATGATGACCATATCGGGTTCCAGGGGATGACCCGTATCTGCCCGGCTTCGTTGCAGGCCGCTCGATAGGAAGTGATGACGATTTCTCCGGTGTGAATACACCGGTCAGAGGCTGGCGAAGTACTCCTTGCGGCAGGCATTTTCGATGTCCAGGAGGGAGGCAAAGGCATCATTGAAATCGGTTTTCCCGACGGTGAAGACGCCATGGCCGTAAACGATGGCGCCCCGGTGTTCGGCCAGCGCCGGGGGAACGGTATGGCAGAGGCCGTAAGGGCCCGTTCCCACCTCGCCGGGGACGATGGGGACGCCGGCCGCCTGCCGCCGGCGGGGGCAGCGAAGATGACATTGTCCCCGCAGCGCGCAATTTTTCTCGTTGCAGGCCAGGGAAAGGATGACGGAGAATTTCGGATGGCCGTGCAGGACGGTTCGGTGGGTTCCCGCAGTTACGATCGCCCGGTGGGCGCTCAACTCGCTGGAGGCGGTGATGCCGACGCAGGAGGAGCCGTCCATGGGCACGGGATCGATGCAGCCCCGCAGCTCGTCCAGGGAACTGCCTGTCTGACTGATATAGAGGATATCTTTGAAAAGACAGGAGATATTCCCGAAATAGGAATCGACCAGCCGACAGTCTACCGTGGCCTTGCCCGCTTCTTCCATGGCGGTCAGGACGGTCGCTTCATCCCGGAAAGGGCCATGCGTCAGGGAAAAATCCAGCCGGGCGGGGGAGCCGAGGTAATCCACAACCTGCTGAAAAACAGCCTTCTGCTCCGGGTTTGCAGAGCCGTTCCGGACATCCCGGAGGTAATCGGCGAAAAACTTGACGAAACAGGCAAAGCAGGCGGAGCTGAACGTCACGAAGGCCTGTTCGGGGCTTACCGTTCCATAGGTGATAATTCCCCGGCCGGGCACGATGGCGCATTTCCGGTTTTTCAGGGCTCGGATGATTTCCGCTGGCGCAAGGGACGTGACCACAGGCAGGTCGTGGAGGAATGTCCGGGTTTCCGTGTCCTGTGGGTGGATGGTTCCCGGAGACGTCCGGGCCAGGAAATCCACGAGAGTGCGGTAGGGTTCGGCAGGGAGCGCAAAAAGGAGTGTCGAAATGTGCAGTCCCGTGAAAATTTCCTGCAGAATCGCGCGGTTTTTATCCTCCCGGTTCCAGATCAGTTCGGCATCCCGGGCCCCCATCAAGGGAGCGCCCGCTTCGGCCAGTCCGGATCGGATAAGCTTGTCCACATATTTTCGGATCAGTCGCTCCATGCAGTCCTCATCCTTCGCTGCTCCCGTCCCAATCGATTGCCATCTCCGCTGCTTTTTCTCGAGTCGGCCGTCCCTCTTCATTCAGACCGCGGATGCGCCGGTATGCCGCCCGCGCCTTTAAAAATTCGGCCCGATCCAGGGGCGGAATTTCCAGATGGCCGTCTCCCGTGCCCGGCAACTCAAAAAAGCGGGCGGGCAGGTCGTCGTCGGTTCCACGGAAGCCGTTGTTGTCGTTCATGATCCGTTCCGAATAATCGATCCGTTCCCCCGCCGTCAACAGGTCATCAGCCGAGGATTCGACGCCCGTCACAGCGGTGTAGATCCGGGCGTATTCCTCCAGGGAAGCAGCGAAAAAAACAAACTTGCAGGCGGTAAGGGAATCGACAACGGCAAAAAGATCTTCCGCCCCTTTGATGATCCGGGCCTTGCCGCTGAAGGTAAAACGGTCCGTCGCCACAGGTTTTCGCAGGATCTCATGGCTGATGGGATAAGCCCGGAGGTGGCAGCCCCCCCGCGTCGACGTGGCATATGCCAGGGCCATTCCGTAAGCTCCCCGGGGATCGTAGCCCGGCAGTTCCAGGTTCTTCACCGTCATGGCCGTCTCCGGCCGTCCGCATGCCCGCGCATAGGCGGCGGCTCCCTGTCCCAGGGCCTGTCCGATGCCCCGTCCTGTTCCGATAT
Source organism: Syntrophus aciditrophicus SB (assembly GCF_000013405.1). Lineage (GTDB taxonomy): Bacteria > Desulfobacterota > Syntrophia > Syntrophales > Syntrophaceae > Syntrophus > Syntrophus aciditrophicus. The sequence goes on from NC_007759.1 coordinate 102,719, forward strand.
CCATGAGAAGAGAGAGAATCTCCGAAGGTTCCAGGGGCCTTCCCCGAATTTCCCCATGGCAGGCCAGCGTCGCCGCCGCCGAAATGGTGTCCATCCCCAGGTCGTTGCACAGCCGGTTGGCCTCCATCACCGTTTCCAGATTGGTATTTCCCACGAGAGCGCTGAAGTGGGAAAGGGTTTCGAATTCGGGAAGGCTTCGGCCATCAGCCGCGATCTTCTTGCAGAGGATGGAACAGCCCCGGCAACCCGTCCGGCGGGGGGCATAACGTTGGCGGAAGGCATGGGCGTTCATGCGCCGGGCTGCGTCAAAGCGGGTGCGGCGGAAATTGTCCGTCGGCATCATCCGGCGGGCGTCAAGAAGGTCGTAAAGCGCCGCCGTCCCGTATTGTCCGATTCCCAGTTCCCCGAGGAGAACCGGTGAAGCCGCCATCAGGCGACGGACGTCTTCATTTGCCTTTTTCAGAGCCTCGGGGTAGGCGATACGGATTTTGCCTGAACCCCGGACGGTCAGGTATTTCAGATTCCGGGCGGCAAAATGCAGCCCCAGGCCAGCTCGACCTGCGGCGTAGTGACCGTCCACGACGATGTCGGCAAAACGAACCCCCACCCCCGCCGCGGGGCCCGCCAGGGCGACCGCTCCTTTCTTTTTCAGACGGGCATACGCCCCGGATGTCCCCGTGCCGGCCAGGGCTGCGGCATCCACAAGAGTCACCTGATCATCGGCAATTTCGATCCCGCAGAGGGTCTTTGCCCGGCCGGTGATGATCAGGCCGTCCCATCCCGCCTTTTTCAGCGCGGTTCCCAGCGATCCGCCGACGGAGGCGTCTCCTGCCGTGCCGGTCAGCGGGGAGCGGGACATGACGGTCATCCGGCCGGAAGTCGGAGAGGTCGTGCCGACCAGAGGGCCGGTAAAGAAAAGCAGGGGCATTTCCGGATGATCCCAGGACCGCGTCACCTTATCCCGGAGATAATAACCTGCCAGCCCACGGCCGCCGATCCACCGGGCATAAATCTCCCGTTCCGGACGCTTCGCTTCCGTCCGGCCGGAAGACAGATCGATTTTCAGGATTTTTCCACACCAGCCGTTCATTGCCGTTTCTTGATATGAGTTCGTTTCTTTTGTGCCGTGTCTGATCCCTTAGATAAGATCAGTTCCCTTTAAGGCGCCGCCGGGATGCTTCACGTAAACGAACAGGACGTCCGGCGCAATGAGGATTTCCTTATCCAGGCGGTTGCCGCGGTACGGGGTTGAACAACATTGAGCGCGATTATTGTAAGTCGATATGATCATCATACTTGTTCGGAATTATCAATTTACTTTTACTGCAAGGGCATTCTCATCCGAGCCATCCGCAGGCAAACCGGCGGAACGGATTGCCATGGGATCTATTTTTCGGGACCGCTTTTCATTGACATGCATTCCGAGTTTGCCTATAGTCCCTGCCCGGAAAAGGAGGGGGAAACAAATCAAGCGCAAAGGAGGTTTCATCATGTCGGACAATTTAGCGAATCCTGCACCATTGGGTCTCATGGGCTTCGGAATGACAACGGTTCTTTTAAACCTGCACAATGCCGGGCTGTTCGAGTTAGGCGCTGGAATCCTGGCCATGGGCATCTTTTATGGCGGCCTGGCCAGGTCATCGCCGGGATCATGGAGTTCAAGAAGGGCAATACCTTCGGTACGACGGCTTTCACGTCCTACGGTCTTTTCTGGCTCACCCTGGTATTTCTCGTCTACTTCAACGGACAACTCGGCATGACCAAAAACAGTGAGGCCTTTATGACCGCCTATCTGTTCATGTGGGGGCTGTTTACCTTTTTCATGTGGATCGGAACCTGGAAGGCCACCCGTGTGCTTCAGGCGGTTTTTTTAACCCTGACCATACTTTTCTGGATGCTGGCCGCCCGGGATGGCTTCGGATGGAAAGGGACGTGGGCTGTTCTTACGGGATGGGAAGGGGTCTTCTGCGGCTCCCTGGCCATTTACTGCGCCATGGCCCAGGTGCTCAATGAAAGCTTCGGCCGGATCGTGCTGCCCCTCGGAGCGAAGTAATTCCTGCGGATTATCTTTTTTCTGATATTTCCTCTTGTCATAGAGAAATCATGGTAATAGAGTAGTATGAACTAAGAAGCAGCGCTTTCGGCAGCCATGTCGGAAGCGCTGTTATTGTTGAGGAGATGTCTTTTGCTTGCCCTGATCACCATTTTTTTTTCATCCTTTGTGATTGCCCTTTCCGGGGCGATGATGCCGGGGCCGATGCTTACGGCCACGATCAGCCAAAGTTCCCGGCGAGGAATCTGGACGGGACCACTATTGGTGGTTGGTCATGGATTCCTGGAGCTGGCTCTTCTGGTGGCATTGATGATCGGCCTGGCCCCTCTTCTCCTCAAAGACAATGTTTTTACAGTCATTGCCCTTGCCGGATCCGTTATTCTTCTCTGGATGGCCTGGGACATCTTCAAGTCACTGCCCTCTCTGCGGCTGGAATGGCAGGATGGCGGAGAGCATCATGGCCGGCTGGTGCTTTACGGGATCCTCCTGAGTCTTGCCAATCCCTACTGGTATATCTGGTGGGCCACCATCGGCCTGGGGTATATCGCGCAATGCCGGACGTCCGGCATGGCCGGCATTGCCGTTTTCTTCATCGGCCATATCCTGGGGGATATGGCATTTTACGGCCTCGTTTCAACGACCGTGGCCAAAGGGCGTTCCTTTTTCAGTGAGCGCCTCTATCGAAGAGTGCTTGGTAGCTGTGCCTGCCTGCTTGTCGGCTTCGCCTTTCTCTTCGCCTTTGCCGGCCTGCAGAAAATTCTGTCCTGAAGGCTGACCGCAGGCGGAAATCCTTACGTGACGTCTCATTAATAGAGGAGGTGTGCATATGATGGGCAATATTTCTTCGAAAAACGGCAAACGCTTCTTTTCCCCGCGAAAAGCCTTTCTGTTGGGAATGGCCGGTCTGGCTCTGATTTTTTTCCTGCTGTCCTGCACGACTGTTCCCCTTACCGGAAGAAGCAGTCTGAGCCTGGTTCCCGATTCAGAACTGGTGACAATGAGTTATCAGCAATATAACGATGTCCTGAAGAAGGCGACGCTTTCCCGGGATGCGGAAAAGGTGCAGATGGTCAAGCGGGTCGGCGGAAGAATTGCCGCTGCCGCGGAATCCTTTTTGAGAGAATCAGGCGCGGGGGCGGAAGTCGCGCAGTACAAATGGGAGTTCAACCTGATTGAAGACGACAAGACGGTTAATGCCTGGTGCATGCCCGGCGGCAAAGTGGCTGTGTATACGGGGATTCTTCCCATTACCCGGGATGAAACGGGGTTGGCCGTCGTGGTGGGGCATGAGGTGGCCCATGCCATAGCACGACACGGGAACGAAAGGATGAGCCAGGCCCTTCTCGTTCAGTTCGGGGGGATCGGTTTGTCCGCGGCCCTGGCCAGTCAGGCTGCGGCCACTCAGGAGCTTTTTCTCCAACTTTACGGCGTCGGCGCGAACATCGGTTACATGCTTCCTTACAGCCGTCTCCACGAAAACGAAGCGGATCGGATCGGTCTGGTTCTCATGGCCAAGGCCGGTTATGACCCGAGAGCCGCAGTGGGGCTCTGGCAGAGGATGAATGCCCAGGGCGGTGGGCGCACTCTGGAATTTTTATCCACCCACCCGGCGCCAACAACCCGGATTGCGAATATTGAATCTCTCATTCCCGAAGCGATGCGCTATTATCAGAAACCCCGGTAGCCATGGTAACCAGGATAACTTCTGCCGCCGGCTGTTCATCCTGGTGGGCGAGTCGCAGGGTCTTGAGGATCTGCGGAACTCCAATGGCCGGTGTCACGAAATTGAAAATGTATTTAAATTGGAAGAAATCTTTGTTAAATCATCAGAAACAGCATCGCTGATGTCCACATGAAATAACAAAATACAAAATCCCCGGATTGTGGAATCCGGGGATTTTAGCGGAATCAGAATAAAATCTTCACCCTGCATTTTCTTCTTTATTTGCCGGCAAGCTTTTTGTAAATCGCGATTCTTTCTTTCGCTTCTTCTTCAGCCAGCTTATACAATTTATCAGCGACATCGGGGAACATTCTCTTCAGGCTTGAATAGCGGACTTCACCGTTGATAAACTCCTGGAAGTCTCCCTTGATTTCGCCGGAATCCAGCTGGAACGGATTTTTGCCTTCGGCGGCGAGAAGCGGGTTATAACGGTATAACGGCCAGTAACCGGCTTCCACCGCTCTTTTCTCTTCCTCCTGACTTTTCCCCATATCGATGCCATGATTGATGCAGGGCGAATAGGCGATAATCAGCGAGGTTCCGGGATAGCTTTCCGCTTCGGTAACGGCTTTAAGGAACTGAGTCTTGCTGGCTCCCATGGCCACCGAAGCGACGTACACATACCGGTAAACCATAGCCATGCGGCCGAGATCCTTTTTCCCGATAGGTTTGCCTTTTGCCGCGAATTTTGCGACTGCGCCGGTAGGTGTGGACTTGGAAGCCTGGCCGCCGGTATTGGAATAGACTTCGGTATCCAGGACAAGGATGTTCAGATCGTGATTCTGCGCCATCACGTGGTCCAGTCCGCCGTATCCAATGTCGTAGGCCCAGCCGTCTCCGCCGATCGCCCAGATCGATTTCTTCACGATCATATCTTTTAATTTGAGAATATTAATGAGGTTATCCTTTTGCGGGCCGACGGATTTCAATATCTCATTGGAAAGCGCCTCTTCAATCTGATCTCTCAGTTCCTTCGTCTTGCCGGGATCGTTCATTCCCGCCAGCCATGCTTCAAAAAGATTTTTAAGGCCTTCCGAAATGCCCTGCTGGATCGCGTCCCTCATGAAGGAAGCCAGTTTGTCACGTCTCTTGGCAACTCCCATTTCTACGCCCAGGGTAAATTCCGCGTTGTCTTCGAAGAGGGAATTGGCCCATGCCGGTCCATGTCCCTTCGGATTGACGGTGTAGGGGCAAACCGGGGCGGATCCGCCATAGATCGAAGAACATCCCGTTGCATTGCCGATGATCATCCTGTCGCCGAAGAGCTGTGTAATCACCTTGATGTACGGCGTCTCGCCGCATCCGGGGCAGGCTCCCGAGAATTCGAACAGCGGCTGGCAGAACTGGCTGCCTTTTACCGTAGTTTTAGACATGAGATTGTCCCGGACCGGGACCGTCAATGAAAATTTGTGATTAGGAATCTGCTTATCGTCCTGGCTGCACAGATATCTCATGACCAGCGCCTTTTCCTTTGACGGGCATATATCCGCGCAGTTGCCGCAGCCGACGCAGTCCAGCGGGCTGACCTGAATCCTGAATCTAAGCCCTTTGAGCTCTTTTCCCTGTGCTTCCAGCGTTGTAAAGTAATCCGGAGCTTCCTTGAGCTCTTCTTCCGTCACGAGCACTGGTCTGATCGATGCGTGCGGGCAGACAAAGGAACATTGATTGCACTGGATGCAGTTTTCAGGGATCCATTCCGGCACATGGATGGCAACCCCTCGTTTTTCATACTGCGAGGTCGCTGTCGGGAAAATGCCGTCCGGAGGAAGCGCGCTCACCGGCACTTGATCCCCCTTCTGCAGGATCATGGGGTTCATGACCTTGGTCACGAATTCGGAAACATTCTCATATGCATATTCACTGCGGGCGGACTTTGCCCATGCTTCCGGCACTTCGATGACCTTGATGGCGTCCAGTGCCTTGTCCACCGCAGCGATGTTCATGTTGACGATCTTGTCACCTTTTTTCCCGTATGTTTTTCTGATGGCGTCCTTGAGGAAGTTGATCGCCTCATCCGGCGGGATCACGTTTGCTATCTTGAAGAATGCTGCCTGCATGATCATGTTGATTCTTCCGCCGAGGCCAACCCGATCCGCAATCGTAACCGCGTCAATATTGTAAAATTTCAGGTGTTTTTCCGCGATGATTCTTCGCAGGCTGCTGGGAAGTTCCGTTTCCATCTGCTCGACTGTCCAAGGGGAGTTCAACAGGAAAATACCGCCGTCGACGATGCCTTCGAGCAGGTCGAACTGATGGACGTACGCCGGGACATGGCAGGCGATTAAATCGGCGTGTTTGATCAGATAATGAGAGAGAATTCTATTGGGGGAAAAGCGGACATGGGAAACTGTAACGCCGCCTGATTTCTTTGCATCATAGGCGAAGTAAGCCTGCGTGTACAGGTCGGTATTTTCGCCGATGATTTTGATCGCTTCCTTGTTTGCGCCGACGGTCCCGTCTGCGCCGATGCCCCAGAATTTGCACGATGATGTACCTGGAGGAGACGCGGAAAATTCTTCGCCCACTTCAAGGGACGAGTTGCTGACATCGTCATTGATGCCGACCGTGAAAGATCGCTTGGGTTCCCATTGCTCCAGATTGTCGTAAACTGCCTTCACCATGGCCGGGGTGAAATCTTTACTGCCGAGTCCGTATCTTCCGCCCACGACCATCTGTCCGAATCCCCCTTCGTTAATGGCCGTGCTGACATCCTGGTAAAGGGGTTCCCCGATGGTCAGCGGCGTTTTCACTCTGTCCAGCACGGCTATTTTCTTTGCGGATCGCGGCAGGACTTTGAAAAAGTGTTCCCTGGAGAAGGGAAGGTAGAGCCGCACCTTGATCAGGCCGAGACGGGCTCCTCTCGCGTTCAGATAATCGATGGTTCCTTCAATGACATCGCAGCTCGACCCCATGGAAACGATGATCTTGTCGGCTTCGGGATGGCCCACGTAATCAAAGAGATGGTACGGTCTTCCGGTCAGCTCGCCGACTTTTTTCATTTCTTCTTCCACAATCGCCGGCACTCGTGCGTAATACGGCGAGCAGGCTTCGCGGTTCTGAAAGTAAATATCGGAAATCTGTGATGTGCCGCGCATCTGCGGATGTTCCGGGTTCATGGATCTTGCCCGGAAGCGCTCAATCGCGTACCAGTCCACGAGTTTGGCCATATCGGTGTAATTGATCAATTCCACCTTTTGAATGACCATCGAGGTTCTGAATCCGTCAAAGCAATGAATAAAAGGAAGGCTGGCCTTTATGCTCGCCAGATGGGATACCAGTCCGAGGTCCATGACCTCCTGAGGGGAAGCCGACGCGAGCTGGCAAAATCCGGTCTGCCGAACCGCGTTAATATCGGAATGATCCCCGAAAATGCACAGGGCGTGGCCGGCGACGGACCTTGCTGCGATATGAAAGACCGCCGGCATCAGCTCGCCCGCAATCTTGTACATGTCCGGTTTCATCAACAGAAGCCCCTGAGACGCGGTGAAGGTCGTGGCAAGCGTTCCCGCAGCAAGCGCCCCATGAACTGCAGCCGCCGCTCCGGCTTCTGACTGCATTTCTATTAAATCAAGGACCTGGCCAAAAATATTCTTTTTCCCACGCGCGGCCCACTCGCTGCAATATTCCCCGATGGTACTCGACGGTGTAATCGGGTATATCGCCGCGACCTCACTCATCGCATAAGCGACGTGAGCCGCTATTTCATTTCCTTCCAGTGTCTTATTGTATCCAGCCATTATTTTCTCCTTTTAAAATAAATCGAACAACAGGTTGAAGGCTTCATCCTATGCCCGTAACAAACACTTACGGCTGCGCAAGAAACAGCCGGGGGATTAGCAATACGGCATCCATTGGCAGAGTAATGGATGAGCGTTTGGAATAGTCCTGTCTTCATTGTGCGTCTTGAAAAATTGGATTTCATGTAAAAATATTGCATCGATCCGTTCTTTGACAATAGATTATAATTGCTGATGAGAAAGTTATTTCAGCTATGATCCTCTCTGCGGCTCGTTTCACCTCCTTAAAGGCTTGTCTCAGACTGTTTTCATGGATATTCATTTCGTGAATCAGAGCCGTGTGCCCATCTGAAATGAACACATCCACTGCGGTCCCTTCCATCGTCTGTCTTCACTGAAGACCCGGGAGATTGCCCATGCCGTCCTGAGCTTGGCCCGCTTCCGGGCTTTTCTGAACCAGGGTCCTTTTTTGTCCGGATAAGAGGCATCTTTTCTTTCATGATGATGGTGGCCATTCAGCTCATGCCGGGAGGATATCCAGTTGCGAGAGGCTTGACAGAAGAGAACCTGTTTCTGTGGATTGGCGATTTTTAACCCGAAAAACCAGAAGATAGAGCTTTCGTCCTGCATCCCTGAAACCTCAGCAGCCGTCCCTTTGGTTTTGGTCAGTTCCATTCCTGAGCAAATCATAAATCAGATTGAGGTCTTCCGGGAACAAAGGATTGAACATATGAAGTTATCCCAGTGGAGTGTGTAATTTAGAATGATAAATTTAAAGCATATTTTTTTGACAAAAACAACCTGAAATCCAAAGTATCCTTATGTTTTCAGAGAGCAGAATTCCTGTGTATACGGGTTACAGGCGCATTTTTCAGGGTGAACCCATAGTAAAGAGAAAGAGCAGCCGGAGATCTTCCAGCCCGTTATTCATCCAGACGATGGAGCCCGGCCTGGCGGTGCATCTCCAGCAGGGCTTCTTTCGCCCTTTCCCTGTAATCCTTGATATGACAGAAGCGTTCCGCCCACTGGTTATCCCAGAACTTGAAGTCCGGCATGTAGATATCGACAACCCCGTCAAGCAGCTTCAGCGCTTCCACGCTTTCGTAACCGCCGCAGTTGTAGACCAGCGGGACGTTCAGCCCCATTTCAATTGCGGGGGGGAGGGCCTGCAGGATCTGCGGAACCACATGGGTCGGGGTCACGAAGTTGATGTTGTGGCAACCCTGTTTTTGGAGGCGGAGCATGATGGCAGCCAGTTCGGATGGTTCCACGGCCAGTCCGACGACGTGATGGCTGATTTCGAAGTTCTGGCAGAAGGAGCAAAGGAGATTGCAGGAACTGAAAAAAATCGTGCCGGAGCCGTACGACCCCACCAGAGGCGCCTCTTCGCCGAAATGGGGGGAATAGCTGGCAACAACGGCCTTGTCCCCCGTTCTGCAGACCCCCGTTTTACCGGCCAGCCGGTCGACGCGGCAGTTGCGCGGGCAGAGCCGGCAGGCGGGCGAAATCAGGGCAAGCGCCCGGTCAATCCGTTCCTGCAGTTTCCCTTCCCGATAGAGACGAAGACAGGATGGTTCATTCATTCACATAAACCCTTTCCAATCATCCATTGCAGACCGGAGGATCACTTTGAAATGAGGAGCATTTGAATGCGCCGGACGGCGGGAAATCCTGCCTGCATTTATCAGTTATTATTAACACAATTAAGATGCAGAGACAAAGAAGAAAGGGAATTCCGTGTGGGCGCAATCCCGGGATCGGCATGCCCAGCCTGCCAGGCAGGCACACGATTTCCGGCGGACGATGTCCACCTGTATTGAAGATCGAGGGTACGCGATGCATTGGGGATCTCGCCAATTGGAGCGTCTGTTTTATAGCCGATTGATTGGAAGACGGACTTTGCAGATTGACGCTCTTTCTTTTTATACGCTATGCGATTTTCCCGGCGCCCTCGGCATGAAGCGCCTCCCGTTCAAACCGGTTGTCCCGGTAGGGATCCCTGCCCCGCAAGCGGGCAACCGCGCCGGCCAGAAGATACAGAGGCGGGAAGAGAGGTCCCCAGCGTTCGTACTGCCGAACATGAACCTGTTCGTGGATGCGGCACCGTTTAAGGCTTTCATGGTTCCGGCCGATAATGACATGTCCGAGAGTCAGGGCTTCTATTGTGCTATTCGGGCGGCGGCGGGACAACAGAAAAGGCAGTATGCCTCCTTCAATTTCGATGACGCCACCGGTAATCGAGGCGGCGCCGCCGGAAAAGATTACAAGCGGAATCAGCAGAATGCCGATGCAGGATACCGGAAGAACCCAGCAGTATTTGAAAAATAAACCCAATGCCTTCATGTTTCCCTCTCGTTTCTCAATGTGCCCGGGCAGCTTCTTCTTTAATGATTCCCGTATCGGCCTGTCCAGTTTGTTCCATTCCCTCCGATGACTTTGCCGGGAGATAATCTATAATTTTCTCTCTAAAAATAAAACCGGAATTGTATATTAAATATAGGTTTTTCATGATGGCTGTCAAGGCAGGAACTCTGTGAAATCTGCCGCACAGGTCAAGCGTTTTCAAAGCCCCAGCCAGAGGGCAAGACGGTAGGCGGCCATGCCTCCCAGATAGGAAATAACCAGGGTCAGAAGGAGGGAGAGGATGAACCAGCGCCGGTCTTTCATTTCCTGTTTCATTACCGCCACCGTGGCCGCGCAGGGAATAAAAAGCATCAGGACGACCAGAAAGGACAGGCCCGACGCGGAACTGACCACCGAAGGCAGGAGGCTGACCAGACCTTCATCCCCCACGCCGTAAAGAACTCCCAGGGTGGCGATGGCGTTTTCCTTTGCCACGATACTGGTTAACAGCGCCGTTACCATTTTCCAGTCCAGGCCAAGGGGGACGCCCAGCGGTTCAAGGAATTTCCCTGCTTTGGCCAGGAGGCTGCTTTCCACGCGGCCTTCCGGCCAATAGGACAGCAGCCAGACGACGACGGAAACGAGGACGATCACCGTCCCCGCTTTTTTGACAAAGGCAAGGGAACGGCTCCAGATGACCATGCCGATGGTTCGAAGATTGGGCTTGTGATAAAGGGGCAGTTCCATGATGAACGGGGTTTGTTCGTCTTTCAGGAAAAGCGCGGAGGCTGCCATCCCGACGATGCCCAGGACGAGAATGTTCAAGGTAAGCAGAGACCAGGAAACGAGGGTCGCCGCATGACCGAAGAGCGCCGCGGTCATGAAGGTGAGAACGGCGAGACGGGCGGTGCAGGGGACGAAGGGAATCAGCAGCAGGGTGAGCAGCCGGGCCTTTCGAGACTCCAGTATCCGGGCGCCCATGATCGCCGGGACATTGCATCCGAACCCCAGGCAGAGTGGCATGAAGCTCTTTCCATGCAAACCGATGAGATGCATGAAGCGGTCCATGACAAAGGCCGCCCGGGCCATGTAGCCTACGTCTTCAAGCAGAGCCAGGACGGCGAAAAAGATGACCAGGATAGGCAGAAAGGTCAGCACGGAACCAGCCCCTCCAATGACGCCGTCAATGACAATGCCTCTCAGCCAGGGCGGAGAGGATGCAAAAAAAGGTTCCAGAGAACGGCCGAGCCAGCCGACTCCGTCTTCCAGAATCATCTGCAGCGGAAAGCCGACATTATAGGTCAGCAGGAAGATCAGCGCGAACACCCCGAGCAGGATCGGTATCCCCCAGAGGGGCCGGGTCAGGACATGATCGATCCGGTCGGTCAAAAGAACCTCATCCATCCGCTTTCGGGAAACCGCTTTTTCCGTGATCGCCTTAATCCAGGCATAACGGCCGTTGACCACGGCATGCAGGGCGTCTTCGTGTTCGATCAGCAACGCATTGATCCGGTCCCGGACGGTGGTCGGCACCCGCTCTTCCACAATTCTGGTGATTTCCCCATCCCCTTCCATCAGTTTGATGGCCACCCAGTCTGAGGGGTAGGAATCCAGAGGGACGTGCTCATGAATCAGGTTCAGCAGTTCGCAGAAGACCTCCTCATGATCGGGACTGACTCCGGGAATGACTGGGTGATAGGCTTCTTCGCCGTCAACCGTGGCGATAACCCGGGAGACCAGATCCTGAATCCCGGTGTTTTTGGTGGCAATCATCGGAACCACGGGAATGCCGAGAGACTTGCGGAGCTGTGTCATGTTGATCCGTATCCCAGCGGATTCAGCGACATCCAGCATGTTGACAGCTACGACTACGGGGGGGCCCAGCAGAAGCAGTTCAGAAAGGAGATAGAGGCTTCGCTCCAGGGAAGCGGCATTGATAAGAAGTGCGATCACATCGGGGCGGCATTGAAGAATGAAATCCCGGGCAACGCGCTCTTCCTCGGAAAAAGCGGAGAGACTGTAGGTTCCGGGGAGGTCGACAATATGCATCTCCGTGTTGTCAGCGATATGGACGCCTTCCTTCTTCTCCACTGTTTTTCCAGGCCAGTTGCCTACATGTTGGGAAAGCCCCGTCAGGATGTTGAAGATTGTGGATTTTCCCACATTGGGCTGACCCGCGAGGGCGACCAGTATCCGGCGCTGCTCGGCGACGGGGGCTTCTTCCTCCCGGGGAGAACTGCTCCTGACCACGCTGATATGGCCGACCTCGGACCATCCGAGGGCGATGCGGGCGTCACCCGCTTCCACAATAAACCGTCCGCCGGCACTCTGAAGGATGCGGATCCGCGCGTTCTGGCTGATCCCCATACTGGCCAGCCTGCTGATCAGACCTCTTCCTCCCTTTACGGAACGGACAATCCCCTCTTCCCCTTCTTTCAGCAGGGACAGGGGAATCAACTCTTCATTCACCCATCAGCTCCTTTTCAATATTGATAAATCGTGCAAGGCTATCACGTCTTTATGTGGATTTAAAGTCAAGATTTATCAGAGGATGTCACAGATTCAAGCGCGAACCGTTTTTGCGCAGCCAGCCTCTCCGCTCCCGGTGATCGGGAATCACAGCGGCGACGCGTTTCCAGAATTCCACGGAGTGGTTCTTTTCGACGATATGCTGAAGTTCATGAACGATTACATAATCGATGACCGGCCGGGGCGCCATGATCAGCCGCCAGTTGAAAGCCAGCCTGTCTGACGCCGAACAGGAGCCCCAGAAACTTCTCGCCCCGGTGATTCTGAACCCTGTCGGTACAAGATTCAGTTGCCGGCTGAAGAAGTCGAGTCTCTGCCCAAAATGCGTTTCCGCCTGTTCCATGTACCAGGCTGTCAGGATCTCCCGTCCTTGATCCGCGTCATCCCGTTGCAGGATAATGTGCCGATCGTCAAAGAGCGGCCTTCCCCGGGGATGAGTTTCCAGGGCTGTGATGCGGAGAGGATAGCGGGTTCCCAAAAAAAGAAAAAGTTCCCCATTCTGAAAAGTTTTGGAGGTGCTTTTTCTGTCAGTGCGACACTCCTTTTCCCGGATGCGCTGCTTCAGCCATTCCTCCCGGGACCGGAAGAAATCGTCGATTTCCCTTTCAGGGGTAAAAAAAGGAGCCCGGATGATGATCCGGCCGTCATTCCTCAACTGAAGGCAGATTGTTTTTTTTCTTTTCCTGCTCCTTAAAAGCGTATAATCCAGGTTCATTCTTTTCTCTCCGAAAGCGCTCGACAACCCTGAAATCCGGTACTTTCTTTCCATGTTTTGCCGCGTTGCGCAAGGGGAATTTCCTTGTCGGCGACGACCAGACATTTTTGTCGGTTCTATCCCGGTATACGGAACAAAACTGTTTCGTTTTAATCCGGGAACAAAATCATTATTCTTTAAATTATCGTAATATCAATAAGATATCGAGATTACACCCTTTGGCACTTCCTTTGCTCCTTCTTGTTTAAGGCGTCAAGTTTACCGGAAAAGCTTTTCGCCGGCCGATCGTAAGCCGCGGGCTTTTCATGATCGGTCTTCCGGGAAATTGTTAAGGAGGAATGTATCATGAATGCGGGAGATACAGCTTGGGTGCTTATATCCACCGTACTGGTTTTTGTCATGACGCCCGGCCTGGCTTTTTTCTATGGCGGCCTGGTGCGTCGGAAAAATGTTCTGTCCATTCTCATGCAGTGCTTCATCATCATGTGCGTGATCAGTCTGCAGTGGGTCCTGTACGGATACTCGCTGGCCTTCGGCCCGGATACGGGTTGGGGGCTCATCGGCGGTCTTTCGTGGGTGGGGCTCTCCGGCGTGGGAGGTTCGCCCAACGGCGATTATGCGTCGACCATTCCCCACCTCGCTTTCATGATGTTTCAGGCGATGTTCGCCATTATCACCCCCGCGCTGATCATCGGCGCCTTCGCGGAAAGGGTCAGGTTCTCGGCTTTTCTCGTGATGACGGTTCTCTGGGCCACCCTGGTCTACGATCCGCTGGCTCACTGGGTCTGGGGCAGTGGAGGCTGGATGAGAAACCTGGGAGCGCTCGATTTCGCGGGAGGAATCGTGGTTCATGTCAGTTCGGGGATTTCCGCCCTGGTCATGGCGATTCTGCTGGGGAAACGGATCGGCTATGAAAAAGAGCCTTTCCGGCCGCACAATCTGCCCTTTACGGTCCTGGGAGGCGCGCTGCTGTGGTTCGGCTGGTTCGGCTTCAATGCGGGAAGCGCTCTCGGGGCGAATGAACTGGCGGCCAATGCCTTTGTGACGACCAATACCGCAACAGCGGCCGCCGGCCTGACCTGGGCACTGATCGAATGGCGGCTTTCCGGCGCCCCGACCGTCCTGGGGGCCGTGACCGGCGCCGTGGCCGGTCTGGTAGCCGTCACGCCGGCCTGTGGATTTGTAACCCCGGTCAACGCCATTTTTATCGGGGTGAGCGTCAGTGTGATCTGCTATGCCGCCATCGCCGTCGTCAAGGGCCGGCTGGGTTATGACGATTCCCTGGATGCTTTCGGTGTTCACGGAGTCGGCGGGGCCTGGGGAACGATTGCCACCGGACTTCTCGCGGAAAAGGCGGTCAATGCCGCCGGGGCGGACGGCCTGTTTTTCGGCGGTCTGCATCAGTTTCTTGTTCAGTTGATGCTGGTGGGCGTTACCGTTCTGTATGCCGGGGTCGTTACCTTCATCCTCTTCAAGGTTGTGGATGCCCTTCTCGGCATGAAAGTGGACAGGAAAAGTGAAATCCTGGGGCTGGATCTCAGCCAGCAATGCGAATCGGCCTACACGGTCGTCGATTAGAGAGGCGGAATATTATGAAACTGATTGTTGCCATCATCCAGCCCCACAAACTGGGGGAAGTGAAGGAGGCCCTCGAGGCGGTGGACGTGAATCTGATGACCGTTTCCAACGTTCTCGGGCAGGGCCGGCAGAAAGGGCATACGGAAATCTATCGGGGAACGCGCGAGGCGGGGGGGCTGTTGCGGAAGGTGCGGCTGGACATCGCCGTCAACGAGGATTTCGTGGAACGGACGATCGAGGCCATTGTCAGGGGCGCCCACACCGGCGAGATCGGCGACGGCAAGATCTTCGTTCTGGACCTTAAGGAGTGCGTCCGGATCGGTACGGGCGAGCACGGATCCAGGGCCATCGGGTAAAACCAGGGATTAAATGAATGCAGAGGAATAACCGGCGGCCTTTTTGACAAGTCATCGAGGGACCCTCAGTCCGGCTTCGGCTGGTCGGATTTCAGGGTTCCTTGACGCTTTTCCTCCTCAATCCCGGTCCAGTTCTTTCCGGATCGCCATTCCGATTTTCTCCATCAGATAAGGTTTCCGGACATAGGCGCCCGCGCCCAGCTTCTGAACTTCCTGTACTCTTTCCGTCTCTGAATATCCACTGACAATGACGGCCTTCTGTCCGGGGGAAATTTCCAGGACTCTGCGGTAGGTCTCCAGACCGTCGATTCCCGGCGTCATGATCATGTCCAGAACCATCAGGTCAGCCCTGGAAGTCCGCAGGTACTCCACCGCCTCTTCCCCGCTGGAAACGGCAGCTGTTCGATAGCCCAGTGTGGTCAGCATATTCCGGGCGAGTTCCCGCTGTTCCTTTACATCATCCACGACCAGAATGGATTCCCCCCTGCCCTGATATTGAAGAAGAGAAGCTTTCCGCTGCTCCGTGGCCTCTTCCTCTCGAACCACCGGGAAATAAAGCGTAAAGACGGTTCCTTCACCCTCGGTGCTCCGCACGTCGATGTATCCCCCGTGATCCTTCACGACTCCCCAGACCACGGCCAGCCCCAATCCCGTCCCGTTTCTTCTTCCCATCACCTTTTTCGTATAGAACGGCTCGAAAATCCTGCCGATGTCCTCGGCGGCGATGCCTTTTCCCTGGTCGGACACCGCCAGGACGACGTGTTCCCCCTCCTTCATGTCGTCATATCCGGATACCGGCGCGTCGAGATACCGGTTTTCCGTGCGGCTCGTCACTTCTCCCCTTTCGCAGGAAGCCTCCACGGCATTGGACACCAGATTCATGACCATTTTTCCCAGATGCACCGGAGAGCCGTTCATGTTCAGCAGATCCGGATTCAGGTCCGTTCGGAAGGTCACGCCGGGATACAGGGATTGTAACATCTCGAATTCCGGCGTATTTAGATAATCCCTGACAACACGGTTCAGGTTGATCACTTTGGACGCGGCCACTTCCCTGCGGGTGAGAGCCAGAAGGTCCTGGATAATCGCGGCGCTCTTCTTGCCGGATTCGAGGATGTTTGCAATATGTCCCCGATACGGACTGTCCGCCGGCATCTTCAGCAGAAGCAGTTCCGAGTATCCCACCAGGACCCCGAGGATATTGTTGAGATCGTGAGCCACCCCGCCGGCCATGACGCCCAGGGCTTCCATCTTTTCGGCGCGGTGCAGACGTTCCTCCAGTCGCTTTTGCTCCTCTTCAACTTTCAGACGTGGCGTGATGTCCCGGATGGCCGCGATGTGAACGGGGCGGGAATTCCAGGTAAAATGCCTGGCTGTGATTTCCACGGGAAAAACCGTTCCATCTTTTTTACGGTGCCAGCGGACAGGGATCAGCGTTCTTCTTCCGATCGTGGCGGCCCTTGTCTCCGACGGTTCAGCGGACATATCCGTGTTCTTTCTCTCCAGAAGCTCGTCGCGTGTATAACCGTACAAAGCGGTCGTTGTGGCGTTGGCCTCATAGATCCGCCCCATTTCGTCGTCGATGAGGAAAATGGCATCCGAGCTCAGCTCGAAAAGCTGCTGGTACTTCTCCTCCGCGCGTTTCCGTTCCTTCTCCTGCCGGTCCCTTTGAAGACGGGCATGCAGAATCGGGGCAATGTGGCCGGCAATTCCTTCCTGGATCTTCCGGTCTTCGTCCGTGTAGTCTCCTTCCTTGTTGGCTACCGAGAGAAGGCCGATGCTTTCTCCACGGTAGAGAATGGGAACCGTCAGGAAGCTTTGGATCGGGACATGTCCTTCCGGCACCGAGAAGGGGCCGTTGGCATAAAAGGATTTCCGCTCCCGCAGGGCCCGCCCCCAAAGGCGTTCGCCCCAGTTTTCCCGGGGAAAGACAATGCTCTTCTGCACAATCTGGCACTCCTGCCAGACATTGAGGGTCATGGACGGCATCACCAGCGCCCCGTCCTCATCGATGTAGCCGAAATAGCCGTATTGACTCCGTTGGATCTTCAGGACCACATTCAACACTTCTCCATAGACCTCCTCATCAAGACAGGTGAGGAAGATATCGGCAATCTGTTTCTCGATGGACAGGGCACGCTCCGATTTACTGAGCGCCTCCGCCACCCGCCTGTACTGGGAATTCCATTTTTCCAGTTCGGCAATCCGCTGGTGCATTGCCTCCAGCCGCTGGAGAAGTTGTTCTCCGGCTTTGTTTTCATCCTTCATTTTCACGAGCCCTTTTCACTTGAACATGTTTCCATGATGCCTTGCCCCGCTGGTTTCCTTCTTCGCAAAAGCAATTTTTCCAGACCGTTTTCATTTTAAAGGAAAGATTACATTTTTCCGTATTTTTTCAGTTTCTGATGCAGGGTGCGCCGGGTGATGCCCAGGCGACGCGCCGCTTCGCTTTTGTTGCCGCCCGCTTCCTCCAGGGTTTTCAGGATGGTTTCCTTTTCTACAACCTCCAGTGATGAATTGCCGCCTGCGCATTCCGGATTTTCTTCCGGAGATTCCTTTTCCAGAAGAATGGGAGAGAGATCCGACTCGTCCAGATAGTCCGAGCGCGAAAGCACCACACCCCGCTCCACGGTGTTCATCAGTTCCCGCACATTGCCGGGCCAGGAGTACCGGAGCATCCGGTCCAGCGCCCGAGGGGTGAACCCTTTGAGTTCCTTGCGGTTCTTCTCGGCGAATTCCTTGAGAAAATGGGCGGCCAGCAGGGGAATATCCTCTTTCCGTTCCCGCAGGGGAGGCACTTGGAGGGTCACCACATTAAGCCGGTAATAGAGATCCTCACGGAAACGCCCGGCGGCGATCTCCCGGACGAGGTCCCGGTTGGTGGCGGTAATGACCCGGACATCGATGGGGATCACCTCATCACCGCCCACCCGGGTGATTTCCCGCTCCTGAAGGACCCTCAGCAGCTTTACCTGCATGGCCAGCGACATTTCGCTCACCTCGTCGAGGAGGATCGTTCCTCCGTCAGCCTGTCGGAATTTTCCCTCCTTGCGGCGATCGGCTCCGGTAAAGGCGCCTTTCTCATGGCCGAAGAGTTCCGATTCGAGAAGTGTCTCCGTGATGGCGGCACAGTTGATCTTGATGAACGGTTTTTCCTTCCGCAGGCTGTTATAATGGATGGCTGCCGCGATAACCTCTTTTCCTGTCCCGGATTCCCCGCTGAGAAGAACCGTCGCCTCCGAAGGGGCCACCTGGGCCACCAGATCGAGAAGCCTCGTCATGGATTCGCTGCGGCCGATGATATTGCGCCGGTCGAAGCGGATTCCCAGCCGCTCCTTCAGGAGCAGGTTTTCCTCTTTCAGCCGCGTGTGTTCAAGGCCCCGCTCCAGAACAAGCCGGAGTTCGTCAAAGTCCAGGGGCTTGGTCAGATAGTCATAAGCCCCTTTCTTGAGAGCCTCCACGGCCGTTTCCACGGAGGCGTAGGCCGTCATGAGGATAATCGGAATGGCCGGGTTGAGCCGCCTGATCTCTTCCAGGGCCTCGATCCCGGAGATCCGGACCATGCGTATATCCATGAGGATCAGGTCAAAGGGGCGCCGATGGACGGCTTCGATGGCGGACTGACCGTCATCGGCCTCCGAAACGTCATAGCCCCACCCGGAAATCAGGGTCTTCAGCATGGTCCTGTGGGCGAAATCATCATCTACAACAAGGACTTCACTCTTCTTTTTCATAAAGACAACTCCTTATCCGTATGTCCGGCAGAGGTTTCCCGGCAGGGCAGAAAAACGGAAAACACCGTCCCCTTTCCCTGTTGGCTTGCCACGGCGATCTTCCCGCCGTGGGCCTCGACGATTCTCTGAGCGATGGGAAGTCCCAGACCGGTGCCGGAGGGGCGGGTGGTAAAATAAGGATCAAAGATCCGACCCAGTTCATCCGGGCGGATTCCCGTACCTGTATCGGCGACATCCACCCGGATCGTGCGCGCCTCAGGCCGGGAGATCTTCAGGGAAAGCGTTCCCCCGGTATCCATGGCATTGACGGCATTGAGGGACAGATTGAGAAAAACCTGGGTCATCTTGTCGGGATCGATGAGGAGATCCGGGACACCCTCCGGGAACTCGGTCCTGATGTCTATGCCTTTTTTCCGTGCCTGTTCCTCGATCATCTTAACCGTGTGCTGGAGGATCGGTTCAATGGCCGAATCCTTGCGGTTCATGGTCAGGGGACGGGAAAACTCCAGAAGCTGACCGATCACCCGGTTCAGTCGTTCCACCTCCGAGATCATGATGTCCGCGATCCGCTGGTCTTCGGGATTCTCCCGATGCCGCTCCCGCAGGACCGTGGCAAACCCCTTGATGGAGCTCAGGGGATTGCGGATTTCGTGAGCCACGCCGGCGGCAAGACTGCCGATGGCCGCCAGTCGCCGGCTGCGTTCCACTTCACTTTTCAGGCGCTGCACCTCCGTCAGGTCCCGGAACAGGATGGCGTAACCGAACAACGTCCCTTCATCGTCCTGGAGTCGTGTGGCGATCACTTCCAGCGGCACAGTCCGGCCGTCGCCGAGCTGACATTCCATCTCCTTTTCCAGAATCGGTCCGGCTGCATCCAGGGTATCCGGCATCTCCAGAAGCTCGTCCGGCAGGATTCCGGAAGCCTCACGCCCGAGAACATCCCCGCCAGACAACCTGAAAATGACTTCCGCCGTTTCGTTGAAGGCCATGATCTTTTCTTCGAGGTCCATGGCCACCAGCCCGATGGGCATATGATCCACCAGGCTGTCGGAAAAGGCCTTGACCTGGGAAAGGGAGCCTCGGACCGACCGGTATCCCTGCGCCAGAAATAGGGAGATCATGCCGGCAAAGCCGATGAGCAGAAGCGATAGAGCCGTGATGACGGCATTGCGGGCCGCCTGTTCCCGGGCCGCAAGGACGGGACCCATGTCGAGTCCGACAAAAATAACACAGTCACGGGAACGATTGCCATCCGGGCGTTTGTTATCGGGAGAGGCGGATTCCTCGCCGAGTCCCGGAAAGGGGCCTTCTTCAGGCAGAAAGCCCCGGTAGACCTCGAAGGTCTCGGCGCCCTGGGGGTTGGCAATCTGCCGCCAGGCGACCTGAGTTTTTTGGGCAGCAGCCGCAAGATCCAGATCCCACCCGTATAATTCGCCCACCATGGAGGGATCGCTGTCCGCCAGAATGACTCCTTGCGAATCGGCAATGATGAGATGATTCACACCCGGCTGGCGTGCCGTTTCGATGAGAAGCTTCCGGAGCTGGAAGCTGCTCCACTCCAGACCGGCGCCGGTCCGGGCGCCCGCCTCGAAGGAGCGGATCAGGGCTTCTCCCTTTTCGATCAGCAGGCGGGTGGTCAGTTCCCTTTCCAGGTGGATGTTTCCCAGGGTGATGGTGCCGAAAAGCGGGATGAGCAGCAGGAGCGCGCCCAGAATGACCCACGGGGGAATCATCACCCAGAAATTCCTTAAAGAGAGTTTTCTTTCACTTTTTTTCATGCAAATGCCAGTTCCGTCCGGTTCCGTTGCGGGGGATTTCAGGGATTCCCGTTGCCGGGTGGATAATCCGTAGTCGACTGGATAGCATAATTGGATACTTATTATCCATATTTTCTGTCGCGATCCGAAGGCAATGAAAGGTAAAATTAAAATAATCCAGTCATTCAGCTATGTTACTCGTAAATTTTCGATATGGCACGGCTGTTGCCCTGTAAAGAATAAAAATCAATCAAGAAAAGGAGAAGAAAATCATGAAAAAATTACTGGCGGTTATGGCCGTGTTCTTTCTGGTTGCGGTGATTGCCGTTCCCTCGTACGCCCGGGGATGGCGAGGTCATGGAGACGGTCCCTGCAGGGATGTGACCAAAATTCCCGGACTGAACCTGACGGTTGAACAGAAGACGAAGCTGGCGGAGATGCAGCAGGCTCATCAGAAGGATGTCAAGCCTCTGCACGACAAAATTTTCATCCGGAAAGGCGACCTGAGGCTGCTCTGGCAGGAAAAGAGCCTGGATGAGGCGAAAATCAGGGCTACAGAGAAGGAAATCCGGAGTTTGAGGGATCAGCTCCATGAAAAAAGGACCAGCTATAAATGGGCGGTCTATAAAATGCTGACTCCGGAGCAGCGCGAGAAAATCAGGGATTTCGGTCCGTCAGGCTGCCGTTTAGGCTCCGATAAGAGACCCGGTCAAGGGTACGGAAGAGGCCCCGGCGACGGATTCGGTCCGGGTTATGGCCCCCGCATGATGAGTCCGGGAGCGGACAGGACAGGCAACAAGTAAATAATTAAACAACGATCGCAATCTGGGGGGAGTTCATCGATACTTCCCCACCATCCTTCGCGAGCCGCCGGGGCAGTCGGAATCATCGCCCTGGCGGCCTTTTTCTTTTTTTCTCCAGTCTGAAGTTCGATCTGAGCGGCCGGTTCCACCACTCTGTTTGACAGGCATTCTCAACGTTTTCCCCTTAAACCGTTGAAAAGCTTGAGCCCTTCGAACCAGAGAATGCTGAAGATCCCCGCCGTCAGGCACAGCCAGAGGTCGGAGGAATGGAGCCGGTCAAATTTGAACAGATCCTGCAGGAAAGGGATGTAAAGAACCAGTCCCAGGAACAGGAGGGTTCCGCCGATCACCCACCACAGCGCCGGATTGGGAGAACGGAGGGAGCCCAGGATTGTTCGCGACCAGGAGCGGTTGGTGAGAATCAGGCAGAGATTGGCGACGATCAGGGTGGTGAAGGTCAGGGCGCGGGCATCGCGTTCGCCGTGGTCCTGATACAGAGAAACGATAAAAACAGCCAGAATAATGCAGAGGACGCTGACTCCCTGCAGCAGACTGATCGCCAGAATCCTGCCATTCAATAAAGGCTCGCCGGGATTGCGGGGGGGGCGCTTCATCACGTCGGCTTCTTCCTTTTCGTTTTCAAATACAATCGAGCAGGCTGGATCAATGATCAATTCCAGAAACAGGATATGTACCGGCATCAGGACGAGCGGCCACTTGAAAAGTACGGGAATCAGGGACATTCCGGCAATCGGCACATGAATCGCGAAGATGTAGGCCATGGCTTTCCGGATGTTGTCGAAGATCCTTCGGCCCAGTCGAACGGCCTGCACGATGGACGAGAAATCATCGTCAAGGAGGACCAGCGACGCCGACTCCCGCGCTACATCCGTGCCACGGCCCCCCATGGCAATGCCGATGTGAGCGGATTTTAAAGCCGGGGCGTCATTGACTCCATCGCCCGTCATGGCCACAATCTCGCCGTTAGCCTTGAGGGCTTCGACGATCCGCAGTTTCTGCTCCGGCACGACCCGGGCAAAGATATTCACTTCAGAAATCCGCCGCTGCAATTCTTCATCCGACATGGAGTCCAGTTCGGGTCCGGTAATGAGGCTGTCGTTCAGTGTCAGACCGATCTGCCGGGCGATGTTCCGGGCCGTGCCGGGATAGTCGCCGGTTATCATGACCACCCGGATGCCGGCCGACCGGCATTCCTGAATTGATTCCGGGACCGTGCGTCTCACCGGGTCTTCCAGGCCGATCAGACCGAGAAACTCGAAAATGAAGTCATGCTGACCATCCGGAAGAGCGCGGGGTTCAAATCGGGCTTCGGCGACACCCAGCACCCGCAGGCCTTCATCTGCCAGGGCACTGATGTGCCGGGACAGTTCCGCCGCTTCTTTCCGGTCTAAATGACAGAGATCGATAATCGCTTCCGGCGAACCTTTGGCCGCAATGATGTAATCCCGGCCATTCGGGGATTTCCAGACGCGTGACATGGAAAGCAGCTCCGGGGAAAGGGCGTATTCATGGACCAGCGTCCAATCCTCATGGAGATGTTCCGTTCCTGCCAGGCTGGTATCGCCCAGGTGCCTGATCGCCTTTTCCATGGGATCGAAGGGGTCGATCTGGCTGGCCAGGATGCTGAATTCCGCCAGCTGATGGCAGGACTCCGGCAGAATGGGCCATGCGGAATTTCCAATCGTGCAGTATTCGCCCTGAGCGAACAACTTACGAACGGTCATCCGGTTTTCGGTGAGCGTGCCCGTCTTGTCAACGCACAGTACTGTGGCCGAGCCGAGCGTTTCAACCGCCGGTACGCGCCGGGTGAGCACGCGCTTCTGCGAAATGCGCCAGGCCCCCAGGGCCAGAAAGACAGTCAGGACAACAGGAAATTCTTCGGGAAGAGTTGCCATGGCCAGGGTGATGCCGGCCAGAAACCCATGCAGCCAGTTCCCTCTCGTCAAGCCATAGACGACAATGACCAGGGCGCAAAGGGAGAGTCCCAGGACGGCAAGATTGCGAACCAGTCGTCCCGTCTCCCTTTGCAGAAGGGATTCTTCCGGCTCAACGTTCTGAAGGGCTCTGCCGATCTTTCCGATTTCAGTGTGAATGCCGATCGCCTGTACCTGCGCGATGCACTGACCCTGCACCGCCAGGGTTCCCGAATAGATAAAGGGCAGATCATCGCCGCCGGGCCGCTTCATTCCGTCGGGGCAGGGAGCCGCCGACTTCCGCACAGGAACGGATTCTCCGGTAAGCAGGGATTCGTCCACCAGAAGGCTGAGGCAGGAGAGCAGCACGGCATCGGCTGGAATGCGGTCCCCCTCTTTCACGACCAGGATGTCTCCCCGAACCACCTCCCGTCCCGCAATCCGCCTTTCGGCGCCATTCCGGATCACCAGGGCGCGGGGGCTGGAAAGATCACGCAACGCCTCCAGGGCCCGCTCCGTCTTGCGCTCCTGATACAGCGTGATTCCCATGACGACGAACACGAAACCGAGCAGCATCAGCGCTTCATGGACATCACCCAGGAAAAGATAGATGATGCCGCAGGCCACCAGCAGAAGAAACATCGGTTCCCGAACGACTTCGAAGGCGATGGTCCAGATGCTGCGCTGTCGGGAAGAGGGCAGTTCATTATAACCCTCCTCCTTTAATCTTTTGGCTGCTTCGGCTTCAGAGAGGCCGGGGAAATTTTTCGGGTCCAGATCGCTGTTCATAGGCCTGCGCCATCCTCAAGTTCAGGATGAGTGACGAGTATCGAGTGTTTTTATAACGTCTGGAATGTGCGAATTGCAAATGGAATCTCTCCATGGTCGCGCAACGCCGCCTTTATGGCCTTTTATTTTGGATCACACGTCCGGGAAGCTGACAGGAGAGCTTCCTGTCGACGTCTTTTTTCCCTTGTGCAATCCATATCTACAATGGCATTTCTGCGTTTCTCCAGATACGGACGATCTTTTCCGCGGGACGGTTTCGAATGCGGGTTGGTTAAATTTTACGTTCCTGCTGAAATCAAATTTCTTGACAGGGAATATTTAAAAATGGGAAATAAAAAATAATATTTTTTTCAAATGTCAATGTCGCAACAAGATCCCACAGCTAATAAAGGGGACGTGCGGTATCCGGCCCATTTAACAGAGAAGGGCCGACTGCGAGGTGTTGAAGACATGCCCTCCTTCTTTCGGATAGTCGATGTATTTCGTGGAAAATGTTCTTCATGAATAAGGGCATTCTATCTGAACTTTTCAAGTTAAATTGAAATCCATATTCCCGCAGCGGTCAGACTCAGCAGGCAACCCGAAAAAGTCCGGCGCGCTGAGGGAAAAAATCAGCATATCAAATCAACCCGATCCGGTGTTTTTCGTTAGGGGAAAATTTATAGATGGAGGAGGTTTCAAGGTGTGAACTACCAAGTATTGCAAAAGAAAGATCTGGATGAGTTCATCAGAAAACTCTCCGGAAAGATGACGGTCGTTGCCCCCGTAAACAAAGGATATAACAATTTTGCCTTTGAAGAGGTTTCTTCGGCGGAGAGAATTGCCCTTCAGTATATCCCGACCATTCTCCCTCCGAAAAAATACTTCATGCCCCAGAAAGAGAAAATGCTGGATTTCGATATCAGCGGGAAAATTCCCGAAGATAAGGCGGTCATCGAGTATGAAGACATCGCCATATTCGGAATTCATACCTGCGACCTGGCCGGCATCCAGTGCCTGAACATGGCTTTCAGCGAAAGGCCTCGGGATTACAACTATCTGATCAGAAAGGATCATATCTTTTCCATCGGTCTGGAATGCAACGATTACTGTGATGAAAGCGCCAGTTGCACGCTGGTGAATGCTCACCTTCCCAACGGCGGTTACGATCTCTTTCTTTCCGATGTGGGAGACCGGTTTGTCTGCCATATCAATACCCACCGCGGCGCCGAAATCGCCGGGGAGACCGGGCTGTTTCAGAAAGCAGCGGCCGCGGATCTGACCGCGCTGGATAATTTGCGGGAGCGGAAGAGGCAGATTTTCAAGAATGAAATCAATATCGCCCCCCGGTTTCTTCCTGAAATTTTTGAAAAGGCCATGGAAAGCCCCGTCTGGGAGGAGGTCGGATCCCGGTGCGTATCCTGCGGAAACTGTACAAATGTCTGTCCGACCTGCTACTGCTTCGACATGTTCGATTCGATCAATCTGGATATGAAAACCGGCGCCCGGTTCCGGGTCTGGGATTCGTGTCAGCTCGAACCCTTTGCCAGAGTCGCCGGCGGAGAAAATTTCCGCGAGGAGCGGTCTGAGCGTCAGCGACATCGGTTCTTCAGAAAGTTCAAGTATCCTGTCGAAAAATACTACCGGTTTTTCTGTACGGGTTGCGGCCGTTGCACGAGGACCTGCATGGCCCGCATCAGCCTCAAAGAAACTTTAAACGCCCTTGCAAAGGAAAGTTTATGAAAGAGGAAATCGTAAATTCAAACTGGAAGCTGAGAAAAGGGGAAATCATCGCCGCAAAACAGATGACATCCGCTGAAAAGTGGTTTGACATCAAACTGGACGACGGCGAGTTGGACCATGAACCGGGGCAGTTTGTTCAGGTCGAACTTTTCGGAATCGGGGAGGTTCCCATTTCCATCTGTTCTTCCCCGACGAAGAAAGGTTCTTTTGAACTGTGTGTCAGGGCTGCCGGCCGGGTAACCAATGAAATGCATAAACTGGATGTGGGGAATTATGTCGGCATCCGCGGACCTTTCGGGAGACCTTTCCCCGTCAGGGTGATGGCGGGAAACGATCTTTTCTTTGTAGCCGGCGGGCTCGGCATCGCGCCCTTGCGCTCCCTGATCAATTACGTCATGGATAACCGTAAGGATTTCGGCAAAGTGGACATCCTGCTGGGATGCCGGACACCTCAGGATATGCTTTTCGGCGATGAAGTCGCAGGGTGGGAAAAAAGACTTGATGTGAATTTCAGTTGCACCGTCGACCGGGGAGGCCCGGACTGGACGGGGAATGTAGGCCTCATTACAACCCTGATCCCCGGTGTGACCATCATTCCGGAAAGAACTTTCTCCGTCGTTGTCGGTCCGCCCGTCATGTACAAATTCGTTATCAACGAACTTCTGAAAAAGGATCTTCCCGAGAGACAGATCATCCTTTCCCTCGAGAGGCATATGAAATGCGGCATGGGAAAATGCGGGCACTGTCAGATCGATCATCCGAAGAATTATTATTGCTGTAAAGATGGTCCCACATTCAGCTACGACGAAGTGAAGGAAGCGAAGAAACTTTAAATGGAAAGGATGCTTATGAAACCCAAAGTTGCCTTTTTTGATTTCGCCTGCTGCGAAGGGTGCCAGCTTCAGGTTGCCAACCTGGGCGAAGCCCTTCTGGATATCCTGGGCGCCATCGACGTGGTGGAGTTTCGGGAAGTGATGTCGGAGAAGTGGGACAAAAACTACGACGTTGCGATTGTAGAAGGCAGTATTACGGACGAACATGCGGAACAACGGATCAGGAAAATCCGGGATAGATCCGCTGTGCTTATCGCCTACGGTTCCTGTGCGACAATCGGCGGCGTCAACGGCATGAAGAACTCCTTCGTTCTGGACGAGATCCGGCAGTCCGTTTACGGGAAGGATTATCAACTCTTTGACAGCAAGAAGACGCGGCCGATCCATCAGGTCGTCAAGGTGGACTATTTCATCAACGGTTGTCCCGTTTATCACCCTGAGGTGATCGAGGTCCTGAAATGCGCCCTCCGGGGCGTTCCCTACGCCGTGCCGGACAATCCCGTCTGTTCGGAGTGTAAACTGAATGAAAATGTCTGCATGTACGATCGGGGGGTCGCCTGTCTGGGCCCCTGGACGAAAGCGGGCTGTAATTCCTGGTGCATCAACAACGGCAACATCTGTTACGGATGCCGGGGCATGGTGACCAATCCCGCCAGAAACGGGGCCAATGATATTATGGCCCGGTATGATCTGAATTTCGATTTGATTCGAAACAAATTCGACATGTATAACAAATGCAGCGAGGAAGATAAAAATGGCTAATAAAACCGTAAAGATAGACGTCGAATATCTTACCCGCGTAGAAGGGCACGGCAACATCGTCATCGATGTCAAGGAAGGGAAAATCGATAAGTGTGAATTTCAGGTCGTGGAATCTCCCCGGTTGTTCGAAGGGATGCTGCGGGGAAGGTCCATTTTTGAAGCCCAGCACATTACGTCGAGGATCTGCGGGATCTGCTCCTGTGGCCATTCCCTGGCCTCCATTCAGGCGGCGGAGGACGCCCTCGGCGTAACCCCTACGGAGCAGACGATCAAACTGAGGAAACTCCTTCTCGACTACGAATTCCTGGACAGCCACGTCCTGCATGTTTACCTGCTGGCAGCCCCGGATGTCCTCGGCGTTCCCAGTTTCGTTCCCCTCGTGAAAACCCATAATGCGGTGGTCCGCCGCGCCCTGCGGATGAAGAAGCTCTGCAACGATGTCTGCGATATCCTGGTGGGGCGTCATGTCCACCCGATTTCCGCTATTGTCGGCGGATTTACCAAGCTTCCGCGGCCGAAGGACCTGGATGCCATGCTTGAAATGCTGGAGTCCATGAGGGACGACATGGCGGAAACACTGGCACTGGCGAAGACCCTCCAGTTCCCCGATTTTTACCGGGAGACGGAGTATGTGGGACTCGTGTCGGACGACGAGGAGTACCCTCTGCTCATGGGCGATGTGGGTTCGACGGACGGAAAGCGTCTGGGAAAGAAGGATTACCGGCAGGCGACCAACGAGTTCATCGATCCCCGTTCTTCCGCCAAGTTTGCAAAATGGTCGCGGGACTCCTACCTGGTTGGAGCCCTGGCGCGGTTCAATCTCAATAGCGATAAGCTTCATCCCACGGCGAAGGCGATTGCCGAAGAACTGGGTTTGAAGCCGATCTGCCACAATCCTTATCTGAACACGGTGGCCCAGGTTGTGGAAATCGTTCACTGTTATGAGCATGCGATCGATCTGATCAAGGATTTGAAGAAAAACGGCATCAATTACGATGAAGAGATCGTGGTCGGCGTGAACGAGCAGCAGAAAATTCCCGTCCGAGCGGGAGACGGCGTCGGCGCCGTCGAGGTGCCCCGGGGCATCCTGTTCCACAACTATGTTACAGATTCGAATGGGATTATCGAACAGGCCAACTGCATCATCCCGACAAACCAGAACATCGCCAATATCGAATACGACATGATGAAGCTGCTTCCCGAGATTCTCGACCAGACAAAGGAAGAAATCACCCTGAAGATGGAAATGCTGGTTCGGGCTTACGATCCCTGCATTTCCTGCTCCGCCCATTATCTGAATGTCAAATTTGTTGAATGAAGAAGTCCTGTCGGCCCTGAGGCCGGAGGGACGCACGGTGATGATTACGATCGGCAATTCCCTGAGGGCCGACGATGGCGTCGGCCCTTTCATCGGGAGGAAAATTGCCGATCAGAAGGACTTCCTTGTCCTGAATGCCCTGATGAATCCGGAAGATATCGTGGAGGATGCGATCGCTTATCGACCTGGAAAAATAGTCGTCATCGATGCCGCGGATTTCGGTGGCTCACCGGGAGAAATACGAACCATTCCCCTTGATCAGATTCAGCGTTATACGGTTTTTTCCACCCACCATTTCCCGATTTCCGTGCTCCTGGGCATCATTCGGGAAGAGACGAACGCCAGCATGGCGATTCTGGGCATCCAGCCGGAATCCGTAGAATTCGGTGAATGCATGTGTTCCGAGGTCCGGCAGACCGCCCTGGATATCATTGAATATCTGAATAATCTCTGCAACTCGTTATAGCGTATCCCGAGAATCTTAAATTCCCTGTCTTTTCTTGATTTGACACATAGCCGCCCCAAAGGCTGTCGGTTTTTTTTATGAAGAAATAATGACGCCGTCTTCAAAGGTGACCACCCGATCCGCGACCCGCTTCACCTGATCCAGGTAATGAGAGACCACCAGAATGGTCAGGTGCTGCCTGAGTTCCAGAAGCAAGTCTTCAATGACTTCCGTGGCGGTCGAATCCAGTGAAGAGGTAGGCTCGTCCATCAGTAAAACCTCCGGTTCAAGAACCAGCGCCCGGGCGATGCAGAGCCGCTGCTGCTGTCCCCCGGAAAGTTTCCGGGCGTCATCGTTCATCCGGTCTTTCACTTCCTCCCAGAGATAGGCCATTTTCAGGGCCTGCTCCACCCTGTGCCGCATTTCCTCCTGATTCCTGTTGCCTGCCATCTTCAGGGGAAAGGCAATGTTTCTGGAGATGCTCATGGGCAACGGGTTGGGTGTCTGGAAGACCATCGCCACCTGCCTCCTCAACTCCGTTACCGGAAGATTCCCCTGGTAGATGTCGCGACGCAGCCCATCGAGGGTGATCTCCACTTTGCCGCTCATCCTGGCCTCGGGGAGGTTTTCCCAAAGGCGGTTCAAGGTGATCAGGAAGGTGGATTTTCCCGCCCCCGAAGGACCGATAAGCGCCGTGATGGAATTTTCTGCAAACCGGACCGTCAGGTCTTTCAGGATGTGACGATCCCGATAGAAAAAGTTGAGATCCTCAACCTGTATTTTTGTCTTATCCTGCAGAGTTGTTTTCATGGGCGATAAAAAGCGAGATAGGTGAGGCGTTTTTTGATGACGAAGGCGAGGGTGAAAAGGAACAGGCAGAGTAGAAGCAGAATCAGGGCCGCTCCATAACCGTTCATCAGTTCTTCCGGCGAGGTGTACTGGGAAGAAATGTAATAGATGTAGAACGGCAGCGCTTCATAGGGGGCAA
The DNA here is from genome assembly GCF_000013405.1 of Syntrophus aciditrophicus SB. Taxonomy (GTDB): domain Bacteria; phylum Desulfobacterota; class Syntrophia; order Syntrophales; family Syntrophaceae; genus Syntrophus; species Syntrophus aciditrophicus. The sequence continues at coordinate 132,838 of NC_007759.1, forward strand.
GAGCGGATTTCGGAACTCCCGCCGCCACTACGACTCCCGTTAGCATGATGACCGCTGTATCCTCCGCGCAGCGGCCGATGGCCAGAATGAGCCCGCTGACCATTCCGGAAAGGGACTGGGGAATCAGGACATAAAACAGGTTCTGCAGTTTCGTTGCCCCAAGGGCGAGGGCCGTCAGGCGGGTATCGGGAGAAAGACCTTCCAGGGCGATCTGCGTGGTCCGGATGATGTACGGCAGAACGAGAAAGGCGAGGGCAAGACTCGAGATAAGGAGGCACGGCTGGATGCTGCTGGAATAGTGCTTGTGGAGAAAAACAGCCAGCGCGAATCCGAAGAGCCCCACCACGATGGACGGAATGCCGGCAAGGATATCAAAAATCAGGTTGAAGGCGTTTTTGACCCGGAAGTCCGCGTATTCCGCGAGGTAAATGCCCGTGGCGAAGCCGATCGGCAGCGCGAAAGCAATGGACAGAGCGACCAGGATAAAGGTGCCGACGATAGCGGGGAACAGGCCCTCGAAAACGCGCTGCTGAAGGAAAACAGCCCTCAGAGGGGAAGCATCCCCGAAGATCAGCTTCATATTAAGCGTTCCGGCCCCTTTGAATACAAGGTAGGCGAGAATGGAGAAAACAGCGGCGGACAGAATCAGCCCGCAGGTCCACGAATACCAGATCGTCAGTTTTTCCCCCGTCCGTTTCATGCCCGTTTCCCGCTTTCCCGGAAGGCCAGGCGTCTTACGGCAAGAATAACGACGGCGATGAAAAGATAAAGCACCAGGCCGCAGGCAAAGATGGAGCGAAACTCCGGACTTTCGTAATCGGCGGCGATGACCAGCGCGATGTGGGCCGTCAGCGTGCGCACCGAGTCCAGAAGCGACCCTGGCGTCGCGATGGAATTTCCCGCAATCATGAGGGATACGAGGGTATCCCCCATCGCCCGGCCGAAAGCCAGAAGAACTCCGATGAAGATGCCCTTCCTTGCCAAAGGGATAATAACGTATAAAAGCGTCTGCGCGCGGTTCGCGCCCAGGGAATCGGCGGCGTCGATGTAGGATCGGGGAACCCGGTCGAAACTGTCGCAGAAAAAGAGGATCATCGTTGGGGCGATCAGGACGCCCAGCATCAGGGACGCGGTGAAAATACACATCCCGGAACCGCTCTGGAAAAGCTCCCGGATCACAGGAACAAGCAGAAAAATGCCGACAAAGCCATAGATCACGGTGGGAATGCCCGTCATCATCTGAACCATCCTCCGGAAGGCGGCGCTCAGCGATTTCGGGCCTATGGAACTGATGAGGAACGAACAGCCGAGACTCAACGGAAAGGCAAAAAGCAGACTGAGAAGCGAAATGACCGCAGTGCCGACGATCATGGGATAGATCCCGTAAAGCCCCTGCTGAGGCGCCCATGGCTCCGTGAGAAGATAGAACAGCCCGCCACGGAGGAGGGGTAAGGCCATGAACGCCATGAAACCGAGAATCAGCAGGGTTATGGATGAACTGATTATAGTGGAGAGGAGAAAAATCTTCTCAGCTCCCCGTTCCTTCCAGTCGCTCATGGAAAGGGAATAAATCCTTCCTTTTCTATAATCTTCCGACCTTCCGGAGTGTACAGGTAATTGATGAAGGCCCTGGTGAGGCCGGTGGGTTCGCCTTTCGTGTTGCTGTAAAGCCCCCGGACGATCTTGTATTTGCCTTCTTTCACCGTCTTGATCGTCGGGATCACGCCATCCAGGGCGACCGGCGCAACAGTGCGGTCAATGTGACCGACGGAAACATAGCCGATGCCGTAAGGATCCTGGGCAATGGCCGATTTCATCGCCCCGTTGGAAACCACCACGTTGGCAACGGGAGCAATAGTCCCCTTATCCAGCGCTTTTTCCCAGAAAACCTCGCGGGTGCCGCTCGCTTCATCGCGGGTGTAAATGTTTATTTTCCTGTTTTCGCCGCCGACGCTTTTCCAGTTGTTGATCCGACCCGTGAAGATATCCATCACCTGAGCCTTGGTAAGCGCCTTGACTCTGTTTTTCGGACTGACGACTACACCGACGCCGTCCAGAGCCCACTGATGCAGCTTGAGCTGATACCGGGCAATCTCATCGTCAGTCGGTTTTCTTCCCGTGTTCCCGATGTTGACCAGGCCTTCGCCGACCTGCTTGATGCCGACCCCGGACCCGCCGGCGGCAATGCTGATCTGGATGTCGGGATAGGCGCTCATGATCCTCTGAGCCGCCTCTTTCATGACCGGGATATGGGCCGTGCCGCCCGAGATCTTCAACGTCCCCCTCTGTCCCTTGAAGGCGTCCAGTTCTCCCGCGACGCCGCCGGCGGTCAGAACAAACAGGGAAAAGATCATGGCAAGCACTGTAACGATACATTTTTTTCTCATGGCATCCTCCTCTTAATCGGGTGATTTACTTCAGTTCATCTGCAGTTCATCTGCTGACAAACCATCTGTTCATGAACGCTCTTAGTATATAACGAAGAGCCATTAGTCAAATTCATCCTCTTTATGCATGGCAGTTCATTATTCCTTTTTGTTATGTGAATTAAATTTTCCCTTCCCTCTGCTGGCGATCGCCTCCTGATTTCCTCTCAACCGACATCCTCTATAAGAAAAAGGAATAATATAAATCTATTATAAATATTATTGATTTGACGTTAATTTCTATTTCTGTTAATCGGCACGCTACATGACAGAAGGATACTTTTTCACTTTTCATTTCGATGGCAAAGACATCATGTTCGACCTGAAACCTGAGTCTGTTAATCAAAATCCTTCCGCTGTGATCTTGAGGAAATTCATCAAGGGCGTCTATCTTTTTTGCAAGGGTCCATAGAGTTTTATCTAAAGGTGAGGTTTTTTTCAAAAATGCAGCCACAGATCGCCATGTGCAATATCTTTGACCAGGATGCGGATAAGCTGGCGGAATTCGCCTTTGGGAACGGTTTCTCGGCCATCGACTGGTCAATCGATCCCTGTCTGCCGCAGGATCAGTTTCTTTCCCGCATGAAGACACTTTCCGATTTCCAGCTTCGTTATCACTGCCGTTTCTTCGGAGTGGACATCGCCTACACTGACCGTCGCGGCGAAGACTCCCTTCATCTCCTGATGAGCACCGTGGAGCAAGTAGCCCAGGCCGGCGGAAGGCACATGACAATCCATTCCGGGCTCGGCAATCCGTCCGGGGAAGGGATCGACCTGGCAAAAGCTATCGACAATCTGTCCGTTCTCGTGGAATACGGCAACAGTAACGGTGTGGCCGTGGCTCTGGAAAACCTGATGACCCCCTTGACCAATGACCCGCGCCTCTTCAATCACATCATTGCAGAAAGCGGTGCGTTCGTGACCATCGATATCGGCCATGCCCATGGAGTAAGAAATCTTTATCCGCAAATGAACATCTGCGGCGAGTATGTTCTCCCCAACAGGGATAAGCTCCTGAATGCCCATATTTATCATACGGAACTGGAAGGGTATGGACACATTGCTCCCGAGAGTCTTACGGACATCTCCAGCCGTCTGGATCTCCTTGGGATGGCGGAATCCTGTGACTGGTGGGTTATTGAACTGATGAGTCCGGAGAAAGTTCTCTCCACTCGAGACCTTCTCGTGAGCTACCTCGATTGCCGCTCCCTCCTGTCTGTCGGGGAACAGCAGAAGCAGCCGCTGGCCCTGTTTGCCGCGTAAGAAATCCCAGGGCTGACCGGAGAATCTTTCCCAGGGAGTTGACATGCGCTGCATCCTTCTTCTTCTCGACGGTCTCGGTGACCGGAGCCATCCCGTTCTGGACGGCCAAACCCCCCTCCAGGCCGCCGACACCCCCAATCTCGACAAAATCGCGGCAATCGGCATGAACGGGCTTTTTCATTCCCATCTCCAAGGCGCGGCATTGCCGAGCGAACTGGCCCACTTTCTCATGTTCGGGTATCGCCTGGAGGAATTTCCCGGCCGGGGTGTGGTCGAAGCGCTTGGGGAAGGTCTCGATGTCCACGAGGGGGATGCGGCCCTCCTGGCCCGGATCTTTTCCGTGGTCAGGGACGGGAACACCCTCGTTCTCCATCATGAGAATCCGAAGCTGGACCGGGAAAGCTGTCAAATTCTCCATGAAGCGGTCGGACGCTTCAGCCGGGACGGCATTTCAGTGGAGTTTCTGCCCACCAGAGGGATCGCAGGCATCCTCCTGCTCCGTGGGGACGTATTGAGCGCTATCACCGATTCCAATCCGATTGCCGAAGGGCGTCCTCTCATGCAGGTCCTTCCCTTGCGATCCAAGGTCGAGGATCCCCGCGCCCGAAAAACCGCCGAGGTCCTCAATGCCTATCTCCGCTGGAGCCACCAGACGCTCTCGGAACACCCTCTCAACAAAAACCGGAAAGAACAGGGGCTTCCCCCCATCAACGCCGTCGGCACCCAGCGGGCCGGGATGCTGGGCAGACTGCCTTCGTTTTCGGAAAAGTGGGGGCTCAAGGGGTTGATGATCGCCTCCGGTGCGGTTTACCACGGTATCGGTCAGGTGATCGGCATGGATATCCGGAAGGTCGGAGATACAAACGACCCAGGCCGGGATCTTCGAGAGCGGCTCGAAAGGGCGCATCGGGCTCGGGAATATGATTTCATCCACGTCCATACCAAAGTCACGGACGAGGCGGGCCACACGAGAAATCCCCTGATCAAGAAAAGGGTCATCGAGGCGGTCGACTCGGCGCTGGACTACGCCGTTGAAGAAATCATCCCCGATGATGACGTCCTTTTCATCGTGACCGCCGATCATTCCACCGCCTCCTCCGGAACCATGATCCATACCGGCGAGAGCGTGCCGCTGGTCATGACCGGCAAATACGTGCGGAGGGATGACGTCCGGAATTTCGACGAGGTCAGCTGCGCCGCCGGCGGGCTCAGCCTCGTCCGGGGAAAGGAGCTCATGTATCTGGTGCTCAACTTCCTGGATCGGGGAAAACTCTGGGGGCTCATGGATTCGCCCGATGACCAGCCGTTCACGCCGGGCCGATACAGCCCTCTGCTGGTGGACTGAACCCATGAAATGGCTGTTCCCACTGGACGTCCAGCTTTCCGGGAGAGGCGACAAGTTCCGGGGCGGGCTCATTGTCGCTTCCAACCGGGAACCGTACGCACACCGAATGACCGATCAGGGATTGCAACTGGAATTCTCTGTTGGCGGGGTCGTTTCAGCCCTCGATACGGTCCTGCGGGTGACAGGGGGAACATGGGTTGCCTGGGGAAGCGGCAGCGGCGACCGGGAGGGGGCGGATGCCGGTGGCCGTCTGTGGGTCCCGCCGGAAAACCCGGCCTATACCCTCAGAAGAATCTGGCTTTCCGCGGCAGCGGTGGAAAATTATTATCACGGGTTCTGCAATCTGGTCCTCTGGCCGCTCTTTCATGACGAAACGGATCGTATCGTCTACGCTCCCCCTTTCTGGGCGGAGTATGAAAAGACCAACCGGGTGTTTGCCGAAGCGATTCTCGAAGAATGCAGGGCGGATTCCACGATCTGGATCCATGACTATCACCTCTGCCTCGTTCCCCGGATGCTACGCGGGGTGTCCCCGGATCGGACCATCGCCCATTTCTGGCACATACCCTGGCCCGAGCGGGAACTGTTCGCCTGTGCCCCCCATGGCGAAGAAATCCTTGCCGGGCTTCTCGGAAATGACCTTCTCGGCTTTCAGATTCCTCTCTATGCAGGGAATTTCATGGCCTGTGCCGCGGCATGTCTCGGTGCGGGCATCGATTACGATGCCATGACCGTTGCCTGGGAGGGGCGCATCACCCGGATTCGGCGCCTCAGGGAAAAATACCGTCTGCCCCGGCGTGTCGGCCTTGCGGTCGACCGGCTCGACTACACCAAGGGAATCGTTCAGCGACTCCGGGCGCTTGAGCTTTTTTTCCGAGACAACCCTGACTTCCGGGGGAAATTTTCCTTCATTCAGGTTGCCGTCATGACTCGGAACGGGGAGCCGTACCTGCGCCACCGCCGGGAAGTCGAGAACCGAATCGCCCGAATCAACGCGGAGTTCGGCACGGCGGACTGGAGACCGATCATCTATTTCAAAAACAAACTAGATCAGCAGGATCTTGTTGCCTGTTACCGGATGGCGGATGTGGCCGTCATCACCCCGCTTCGTGACGGGATGAACCTGGTGGCGAAGGAATATGTGGCCTCCAGGGGAGACGGGGACGGCGTCCTGATCCTGGGCAGACAGGCCGGCGCAGCCGCCGAACTGACCGAGTCGATTCTTGTCGATCCAACTGATATCGAGGCATGCGCCGCCGCCATCCATGAGGCTCTCACTCTGTCCAGCGGGGAGAAAAAAAAGCGGATGACGCAGTTAAGGGAACAGGTGCAGGGGAATACGGTTTATTCCTGGGTCGGCGACATCCTCGATGAGCTTTCCCTCCTCCCCGTCACGAAACAGGGAGGAAAACATGCCCTCGCGCATGAGGATGAAATCGCCGCCCGCCTTGCCGGGCGGGAACTCTTTCTCTGCCTGGATTTCGACGGCACTCTCGCCCCCATCGTGGAGCAGCCGGAACTGGCGGCCATACCGGACGATATCCGCCTCCTCCTCGCCGTGCTGCAGGAGCATTATCCTGTCGCAGTGATCAGCGGCAGAAGCCTTGACGACATCAGGAATCGTGTGGGTTTGCCGGGCCTTGTGTATGCGGGGAGCCATGGGGCGGAGACGGAAAAGGGAACGGGCGGCGACGGCGGCCGCGCCGCACTGGATGCATTTCTCGCCGCGGTGCACCAGGCATTGGCCTGCCTTCCCGGGGTTCAGATAGAGGACAAGGGATTGACGGTCAGCATCCATTTCAGGCGGATAGCGCCGGTGCTTCTGGAGAATTTCCTGGATTCTTTCCAGGGGATTGCCCGGAAGTTTGTGGGAACGGTCAGTGTGATCGAAGGGAGAAAGGTCTTCGAGATCCGGCCGCAGGGGGCAACCGGCAAAGGGGACGCAGTGCGGCAGCTACTGGAGGGAATAGGTAAAGGAGGGCTTCCGGTCTATATGGGAGATGACACGAACGATGAAGAAGCGTTCCGGGCGGTTCGGGGGAATGGGATAACCGTCGCCGTCGGGGGAAGCACGGAGGCGGAATTCTATTTGAGGAACCAGGGGGAGGTCAGGAAATTCCTCGCGTTGCTGGCCCGGATCTCACTTCCCGATGAAAAACAATGCTACGCAGTGGACGAAGGGGGTACAACAAAATGATCGGCGAGACGGTTCCGAAGATCGAAACAGGGGTCATCCATGGCCGCTTTCAGGTGTTTCATAACGACCACCTAAAGTACCTTCTCGCCGGAATGCGACTCTGTCGGCACCTGTTTGTGGGCATCACCAACCCGGATCCGAAGCTGACCATGGAAGAAACCGTGGATAAGAAGCGTAGCAGTTCCCTCGCCAATCCGCTCACTTACTATGAACGTTATGTCATGATCCGTACCGTACTGGAAGAGGCCGGCATCGAGTCGTCACACTTTTCCATCGTTCCTCTCCCCATCAACCTTCCCGAGTTATACCGATGCTATGTTCCCATGGACGCCGTTTTTTTCCTTTCCATCTATGACGACTGGGGAAGGAAAAAGCTGAATTACTTCCATTTGTTAGGGCTTAAAACTCATGTCCTGTGGGAAGTGCCCCTGGAGGCAAAGGGAATCAGTGCGGAAGACGTCCGCAACCGGATGATTCACGGTGAACCGTGGGAACATCTCGTGCCTCCCTGCGTGGCACACCTCATGAAGAAATGGGACATCCCCGCCCGGCTCCGGAATATTTCGGAGCTGACTCAGACCAATCCATGAAGCAGGTGTTGACAACGCCGCTGTAATCGGAGAAGTTGTGGATGAGCCTAAGAGAACAATTATCTTGAGGTGAAGAAAGATTGATAGAGATTGATATCCCTGGAAAGGGCGTTTACAGGTTCGAACATCTGGTCCTGGACCTTAACGGAACGATTTCCCTGGACGGCGCTGTCATTGAAGGAGTTCCCAAAAGACTTGAATCGCTGCGCCGACTGGTCGACATCGTCATCATCACGGCGGATACCCAGGGTAAAGCTAAGGAATTGGGCCAGGATCTTCGCGTTGAAATCCACATTCTCCATCCGGGCGATGAACAGGAGCAGAAGCTCAGACTGGTGCGGCAGTTGGGCAGGGATTCCACCGTTTCCATGGGAAACGGCGCAAACGACGTTTCGATGTTGAAGGAATCCATTCTGGGAATCTGCATCATCGGACCTGAAGGCGCCTCTTCGGAGGCAATTGCCTGCTGTGATCTTGTCATAGTCGATATTAACGCCGCCCTGGACCTGCTGCTGAAATCTCACCGGCTGATTGCAACGCTGCGCAGATAGGAACAAAGTCAGAACTGCGTTAATATTCAACTGTAAAAAATTTTACAATACCATTCTTCCGTCGGATTCAGCCTTATCAAGCATATTCCTCAAGGCATCTCGTTTCCCGTGCCCGGATGTCCGACATGGTGTTCTTTTTTTGAGTATTACTTAAAAATCAGAGAGTAATATTGCTCATGCCGGTCTGCAAGTGCCTCAAGACTGAAATGCTTATGCACGAAGACTCTGCCTTCTTCTCCCATTGCCTTTCTCTTTATTCCGTCTGTTAAACTTCAGTTCGTGTAAATGGAATTTTTAGAAAGAAATAACTCAACATACGTTTTCGTAAAAAAAAGATCGTCACCTCTTAATCGGTTTGCGGAATGATCGATCGGGGACACAACACACCAAAAAAAACAAGGACTTAACATGATATCTGCCAAGTCCTTGCCTGTGGTTCATCCGGACGGAATTGAAATCACGCCCTGGTCTAAGTAATCTTGCTTTCCTAAATACTCTTATTTGTTTTCATGCCGTCTGTTCCCTACCTTTTCTTATGACCGTTCTTTGATCTACCGGAAGTGGAGGCGGGGCGGGCTGGCCGACCAGCTTTGTCACCGCACGGAATTTAGACGGACAGACTTCGAAGCAGGTCCCGCATTTGATGCATTTATCCTGATCGATGACATGGACCTGCCCCTTGGCGCTTATGATCGCATCGACGGGGCATTTCCGTGCGCAGGTCATGCAGGCCTGGCACTTTCCCGGATCGATGTAGTACGTCGGCGCTTCGCGAATCAGACGCTCGACTTCTTCAGTTGTAAACAGTTTGGCATAGGCCGTCTCATCGTGATCGTGCAGGGCCAGTTCCTTCATCTTTGCCAGCTTGAAATAAGGGATCAGCCTGGCCATCTGTTCCAGTCTGGACTTCAATTCGTCTCTGTCAATCCCCTCACTGCTGCCAAGAGGTCCCAACTCTTCGATTTCCCTGCTGAAGTCGTTCATGATGTGGGCGAAACGAATTCCTTCGCCGGCGGAAACCCACTCCAGCCTCAGCCGTTTGGGATTGATCCCGATGTGCTCCAGCAGCTTTTTGCAGAACGTCGCCATGCTGTACGCATCATAATTTCCCTCCGGGTTGTAATGGCAGTCGTTGATATGACAGCCGCCGACAAATACCGCATCCTGTCCGGTCAGGAAAGCCCGGAAGATGAATTTCAGGTCGACTCTGCCGGAACACATCACCCTGATCAACCGTATATATGTGGGGTATTGAAAACGGGAAACGCCGCACAGGTCGGCGCCTCCGTAGCAGCACCAGTTGCAGATAATACCCAGCATCTTTGGTTTAAACGTTGCGTCCGCACTCATTTCTTATCTTACCTCCTTAGGTTGGCAATACGTCCTTTCTGAATTGGTTTCTTTTTACGCTTCTGCAACTGCCGCAGCCGCAGACTCCACGACCAGCTCGCTGGAGCCCGCCGCATCGATCTGCGTCAGAAGTTCTGTATCGGTATAGTGCTTCAGTTGAATGGCCCCTGTCGGGCATTTAGAATTACAGAGACCGCAGCCCTTACAGAGAACAGGGATGACCGAGGCTTTTTTACCCTGCTTCGTCTCCTTGAATTCGATAGCTCCATATGTACAGGCCGGAACACAGGCTCCACAGGCCATACACATTTTTTCATTCACCTCGCAGACAGATCCCGAGGCAACGACCGTATCATTGGCGAGAAGGGTCAAGGCCCTCCCGGCGGCTCCATAGGCCTGAGCAACCGCTTCCGAGATATGCTTGGGGTAGTGCGCGATCCCGCATAGGTAAACCCCTTCCGCGGCGAAGTCCACAGGTCTCAGCTTGACATGGGCCTCCTGACAGAAACCATCCGGACCCAGGGCCACCTTGAACTTTTTGGATATTTCCTCACTTTCCGCCGAGGGAATCGTGGCGACGGACAAAACGAGAAAGTCGGCATCCAGGGCGAGCGCCTTCTCCAAAATGGGATCAGCCGCGGTCACCCGCAAGACCGGCCTGCCTTCCTCGACAACGGCTTCCACCCGGGGAGGATTTTCCGGTTCATAGCGGATGAACTTGACGTTCTTTTCCGAGGCGTCCCGATAATAATTCTCAATATAACGGTACGTTCTCATGTCCCGGAAGAGAATCGAGATCTCAACCCCGGGGTTGATCTCCTTGAGCTTCAGTGCGTTTTTGATGGCATGACTGCAGCAGATCCGGGCGCAGTAATTTCTGTCTTCGTTCCGGCAGCCGACGCATTGGATCATCGCCACATTCCGGGCCTGGACAACGTTTTCTTCCCCCCTGGCGATTCGTTCTTCCAATTCCAACTGGGTCAAAACCCGCTCATCCTGTCCATACAGGTATTCCGTAGGCTTATATTCGTCGGCTCCGATGGCGATAACGATTGCGCCATGTTTGATTTCCGTGAGTCCCCGGTCGGACTGCACCCTGGTGATGAAGTTACCCACGTAACCGCTCGCTTCAGGAATGGTTGCATTCGTATACACATGGATCATGGGGTGCTGATAAATCTTCTGGATCAGATCCCGCAGATACGCCTGAACATCCATTCCTTCCAGGGTATAATGGAGTCTCCTCGCCATTCCTCCGAGCTCTTTTTCCTTTTCCACGAGAAAAACCTCGTGTCTCTGATTCGCGATGGACAATGCGCTGATCATTCCGGCGATGCCGCCACCAACGACCAAGGCCCTCTTGTCGACGGGAAGATTGAATTCCTGCAGGGGCTCCAGAAAATGAGCACGGGCGACGGACATCCGGATGATATCCTGTGCCTTCTCCGTGGCCGCTTCCTTTTCTTTTGAATGGACCCAGGAGCAATGCTCCCGAATGTTCGCCATATCGTAATAATATTGGTTGATTCCCGCCTCCCTGAGGGTGTCCCGGAACAGCGGTTCGTGGGTCCGGGGGGTACAGGCGGCGACAATCACGCGGTTGAGCCCCTTTTCCTGGATATCCTTTGCCAGCATGGCCGCGGCTTCCGTCGAGCAGATGAAGAGGCTTTCTTCAGCGTGAACCACATGAGGCAATGTTTTGGAATATTCAACCGTTGCCGGAACATTGACGATTCTCCCGATATTGGCACCGCAGTGACACACATAGACGCCGATTTTCGGCTCTTCCTGGGAAACATCCCTTTCCGGCGGGTAGACCCTTTCCTTGGACAGATTTCCCCGCCGGTAGGAGAGGATCTCACCGCACATGGAACCGGCCCCACTGGCGCCCAGAACCCCCTCCGGAATATCCATGGGGCCGATGAAGGCACCGCTTACAAAGATTCCGGGACGGGTCGTCTCCAGTGGATTGGAGATACTGGTTTTACAGAACCCGTGATCGTTGAGTTCGATGCCGAACGCCCTGGCCACTTTTTCTACATTTGCGGGAGGAACCAGGCCGACGGACAGAACCACCATATCGAATTCTTCCTCTTTGACGCCCTCAGGCGTCGTATATCTCACAGTGACATTCTTCGTCACCGGGTCCTCTTTAACGATGGATGCATAGCTTCTTATAAAGCGGATGCCGGGAAGATTTTCCGCTCTCTGGTAAAAGCGCTCAAAATCCTTGCCGTAGGAGCGAATGTCGTTATGGAAGATCGTGCACCGGGCTCCTTCATCATGGTCCTTCGTCAGAATGACCTGCTTCTGGGTATAGGTGCAGCAGACCGCGGAACAGTAACTGTTATCGCCAGGGGTAACCCGTCGGGAACCGACGCAATGGATCCAGGCGACATTATGGGGATGCTTCAGATCGGACGCGCGCAATATCTCGCCTTCGTAAGGTCCGGTAGCGCACAGGAGACGTTCATAGTCAAGGCCGGTGACCACGTTGGCAAAGTCGTTGTAATGATATTCTTCCTTTGCCCTGGGATCATAGGCCTCGATGCCCGGAGACAGGATGATTGCTCCCACGTTTATATCCATCCTTACCGGCTTTTGGCTGAAATCGATGGCGTTTGACTGACAAACCCCTAAGCAGATCTGGCATTTCTTTTCCTTGAGATAAAGGCAACTGTCATCGATATAGGGGACCAGGGGGATGGCCTGAGCGAAGTAAATATGAATGGCTTTGTTCTTCGAGATGTCCTGGTTGAATTTATCCGGATACACGGCTGGGCAGTACTCCACGCAGGTGGTGCAACCCGTGCACTTGCTTTCGTCGATATATCGGGGTTTCTTGACCACGGTGACCGTGAAGTCTCCTGCTTCTCCTTCCACGCTTTCGACTTCCGCATAGGTGATCATCTCGATATTTGGATGCCGTTTACATTCAACGAATTTGGGAGACTCGATGCACATGGAGCAGTCATTGGTGGGAAAGGTCTTGTCAAGGTGGGCCATCTTTCCGCCGACGGTCGGCGATTTCTCGACAAAGTAAACCTTGAAGCCCGCCGTGCCGAGATCCAGCGCAGCCTGTATGCCGCTGATCCCCCCACCGACAACCATCACATCGCCAAACTTGCTGTTTGCCAAGCTTCTGTAAAGCTGTTCGATCTGTTCTTTTTCCACTTTTCTTATGTCCTTTCCTTATAAAGGTTTATATGGCTGTCCAATAAAATCCTCTGTCTCTATGACCTGAAGACAAGGACGTTTCTGCGAGGAGATACAGGGAGGCCGAATGAACAGCCCTCTTCCGGAGCTGAACTTTGGATGTCTTAAAGACGCAACATCGCTTCAGATTATAGGGAAATGTCAAATTTTCCGGGTAGTCTGTTTTTTGAGGAATGTGGTCTGGATGACCAGGAGCGGCCTCCTCCCTGTACACCGCCGCTTTCTCCGCGGCAGGATAGGGCTGAGCCTATTCGGTCTGCTGTGGGAAAGGAGCGGAAAAAAGCATTGCCGAGAACCGTCCAAGTTCTCTAACTTCTCCTCATATTCGTTGTGTGCATTGAAAGGCTAAAATATCCATTATCCTGAAAATATTTCCTTTTCTTGCCAGTTTCTGCAAAGTTGTTGCAGATGGACCTGGGTCAGCTTCCTTAAGGGTATTGCAATCAGTTTGTAGGATCGATTCTGATCCTTTTTTTATTTTATCATCATCATGAAGCTGTAATGTAATCATTGCTATATTATTTAATTGAATGCGTCAAATAAAAAAATAGAATAGAAAGGGCAGAAATATTCTTAATAATATAAGTAAAAGCAATATATTAAATATAGCATCTACTGAAATGGGGAGATAGAAAGAGGAGAATGTGTAAGGAATAACCATGAAATATGGCCAAAGTGAGCGGATTGCCGAGTCCATGCCGCTTTGTCCGGTTTGCGTTCGTGTGTGAGATACGGCGACAGCCTTCCTCTGGAAAATTGCTCATGCATGTTTTTTATCATGAACTCCTTACTATAGCTAATTTGAATTTGACATATAAAAATATGTTATATATGGAGTGCGGTATCGAGATATTGATTTCAGGCATGCTTTTCCGGAATCGCTGTTTTTAAAAAATCTGTATTGATTGAGGTAAAACAATGGATCCAGTATTGGTTAAATTGGCACTCGGAGGAATCGCATTCCTCGTCTGCATCGGACTTTTATTCGGCATTGGGCTGGCATTGGCCGCACAGAAATTCGCTGTCGAAACCAATCCAAAGGTGGAGGAAGTGCTTGAAGTTCTTGCCGGAGCACAGTGTGGTGGATGCGGTTACGCAGGTTGTGAAGGGTATGCAGAAGCGGTTGTTAACGATCCGGAGGTGTCCCCCAATCTCTGTTTTCCCGGCAAGGCTGCGGTAGCGGAAGCTGTTGCGGAAATTACCGGGAAAAAGTTATCCGGCGCCGCCAACATGGTCGCTGCAGTAAGATGCTCCCGCATCGAGGGAAAAGTTGGACAGAAATACAAGTATCTCGGTTATCAGACCTGTGCGGGTGCGAACCTTGCCTTCGGTGGGCCACAGGAATGTGCATACGCCTGCCTCGGTTTCGGGGACTGCGTTGCGGCTTGCCCATTTGGGGCCATTACCCTGGATAATTCCTTTCCAGTCATCGATGTTGAGAAGTGTGTGGGCTGCGGCTCCTGCGTGCGAACATGTCCAAAGAATGTCATTGAAATCACTCCCTCAAGCGCTCGCGTCTGGGTGCCCTGCAGCACAAAGGATCCCGGGAAGGCGGTGCGGTCTGTGTGCGAGGTGGGATGCATAACCTGCAAGATGTGTATCAAAGCCTGTCCGGCAGGAGCTGTGAGGGTAGAGGGCGATCTCATCCGCATTGATCACAAGAAATGCGCAGATTACGGTGTGGAGTGCAAAGAAATCTGCGTTGAGAAGTGCCCGCGGAATATTTTCAGGCCGTTTGAGGCAGCAGTAAAAAAGGCTGAACAAGTTGAGGCGGTAGCTTGACAATTCCATATCATTCCACCCCTTCTAAAGAGACGGACAAGAAGGAGAGAATATGGGATCTGACAAAGTAGAAACATGCGCCTCTGGGAAACTCACCGCAAGACCATCCTTTTCGTAACCCACGGTGTCGATGGGACAATCTGCCAGGCGGGACTACGCAATGGTCATGTCCGTTCGCCCTGGCCGCTTTCTGGAAGTCATGGGGGCCGCCCTGAGTTCAAGAGGGCGTTCTGATGTGTAATCGGAAGGCCGCGTGGCCCCGGAAAGGAGACCACGCGGCTTGAAATGAGAATTTCTTTTTAGAGTTTTTCCACATTTACGGCACAGGCCTTGTACTCTGCCGTTTTCGTTACCGGATCATAGACCGCGTTGGTCAGCCAGTTGGCGCAGCCTTCGCGGAAATGGAAGGCCATCCAAACCATGCCGGCGGGCACCTGCTCAGTCACCTTTGCCCGCACCTTCACCTCTCCCCGCCGCGAGCTGACTTTCACGTATTCACCCTGAGCAATGCCAAGTTTCTGTGCATCTGCCGGGGAGATATCCGCCGTTTCTTCCGAAAGAATCAGATTCATGCCGGAACGGCCCGTCTGGGTGCGGGTATGATAGTGGAAGAGGCGGCGGCCCGTGCTGAGCACGAAGGGATATTCCGCATCCGGCACTTCCGCGGGAGGCGCCCAGTCCACGGGATTGAAGATTCCTTTTCCGTGGGTGAAGATGCCGTCGCGGTGCAGGAAGGCCGTACCCGGGTGATCTTCCGTCGGGCAGGGCCACTGGAGGCCGTCCGTTTCAATCCGGCGGTATTTGATGCCGCCCAGGGCTGGCGCCAGAACGGACACTTCGTTGTCCCAGATTTCCTGGGAACTGCTGGAAGTCCATTCCTGTCCCATCCGTTTGGCCAGTTCCCTGAAGATCCACCAGTTGGGTCGAGCATCACCCGGCGGGGTTTTAACCGTGCGGACGCGGTTGACGCGACGCTCACTACTGGAGAACGTTCCGTCATCTTCGCTCCACGCGGCGGCCGGGAAAACCACATGAGCAAAGCGGGTCGTTTCCGTGGGGAAGATATCCTGGCAGACGAGAAATTCCGCGGATGCCAGCTCGTGTTCCACCTTATGGATGTCCGGTTCCGTATTGGCCAGATTCTCTCCGAAGATGTAAAATGCCCGGACGGACTTGTCCACCAGTCCCTCCATCATCTGGGGGATCATCAACCCGTTGTTCTCCGGCAGCTTCTCGACGCCCCAGGCCTTTTCAAATTTGGCCCGGGCAGCCGGATCGATAACTTTCTGATAGCCGGGGAAGACGTTGGGCAGGGCGCCCATATCGCAGGCACCCTGGACGTTGTTCTGACCGCGCAGGGGATTCACGCCGGCGGACGGCATTCCCAGGTTCCCCAGCAGGAGCTGGAGATTGGCCGTGCTCATCACGTTGTCCTTCCCGGTCGTGTGTTCCGTGATCCCCAGGGTGTAGCAGAGCATCGCCGGTTTCACTGAAGCCAGCAGCCGGGCCACTTCCCGGATCTGTTCCACACTCACTCCGGAAATCTCGGCGGCCCGTTCCGGCGGATATTCCAGAATCTTGGCCTTGAAGGCCTCGAAGTTATCGCATTTCTGTTCCACGAATTTCTTGTCGTAAAGATTTTCCGTGATCAGCACGTTCATGATGCCGTTCAGGAAGGCGATGTCGCTTCCCACCCGGATCTGACAGTGGATGTCGGCAAAATCCACAAGGGGCTGTTTACGGGGATCCGCCACGATCAGCTTAGCCCCGTTCCGGACCGCGTTTTTCAAAAATGTGGACGCCACAGGATGGGCTTCCGTCATGTTGGTGCCGATGCAGAAAAACATCTTTGCATTGGCGAATTCGCCGAAGGAATTGGTCATTGCTCCCGAACCGAATGATTGCGCCAGACCGGCGACAGTGGGAGCGTGTCAGGTACGCGCGCAGTGATCGATATTATTGGTACCGATGACTGCGCGGAAAAGTTTCTGCATCTGGTAGGAGTCTTCGTTGATGCTCCGGGCGCAACTGACGCCAGCGATGGCGTCCGGGCCGTTTTCAGCAATGATCTGTTTAAACTTGCCGGCCACCAGATCGAGGGCTTCATCCCACGAGGCCTCCCGAAACGCGCCGTTTTCCTTGATCAAAGGGGTGGTCAGGCGTTCCCCGGAATAGATGAAATCGTAGCCGAATCGCCCCTTGACGCAAAGCCTTCCCTTGTTGGGTGCACCTTCTTCCACACCGGTAACTTTGACAATCTGTTCCCCCTTGGTGTGCAGATAAAGCTGACAGCCGACACCACAATACGGACAGGTGGTGCGGACCTTTTCGATCTCCCAGGAGCGCGCCTTGCCGATGGATTTTTTCTCGATCAGAGCGCCCACAGGACAGAGCTGAACGCATTCGCCGCACTGAACACAGGTTGATGCTCCCATGGGGGAGTCGGTGTCGAAAATGATGGACGTTTCGTGTCCCCGTCGGCCGAAATCGAGAACCTCGTTGACGACGACATCGTTGCAGCCGGCGACGCAGCGACCGCAGGAGATGCACTTGTTGCGGTCGACTCGAATGAATGCGGAACTTTCATCAATGCCCTTCTGGACATCTGCATATTGAATGCTGGGACGTTCAATTCCCAGGTAATAAGCGGCATCCTGCAGTTCGCAGATTCCGTTTTTCTCACAGGAGATGCAGTCATGCCGTCCTGTGGAAAGAAGCAGATCCACAACCAGTCGCTGGGCCGCCAAGGCTTTTTCCGATTGTGTGTCGATCTTCATTCCTTCTCGCACCGGCAGGGTGCAGGTGGCCTGAAGTCCCCGCATATCTTCCACTTCCGCGACGCAGACGCGGCATTTTCCCGCGACCCCCGTTTTATCATGATAGCAAAGGGACGGAATGTAAATCCCATTTGCCCTGGCAGCCTGAAGCACGGTCTGACCAGCATCGGCATCGCAGGTTATTCCATTGATAGTAATTTTCATATTGAATATTCCCTCTCTCCTTGATCTGTGATCATCATCTTACTTTTTAATCAGTGCATCGAACTCGGAACGGAATTTTTCGACCATCGCTTGAATGGGCACAGCAAAAGCTTCCCCTGTAGGACACAGGGTCAATCCCCGGACGGTATTGCAGATCCCGAGGATCTTCTCGATGTCCGCAGCCTCTCCCTGTCCGGAAAGGAGTTTGTGGAGAATTTTGACGAGGGTATAGGAGCCTTCCCGGCAGGGAACGCACTTGCCGCAGGACTCATGGGCGTAAAATTTAATGGTTCTCAAGGCAAGCTCAGGGATGGAAAAATCTTCGCTGATGACCATGATTCCACCCGAACCCAGGCCTGTTCCATGTTTTGCGCAGGAATCATAATCCATCGTCAGATCCTGAAGCTCTTCGGCTTTCAGGATGGCGACGGAAAGACCACCCACGATGGCGGCCTTCAGTTTTCCTTTCACGCCGCCGGCGGCTTCCATCAGTTCGTTGAACGAAACACCAAGAGGGTATTCATACACCCCGGGTTTGTTTACGCAGCCGCTGATCCCGAACAGTTTGAAGCCGTAATTGTTCTCGAATCCCCACTGCTTGAAGGCTTCCGCACCCTTTTCGATGATGAAAGGTACGCTGGCCAGTGTTTCCACATTGTTGACGATGGTGGGACACCCATATAATCCTTCCACGGCGGGGAAAGGCGGCCGGATGCGAGGCTGTCCCCGCTTGCCTTCGATGGATTCGATCAGCGCCGTTTCCTCACCGCAGACATAGGCCCCTGCGCCACGATGAACGATAATGTCCAATTCAGAGAGCTGACCGTCCGCCTTCGCTTCGCCTATGGCTTTTTCCAGGATGTCCGCGATCCATGCGAATTCGCCCCGGATATAAATAAAGGCTTGCCGGGCTCCGATAGCGCGGGCGGCGATGGCCATTCCCTCGATCAGCAGGTGCGGATCGTATTCCATGATCTGCCGGTCTTTGTAGGTTCCCGGTTCCCCTTCATCAGCATTGCAGATCAGGTAAACCGGTTTGTCCGTATCCTTCGGGATGAAGCCCCACTTGACGCCAGCCGGGAAGCCGGCGCCGCCGCGTCCCCGCAGATTGGCCTTTTTCACTTCTTCCAGAATCTCTTCCGGTTTCATGGTCCCGGCCTTGGCCAGGGCCTGATAGGCTCCGTTGCCTTTTGCGACAGCAAGCGCCGTGGCATCCTTCACACCGCGATTTTTCAGCAGGACGTTGCAGACGCTGCCGAAGGAATAGATCGTTTCACTTTCCGGCATCATTCCTTTTCTGAGGGAATCCAGCAGAGAGTCGACTTTTTCCCGCGTCATGTTCTCGTAATAGACATCATTAACCTGGATAACGGGGCAGGTTCCGCAGGAGGCGAGGCATTCCACCTCCGACAGGGTAAACAGTCCGTCGGGTGTTGTTTCTCCCGCCCTGATATTCAGGGTCTTTTCAAGATGGTCGAGGATTTCCCCCGCCCCCATGAGGGTGGCCGGGATATTTGTATCCACCTGAAGATGATACCGGCCCACCGGTTTCTCCACATTGTACATCGAGTAGTACGTGGCGAGGCCGTAAGCTTTACCGAAGGGCACGTCGACAAGTTCTGCAACGGTTCGAATGTCATCCTGATCGAGCCGGTTGGCATTTTCTTTCTGAGCGAGCATCAACGCCGGCATGAGCGCCGATTGTTTTTCGGGATACCGGCCTAGAAGCCGGTGAATGTCATTTTTTAACTGTTCCGTGATCATAACTGGATTTCTTCTTCTCCTTTCGATTAAGGCATCCCTCTCACCAGCCTGACAGGAAAGAAGGACGTGTCCCCCCCTTCTTTCCTTGCTAATGACAGGTCATGTTCACAGACTTAATGTCCATGTGATGAAGATTTTTCTTCCCCATAGACGACCAGTGTTCCGTGTTCTTCCATTTCCTTGAGCCACTTGGGGTGCTGTTTCTTAAGCCAGGCGCGGGTTACCCAGCCCGTCGTCATGGCGGGCAGCGATCCCGGGGAGCCCACGGTTCCCAGGTAGAGGTGAATGAAGAAGAAGGCGAAAATCGCCACAAATCCCGCGGCATGGATCAGGTACATCAGTCTCACGAGGGCGGCCGGGATGCTCAACGGAAAGAGCATGATCAGCCCTGACAGAACCATGGCGGCTCCGCCGAGAGCCACGACCAGAAAGAACATCTTCTGACCGGGATTGTACTTGCCCACCTCGGGAACCTTGTCCACATGCCACAGATAACCGCCCGCGCTTTTGATCCAGTCCAGATCCTCAGGAAAAACAAAGATCCCCGCTTCCTTCCACCACATGCGAACAGAAAAGAACAGGGACAGGATGAAGAAGAGCGCCGTAAAGTTATGAATATATTTCAGTGATTTCAGCCCGCCGAAAGGTTCACCGAGAAAATTCAGGGAATGGAACATTATTCCCAGTCCCGAAAAGCACAGGATCAGGCAAGAAACAGCCAGACACCAGTGCACGATCCTTTCAAAGGAGTCCGTCGCTTGAATCAATCCTTTTCTCATGGTTATTCCCCTCCCTTCGGTTCTTGACCCTGTTCTTCGTCAGGCAGTTTGGGTCCGTGAATGATGTAATGCAGGAACGAGCCTGCAATCACGCCGCCGGCAGACAGGAGACTCAGAGGTTTGAGGATGTCCTTCCAAAGCATGGTTGTGACCGGCACGCTGGGGCTCTTCGGCAGGTGCTCGTACACTTCGGGTTTTTCACCCAGGACATAAATCACGTGGGTGCCATCGACGAACTTGTCTCCATAGACGTTGGCGTCACCACCAAGCTCCTTCACCCGGGCATAGGCCTTCTTGATCATGACGTCCTTAAGGCCGATGGTAAGGGCTCCAGTCGGGCAGGATTTGACGCAGGCCGGCTGCTGATCCCCCTGGAGGCGGGTGTAGCAGAGATCGCATTTGTAAACCTTGTCCGTTTCCGGGTTATAGCGGGGAACATCGAAGGGACAGGCGGAGATGCAGTACTTGCAGCCGATGCACTTTGCCTGGTTGATGCCCACGGTTCCGTATTCCGTGTGATACAGGGCGCCGCTGGGGCACACCTTGACGCAGGCTGCATCGGTGCAGTGCATGCAGCCGTCTTTCCGGAAAAGCCATTTGAATTCGCCGTCTTTAGGGGCGTACTCCTGAAACCGGATCAGGGTCCAGGTGTTCCACTGGAGATCCGGCGGATTCTGATAACTGCCCTGCTGTTTCGTTCTCAGCCCGGGCATTTCATTCCACTGTTTGCAGGCGACCTGACAGCCTCGGCAGGCCGTGCACAACGTTACATCGATCAGTTTTACGAATTCAGTTTTCATCGTCTCCCCCCTATGCCTTTTCTACGTTGACCATGAACGCCTTGTACTCGGGGCAGAAGGTGTTCGCACAGCCAGCGGTTGGGGTTAACATATTCGTGCTGTCTCCGCCTGAACCATCCTCGGGGAAGAGCCAGCCGTAATTGAAGGGCATACCGACTTGATGAACAGTTTTTCCTTCGACCGTAAACGGTTTAAAGCGCTTCGTTACCATGGCGACACAGGGAGCTTCGCCGCGCACAGAAGAAACCTTGACGCGCGCGCCGTTTTGAATGCCTTTCTCCTTGGCCAGTTGCTCGCTAATTTCCACGTAGAGTTCCGGCTGCATTTCCAAGAGCCAGGCCTGCCAACGGGTCAAAGCACCGGTGCACCAGTGTTCCGTGCAGGAATACGTTGTACAGACATACGGAAACTTCTCGCTGGCGCTGGCGACCTTATCCATTTCGCCTTTAAAGATTTCAATGGCCGGATTAATGAGCTGCGAAGACATGGGATTCTTCGTCAGCGGGCTTTCCAGCGGCTCGTAATGCTCGGGGAAGGGACCGTCGACCATGCCGGGTCCGAACAGAGAAGCCACTCCATCCTGTTTCATGATGAAAGGATATTTACCTTTCTCCTTATCCGCCATCGGCGGCCAGGGGCCATCCGGTACGTCACCCACCCATTTATCTCCCTTCCATTCCAGGAGTTTGCGTTTGGGATTGTAGGGCTTGCCATTCACATCGCAGGATGCACGATTGTAAATGATGCGGCGGTTAACCGGCCAGGCAAATGACCAGTTCGGGAAGAGGCCCAATCCGGTCGGATCTTCCTTACCCCTGGACTGCATCTTATTGATGCCGTCGGCGGTATAGCTGCCGGACATGATCCAGTTACCGCAAGCGGTCTTACCATCGGCCTGAAGATTGCCGAAAGTCGGTACCAGTTGACCCTTTTTGAATTCGGTCTTTGTGCCTTTGGCCTTATCTTCTATCACCGTATCCTCTGTGAAACGGCCATTGATTTGATGGGATACTTTTAATACATCCATATGTCCTTTGCTGTCCAGATAATCCCACTTGAGATTGGTAATGGCCTCGGCATTGGGACCGCCTTCCTTTTCATACAGCTTCTTGACAGCCGCCATAATCTTAATCTCGATCTCGCCTACGGGAATTCCGTCACCGGGAGCATCGGCTGCCTTGTATTTCCACTGCACCCAGCGGCCGGAATTGCTCTGCGAGCCTTCCTTTTCCATTGTTGCAGAAGCGGGCAGGAGGAAGCATTCCGTTTTGATCTTCTTGGGATCGACGCCGGGACCTCTCCAGAATTCGTAGGTTTCGTTGTTGAAAATATTTTCACCCACCAGCCAGTCGAGATTTTCCATCGCCTTGCGGACTTTGTTGGAATTCGGAGTGCTGACGGCTGTATCCGCGGCAACGCAGAAGTAGCCTTTAACCTTGCCCTCGTACATCGCATCGACCATGTGCATCGTGGAATAGTGCTTCCCGTCGTCCATCTTGGGCATCCAGTTGTAACCAAAACCGTTTTCTTTGGTAGCCTTGTCGTCCCACAGAGATTTCAGGAAGCTGACAAAGAATTTCGGATAATTCGAGTAGTAGTTGGCCGACTGGGGATCTTTCGATACCGGTGTGTATTTTTCCAGATAATGATCCAAAGATTCCAGTGAAGCCGACGGCATCTTCAGATAGCCGGGCAGATTGCCATACAAAATACAATGGTCCGTCGAACCCTGCACGTTGGGTTCACCGCGCAGTGCGTTGATGCCGCCGCCGGCGATGCCCATATTGCCCAGCAGCAGCTGGATTATCGCCATAGTGCGGATGTTCTGGCTTCCCACTGTATGATGTGTCCAACCCAGGGCGTAGCATTCCGTCCCGGCCTTGTCCGGAACACCGGTGGCGCTGTAGATTTCATAAACCTTCAGGAGGTTTTCTTTCGACACGCCGGTGATGCTGGAAACCTTGTCCAGGGTGTAACGGGAGTAATGATTTTTCAGCATCTGGAAAACTGAGCGGGGATTGCTCAACGTCATATCCCTTTTGGGAAGGCCGCTGCCGTCTTTTTCCAGCACCCACGTTGCTTTATCGTATTTTCTTTTCTGAGCGTCATAACCGGAGAACAGTCCGTCATTAAAGGAATAGTCTTCACCGATAATAAATGAAGCGTTGGTGTAATTGAGTACGTAATCTTTGAAGTATTTATCTTTTTCCAGAATATAATTGATCATACCGCCCAGAAAGGCAATATCGGTACCGGAGCGAAGAGGAACGTGAAAATCACAGCGGGCGGATGTCCTGGTATAACGGGGATCAACGTGAATGATCGTGGCGCCTTTTTCCTTTGCCCTCAATATCCACTTGAAGGCGATGGGGTGATGCTCGGCGGCATTACTGCCCATAATGAGGATAACGTCGGCATTCTTTAAATCACAGTAGTGGTTCGTCATGGAACCGCGTCCGAACGACTCTCCCAGAGCCGCTACAGAGGGACTGTGTCAGACCCGGGCCTGATGGTCTATATAGACCAAACCCAGAGCGCGGCACTTGACGCTCATGATCCAGCATTCCTCGTTGTCCACGTTGGAACTGCCGTAATGACCGATCGACTCGCAGCGGTTGACCAGTTCGCCCTTGGCATTTTTCACCACAAAATCCTTATCGCGTGTATCCTTGATCAGTCGGGCAATCCGGGAAAGTGCAAAGTCCCAGTCTTTTTCCTCCCATTCCGTTCCATAAGGCTTACGATAAAGCACCTTGGTCAGACGATGCTTGTTAGCCTCTGTAAGATCGAAGAACCCTGCACCTTTGGCGCAAAGGGACCCCTCGTTGATGGGATGATCGGCGTCGCCTTCGATATTGAAGATTTTCCCGGTCAGCTTATCAACACTGCAAATGAGGCCGCAGCCGACAGAACAGTAAGCGCATATCGTCGTTACCTGTTTTGCCGCCTTGACCCGATTCATCTTGTTGAGCTCATCTGCGTAAGCTCTGGCAGGTTTCAAACTGATGCCCAGAGAGGATAAGGCAATGCCTGATCCTACAACGCCGGACAGGTTCAAGAAACCTCTCCTTGTGATGTCCATGGTTACCTCCTTATGAAATATGTCTATAATGACCTATAGTAGAAGACAACTATGTCTTTTTTGTCTTACCGTCAAGGAGAAAATTCCGTATTTTGTCAAGAAAGTCGATGACTTATATTAAGATTAGCATAATCCGGCAATTTGCCGGATTATGAAAGGAGGGAAAAAAGAAAAGAAATTCAAATATTAATTGAATCCGCAGGCATCTTTTGAAATTAAAAAACATTCCAGTCGGTTACTGTCATGGGGACGAAATGTTTCTCCTGCAGAATGATATCGAGATGGGTGAGGCCGAGGGCCGAAACATCCAGATCACGATCGTTCAGGTCACTTACCCGGTTCAGGGTGATCAGGTAGCGCTGGCACTCTTCGCATGTGAAGGCGGACTCCTGGGGTTTATCTTCAATATAGAAAAAATTCATTTCCTGCTGCGCCTCACGTTCACAATAGGGACAGATAACCCGACTGAAGCGCCAGTTGTGCCCGCAACGGGAACAATGGAGCCGGCGCTCGCCGATCTTCTCCCCAATGACGGCCAGGGAGGGGAACGATCCGCAGATGGGGCAGTAGCCCTTTTCCCAGTGGAGCGCTTCGATCTGCTCCGCGATATCTCCGGCTCTCTTTTCGAGAACGATTCTTGAAGCCTGATTCAGAATAAAGCCGATTCGTTCCGCGGCAATGGAAATCGTTCCGGCCCAGATGGAGAGAAGATCCTGTTGCTCTTCCGAATTCCGCCTGAAATAATCATAGAGATCGAAATCATCCGCTTGAAGGGCGTTTCCAAGACGATCAAGATCCTCCCGAAGATCGGGAAAGCCTTCCTGAACGGCAGGAATCATGGCCTGGACAATGTCTTTCCAGGGATCATCCTCCCGAATCAGAGGATACTGCGCGATGACGGGAACGCCTCCCTGGAAGCGGATATCGTCAAGAACCAGGGGCTCGCTTTCCGCCAGCTGCAATCCTTCCAGAATGCGGTTTCTTGCCAGAATCACGTGACGGAACGCCTGCAGGAGGGGTTGACTGTGAGGGTGTCTTTCCATCTCCCGGTCAATGATATCTTCGAGTTTCTCGATCTTGACGATTTCATCTTTCATCGTGCCACATCCTTTTTTATTTTTTCCCTGTATAAGAGAGAAAGGGCTGGTGTCAAGGAATATATGCCTGCGCTGATATAATGCGGAACTGGCCGGGGGGCTTTGCTCACTGGAGAGTTGAAAGCGGCATGCCCGGTTTTCCCTGTTTTGAAGTTGAAAGGGATCATGGCGTTCCCAGATATGCAGCAGGGAGCGCCTTTTTTACATTAAAGATAAGGCGACCCTCCCTGGCAGCTCAGGCAGAGTTCCCCATCCTGGGCCGGATAAGCTTCCCGGCACTGGGGGCAGAGGACAATTTTCCCCTTGTGCTTTTTCTCAAGAAAACCTGGTTTAAGCTTTACGTTCCGAAGTTCGAGGATGTCTGGTCCGGCCTCACGGATTTCTTTAAAGAGCCTTTCGCTATCCTGTTCTTTTTTGGTTTTCAATTTCAGAAACCAGTTTCGAATCTCCTGCCATGGCCCCATTTTCTCGACATCCAGGAAGACACGCACCCCTTCACCCGTAAACTTGTCATACAGGCTGACTGCAAACAGACCCATGGGAAGAACAGTGAGCCATCCATTGCCGAAAGTGCAGGGGGTCAAAAGCTGGACGGCATCGGGGAGACAGGTTCTCGTTTCGCAGATGGCGTCATAGAGGATCCCCTCCGGGAGATTTTTAACCGCCAGGTCCACCATGAATCCCCCGATGAGCACGCCGGGGGCGGGATAGCCGTGAAAGGCCGTTATTTTTTCAACATACTCCTCATAAGAGTAAGACAAAATATTACGTGCTGTCATGGTGTGATTCTTCTCCTTAAATGTGAAATCTTTGAGGCAGAGTGACTTTGAAGGATTCAAGAGAATTTCTAAAGTCGATGAACCTTATGTCGTGAATTGCATGATGTCAAGACGAAAAAAATTATTCAACCCCCTCCGCTTTATTTCCAAAAAATGAATGCCATTCCAATTACTTTGCCGGGACATCTTTCTTTCAGGAAAAATGAGAGATGAGCCTTCTGCCGGATCGAGGGAGCGGAAAAGCAATGTATTCGTACTATGAAAACAAATAGATACCATTCTTTAAGATTCCAGGTTGACATTCGCTGGCATTTCCTTTGAGCCAATACGACAGCTTATTCATATCTTGACATAAGAAGGTGCGCTGCATATATTTTATTCAGTTACATCCTCGGTGTTAAATCTTCAAAATAGAGGCATGATAGGTGAAAGAAAGTGATAGATATGTTGGATACTTATAACCGGAATATAAATTACCTGCGTATATCCGTGACTGATCGATGTAATTTACGGTGCCGGTATTGTATGCCCGAAGAGGGTATTTCCAAGCTTGACCACAGGGAAATTTTGAGTCTGGAAGACATCGTCAGGTCGGTTAAAGTTGCCGCTGGGGTGGGTATTCGTAAGATTCGGCTGACCGGTGGCGAGCCGCTGGTACGTAAAGACATTGCCCGACTGATCGGCTTTATTTCTGAAGTCCCGGAAATTGACGATATTGCCATGACTACCAATGGGGTTTTATTTGCAGATATGGCAGAGCAATTAAAAGCCGCTGGATTGGATCGGGTAAATTTCAGCATGGATACGATGGTATCTGAAAAATTCAGATATATTTCACGTCGGGATCATCTGGCAGATGTGAGGAAGGCCATTTTCAAAGCCCTGGAACTCGGGCTGGAACCGGTTAAAATCAATACCGTGGTCATCAGGGGATTCAATGATGATGAGCTTCTGGATTTTGCGGATCTTGCCTTTGATTTTCCGCTGCACATCCGGTTCATTGAATTCATGCCGATTGGAGATTTGTTATTCTGGAAAAAGGACCGCATGATTACTTCTGAGCAGATTAAAGAAAAGATTGAACAACGCTATGAGCTGACCCCGACGAAGTTAGTTAAAGGAAGCGGTCCTGCCCGATATTTCAAGCTTGCCGGCGGACGGGGCACGATCGGATTCATCACCCCCATGAGTCATAAATTCTGTTCTGAATGCAACCGGTTACGTATGACTGCCGATGGAAAACTGCGAGGCTGTTTATACGATAAGCGAGAAATCGATTTAAAAAAAGCCCTTCAGAGCAAGCCCAGTGATGAAGATCTTAAACAGCTTTTTATTGAAGCGATCCTTCTCAAGCCCTATGAACATCATATGGATGCTGGGTGGGGGAAGGACAACCCTCGTAAAATGAGCCAGATAGGGGGCTAAACCCGGGAAAAATAAGTTTCTGTTCATGATCAGGAAAATCAGGATCTCTTATCCGCTGCAACATTCAGACAGAACACCCGGCTTCCGGGAGTCATAGCCCGGATACTCCCTTTCGATTCAATATATCCTTTAAAAATAAGAAAATATTCACGCAATCATGATGTGGTTCTTCTCCTTAAGCGGGAAATCGATGAGTCCGTATGGTCTGAACAATTTCTAAGCATTATTCAAACGGCCAAACCTCGTGTCGTAAAAGTCGCAATCTCAAGACGAATATCAGGCTGGTTGTTGTAATTGTGATATTTGAGCCCTCCGTTCACCCGGTTCTGCAGGTAAAAGTGGATGATCAACAGCGCTGTTTTTCTATTGTGCTAAATGTAATATAAGGGGTCGATTTTATTCATAAAATAGTTAAAATTCAGCTTTACGGTGTGAAGGAAAAGATGTAAATGTTCTACATGTGACGCCGGTCGTTATTGACGCAATGAATTGGGGGTATCCAAAAGGACGGTCATGAGATACCAAACTTGCCGGGAGCCTGGATCGCTTTCTGCCAGCGATAAGTTCAAATCGGTAGAGGCTGCACTCGAAAGTCATGTCAAAGAAGAGGAAGCCAGATACAGCGGAAAAGGCCGGGGAGATGGCAGCCTGTGGCATCATCTGGTTCGGGTGGCGCGGTTGGCCGAAAAGCTCGGGCGGAGTGAAGGGCTCGATCCTGCAACCTGCAGACTGGCAGGCCTGTTTCATGACGCCGGCAAATTCTCGGGCGGAACTTATCATCAGGACGACCGACCGGAAGAAGAGCGTTCCGTGGATATATTGGTGGAGCTTGCGGGTAAGCATGATTTAGATCGGGATATTGTCGATCGGATCGCCAGATCCTTCCAACAGCTATACCGGGATGGCGAAAATCAAACTCCTTTGACCCGGGTTTTGTTCGATGCCGATAATCTGGACAAGCTCGGATTCCTCGGAATCGCCAACTATTTTATCAAGACCGGTCTCCGGGGCAAAGGCGTGTCTGCGAACATGCTCTATCAATTAACCGCGGAACTGACCTATGCGCGCCACGCAGCGGATTGTATGGCAACGCCGGCAGGCCGCGAGCTGGCCCTCCGCAAGGCGCCGGAAACCTATCGATTCATTTTGGATCTCCTGCAATCGCTGCGAGACGATGGAATCTTTGATTTTAAAGTCGAGGAAGTCATGTTCGACCAACTGCTCCTCGACGTTGTATCCCCTTACTCATGTGAGTGTCGGGGCACGCTGGAACGCCGTCTCTGGAACGTCAGGGGCATCAAATGCCTGGAAATCCATCTCGAGCATTCCTGCCCGAGATGTGAGGCACGCCATGAGATTCGTTTTTGCACTCCGAAGCTTCGAACCCAGGGGGAAAAGAATACAGGGGATCTTTTCCGAACTTCGCAACTTGATATCCGGCAGGCAGCTGACAGTTACTTTTGAGGAGCATGCAAAATGGTCATCGTTTCAAAAGATCCGATTGATCCGGCGACGATGTTTGAAAAAATCGAAAAATCCAGAGGCGGCAGCGTCCTGTTGCACTATGCGGTGGTCAAGCAGAAGGTCGGCAGCAGTGTTTCCGAAGGGATCCACTTTGAACGCGTCGGAGATATGGAGGGAGAACTGTCTGCTATTTCTTCGGACATGAAACGGCAGTGGGATATCGAGGATGTGCTTCTTGTGCGGCGAACAGGAACCCTGGAGCTCGGCGACATTATCTCCCTGGTTGCCGTCAGTTCCCCGTCAAGCAAAGATGCATTCGAAGCCTGTCGTCATGGGCTGGAGAGGTTGAAGGGGATGAAGACCATCACAAAGGCTGAACGGTTCCTCTAACCGCATATCAAGTGCATGCTGTGTTTCAGCCGGCTGCCGGATGAAGCCAACGGCGCCGGCAGCCGGCTGATTGAACGACCTGATTCTGAAGTTATGCGCCGAGGACGATGAGCGCAATCCAGATTGTTTGAATTTCAGAACAGAGTTGCTTCTGGACTCCAAGATCCTTGATCCAGTCATTCGCATCTACCGCACCGGATAAGCATCCATTCGTCTTTTCCAGGATGTCTTCCTGCAGTTTTTTCAGTGCACCGGAATAAGCTCCTGCCGCACCTGTTGCTTCAAGGCCCTGATTTTCTCAACCAATGCCGTTTTCTGCGATTTGACCTTAAAAGCTGCATCATCTTGAGATTGAATCGTATTGATCAGGAAATCCAGGTGTGTATTTAGATTATTTACGGGATAGGGGTCGATGGAGCCATAAATCATGATCTTCTTTTCATCAACGTAGGGCCACCCGGCTTCCATTGTGTTGATGTCGGTTGTTCCCGGAGGCAGCGGCTCTACCCTGATCATGGTTACGGTACGGGAGGAAAAACCGGCGTTATGGTCATTAGCTGAATTATAGGGCCAAATCCATACATTTGGATCGGTTGCGTTGGACGCGGTGGAACGCTGATCCGGAGGACCGGGATTTTTCTGGGGAGGCACAACCCTGAATGGGCCTTCTCCATCCAGCTTGTTCTGCGGGTTCAGCACTCCCGGTGTCAGGTATTCGTCATCCCGCAGAAAAGCCAGAATCATTTTCAAATCAAGAGGGTTAACAATCTCATCACCGTTACTTCTTCCTGCCGCCGATGGGGAACTGTAATTGCACCAGCCGGTTGAGGGATTGGTTGCCATGTCCGCCTGTTCGTTGTAATAAAAGATTGAAGAGTCATATGTGCCGAAAACATGATAAGCGTTGGGATTATTGCTCGGATCAAAGGGGTGATATGTGGCAAATCCGTCCGGTGCATAAACTGTGATTCCTGTTGCTGAATTCAGCTTGATCGCCTTGATGAGGTTCTCCAGGGCGACACCGTTGTATTTCGTGTAATTGTCATCCGACTTACTGGCGTTCATCAGCAGAAACTGGGTGTGCTGGGCCATCTGTTCAAGTTTTTCGAGTGAAAGCACGAGAGAGGGAGCCGGCACATTGCCCGGGTTATCAATCGCATCCCCGGGATACGTTATCGCGCTGATTTCTATCTGATTCGCATAGGCGTCCCCATCGGAATCGAGATCTTTAATTGCCAGCAAGGCTGCAGCGGTGCGTCCCAGGGTGGGCCAATTGCTCTTGTAGGCCAGGCAATAGGGATTGAGTGTCTGCTGCAGATTCTCCGGTGTACTGTCGGCCCCGTAATTCGTTTTGTAGTGGCACCACTGGCAACTGCCAAGAGTCGTCGTTTTTCCTCCTGACGTATAGGAACCGCCACTGTGGCACAGAGTGCAGCTATCCAGTTTGGTGCCGACAGCGTTGGGGTAAGCCGAGCGGAAGTTGGCTGAGTCGACGTCTCCTTCATGATTGTATGCTGCATAAATTTTGATTCCATAAAACAGGGTAAAGGAAGCGACTACGAAAACGGCAATTAAAGCGAATATACTCCATTTCTGTTTCTTCATGGTCGTTACCTCCAATGAGTATTGCAGTCTGCGGGAAAGGCCGCATTAATGTAAATTTCCGGTTAACCATCTTCCATGCTTACGGTTTCAGGGGTATCACGTAGGACGCTCCCTCGTTTGAATCAACTCCCGCGTTGAAATCAGCGAAGTGTGCCCCTGTCACCATGTCATTCCCGAAGGCCGATAAAGAATAACCAAATTCGTCACCGGCCAGCCCATCGGACGCCGTTAACTTTTCCGTCTCAAACCATAAATTGCCCATCCGATGGAAGAGGTAGATCGAACCTTGATTCGCTTTGCCTTCAATGTCATCCTTCCAGGCGCCAACAGCAATGACATCTACGGCAAGGGCGATGGACTGGCCGAACTCATCACCCGCGTTTGTGTCGCTTGCGGTAAGCCTGACGATCAGTTCAAAGGAATCTCCCTCCAGGGAAAAGACATAGGCCGCGCCCGCATCGGTCAGGCCGTCAGGATCGGCTCTCCGGGCGCCGACTGCGATTACATCGCCAACCATTGCGACGGTAAAGCCAAAGTGATCATTCTTGTTCCCACCCGGTGGGGTCAGTTTGGCAACC
Source organism: Syntrophus aciditrophicus SB (assembly GCF_000013405.1). GTDB lineage: Bacteria > Desulfobacterota > Syntrophia > Syntrophales > Syntrophaceae > Syntrophus > Syntrophus aciditrophicus. The sequence continues at coordinate 164,302 of NC_007759.1, forward strand.
TGTCCCCACACATTCCCGGATTGACGGAAAAGGTAGACTGCACCCGCGCCTTTGGGGTCGGCATTACGCGCGCCTATCGCAATCAGGTCACCCCGAGCCGTCACCGATTGCCCGAAATGAGCTCCGGCCGAAGCATCGCTCGCCGTGAGCTTTGCCTCATTCATCCATTTCCCGTCTCTATAGTAATACACGTATGCGGCCCCTACGTCTTCTTCATTAATGGCCTCTTTACGAGCAGTGATCACCAGAAGGTCTCCGTGAACAGCAAGAGCACGGCCAAAATTGTCCTCATCAGCCGGAGTAGGAGAAGTAATCTTTTCTTCAAGGTGCCACGATCCTCCATACTTCCGGAAAATGTATGCCGCTCCGGCTTGTGAAAAACCCTCGACCTGTGCAAAGCGGGCTCCGACGATCACCATGTTTCCCTGGATGGCGACAGCCCGGCCGAACTCAGCCCCATTGGTCGCATCCGGGGCTACCAGCTTCTCCTCCGGGACATACGTCAGACCCTGGCGTTTGAAAAGATAGACGGCCCCGGCATTTTCCACAGAGCCAGCCGCAGCCCCGCCTGCCCCCACAGCAACGAGATCTCCATCGATCGCAACGGAACGGCCGAATTCCGCGTTGGCGACGGGATCGTCAGCCGTGAGCCGCACTTCATCAGCCGGCGGCTGCTCCATTGCGTCAACTCCACCTATGCCGAAAGAGATGAATGTCAATAGGAAAAATGCTGTAATGGACGAAATATAAATGATTTTTTTCATATTAATCTCCTTTCTGTAAAATTTTAGAGTTTAACATTCATCCCTCTTTCTCCCCCTTTTCTTCTGAGCGGATGCAAAACCGAATGATTCATCCAGGTGTTGCCTGTACGGCGATGAATCTTCCTATTTTTGGGGGAGAAAAGTGTGTCACATTCGACGGATATATCTGGATAATGAATATTGCATTATTGACATAACAAATAAAGTCAGGAGTTATCTGATATGTGGCTTCGGAAATGATGAGATCCGAGTCAGTCATAGGCTAAACGCATGGTGAATGGTTTATCCAAAGTTATCCATATCAACATATCCTCTAAGAATTTCGGGAAATAATCTGACAGGACGATCAGTGAGTGAGTACGGCAGGATCTGCCGCAATTTTTTCGGCAAGTTCTGTAACCTGTTTCATGGAAGATCTGCCTATTTCGGTGTGTCTCTGCGGTTGCCGGGATTCTCAGGATGCCGAATAGAGAATGCGTCCGGAATCGGAAAAGTCGTAACGGCTCATTCCCCCAACCCGCTGACGGAACGCCTTGTCATGGAGAACGTCCATCAGGAGCTGCACAGGCTTTTCAAAAAAGTTGTTCTGATCCAGCACCATATCGAAGCGTTCCCGGGTTATGGGTACAAAGTCTAAACCCAGAAAATTAGCGATGGCAATGGAAGCGATTCCGACGTCCGCCTTTCCTGAAAGAACAGCAAGGCCGACTTCAAGGTGGGTGAACGCCTCCTGTTCATAACCGGCAATCTGACTCTTCTCAATTCCGAGGCGACCCAGATGGATATCCAGAAGGACCCGGGTTCCAGCCCCTGGCTGACGATTGATGAAACGCACCCCTTCTCGGGCAAGGTCATCGAACCCGTGAATGCCTGACGGATTTCCCCGGCCTGTAACGAGGCCCAGCTCGCGGTAGAAAAGATTGACCACGACTCCTCGTCTGTCCGGCATATATTTGGCCAGGAAAGGGATGTTGTAGGTGTCATCCTGAGGGTTCCACAAATGGGTCCAGGCGATGTCGGTGTAACCGGCATTCAAGGCCAGCAGCCCGTCCCGGCTTCCTGTGCTGGCGGAAAAGATATAAAATTCCGGGTGGTCTTTCCTCAGGCTGGCCTGCAGAATATCCAGCACGGGATCATTGCTGCCTGCCGCCAGGAGGGCGCCTCCCATTTGTCGGCTCCTCTGCCGTGCCTCGGTAAGACCGGCGTGTGCATCTTCAAGCAGCCACGCATCCACCAGATCTTTGGGGAAAAGCCATTTTCCCGTTATCCGGGTTGCTGGAATCCGCCTGGACTTGATCAGCGCATAGACCTTTTTCTCATTAATATCGAGATATTCCGCGACTTCCCGCGTATTCATCAGTGTTTCTGACATACCCCTTTGCCTCTTTTTATTTTCAATCGCCGTTTTGTCTGTTAGTGGTTCAATTCCCCTGAAATGATGTGCCGTTATGTTTCATCCTGGAAATATTTAAAGTCAAACTTCACAGGCATGCCCTTTCACCCGGGCGGAATCCTGCTTGGAGACTTCCTGAATCCCATGGGAATTACACAACACAGACTTGCGAAATCCCTGGGGTATCCAAGCGGCATATTGGTGAAATCATCACCGGCAAGCGTTCCATAACGGCGGACACGGCCTTGCGACCGGCCATTTTTTCCGGCACAGATCCCCAAAGCTGGATGAACTTCCAGACCCATTATGGCTTGACGGTTGCCGAAGAGAATCTCTCCGAGAGACTGAAAATTGAAGTGGTAAGATACGCTGTGTAAGGGAATTCTTTATCCCTTATGAATAATCGTTCCTACATGTTCACCCTTCAGGGCCCGGGTGATATTGCCTTGCTTCTGGCCGTTGATGATCTGGATGCTGCTGATGACTTCGCTGTTCTGCAGAACTTCGAGGCAGGGCCTTTCGATGATCAGATCATCAAAATCCCGGGCGAGTAGTTCGGAAGCGCTGATTTCGGAGACGAATTCGGCGTCGGGGTCCTTTTTGGGATCGTCCGTATAAAGGCCGTCTTCATCCTTGACGTAGATGCAGCTTCGCGCGCCGATCAGGTCCGCCAGGATGATGGTGCCCACATCCGTTCGATGAACGGGGATGCGCCACCCTTTTACCGGCATGGCGAAATAATCATAGGGGGGCATCCCGTGCATGACGGGGATGCAGTCCATGGAAAAATAGGTCGACAATTTGACGACTTCATCATGGCCGATCTTGATTCCGCCCCAAGAGGACAGCAGGGTGGCCACCAGCAGGGCATTCTGCTCCGAGATGGAGCTGCCGAATTTGGCAATGATGCCTGTCGGCATGCCCAGTTCGAGACCAATGGAATAGATATGCCGGCTGCGGGTCCCGCCTCCCGTGGTGATGAGCATCTTGTGTTCTTTCTTGTTCGCCACAATTTCTTCAATAATTGGGGGGAGGGCCTTGACGCCCCGGTCACAGATGGACTGGCCGCCGATCTTGATAATATCCACATCCGGGAACAGCCTTCGCTGTGGAGCAATGGTGAGGCTTTCCATAAACGACTTGCTGACCAGGCTTTCCCCCATCAGTTTACTCTTTATGTGCAGACGCCGTCCGTCCCGTTCGCGCCAAAGCCCCATGAAAATCTCCCTTCGTTTATTCCTTTACTTCCACTTCTTCTTCCTTTTCACCATGTTTCAATAAAACCAGTTCTGCCCCCACCGCCTCGGCGATCTGCTCCAGTTCCTGTTTGCGCATGTGCTTCGGGTAGAAGGTGAGATCGATATCCGTTACGGCGACGAGAGTAAACCGCGGCTTCTTTTCCCCTTCACTGACTTTCCGACGTTCCCGATAAAAAATCTTGCCTGCCATGGTTAAGCCTCCTTATGCGTTAGTTGTTTTTCCCTCTTTTTCCACCCATAATTTCCCACCGGCCTTTGCCCGTCTGAATTACGGGCAAGACCGCTCTCTGTCCCCAGAATCTGGGACGCAACCATCCTTTGGTAAAAACCGTGTCTTCCGGATGAGGGACGATGGCATCTCTATCCAGAGAAACCACGGAAATGCCGCATTGTGTTAATGCAGATACGGAAACCTGATCCGGATGGGCTCTCAGATTTCCAAACTCGATGAATCTTCCACTCCAACCCGATGCCGTGAGACCGACGGCGGCGGCGGCACCTATAATTCCGTCATTCGTACCTCCATGACCGGAAAGGTGAACCCCGGAGGTTGCCTCCAGTGCTTCTCTCTGCGTCATGATTCTTTCCGTGCATCGTTGCCCGAAAGCCATCAAACCTGGCAGGTCCGGGTGCCTTTCAGGAGCAAGACACAGCCCGGGATCGCTTCCCGGCAGGGACTCTCGACAGATATGCTCGCGGGCCCGTTCAAGAATCGTTTCAGTCAGCGAGGGATCAGGTATATCGAGAACCACACAGGCCGAACTGTTGTGAGATGTGTAAGGAATTGCGGGATCGACCAGGAGCTGCTGTCTGACTACACCCCATACGCGGCAATTTTCAGGAAGAAGCGCTTCAAAATGACGGGCCAGCTTTCCTGTGCCGATTGCCGCCTCGGCATTATCCGTATCATCAAATCCAACATAAAGTTTCATAACGATGTTGATCTTATCCTTCTATAATTTTTCTGACTTCATCCTTATTTAATTTTCTAATTTATATTTATAAAAACATAAAGCCTTTTATTCTAAAATTTATGTCTAAGGGACAATTTTGTTGATGATCCAGCAGGGAGTATATCATGAAACGGGTCATCAGGCCGATTTCCGGATTACATGAACGGCGGTAGCCTTGAAGGAGGCCTTGACGGTTTGACCCTCCTGAAATTCCAGACTGTCAAGGGATGTGCGGGTAATGTAGGAAATGAGATCAAAACCACAGTCCAGATCAACGCGGTAGAAAAGTCCGTGGGGAGCGATGCGTGTAATCCGTCCCGAAAAATTGTTTCGAGCACTGCTCTGTTCTTCCGGCGAATCCGTGGACAGGGTGACGTTTTCGGGACGAATGCAGCAGAGTACCTGCTCTCCCACTGGGAAATTCCCCACAGCTTCAATTTTTTGATTGCCGACGGCAATCATTATCCGTCCGTTCTGACTTTCCAGGACACTGCCGGTCAGGAGCGTGTCCATTCCGACAAAGGCGGCCACGAATTCATTGACCGGGTGATTCATGACCTCTTCCGCTGAACCCATCTGGGCGATCTTTCCCTGCTGGATGACGGCAATGCGGTCGGACAGGCGGAGTGCTTCCATTTGATCGTGGGTGGCCATGATCGCGGTAGTCTCGGTCTCCCGCAGAAGACGGCTGAGGTCCGAGATGATGCCTTCGCGGGTGGGGGGGTCCAGCGCGGAAAAGGGTTCGTCCAGAAAAAGAATGGTCGGACTCGTTGCAAAAGCGCGGGCGATACTGGTCCTCTGGGCTTCTCCGCCGGAGACTTTGCATGCGGAACGCTTTGCCAGATGGGCGATTCCCAGGCGTTCCAGGCATTCTTCCGCGATCCGCGTACGGTCCTTCTTTTCCATCCCCCGGATTTTCAGGCCGGATGCCACGTTTTCCAGCACTGTGGTGTCAAAAAGAAGGGGATCCTGAAACACAACGGCGATCTGACGACGATAATCGAGCTCGCTACGGCGGCTGTCAATCTCACTGCCGTTGAAAATCAGTTTTCCCCGGTACAGCTTCAACAAACTGGACAAGGTCAACAGAAGAGTGGATTTTCCGGAGCCGTTCGGCCCGATCAGGGAAAGTACCTCCCCTTTCATGATCGTAAAATCAGAAATATCCAGAACGGGAATTCCGCCTCGCTTAACCAAAAGATTCCTGCCCTGCAGGAGTGGACCGGCGGTTTTCATCGGGGGCGCTCCCTCTGCTGAATCCGCGTCAGCACATAATTGATCAGGTAAGCCAGCAGAAGAAGGATGATGCTCAGGGCGATGGCCGTGTCAAAGTTTCCCCGTCCTGTTTCCATGACGGTGGCGGTTGTCAGCACCCTTGAATACCCCATGATATTACCGCCCACCATGATAGAGGCTCCAACCTCGGAAATGACCCCGCCGAATCCGGCCATGACGGCGGCCAGCAGGGGCAGCCGGGCTTCCCTGATGAGAAGGCCGAGCATCTGCATGCGGGTTGCCCCGAGGGCCAGGATCTGGAGGCGCAGTTTAGGGGGGAGGTTCTGCATGGCAGCCAGGGTGATGCCGGTGACGATGGGGGTGGCAATGACCGACTGGGCAACAATAATAGCCGTTGGCGTGTAGAGGATTTCCAGAAAGCCCAACGGTCCATTCCGCCAGAGGAAGATGGTGACAAAAAGACCCACCACCACCGGCGGCAGTCCCATCCCGGTGTTGATCAGGCTGACCACGATTTTCCGGCCCGGGAACCGGGTGAGGGCCACCACGGTTCCCGAGAAGATGCCGAAAAAGAGGCTGATGAGGGTGGCCGTTCCTGACACCTTGAGCGACAGCAGGGTGATCCCCAGGACTTCAGGGTCCAGGGTGACAATCAGGGTTATGGCCTTCCAGATGCCTTCAAGTATCAGATCCATTTATTTTCCGAGATCCTCCACTTTTTTCCCTGCATCGGGGAAGAACAGCGGAGATCCATATTTGCTCACACCGAAGGTTTTGATGATCTTCTGGGTTGCGGGAGACACCATGAAGTCGGCAAAGGCCTTCGCGCCCGCTGCGTTGACTTTCGGCCACTTGGCATGATTGACTTCAATTACGTGATAGATATTCAGCAGGATGGGGTCACCTTCCATGAGGATCGGGAGACCGAGATTTTTCTGCAGAGAAAGCCATGTTCCCCGGTCGGCAAGGGTGTAGCCCTTCTTCTCGGCGGCGACATTGAGGGTCTGTCCCATGCCCAATCCTGTCTGCTGATACCATTTCTGACCTTCGGGATTGATCCCGGCGGCTTTCCAGATAGCCTTTTCCTTGGCATGCGTTCCGGAATTATCTCCCCGGGAAATAAAGAGGGAACCAGTGTTGGCCATCTTTGTGAAGGCTTCCGGCGAGGTCCTGGAGCCTTTAATCCGAGCGGGATCGGCGGACGGTCCCACGATGACGAAGTCGTTATGCATGACCAGACGGCGGTTGATTCCATATTGTCCTTCAATGAATTTTTTTTCCGCATCTGGGGAATGGACGAGAAGGACATCCGCCTCGCCTTTCTGTCCCATCGCCATCGCCTGACCGGAGCCGACGGCGATGGTCTTGACAAAATAACCGGTTTTCTTTTCGAAAATCGGAATCAGGGTGTCCAGCAGTCCCGTGTCCTGAGTGCTGGTCGTGGTGGCCAGAATAATGTTTTTCTGCTTTACCTGCTTAGCCGCCTGAGCAGTTGCGGCTGTTGTCAGACCTGTAACAAGGCACAGGAGCACTAGAAATCCCAGCCAACGGAAAAGGGTGTTCAACGGTTTTCGCTTCATTTTTCATCCTCCTTAATAGATTTTTGCAACTCAGTTAAAGAAATTCAGCGGGAAATAAATCTGATGGACAGATTATTTCTTCTGTGCTTTCTGCCATGCTTCCGAATTGGGGAAGAAAAGCGGGGCGCCGTATTTTTCCTTGCCGAAATCCCGGATGATCAATTGTCCCTTTTTCGGGTCGGTCAACCAGTTGACAAAACGCATCGTGTCGGTTGCATTGACTGTTTTGAATTTTTTCTGACTCACGGGGATAAGGCTGATGTAGTTCAGCATGGCTTCATCGCCTTCCACGAGGATGACCAGTGAAATCTGATCCTTGAGGGCGAGATAGGTGGCCCGGTCGATCACCGTGTAAGCCCCTTGCTGATTGGTATATTTCAGCGTGGGGGCATTGCCTTCCGAACCTTTTTCATAGACCTGGTACCAGGAACCGGCCGGTTTGAGTCCCGCCTTCCCCCAGAGTTCCATCTCCGCCACATGGGTTCCCGACTTGTCCCCCCGACTGATGAACGGGACGCCTTTTTCTGCAATCCTGCCCAGCGCTTCCGCGGCCGTTTTCATTCCTTTGATTCCGGCCGGGTCAGCAGCTGGACCGACCAGTACGAAATCATTGTACATCAGCGGGATTCGCTGCGTTCCGAATCCTTCCTGGACAAACTTTTCTTCCAGGGATTTGGCATGGACCATGACGAGATCAACGTTGCCTTTCCGGGCGATATCCAGTGCCGCACCTGTCCCGGCGCCGACATGACGGACCCGGATGTCCGTTTCCTTTTCAAACGCGTTTTCCAGGGCATCGACGATTCCGGCGTCAATGGGGCCGATGGTCGAAGAAAGCAGAACAAACTTGCTGCCGTCAACGGCGTTAGCCAATCCCGGAAACCCTAACCAGAGGAACGTCAAAAGATAAAGAAACAATCTTTTCATGGAACAAATCTCCTTTCTTCCGTTCTATATTAAAAGGAGGGGAATCCCCCTTTTATTCCCCTGTTATGAGGAATGCACCGGTTTCGACCAAGGAATCATGAAGCGGAATACAGAATCCGTCCGGAATCTGAGAAGTCGTAACGGCTCATACCCTCGACCCGCAGACGGAAAGACGGATCATGGATAACGTCTATCAGAGCCTGTACCGCTTTTTTGAAAAAGGTATGGACATGATCCGCCGCCCCTTCCTGATTTTAGGGCCTGTGAAACTATTCTATACTTAGCCAATTTCGGGAATGCAAGGGGAAAACGACTTATTCTGACAAATAATAACTATAATGGGAAAAAGATGATGGGTTGGATTTTCCTTGTTCTGCGGCTTTTTCCCAAAGCAGGCCAAGCCGCTGTTTTTGGTGCTGTTCATGAAGCACAAGGATCTTTTCCGCAAGTTACGAAATCCCGGAACTTGCAGAAAAAAGGGTGGGAAATAAAGCCCGTGGTTTCTGCGGGTCTTGAATTATAAGTATTCATTGATCCGTCTTTCCATTTCCTCGTAGTGGAAAAGTTTCCGGAAATCAATAAGTCCGGCAAGGGCGCGGGAATAGAGCCTTACCCCCGTTTCCTCCATGATGGAAACGGGATTGAGGCCGCCGATGATGATAGCGCCAACCCGTCCTTCACTGACAGGGATATCGAGGAGGGACTGGCCTGGCATTCCGATTCGAAGCAGTCCGCCGAGGCCGATCCGCTTCATCTTCCTGTCGAGGTGTTCCACCATTTCACGGCTCTCCGCGGGAAATTCCCGGAAACTGGCGCCGATCCTGCCGTTGCCGGTCTGAACGGCGTCGATGTAATTGGTCATCCCGCTGCGAATGAAGATTTCCAGTGGATCGATGCTTGTTCCGTCGTACATGATGATTTCGGCAAAACGCAGCGGCTTTCCATTCTGAAGCTCCAGCAGTCCGCCGAACCGGGATGTGGTGGGTATGGCATGCTTCAGCAGAACGCCGTTCAGTGTGATGGAACAGACGGTGCCGATCCCGATCGTGCCTTCGGGGACCGTGACATATCCCAGGGTTTCACCCGGTCCCAGGAAAGTGAGCAGATGCCCCATGGCGTATCCCTTCTCATAAACTTTTTTTACAAGGGGAATGCTTCTGGCAAAAATGCCGGGTTCCACGAGGGTTACATTGATTACGACTTTCCCGGATGCTGTGTTGAGGTCAAAGTTCATCTGATAGGTCATGGTGTCGATCTTGGCGGACAGAAAACCGACTTTGTCAATGACGTTGGAGGAATCGAATTCGTCCAGTCCTTTTTCGCTGATTGTATGGCCTCTTTTGCCGCTATTGACCGTAAGGCCGTCCTGCTCCATTTCCTGGAGATAGAGGCGGACCGTTCGTTCGCTGATTTCCTGTCCGATGGCCACAAGCTCCTGGGCAATTTTCGTGCTGGTCAGAGGCGTTCCGGAATTTTTGAGCACCCGGAGAATGGAAAGTTCCTTTTTTTTCTTTCTTTCTTTCATCTTTTCTCGATCCTCTCTATCGCGTCATTCGCAAAAATTTCCTGAAGCTTTACCGCTGCCTTTCTTGGATCACAAGATCTTTTCGGAATGAGTATTCTCTTATGGTTCCAAAAAATTGTTTTAGCGGCAATATTGCCGATTGGAAGATGATATACAGGAAATAAAATCGAATTACAACCTGAATAATGCCGAAAAACAATTCAAAATATTTCTTGACAGTCCTTAAGTGCATTGTTAATACGCACCTTACATTAAGATTTGCAAATGGCAATAGCTTGCCGGTATTATGGCAATTAATTACCGATTAAAAGAGGAGGAAGGTAGAATGGAATGGCCTAAAAGCAATGACGTGATAGGAACCGTAAACCGCGGCAATCCGGCTGAATCCGGGTTGTGCACTCTTTGCCGCTCGGATTGCAAAGGACGCTGCGAAACGTGGCTGTCAAGTCTGAAAGGCAGAAAGATTCTTTATCCCAGGGATTTCGGGTTTGTAACGGCGGGCAGCGCGAACACCTGCCATCTCGGAGTCTGTTATAACTCGCTCCGCATTCAGGGTTACAATTACGGTGTATCCGGGCTGCCCGCGGGACTGAGCAGCTCCGCCGACGACTGCATCTTTCCCAACGTCAATATCGAAGGTTCCTTCGGCAATGAGGTGAAAACGAAATTCCGTTTGCCCATCATGACCGGCGCCCTGGGTTCAACTTTTATTGCCGCCAAGTACTGGGATTCCTTTGCGACGGGCGCCGCCCTGGTGGGAATTCCCATCGTCATCGGCGAAAACGTGGTCGGCATCGACAAAGAGGCAGTCATCAATAACGGCAAGATCTCCAAAGCCCCCGAGCTGGACCGGCGGATTGAAACCTTCCTCAAGTATTACGACGGCTACGGCGCCATCATTGTTCAGATGAATGTGGAAGATACGAGAAACGGCGTGGCGGAATACGTCATCAACAAATACGGTGACAAGGCCATCATCGAGCTGAAATGGGGTCAGGGAGCCAAGGATATCGGCGGTGAAATCCAGGTCGACAGCCTCGACTATGCCCTGTTTCTGAAGGAAAGGGGCTATGTCGTTGACCCCGATCCAGCGAAACCGGAAGTGCAGGAAGCCTTCAGGCACGGCGCCGTCAAATCCTTCGCCCGCCACAGCAGGCTGGGATATACCGACATGTCCTCGGTGGAAAAAGTAAGTGAATCCTTCATGGAATCCGTTGCGCATCTCCGCAGGCTCGGGTACAAGCGGATCTCGCTGAAGACAGGCTCCTACGGCATGGAAGCGCTGGCCATGGCCATCAAATACGCAACGGATGCGAAGCTGGATCTGCTCACAGTCGATGGTTCCGGCGGCGGCACCGGCATGAGCCCCTGGAACATGATGGAGACCTGGGGAGTTCCTTCTATCCTGCTGCATTCAAAGACCATTGAGTATGCGTCGATTCTGGCGGCTAAGGGCGACAAGGTCGTGGACATCGCCCTGGCGGGCGGCCTGGCGCGGGAAGATCATATCTTCAAGGCCCTGGCTCTGGGCGCGCCCTACACCAAACTCGTCTGCATGGGGCGGGCCGCGATGATTCCGGGTTTTCTGGGTTCCAACATCGAAGGTGTGCTGAAACCGGAACGGAAGGCAAAAGTGAACGGAAACTGGGATGAACTGCCGATCTCCGTCAGGGAAATCGGCGCGTCGACGGAAGAGCTCTTCGCGGGGTATTATGATCTTCAGAAAAAGGTGGGGGCGGACGAAATGAAAAACATCCCCTATGGCGCAATAGCCATGTGGACGCTCGCCGACAAACTTGCGGCAGGATTGCAGCAGTTGATGGCCGGGGCAAGGCGATTCGACCTCAGCCAGATTTCCAGGGGAGACGTTTTCTCCGCCAACAGGGAAACTGAAAGAGAAACCAAGATTCCCTTCATTACCGATGTCCTGGATGAAAGCGCGAAGAAAATCCTCAACAGTTGAACTTCTTCTCTCTGCTGAAAAGCCCTGCAAGGGGCGTTGTCGAATTCAGGAAAGGCAGATTGGCGGTAAACGCTTCTCTGCCTTTCTTCATTCTGGCCGTGCACTGACATCCCATGGGTGTTGAATCCGATGCGCAACGATCCGGCAGGTTAAGCCGATGACTTCCGCGGAAGGCGGTTTGCACAATACTTCTCATGCTGTGCACGACGGGACGGTAGCTCCCTCTGTTTGATTTATGAACAGAAATCCATTATGAAGGATGAACAGAAGGGATAACGGAGAATATCGGGAGCCGGCAGATCGGTCTTACACAAGGATTGCCTTATCTTGGAGTCGGCGCCGGCTCCCTGAGGTGGACCCCGGAAAGGATATTATGGAAAAAATACCGATACGAGTCAGTACTGGGCTGGAAAGCTTCGATTCGGTCATCGATGGCCTGAGAATAGGCGACAACGTCGTCTGGCAGGTGGATTACATCGCCGATTACCGCTCCTTCGTCACGCCTTTCGTGCAGCGCGCCCTTTCGGAAAACCGAATGGTCGTTTATCTGTGTTTTGCCCAGCATGAGCCGCTCCTGGATGAGGATGAACGGGTTACCGTCTATCACCTCGACGCTTCCAGCGGTTTCGAGTCCTTCTCCTCCGAGGTGTACAGCATTGCGGCCCGTGAAGGGGAAGGGGTTTTTTACGTTTTCGATTCCCTTTCGGACCTGCTTTCCGCCTGGGCCACGGATCTGATGATCGGCAACTTTTTCCGGATCATCTGCCCTTATCTCTATCAGCTCAATACCGTGGCCTATTTTGCCCTGGTGCGCGAGAATCACTCCTTCAGGACCGTCGCCAGAATCCGGGAAACGACCCAGGTGCTCCTGGATGTCTATAATGCGGATAACAAGATTTACGTGCATCCCCTGAAGGTCAAGGGGCGCCATCTGCCCACCATGTTTCTTCCGCATCTGAAGCGTGGAGACAGCTTTTCGCCCGTAACCCGCAGTGTCGATACGGGACGGCTTCTCCACTACTTTTCGGGAAAAGGACTGGACAGCGCGACGAGAAATCTCGATTACTGGGACCGGCTCTTCATCCACGTTGAAGAGCTGCTTCATCGAACGATCCACAGGGAAGAAAAGCGGAATCTCCTCGATCATCTCTGTGAGATCATGATCGGCAGGGAGGAACGGATCCGGTCACTTGCCCGAAAACACCTCACCCTTGAAGATCTTCTCAACATCAAGGCGAGGCTGATCGGTACGGGCTATATCGGCGGAAAGGCCGTGGGCATGATGATCGCGCGCAACATGCTGCTTCAGGACCGTTCCTTTGACTGGCACAACTGTCTGGAGCCTCACGATTCCTTCTTCATCGGATCGGATGTTTTCTACACTTACATCGTGGAAAATGGCTGGTGGAAGCTCCGCATGGATCAGAAGACCAGGGAAGGCTACTTCGAAGTCGCGAAGGTCTTGCGGGAAAAGATGCTGGACGGGAGGTTCCCCGAGGAAATCGAGGAGCAGTTCTGGCGGGTGATTGAATATTTCGGCCAGTCGCCCATCATCGTGCGTTCCAGCAGCCTCCTCGAAGATGCCTTCGGAAATGCCTTTGCCGGAAAATATGAGAGCATTTTCTGCGTGAATCAGGGCACGCCCGAAGAACGCTACCGGCAGTTCCGGGAGGCGATCCGCCGAGTTTATGCCAGCACCCTGAATGAAGATGCCCTGGCTTACCGCCTGCAGCGGGGGCTGGAAAAGCATGACGAGCAGATGGCCCTCCTTGTTCAGCGGGTCTCGGGTTCCTACCGGAAGGACTGCTTCTTCCCCGATCTTGCCGGCGTCGGCCTCTCTTACAACACTTTTGTCTGGAAAAAGGAGATGGACCCCCGGGCCGGCATGCTGAGACTGGTGCTCGGGCTGGGGACGCGGGCCGTCAATCGGGTGGAGAACGATTATCCGCGGATTGTCCCTCTGGATGTTCCCCTCCTGAGGCCGCATTCCGGAGAAAACGACCTGAGGAGATATTCGCAGCATGACGTGGATGTGTTGAATATCAGCAGAAATGAATTCGAAACCATCCCGGCGGCAGACGTATTGTCGGAAGACATGAATATCCGTTCCGAGCTGGTGGGGGTTCGGGATTACGAAAGCGAAGAGCAGTTGAAAGAAAGGGGCCGGGGCGGGCAGAGAAAGTGGATACTCACCTTTGACGGGCTGCTCTCCGAAAACCCCTTTCCGCAGGTCATGCAGAAAATGCTGAAAACGCTTGAACGGAAATACAGTTATCCCGTGGATATCGAGTTTACAGTCAACTTTACCCGGGGTGACTCCTTCCAGATCAATCTCGTGCAGTGCCGGCCGCTGCAGACTCGGGGAGAGGGAAAGGGAATACAGGTCGTTATTCCGTCAGATGTCCCGGAGAGTCAGATTCTCTTTCAGTCGGAGGGCAACTTCATGGGCGGCAGCCTTGTTCAGCCTGTCAAGCGTCTGGTCTATGTCGATTCCGAGGAATACAGCCGGCTTTCTCTTTCGGAAAAATACGACATCGCCCGGCTGATCGGCCGATTGAACCGGATCAGCAGACGGGAGGAATGTCCCGCCATCCTCCTCGGTCCGGGCCGATGGGGAACGACGACGCCCTCGCTGGGGGTCCCGGTGCGGTTTGCCGAGATCAACCAGTTCGTGGCGCTTGTCGAAATCGCTTACATGACCGGGAGCCTGATGCCGGAACTCTCTTTCGGTACGCATTTCTTTCAGGATCTGGTCGAGACGGATATCTTTTATGTGGCGCTGTTCCCGGAACGGGAGGAGTTTCTCTTCAATGTCGGGCTGATCGGGAAAGGGGAAAACAGGCTGCCCCTGCTTCTCCCGGAGTGCGGGCGTTATGAAAAGACGGTTTTTGTCCGGGATGTCGATGCTGAAAATTTCCTGCTGATGGCAGACATCGTTTCCCGGAAGGTTCTCTGCTACACTTTCCCCAAAAGCGGCGGATAGTCGGGATGCCGGAGGGCATCCTTGGATTGCGGATAAGAGGAAGGGGCCGCGTGCATTTCGAACCCGTACAATCCGGACAGGGTTTCCACAGAACTCAAGGCTGGATAGTCATACAGCAGGGCAAGGGCGGAACTGTCTGAGGCCAGACCGGCCTCTTCCAGAGCGGCGCTCGGGTTCAGCCCCCCGAGAACGACCATGCCGGCCTTCCCATCCGTTACAGGCAATCCCAGAAGGGGTTCTCCGGGCTGACCAAAGAAAATGGAACTGCGGCAACCCAGTTTCTTCAGCTTTTCATGGATTTTTCGGGCTTCACAGAGACTGTCCGCAGGGATTTCCCGGAAACTTCCGAGAATTTTTCCGGTTCCCCGGAATATGGCGCCAAGCACGTCCGTCATCCCGCTTTTGATCAGGATTTCCAGAGGCGGAACGGAAGAGCCTTCATAGCTGATCGCCGAGCTGAATCCGACGGGTTCAGAATTCCGGACCTTCACAATGCCGCCGAACTTTGTCGATACGGGAATTCCAGCTTTCAGCAGGATGCTGTTCAGCGTAATGCTGCACAGCGTGCCGATTGCCGACAGGCCGTCGGGAATGAGAAGATCGCCGAGGCACTCGCCCGACCGGGCCAGGACGATCCGGTCGCTCAGGGTATAAGGGGAACGGAGAAGAGAAGGCAGGAGGTTCAGAGCCTCCTGTAATCTCTCCTCCGGAACGTAGGTAACGTTGAGAATGACCTTCCCTCTACCCGTGTCCGGATCGAAGTCGGCCAGAAAAGCAAGATTGTTGATTTTATTGATAATAAACCCGACTCGTTCCGAGACGAATCCCTGAGTCAGCTCCTGCCGGCCTTTCGCTGTAATCCTCCGCCCTTTGCGGGCGCATCCCTCGGTAAAACCGTCCTCATCAAACTTTTTGAGATAATACCGCACGGTTCGCTCCGAAAGAGAAACTCCCTGAGAGGCGAGCCGCGTCGCCAGTTCCCTGGAGCTCAACGGCTTCCCCCCTGAATTCAGGGCTGTAAGGATTAACAGAACCAGCCGATTCATGACATCATCCTCAAGGGGAATTACACGATCCCGAAGGCCAGCATGCTGTTGGCCACCTTCATGAACCCGGCGATATTGGCGCCCAGCACATAGTCTCCCTCTTTCCCGTATTCCGCCGCCGCATCGAGACAGGCTTTATGGATGCTCTTCATGATCTGAAGCAGCCTCGCATCGACCTCTTCCCGAGGCCAGGAAAGCCGCATGCTGTTCTGGCTCATTTCCAGGCCTGAGGTGGCCACGCCGCCGGCATTGGCAGCCTTGCCGGGACCATAGATGATTCCGTTGTCCTGATAGACGCGGATGGCTTCCGGAGTGGAAGGCATGTTGGCGCCTTCGGAAACGCAGATGCAGCCGTTTTTCACCAGGGCTTCCGCGTGGCTCTCGTCAATTTCGTTCTGGGTGGCGCAGGGCAGGGCGATGTCCACTTTGATCCCCTGATTTTTGATCACATCCCAGACGCTTTCGCCGATATAACAGCAGGAGGAGCTTGAGTATTTGTCCGCGTACTCACTGATGCGGCCTCTCCGGACATTCTTCAGTTCCATGACATATTCGCACTTTTCGTAATCAATGCCGGCTTCATCTACAATCGTCGAGCTGGAATCGCACAGGGTGATGACTTTTCCGCCCAGGCGGTTGACTTTTTCAACGGCATACTGGGCGACATTTCCGGAACCGCTGATCGCGACGGTCTTTCCCTTGAAATCAAGGCCGCGCCAGGACAGCATTTCCGCGGCGAAATAGACGCAGCCATAGCCGGTCGCTTCCGGTCGGATGAGGCTTCCCCCGTATTCCAGTCTCTTGCCGGTCAAAACGCCTGTATGCTCATTGATCAACTTTTTGTAATAGCCATACAGATAGCCGATTTCGCGGGCGCCCACGCCGATGTCTCCCGCCGGCACATCCGTGTCGGGTCCGATATGGCGGAAGAGCTCGCGCATGAAGGACTGACAGAAGCGCATGACTTCCGTATCGGATTTTCCCTTGGGGTCGAAATCCGAACCGCCTTTCGCGCCGCCCATGGGAAGCGTTGTAAGCGAATTCTTGAAAATCTGTTCAAAGCCCAGAAATTTCAGGATGCTGAGGTTGACAGAGGGGTGAAAACGCAGCCCTCCTTTATAAGGGCCGATGGCATTATTGAACTGAACACGAAATCCCCGGTTGACCTGTACATCGCCTTTATCATCCATCCAGGGGACACGAAAAGTGATAACCCGATCAGGCTCCACAATGCGTTCATAGATTTTAGCCTTGACGAACTCCGGATGTTTCTGGGTGGTGGGTTCCAATGTGAGAAGCACTTCTTCCGCCGCCTGATGAAATTCAAATTCGTAAGGGTCCTTTTGCTTGATCTTGTCGATTACATCGCCGACTACGGACATCTGTCAAACCTCCATATATAAAATGATTGCTGCTGATCTTCTGTTTAAAGGCTGCATTTCCCCGTTATTCCGGTGTGGTGCGGGACATCGGAACCACGGACGAAGGGAAGAGTTTTTATGAATTCATATAGATGGTCAGGGGAAAGGAACTCTGGTCATAGACATTCATGGAATCGCTCAAAATCAGCAGGCCATCGATGTTTTCAAGATGCCCCGGCAGGGGTTCGCCTTTCGAAAGTTCGATCGTCTCCAGTTTCCAGCTGTCAGTTTTGATCATCTCGCTGAAAGTATCATTGCCTTCCTGTTTGCCATACCTGATGATAACGAGTTTTTTTTCCATAACTGCCTCTCTTTTCGTATGAGTAAAAACGATTGTATCAAACCCGATAAAACTAAGTTTTACAATCAGGTCAAAGACGTTTTTTGTGTAGTGTAATCCACTATATTTATATAAGGTAGATACCTGTTGCTGGATGACCTCCGGACGGAGGCCTTTGAGATGCTTTCCTTACAGAATAAAAACATTCAAGGATTGAGCATGGTGGACAAAAGATAAGTTTTAAAGGAGAGAAAAAATTCCTGCACCGTTTCTGGAAAAGACGGGGGCAGAGTGAAGGATTATTTCAGGGTGCGCTGGAGGGTATCCATCAATTCCTCGATTTTGTAAGGCTTGGTGATCGCCCCTTTGAATCCGTATTCCCGGAAGTCCTGAATCAACGGATCGTTGCCGTAGCCGCTGGAGATAATCACCTTGATCTCAGAATCCAGCTCCAGCAGTTTCTGCATGGTCTTCCTGCCTCCCATGCCGTCGGGGATGGTCAAATCCAGAATGACACAGGAAAACGGTTGATTTTCCTCTTTTGCCTTCTGATAAAGTTCAATGACTTCCACACCATCGCCGACACAGGAAACCTCATAGCCCATGTGGGTCAGGAGCGCGCCGGTGACATCGCGGATCATCTTTTCGTCATCCATGAAGAGAATGCGCCCCTTGCTTTCTGCTTGAACGTTCTCCTGGCGGGGGTCCTCAATCATCGATTCCGCCGCGGCGGGAAGGAAAAGGCTGAAGATTGTGCCCGCTCCTTCCGAGGATTCAACAGTAATGTGTCCTTCATGATTATTGATGATGGAATAGCTCATGGACAACCCCATGCCCATGGCTTGGTCATTTTTCAGCGATTTTGTGGTGAAGTACGGATCGAAGATCCGGCCCAGAACCGGTTCGGGTATCCCCGGTCCCTGGTCCCTGATCGTGATTTTGACATAATCCCCAGCGGCAGGAAGAGATTCCTGGTCGGTGGGATGTGAGACATTTTCCGCCGTGATCCGGATCACCCCTCCATTGGGCATGGCCTCTCTGCCGTTGATGACGATATTGCTGATGGCCTGCATGATTTGACCTTCATCGACCTCCACGGGAAAGAGGCTATCCTCGAAATCATATTCCGAGGATATGGACGAATTGTTCAGGGCAAAGCGAACCGCATTACGGATAAGCGTGGGCAATAATGTCACCTTTTTTTGCAGACTGTCGACGCGGGCAAAACTCAGAAGCTGTTGCGCGAGTTCCTTTGCCCGTCCGCAGGCAATTTCTGCCTCTGTCAGCTTCTGGGCGGCCTGGTCCTCCGCTTTCAGAATCATCCGGGCAAAGTTGATGTTGCCGAGGATGACGGAAAGCATATTGTTGAAGTCATGGGCGATGCCGCTGGCCATGACTTCAAAGGACTTCAGCTTTTCGGTCTTGATCAGCTCTTCCTCTGTTCGTTTGCGGTGGGTGATATCCATAATGACACCCTGATAATGGGTGATTTCACCTTGATCGTTCCACCGTGCCATGCGGTGGTCATCAACCCAGCGGATTTCCCCGGCCGCGGTCACGATCCGGTATTCGAGAATCAACGGATTCGGCGCCCCATCCTCGATGTCGGCAGTCAAGGTCTTGGATAAACGTTCGATATCCTCAGGAAAAATGATGGATTTATAAGGAAGTCGACCTGACATGAATTCCTCGGCGGTATAACCGAAGCGGCTGATATTCGGGGATACAAACTCCACAGGACAGTCCTTTTGTGTGCGCCAGAGGAAAAAAAACGCGGGACTTGTGTTGATCAGGGCGTCCAGTTCCACTGAGGCCGGCAAAGCTCCAGAAACCGCCCCCTCCCGCTTTTCAATTCGATTCCGCAAGTCGATCTGCTCATCAGCCTCTGGGCTTTCTGTACGCGCATCCTTTTCTTTCATTAAATTTTCTCCCGGTATCATCCCTTCTCGCGGCAGTCATCATATTGACATCCTGTACCTATGACAGGGGGGATGCATGCAACTTCATCGTGCGTTTCAATCCACCAACAGCCGGGTGCATTCTCGGGCTGGCCTTGTCGGCTTCGTCGTCTATTCCCCGGAGTACACGAACGATTCAATGCGTCCGTTCTGAGTGAGATCGCTGTCTTTGCCTGCTCATTCCCATAATTTCCTTTCCGTGTCAAAATCAAAATTCATGCCCCGGAAGTTTATCTGCTGTTTCCGGATGAGTGCTCCAGTTTCCCCGCAGAGTCGGTCTTCGAAGGGATTTCCGAATCAAGGCTGTGAAGGTTTCCCGGGGAATGAATCGGGCGCCCAGCAGGGCAAGATGGGAAGTGTAGACCTGACAGTCAATCAGGGTAAATCGGAGAATTTTGAGGAGGGAAGACAGAAAAATCAGAGCGGCTTTGGAGGCATTGCTCTCGCGGGAAAACATGGATTCCCCGAAAAAGCAGCCTCCAAGGGAAACGCCGTAAAGCCCGCCGATCAGACCGCGGTCGCGCCAGACCTCGACGGAATGGGCATATCCCAGCTCATGCAGGATGCTGTAAGCTTCCTGCATCTCTTCTGTAATCCAGGTTCCCTCTTGCGCTGGACGACCGATTGTCGCGCAGGCATGGATCACGGCATCGAAATTTCGGTCAAGGGTTACCTGAAAATGTTTCTTTCGGAGGATCTGCCTCATGCTGCGGGAGAGGAGAATTTCGTCGGGGAAGAGCACAAAGCGGGGCTGGGGAGCCCACCAGAGGATTGGTTCCCCAGGGGAATACCAGGGAAATATTCCCTGCCGATACGCCTCAAGCAGGCGGTAGGGCGACAAGTCGCCGCCCACCGCCAGAAGGCCGTCTTCCATCGCCAGGGAAACAGGGGGGAAAACGATTACCTTACCGAGCGGGCAGATCGGCATGGTCCTTCCGCTCGAGCTGTTCCTGCATCACCTTGATGACCACATCATCATGGTCGATGTCCGCATAGGCCTTGCCGCCGCGCTGCAGACTGCCGAACAGGACCTCATCCACGAAGAACCGCTTGATCTTGTCCTGGATGAGTCGGGCGATTTCCCGGGCGCCGTATTCCGGCGAATACCCGGTTCGGGCCAGCCACTCGAGACAGGCTTCGGACACCTCCAGTTCCACGCCTTTGTCCTGCAGCTGCCGGTTGAAGTCGCGGATCGCCTTCTTCACGATCATCAGCACCACTTCGTTCGTCAGGCCGTTAAAATTAATCACGGCATCCAGACGGTTACGGAACTCCGGAGAGAAGATGCGCTCGACGGCCACAAAGACCGCATCCCGGTTGATTTCCTTGCCGCCGAATCCTATGGCCTGCCTTCCGATTTCCCGCGCCCCGGCATTGGAGGTCATCAGAATGATCACATTGCGGAAGTCGGCTTTTTTGCCCGTATTGTCCGTTAGCGTTGCATAATCCATGATCTGGAGCAGGGTGCTGAAAATGTCCGAATGGGCTTTTTCAATTTCATCAAAGAGCAGGACGGAATAAGGCGACTTCCGGATGTCCTCGGTCAGCAGCCCTCCTTCCTCATAACCCACATAACCTGGAGGGGCGCCGATCAGCTTGGCGACCGTATGCTTCTCCTGATATTCACTCATGTCGTAACGGTGCAGAGGAATGCCGAGAGAAAGTGCCAGCTGGCGGGCCAGTTCCGTTTTACCGACGCCTGTAGGACCCACAAGCAGGAAGGAGCCGATGGGTTTGTCCGGCTCGCGGAAGCCAGCCCGGGACCGTTTGATCGATTCCACCAGTTGTTCGATGGCCTGATCCTGCCCGAAGATGGTGCTTTTCAGTTCGGTCTCCAGATCCCTCAATTTTTCCACTTCTGAAGAGGAGACATTCTTTTCCGGAATTCGGGCGATTCTGGCGACAATCTTTTCCACGTCGTGCTGGTCGATCACATGCCGGATGTGATCGGCTGAAGGTCGCATATTGGCCATGGCGCCCGCTTCGTCAATGACATCGATGGCCTTGTCCGGCAGCCGCCGGTCATTGATAAACTTTCCGGAAAGTTCGGCCGCCGCCCTCAGGGCCGCCTCGGTGTAATAAACGTGATGGTATTCCTCATATTTATCCTTCAGCCCTTTGAGGATCTGGAACGTCTCATCCACCGTAGGCTCCGGAACCTCAATCTTCTGAAACCTTCTGGACAGGGCGCCGTCCTTCTCAAAATATTTCCGATACTCATCGTAAGTCGTGCAGCCGATGCAGCGGAGTTTTCCCGTAACCAGCGCCGGCTTGAGAATGTTGGAAGCGTCCATGGACCCCCCGGAAACCGCCCCCGCTCCCACGATATTGTGGATTTCATCGATAAAGAGAATGACGTTGTCCTGTTTGTTCAGTTCAGCCAGCACCCGCTTCATGCGCTCTTCAAAATCACCGCGAAAGCGCGTTCCTGCCAGCAGAGCACCCATATCCAGGGAATAGATGCGGACGTTTTTCAAGCGTCTCGGCACTTTGCCGTTCACGACAAGCTGAGCCAATCCTTCGGTCAATGCCGTTTTCCCGACGCCGGGTTCTCCGACGTGAACGGGATTATTCTTCAGTCGCCGGCAGAGAACCTGAATGGTCCGATCCAGAATATCCTGCCTGCCGATCAGGGGGTCCAGCTCGCCTGCCAGCGCCTTGGCCGTCAGATCAAGGGTAAAGGCCTTGAGAATTTCGCTTTTCGTATGCTCCTGTTCCGGATGAATCGCTTCGGAATCCATCTTCGGATCTTCCCGGTCCGACTTCTGGCCGGGTTCCTTCTCCGGCATGGCCGGAATGCCGTGGGAGATGTAATTCAACAGAACGATCCGCGTGATCCCTTCCTGAGCGAGGAAGTACGCGGCAAACGACTCCTTTTCCTCAAGAATGGAAACCAGAACGTCTCCCAGGTCCAATACTTCTTTCTGTGAAGACGAATTGTGCCAGACCGCCCGCTCCAGAACACTTTGAAATCCCAGAGACTGAACGGCATCCGAATCATTAAGTCTTGCATGGGAATCATGGAGATGATGTTCAAGTGTTTTCCGCAAACGCTCCAGATTTCCTCCGCACTTGTCTATGATATCGCGTCCTTCATCGAAAAAGAGAGCCGCATAGAGCAGATGCTCCGGAGTAATAAACTCATGGTGCCTTGATTTCGCTTCCGCATAGGCTGCCATTATGATTTGATTCAAATTTTCACTGATCCTCATGATTTTTACCTCGTGGTTTTTAAAAAAACCTTATTTATGGCCAAGTTACCCCGCTTTTCCGATGGGACCGTATCAATTGAACACGCTTCGGGATTTCTCTGTTTCAGACTTCATCCATACTGCATCTTAACGGATACTCGTTCTGTCTGGCCATAAAATGAACCTGTGCAATTTTTGTTGATGCAATATCATAAGTGTAAACGCCGCAAACACCTTGTCCTTTTCTGTGCACATCCAGCATGATCCTGGTTGCCTGCGCGGCGGGTTTATGAAAAATGGTCATCAGAATCTGCACGACGAAATCCATCGTTGTGTAATGGTCATTGTGAAGGATCACTCGATACATCCGAGGTTCCATGACCTTGTCTTCCCACTCAATGTTCAGTTCCTGATCGAAATTCTTGATGACATCCGTTTCGTTCTGCATGTTCGTTTTAACTCTTGCCTGAAATGCCTCTGTTTCAGTCGCGTTTCCACTTCATCACCTGATCTGATTTTTTTCTTTTACCCTCGACATCGCCTCAATTTTCCTGATAATAAAGCCCTTGCTCAGTCTGCTGAAGAAACGAACGTTCAACGGCGCCTGATTTTTTTTCTCATCAATCAGTTAGACATCAGGTAAGGAGAGTTAGGTTGACTGAATACGGACAAAAGCACGCTTTGATGATAGACGGTTTATCACTAGGCCCGGCAACCGATTCTGTTTTTTCCTTTTGCCGGATGGTGACCTGCAATCGCAAGAGCCCTTTCTTATCTGTATTTTCTGGCACTCTATGGTTTTTTTAAGTTCCTCCTGTTTTGTGTGCCGGTCATGCCCGTTTACATTCTTCCTGGGCAATTCCGAGCTTTACTCGGTTGTAATTTTAATACAAACTCAAATTAATCTCAAATCCTTTCCATTTTTTCGCAATCCCTGGCCACGACCTCGAGTCGACCTTAATTTAATCATGTCCCATCAGTCTGGCAATCCTTCAAAGATAGAAAAATCCCCGGTACTTTAATGGCATTTCATCTTGACATCGGAATGGGTTTCATATAGGAGAAAAAGTTCACTTATTTTAACCTTACAAAGGAGGAAAATTCTTGGCTACGCATAAGTCCGCGGAAAAGAGAAGCAGGCAGATTGAAAAACGCCGGATCAGGAATGTCTCAATAAGATCAAAAGTTAAGACATACATTAAATCGGTGCTTACGGCCATTGAGGCAAAAGACAAGGAGGGAGCGCAGAGCGCCCTGCAGCAGGCTATCCCGGTGATCGCCAAGGCTGGAGCCAAAGGGGTGTATCATCAGAAGACCGCTTCCCGACATATTTCAAGGCTGACGCGCAAGGTTAACGCCCAAGTCGCGGAGTAAGTTGAGAGATACTCCTCAGGAACGCCCTTCTTCAGGCTCTGTTTCGATGAAGGGCGTATTAAAGCCACACCTGTCAGAAGCCGGAGAGCATCAGGCTGTACGCTCTTTCCGCAGCATCACCGGCAAGCTTCGCAATGGCGCTTTGCCGTTCGGTTTCCGTAGCCGTCAGACTTCCGCTCGCCACGGGATAATCCCCATAATAGCTGAAGTTTTGATTCTGCCAGAGAATCTTTTTCGATACCCGCTCCTCAAGCGTGACTTCCATAACAACGGTCACCCTTTCTTCCGCGGCGAGATCCGTCGTCTGATAGGAAAGATGGGTGGTGTTAAGGCGTTGAATGCTTCCCCGGATAATGGCATCAGCTTCTTCGCGGCGGCCGGCAAGCTGAAAACGGCTGCTTCGTAGTACCTGATCGATGAAGGCGTTGCGGAAAAGGCTTTCCAGGCCGGCCTGGCTGGTTCTGTTGGCAAAGGTATCGACAAAGACCTTCTGAATGCGGGGATCGATGTTATCCTCACCACCGACAAAATGATAACCACACCCTGAAACAACCCAGAGCAAAATCAGACCGAGCAGAGTCCAACCCAGCCGACGGTCACTCTTATCATAATCCAAATTTTTCATTTCTTCTTCTCTTCCCGTCAATGGTCAGCGGGATCCTGAAACCCGATTCCGTTCGGCCATTCTCCGTAATATTTCCTCAACCCTTCACGACAATATTCACCAGCTTTTTCGGTACGTAGACCTGCTTGATCACGGATTTTCCCTCAAGGAACCGGGATACCTTCTCATCACCCATCGCCAGCGCCTTGATTTTATCTTCAGCTTCATCTGCTGCCACGATGACCCGGCTCCGCACTTTGCCGTTCACCTGAATGACGATGGTCATTTCGTCTTCAGCGGCGACGGTGGGATCATAAACCGGCAGAGGTGTGTCAGCCAGGCAGGTTCCTTGATGTCCCAGCATCTGCCAGAGTTCCTCGGTGAGATGGGGTACAATCGGCGCCAGCAGCAGGATAATCGCTTCGATCGTCTCCCGGATCACGGCCAGGGCCGTCCGGTCTTCCCGGGGCGGTCGGGGCAGACCGTACAGGGTGTTGACCAGTTCCATGATGGCGCTGATGGCCGTATTGAAATGGAAACGCTCGCCCATATCATCCCGGACCTTCCTGATTGTCTGGTGGGTCTTGCGCCGCAGGCTCTTCAGTTCGCCTTCCAGTTCCCCGTCGCCCGCAAAGGGGGCAATTCCCTGAAGATCATCCAGATAATCCACGACAATGCGCCAGGTCCGGCCGATAAAACGGAACGATCCCTCCACCCCCTGATCGCTCCACTCCAGGTCTTTCTCCGGCGGCGCGGCGAAAAGACAGAACATCCGGGCTGTATCCGCTCCGTACTGCCGGACCAGATAATCGGGGTCGACCACATTCTTTAGGGATTTGGACATTTTCTCCGTCTTGCCGACGATCACTTCGGCCAGGCAGTGGATGCATCGACCTTCACGGACTTCTTCCGGGTAGAGATAGCCGTGATCGGGGCAGCGGGTCGTTTCTTTGCAGACCATGCCCTGAGTCAACAGATTCGTAAAGGGTTCATCGACCCCCACCAGACCGAAGTCCCGGAGCATCCTGGTGTAAAAGCGGGCGTAGAGGAGGTGAAGGATGGCATGTTCGATCCCGCCGATGTACTGATCCACGGGCATCCAGTAATCCACCTGCTGTCTGTTCAGGCCGGGCTTTTCTGCGAAATGGGGGCAGCAGTAACGTTCGAAATACCAGGAGGATTCCACAAAGGTGTCCATCGTATCGCTTTCCCGCTTCGCGGGGCCGCCGCAAGAAGGGCAGGTCGTGTTCAGAAATTCGGGGTGTTTCGCGAGGGGTGATCCGCCTTCTCCCGAAAAATCGACATCCCGAGGCAGCACAACGGGAAGCTCGGCCTCCGGAACCGGCACCGTACCGCATTTAGGACACATGATCATGGGGATCGGCGCTCCCCAGTAACGCTGCCGGGAGATGCCCCAGTCCCGCAGCCGGTATTGTATCGTTCGTTTGCCCCGTCCCAGGGCGATCAGATGATCGGCGATCGCGTCCAGGGCTTTGAGATTTTCCATTCCATTAAAGGGTCCGGAATTGACCAGGATGCCTTCCTCCACATAGGCCTCCGTCATGGTTTCCGGATCAAGGGTCTTGTCCGGCGGCGAAATGACCACCACCTTGCGGAGACCGAATTTTTCGGCAAATTCGAAGTCCCGCTGGTCATGAGTCGGAACGGCCATCACGCAGCCGGTGCCGTAATCCGCGAGAACAAAATTGGTCGCAAAGATCGGCATCTCCCAGCCGGTCAGTGGATTGAGGCAGTAACAGTCGAGGAACAGCCCCTGCTTTTCATAATAATCCGATGTCCGCATGAGCTTGTCCTGTTTCTTGACTTCTTCGGCGAAGGTCCTGGCATCCTTTTCAACAGGTTTCCCCTTGATCAGTTCCATGACCAGGGGATGTTCGGCGGCAATCAGCATGAAGGTTGCACCGAACAGGGTATCCTGACGGGTGGTAAACACCTTGATGTCGCCGTTGCCGTCCGCCATGGGGAACGAGACCTCACAGCCGTAACTCTTGCCGATCCAGTTCCGCTGCATGGTCAGCACCCGCTCCGGCCATCCCGTCAACCGGTCGCACCCCGCCAGGAGTTCATCGATGTAGGCGGTGATGCGGAAAAACCACTGATCGAGGATTTTTTCCACCACTTCGGAACCGCATCGCCAGCATAGTCCGGCTTCCACCTGCTCGTTGGCCAGAACGGTCTGACACCTGGGACACCAGTTCACGCTGGAAGTCTTTTTGTAGGCTAGCCCTTTTTCGTACATCCAGAGGAAGAAAAGCTGTTCCCAGCGGTAGTATACCGGTTCGCAGGTCGAGACCTCGCGGTCCCAGTCGTAGCTGAAGCCCATTCGCTTGAGCTGCTTTCTCATGTGAGTGATATTTTCATTCGTCCAGAGAGAAGGGTGGATGCCCCGTTCAATGGCCGCATTTTCCGCCGGCATGCCGAAGGAGTCCCAACCCATGGGGTGCAGGACGTTGTACCCTTCCATTCGCTTGTAGCGGGCAACGACATCGCCGATTGTATAGTTTCTCACGTGGCCGATATGAATCTTGCCGGAGGGATAAGGAAACATTTCCAGAAGATAGTATTTTTTCTTTGAAGGATCTTCCGTCACCTTGAAAGTATTTTTTTCTTCCCAGTATCGCTGCCACTTCTCTTCAATTTCCTGAGGCACATATTTTCTGTTCATAGGGCACTCCCGTATTAAAGTCGGCAAGTTCTTTAACATAATAAGATAATGCATTCAACACGGAAACCGTCTGTTTCTTTGTCTTTACTTAATTTGGTTCAGTTGAGGGTAAGACAAATGCCTGCTGGGAATATTTCTTTTCAGTGAAAGGAGTATTCCTTTCCACGGGAAAAATTGGTGAAGGGAGGGAATGAGGAGCGTTTCAGTCGGTTAAAGTAACGTGAAGAAGGACGATTGATGGCCGGCAACGGCAGAACATAACCGCCGCCGATGCTTCGCTATTCCGATCTTTCCGGCGGAGGGGCGATTTCCTGCTCGTCATTTTTTTTATGGATTTTTGCATACAGGGCATCAAGGATTCCATTGATAAATGAACCGGAATTTTCTGAGCCATACACCTTGCCCAGGTCAATGGCTTCATTCATCGTCACCTTGGGTGGGATGTCCTCACAGAAACAGAGTTCAAAAACCGCCATGCGCAGGATGCTCTTATCGACTTTGGACATCCGGGCGATGGACCAGTTTGCGGAACAGCCGCCGATCAGAGAATCGATCTG
The DNA here is from genome assembly GCF_000013405.1 of Syntrophus aciditrophicus SB. Classification (GTDB taxonomy): domain Bacteria; phylum Desulfobacterota; class Syntrophia; order Syntrophales; family Syntrophaceae; genus Syntrophus; species Syntrophus aciditrophicus. Next base: position 192,002 of record NC_007759.1, read on the forward strand.
ATCCCGATGTTTCCATGCCCCTTCTATCAGAAGGGACGAAAATGGTCTCGCGTCCATCGGCGCCTCGTAATGAGCCCAGTACAGTTCAATAGCCTCCCCGGCCTCCATTTCCACAACTTCCAGACTGTAAAGAACCTGCAGGGCAATTTCTCTCGCTATTCTTCTCTGACGCATGAAATCCTCTAACTTATGACAGACACGAGACACCTGTGTTCCGTGTACATCCGGAGGGCGGAATCTCAGCGATAATTTCCCTGTTCAACATCCAAATCATATCTGTCTGAGCAGATCAACCATTTCAATGGCTGTCATCGCGGCGTCCCACCCTTTATTGCCGGCTTTGGTACCCGCCCGTTCAATGGCCTGCTCAATGGTGTCCGTCGTCAGAACGCCGAAGGCGATGGGAACCCCCGTATCCAGACTGGCATTGGCGATTCCCTTGGAAACCTCGGCGCTGACATATTCAAAATGCGGAGTCGCACCCCGGATGACCGCCCCGAGGCAGATGACGGCTTCAAAGCGCTGGCTTACAGCAAGCTTTTTAGCCACCAGCGGCAGTTCAAAGGCCCCGGGCACCCGGTAAACCTGAATATCCTTCCCCTCCGCTCCAGAGCGCGTCAGAGCATCCAGAGCGCCGTCCAGAAGCCGGCTGCAGATAAAATCATTGAAACGGCTGACGGCAATGCCAAATTTCATTCCTTTTGCGATTAAACGCCCCTCTGTCACTGTCGGCATATCACCCTCACTTTATTTCTCGATTCTTCAGACCCCTCCAGGGAGTTTTATTCCGGTTCCATATCGAAGCGCGCTTCACGCCGGCTCCGTTATCGACTTCTCGATGCAGGCAACGTAAGGCAGAATCGCTTCTGTCCGGCCGACCTGTCGTCATCTTTATTCCGGAATCGGAATTCTTCATCCGGCTGTTCTTGCCCGGACTCTATATTTCCAGAATGTGTCCCATTTTCTTCTTTTTCGTGGTCAGGTAACGGATATTTTTCTCCGTAGGGGGGATTTCAATCGGCACCCGTTCCGTAACCGTGATCCCGTATCCCTCCAGACCGACGATTTTTTTGGGATTGTTGGTCATCAGGCGCATCTTCCGGATTCCAAGATCCACAAGAATCTGGGCGCCGATGCCGTAATCTCTCAAGTCCGGTTTGAATCCCAGGGCGATGTTTGCCTCAACCGTATCCTGCCCATGTTCCTGCAGTTCATAGGCCCGGATTTTGTTGATCAGACCGATGCCGCGGCCTTCCTGATGCATGTAAACGATGACGCCTTTCCCTTCCTTCTCGATCATCTCCATGGCGGTATGGAGCTGGTCGCCGCAGTCGCAGCGTTCGGAGCCGAAGACATCCCCCGTCATGCATTCGGAGTGGACCCTCACCAGGACTTCATCTTCCGGTGAGATGTCTCCCTTGACGAGGGCCAGGTGCTGAAGTTTGTCCACATCGTTTTCATAGACGATCAGTTTGAAATCCCCTCCGTAGCGGGTCGGAATGGTCGCCGTCGCCGCCCGGCGGATCAGGGATTCGTGCTTCATCCGGAATTCAATAAGATCGGCAATGGTCGCGATCTTCAAACCGTGCTGCTCAGCGAAGATCTCCAGATCGGGCATCCGCGCCATCGTCCCGTCATCCTTCATGATTTCACAGATCACTCCGGCAGGCTTCAAACCCGAAAGCCTTGCCAGATCGACGGACCCTTCGGTCTGACCCGTTCTGACCAGGACGCCGCCCTTCTTGGCCACAATGGGGAAAACATGTCCGGGGCTGACCAGATCCTCCGGCTTGACGTCATCCGAAACCGCCGCCTGGATGGTCGTTGCCCGATCCGCCGCGGAGATTCCTGTGGTTACTCCACATCGGGCTTCAATGGAAACGGTGAAGGCCGTCCCGAAACGGGATTGGTTGTCCTGCACCATCATCGGCAGGTTCAGCTTCTCCGCCTGTTCTTCGTTCAGCGTCAGGCAGATCAGTCCTCTTCCGTATTTCGCCATGAAATTGATGGCATCCGGCGAAACAAACTGTGCCGCCATGCAGAGGTCTCCCTCATTTTCCCGGTCCTCATCGTCGACCAGGATAATCATTTTGCCATTTCGAATATCTTCAATGGCCTCTTCAATCGTACACAAACCCATAACTCTTCTCCTATACAGGGACAGCGCCATTTTTTTCGGCACTTCCCGGGGGTTACTTCATAAACCCTTGTTTCATCAATAACTCCATGCTTACGCCGCTTTCCTTTTTCTGCTCGGGATTTAACAGTCGATCCACGTATTTGCCCAGGATATCGGTTTCGATATTGACCCAGTCGCCCTTTTTTTTAAATCCCAGGGTTGTTCTTTCGGCAGTATGGGAAATCATATTAACATAAAACACGTTTTCTTCACAGCGATTCACAGTCAGGCTGACGCCGTCGACGGCAACAGACCCCTTGGAGACTATATAGCGGCTTAGCTCTGGTTCCACCTCAATTCTGAAAATGATGGAGCCGGATTTGACGGATCTCTCTACAATCTTTCCCAGGCCGTCGACATGACCGAGAACAATATGCCCTCCCATAAAATCCGTCAGGCGCAGGGATTTTTCCAGATTGACCCGCTGCCCCGGTTGAAGAAAACCAAGATCCGTCCGGGAAAGCGTCTCCGCGGAAACATCCGCGGTAAAGCTCCGGCGGGAATAGCTCGTCGCGGTCAGGCAGGCGCCGTTTACGGCGATGCTGTCCCCGATGCGGACATCTTCAAGATTCATGTCCGTTTCAATTTCGAGCAGGGCGTCTTCTCCCCGTCGGGACAGACGGAGTACCGTTCCTATACCCTGCACAAGGCCGGTGAACATTTCCTGGACTCCTATGGTTCTTTCTCTTTTTTTAAATCATGTAACTGCTTGAATTCTTTTAGCTCTTCAAGAAAATCATTGACGTCGCGAAACTGCCGGTAAACAGAGGCAAACCGGACATAGGCCACGCCATCCAGTTCTTTGAGGAGCTTCATGATCTTTTCGCCGATCATGGAAGAGCGAATTTCTTCTCCTGAATAATCCTGACAGAAACGTTCCACTTCCGTAACCAGTGACTCGATCGTTTCCGTGCTGATGGGACGCTTCTCACAGGCCTTCCTGATGCCCATCCGGATTTTGTTGCGGTCAAAGGGTTCTCTCCGGCCATCCTTCTTGACCACAGTCGGCAGCATTTCTTCAATATACTCGTATGTTGTAAAGCGCCGTCCACAGGCCAGGCACTCTCGCCTTCGCCGGATGGCATTGCCGTCGCGGCTGACCCGGGAATCCATGACTTTATTTTCCACGCCGCCACAGAAAGGACACTTCATAGAGTCGTCACCCTGATGCCCGCTTCACCTAGAATTTCGCAGGCAAGTTCGTCGCAGTAACCATCGCGGACGACAACAGAATCAATCCCGGCATTGATGATCATCTTTGCGCAGATCACACAGGGTTGATTGGTGCAGTAAAGCGTTGCGCCGGCAATCCCGACGCCGTGAAGGGCCGCCTGAATGATGGCGTTCTGTTCGGCATGCAGCCCCCGACAAAGTTCATGCCGCTCCCCTGAAGGGACTTGGAGCTGATCCCGAAGACAGCCGATATCCAGACAATGGCGCAAACCGGACGGAGCGCCGTTGTACCCTGTCGATAAAATCCTCCGCTCTCTTACCAGCACGGCGCCGACATTTCTTCTCAGGCAGGTGGAACGCCTGGCAACCAGGGCGGCTATATCCAGAAAGTATACGTCCCATTCCGGCCTTGAATTCCGTTCCGTCATGCGCTCGCGATCCGCTCGGCATAAAGGGGGAAATTTTGACAGAGCCGGCCGACCTCCTCTTTGACAGCCATCAGATGTTTTTCGTTGTCCCGATGTTCGAGAACCTCGGCAATCAGGCGGGCTATCGTCCGCATTTCTTCTTCCTTCATTCCCCGGCTGGTCAGGGCGGGCGTGCCGATCCGGATTCCGCTGGTCACCATGGGACCCCGGGTGTCGAAGGGGATGCCGTTCTTGTTGACAGTTATTCCCGCCGAATCCAGCGATTCCTGCGCTTCCTTTCCTGTCAGACCCTTGTCGGTCAAATCCATAAGAAGAAGATGGTTGTCCGTCCCCCCGGAAACGAGGCGATATCCCCGGCCGATCAGCTCTTTGGCCAGCGCCTGGGCGTTCTTCACGATCTGGCTCTGGTAATCCTTGAATTCATCCGTAAGGGCTTCCTTGAAGGCCACCGCTTTGGCGGCGATGATATGCATCAGTGGACCGCCCTGAACACCGGGAAAGACCCGGCTGCTGAGCGTTTTCTGGTAGGACGCCTGGCACATGACCAAGCCCCCGCGGGGGCCACGGAGGGTTTTATGGGTCGTCGAGGTGACGTATTCGCAGACGGGGACAGGAGAGGGGTGCAGACCCGTCGCCACCAGACCGGCGATGTGTGCGATGTCGGCCATGACGAGAGCGCCGACTTTATCCGCAATGGCCCGGAACTTCTCGAAATCGATGGTCCGGGGATAGGCGCTGGCGCCGACGACGATCATCCTGGGTTTGTGCTGCAGGGCGAGGTCTTCCACTTGGTTGTAATCGATCGTTTCCGTTTCCCGGTCTACGCCGTAAGGGACCACATTGTAGAACTTGCCGGAGAAGTTGGCCGGACTGCCGTGAGACAAGTGCCCGCCATGAGCGAGATTCATCCCCAGGATGGTATCCCCCACGGAAAGGGCGGAAAAATAAACCGCCATGTTGGCCTGGGTGCCCGAGTGAGGCTGGACGTTGACGTAATCCGCGCCGAACAGCGCCTTGCACCGTTCGATCGCCAGATTTTCCGCGATGTCGACATATTCACAGCCGCCATAGTATCGTTTTCCGGGATATCCTTCCGCGTACTTGTTGGTCATGATGCATCCCTGGGCTTCGAGAACAGCCTCGCTGACAAAGTTTTCCGACGCGATGAGTTCCAGTTTTCCCGCCTGCCTCCGGGTTTCAAGACGGATGGCCTCGGCTATTTCAGGATCGGTTTTCATTAAAGCTGACATGAGTGCTGTATCCTCTTTCGTATAATTTCATTTTTCTTTCCGGGATGATTTTTCGCAAGGCTTACTTCCTCCCGGAAGGAGAATGTGTTGATCTCGTTTCATCCTCTTGCTGTCAGGCTTTGCCCTTCTCATTTTCCAGAGCCCGAATTTTATCCAGGCGTCCCCGGTGGCGTCCTCCTTCAAAGGGAGTTTCCAGCCAGACGTCGACAATCTGCCGGGCTGTTTCCGGAAGAGTCCGTCTGCCGGCAAGTATGAGGATGTTGGTATCGTTATGCAGACGGCTCAAACGCGCCGTCTCTGTGTCCAGGCAGACGGCTGCGCGGATTCCGTCGAACTTGTTGGCGACGATGGCCATACCCACTCCTGAGCCGCATACAAGGATGCCCCGTGAGAAGACACCGGCCGAGACCGCCCCGGCAACCTTTTCCCCGAAATCAGGATAATCGACGGCTTCTTCGCTGTCCGTCCCGATATCCGACACAACCCAGCCCTTTTCCTCAAGAAAGGATTTGACGGTTTCCTTCAGTTGAAATCCGGCGTGGTCTGCACCGATAATGATCTTTTGTTCCATGATGCCTACTCGAAGAATTTTTTTAAAAGAATCGAGGCGTTGACGCCGCCGAAACCGAAGGTGTTGGACATGGCGATCTGAATGTCGCGCCGCCGCGCCGAATGAGGGACATAATCGAGATCACAGGCGGGGTCGGGCTGATCGAGATTAATGGTGGGAGGCAGAATTCCGGTCTCGAGCGCCTTTGCCGTAAAAATCGCTTCGACACCCCCCGTTGCACCGAGGAGGTGACCGGTCATGGATTTCGTCGAGCTGACGGCAAGTCGGCTGCTGTGTTCTCCGAAAACGGACTTGATCGCCTCCGTTTCATATTGGTCGTTCAGTGGCGTGGAGGTGCCATGGGCGTTGATATAGTCGACGTCGGAGGGAGTCATGCCGGCATCACGGAGAGCCGCATGCATGCATCGGGCAGCCCCTTCATGTCCGGGAGGAGGGACGGCCAGATGAAAGGCGTCGCTCGTCGCTCCATACCCAAGAACTTCCGCGTAGATGCGTGCCCCCCGCTTTCTGGCGGAGTCCAGCTCTTCAAGGATCAGGATACCGCACCCCTCGCTGAGGACAAACCCGTCACGGCAAAGATCGAAAGGGCGACTGGCCTTCTGCGGCTCGTCGTTTCGCTGTGAAATGGCATGCATGGCATTGAAACCGGCAACAGCCATGGGGCTGATCGCGGCATCGGCGCCGCCGGCAAAAACCACGTCGGCATAGTCGAAAGCAATGAGCCGGAAAGCCTCTCCCACGGCGGTTGTCCCTGAAGCGCAGGCCGTCACGGGACAGTTGACGGGTCCTCTGGCCCCGAAGCGAATGGATACTTGACCTGCCCCCAGATTGGGCAGCACGGAAGGAATAGTAAAAGGCGAAACCCTGCGGGGACCGTTGCGTGAAAGGATTTCTTTTTCTTTTTCGAGAGTTGTCAGACCGCCGATTGCCGAACCGATCACCACGCCCGTTCGGGTCGCCCGGGGCTCGTCAAGGACCAGTCCGGAATCGGCCACAGCCATTTCCGCCGATGCCAGGCAATAGATAATGAAAGGATCGAGTCGGCGCACTTCTTTTTTACTGACATACACGAGAGGGTCAAAATTCTTGAGCTCTCCGGCAATGCGCGTTTCAAAATCCGCTGCATCAAATTTCGTGATCGGTCCGATACCCGAGCGGCCCGCACAGAGGGCTGACCACGTATCCATGACGGAGTTTCCAAGGGGCGTCACCGCTCCCATCCCGGTTATGACAACTCTCCTTCTCAATGGTTGTCTCACTCTCAAAATATTTCCTGCAGTTTGAGCATCGGCAAATCACACTTCAAACACCTGAAAGAGCGAATTTCCGGTTTCCTGAGCGATCCTAATCCCAAGTCACATTACGAACTTTCAGATAATCAATCACATCCTGAATCTTGCGGATTTTCTTGAGATCTTCGGTGGAAATCTCCACATCGAAGGTGTCTTCCATTTCCAGCAGCAGTTCCGCCAGATCAAGAGAATCCGCTCCGAGATCATTGATGAAGGATGCCTCCGGTACACATTCCTCGGCTGTGACTTCCAGTTGGTCGACAATGATTTCTATGATTTTTTCTTCCAGCGTCACCTGTTCTTCCTCCCAGCGATGTTGCCGACAATTCCATGCTTCTATGCGCGGTGGTATTACAAGACATCCTTCTTTACGTCAACCGGTTAAGATATGGTTACATATCGGTTGGAACCTCGAAGGAAAAAAGCGTCCTGTAAAGCCGAACCGGTTTCTATCACAAGCCCGTTTTTTCCAGAAAAAACGATTCAGGCAAGATTTTCCACTTTGATCACGGTCCGGCCTTTGTAGGTCCCGCAGTAGGGGCAGACCCGGTGAGGCAGCTTGAATTTACCGCACTGGGGACAGGCTGAAGCCTGGACAGGAGTGAGAAAATCGTGCGCCCTTCTCATATTTCTTCTCGTTCTGGAATGTCTTTTTACTGGATTTGGCATGATGATTCCTCTTTCTTTTATATTTCCATAAAATTATAACTATTGCTCAATTTCTCTGCTTTTTCAAGATTTTCCACAGGCCGGCTCCGTAAGAATTTTTCCCAATTGTTTCTTCTGAGTCAGTCTTTATGAGGGTGATTCCTTGCGGATCTTGAGATTTTTCAAAACGGCGAACCGTTCATCTCCCCGCTCCTTCGGGCAGCCGCAGTCTCCCGTGTTCAGATTCGCACCGCATTGAGGACACAGTCCCCTGCAGGCTTCGCTGCACAGCACCCTCATGGGAATCTGAAGCATGATCTGTTCATAGACCAGAGGAGAAAGATCGACGACTTCCCCCTGATAGAAGCCGAAATCCAGATCTTCCGTGCGCAGTTCCACTTTATCCTTTATATTTTCCCTGACCGGCATCAAGGTATAGCGGAAATCGAAGCGCACAGGCAGTCGAACGGTCTCAAGACAGCGGCAGCACACGGTCTCCACAACGGAATCGATCTTTCCTGCGATAAAAACCGTTTCCCCCGTGCGGTAAACATGGCAGGAGACAACCGTCTGCAGGAGACTCAGGGAGTCTTCCCCGGAGAGATAATCCCGAAACCAGTCCCCCTGAAGATCAAAGTGGAGGTCGACACCTGCCTCCGGCACCATCAGGACATTGATTTTCAAAATACACCCTAACTTATTAAATCATAAGGCTTTTAATCGGAGACCCTATCTGTAACCCAGTGAATCTCTTATATAAAGGCGTGAATTAAATTATAAATACATGCTGTTGTCAAGCACAATTTGCTTGAAAACCGTCTTGACAAACCAGAAAAGCTGGACCTATAAAGGGGCACGATTAAAGTCTGTCAGGAAAGGTTATAATGCAGAAATTAAAAGAGATTCGCACCCGTTTTGCCCCTTCGCCGACCGGTTATCTTCACATCGGCGGCGCCCGCACGGCCCTGTTCAGCTGGCTCTATGCCCGGCATCATCAGGGAAAGTTCGTTTTAAGAATTGAAGACACGGATCAGCTCCGTTCCACGGAAGAATCAACGCGGGCGATCCTGGATGCCATGACCTGGCTGGGATTGAACTGGGATGAAGGCCCCGTTTTCCAGGCGGAACGCGTCGATATCCACCGGGCCATGATTCGGAAGCTGGTTGATGAGGATAAGGCCTATTACTGCACCTGCACCCCGGATGAGCTGGAAGAAAAACGGAAAAGAGCCCTGGCGGAAGGCCGCAAGCCCAAATACGACGGAACCTGCCGTGAGAAGAAACTCCCTCCCTCCCCCGGAACGGTGGTGCGGTTCCGTTGCCCGCAAACAGGAATCACGGTCGTCGATGACCTGATCAAGGGGAAAATCTCCTTTAACAACGAAGAACTTGACGATCTGATCATTCAGCGCAGCGACGGCTATCCGACTTACAATTTCGCCGTGGTCGTCGATGACGCCCAGATGGGAATATCCCATGTGATCCGGGGCGACGACCATGTCAACAACACTCCCCGGCAGATCCTTCTCTACCAGGCCCTGGGGTACGATATTCCGCACTTCGGCCATGTGCCTATGATCCTGGGCGCCGACAAGGCCCGCCTCAGCAAGCGTCATGGAGCAACCTCCGTAATGGCTTATAAGGACATGGGATACCTTCCGGAGGCCCTGGTGAACTATCTGGTCCGCCTGGGCTGGTCGCACGGGGATCAGGAAATCTTTTCCCTGGACGAACTCATCGCCCTGTTTGGACTGGAAAGTATAGGCAAATCCGCAGCCGTCTTCAATCCGGAGAAGCTGCTCTGGTTGAATCAGCATTACATCAAAACCTATCCGGAAGACAGACTGCTGGAGGTTCTGCAGCCTTTCTGGAAGCAACTGGGCATTGAAGCTCCTGATCCTGACTATGGCCGGAGCATCGTTCGGGATCTCCGGGCCAGGGCCAAGACGCTGGTCGACATGGCGGAGTCAAGCACCTTTTATTTCAACGATGAGCCGGCCATTGATGCTGATGCCGCAAAAAAATTTCTCACTCCGGAAATCGCCGGTCATCTCGAAGCCATCGCGGAAGCACTGGCGACTCTTGGGGATTACTCCAAAGAAGGAATTGAAATCTTTCTCCGCAGCCTGGTCGAGGCGAGAGCCATCAAACTCAAGACGATTGCCCAGCCGCTCCGCATCGCTCTGACCGGAAAAACCGTCAGTCCCGGTCTGGACGACATCATGCTGACCCTGGGAAAGGAGCGGGTGATTGCGCGCATTCAGCGCACGGTAGCGTATATCAGAAGTGGAATGGCATCCTGAAATCTTTTGCCTTGACTTTTTCGTCTCAGTTGAATAAATAACTCCCCTTCAAGTGGTCCCATCGTCTAGTGGTTAGGACGCTGGCCTCTCACGCCGGAAGCCGGGGTTCAACTCCCCGTGGGACTACCATTAGTCATTAAAGGGCCGCAAACAATAGCCCCGATCATTCCACAACGGACAAAATACAGGCACAAAACCCTCTTCGGAGTCAACCTCTCTTGAGGAGGGTTCTTGCGTGCCATAATTATCTCGGAACCCAATCGCCTGAAGCGGTTTTCTAAGTCCTTCCTCCCCGGCTTTCCTTTTTTCCACAAGCCTCGCCGGCTTATGGACAGTGTTTTTGAATACCCCATAGTTTCCACTTTTTTTATCATTGAAAAAAAGGTAAAAAATAGAGAAAGTCAAAACCACCCAGAAAGAACAATCGTCATGTCATGCCAGCTGATATGGAATCCATCCCGTGCCCTTGAATTCTCAGCCTGATTGACTCCGGATGCCCATACGGGGAGGAGAATGACAGACACCGTAACATCGCTGTTTCCATGCCGTCGAGGTTAACCGGGTCATATCTTAAATCTTCTCACAGGAGGTAAAAATGGAGTTGAAGGGAAGCAGGACCGAAGACGTTTTACGGAAAGCATTGAATGCGGAATTGCGTCAGAGTTTCGAATATCGCTACTTTGCCGGAATGGCGCGGCAGGCGGGTCTTCAGCAGGTTGCGGAGATTTTTGAGGCTACCGCAGCCAATGAACTGGAGCATGCCCGCCATGAATATGAATTTCTCGGAGGTGCAGGGAATTCGCTGGAAAATGTCCGGCAGGCCGTCAGCAATGAACACGATCAGGTTCTTAAATTCTACCCGCAGGCTGCGGAAACGGCCGAGCAGGAGGGGTTTACAGAGATTGCTGAATTCTTCCGACGGATTGTCGATGTCGAGGAAAAGCACGAGAAGAATTTTCAGGAACTGCTGCATGGGATAGAAAAGGAGACTGAATTCGAAGGCCGAACCGTGGGACATTCCTCTGTGGAGATGGCGCAGTTGATGCTGCCGGAGCAGGCTAACCCGGCTGGATTCGTGCATGGCGGGGAATTGATGAAGATGATGGATAATGCGGCCGGGGTGGTGGCCGCCCGGCATGCGCATTCCAATGTCGTTACCGCCCGGGTGGAGGACATTGTCTTTCAGAGTCCGGTTCGCGTCGGCAGCGTGGTTTTCGTGAAAGCCAGACTCGTGTTTGCCAGCCGCTCCTCCATGGTCATCCGGGTCGACCTGGAGATGGAACATATCAGCCTGGAAAAGGGCCATGACGGCCAGGAACATAGAGTCCCCGCGATGACGGCAAATTTCGTGATGGTGGCCGTGGATGAACAGGGAAAGGCCAGTGCCGTTCCAAAACTGATCCTGCTTACGGAAGAAGAGGAAAGGCTCTTCGCCGCCGCAGAGGAGGGCTATAAAGCAAGAAAGAAATAGGCTATGCCGAAAAAAAGCAGGCGAATCCCGCATCTGTCAGTCTGTCAAGGGCCAGGGCCGAAGTCCCACGACAGGAATCCGGCTTTCCTCTGAAATAGAGTTACAGAAGGGTATCTAATGGGCGCCTGAAAATCATTATGGATAAGGTAAAGTGAAGGATGACTGCCGGACTTGGTTTTTCCGGGAGATCAGGAATCATGATAAGTGTCGAGAGGAGGAGTATAAACGGCGACCGTCTTTTCCCCTGTGATCTTTACGGTCGTCACGGCATTCAGGACTGAAAAACAATTGCCGATTTTTTCTCCGCGATTATCCAGGATATCGAAGCCATGGAGATTCATTCTGCGAAATGCGGCTTTGTTCAGCATGTTCTGCACCAACTCTTTCATATTCCCTGGAGAGAACTCCATTGGCTTCCACAGACCCAGATCCAGATTCCAGGTTTTTTCGATACCGATGATGGCGTTGGGATAATTTTCAGAACCGCTGATGTAATAAACCAGGTTGCCGTCCACTTCGTAGCGTTCGTAGGCCTCGGTCACTTTCTGGCTGGGCCGGATCTTTCCATAGGGCGCATCGGCTGTACGCCAGAGGATGATTATAATCAATGCGACAAGAATAATTCCAATGGCTGTTAACAATTGTGTATTCATTTGCGGATCTTTCAGAGTTTTTTTTCTGTTCCACTCTAATGCGTCATGAGAAGCTGCATTCAGAAAAGAACCTGCCGCGGTGTCCTCGAGCGGGGATCTGCAGCGGGACGCATGTTTGACTGCAGAATTTAAAGAAAACGCCAAGTCATCCTCTTAATTGACTGACTTGGCGTTTCTTCATCCGGTTCGGGAACTGCGACAGGAATTGACAGGCTACTGGGTTTGCGCCTGTGTCTGGGGCGCGATTTTGATCTCCACTCTCCTGTTCTTCTGTCGTCCCGCCTCTGTATCGTTCGTCGCTATGGGCATCGTTTCTCCATAACCGACCACTTCGATGCGGCTATCCGCTACACCGCGCTGGACCAGCAGCGTTTTGACGGCATTGGCCCGCCGCGTAGAAAGATCCATGTTGTAGGCATCGGAGCCGACGCTGTCCGTATGACCTTCCACTCGAATGAGGGTTTCCGGGTATTGAGTCATCACACCTGCAACCCGGTTGATTTCAGAATAGAGGCCCGGTCTCACTTCCGCCGAGTTGGTATCGAAGGTTACGTCACCTTTGAACGTCACTGCCAGGAGATTGCCTTCCCTGGAAACGGCAGCCGCGTCTGAGGTTGCCAGCACATTTCTCATGTCTCTTTCCTGGTTATCCATCATTTTACCGACGGCAGCGCCCCCGGCCCCCCCAACGGCCGCGCCGATGGCCGCGCCGATCAGAGTTCCCGATGTACTGCGACCGATGACCTGTCCGATCAGTGCTCCCGCTGCCGCACCGCCTGCCGCTCCGTAAAGACCGCCTTTGGTCGTTTTCGTCTGAGTTTGAGGAGCCGCGCAACCTGCCAGGAACAATAGGCACAGCAAAACAGAAATTCGTTTCATGCTCATTTTTCTTCCCCCTTGTGAAAATGATTTTTTGTGCTTCTATTACTGAAAATCAAATTATCTTCTGCGTGTTTCAAAGACGTTCACGCAGCCTGCTGGCAAGGACGTCTTTCCGTAAACCGGCGATTTCCCTGATCATGAAGGTCATGATCTTTCCCAGAGATATTGTATTTTCACTTGGGAAGTATAAACAGAGCTATCCGTTCCGTCAATACGATTTTATCTTCCGGGCCTTTAAGCAAATGACTTTAAAGGCTTATTCAGGAAGCAACGTTTCCCTTCCACCCTGTGGACGGGATCTTGATACGCAGGAAGATCTATAGGCGTTTCAGCTGCGGAGCTTTTCCACGTTCTTTACCTGTTTCCGGACGTTGAATTTTTAAGTCGGTTTCAATCTGATGAACTGAAACGCTGAACGGCGGAGCCTGTTCACAGACGATTTTTTCCGGCGTTGTTTATTTGCTCCATTGAGTCGCAGCCTTCCCGGAGACCGGTTCTTCTTTTCCGACCCTTTCTTATTTTAATTGTCAACCAGACCAAAAAACAAGGTTGACAAACGGTCCCCCGTCCACTATACAGCTTCCGTTTTACCCCACCATAGTAAAGGGCTGAGGCCGGGCGATTCTCACGAAGGCGCGCAAATCTGAAACTTTGGAAAAAGATTGGAGAAAAGGGCAATGAACGGACAGGAAGAAAAAAAAAGGCAATTGGTCGCCGACGGTCTGAAATCCATCTGGTTTCCCTTCACCCAGATGCAGGAGTTTACCCCGGATGATGTACTGATCATCGCCGAGGGGAAAGGAGTTTTCCTTCGTGATGTGGACGGCAGGGATTACATCGATGGGGTTTCGTCTCTCTGGACCAATGTTCACGGCCATCGGAAGGAACAGATTGACCGGGCCATTCGGGAGCAACTGAATCGGGTCGCCCATTCCACCCTGCTCGGCTTGGCCCATGAACCCGCCATTGTCTGTGCGCGGAAACTGCTGGAGATCGTGCCGAAAGGGCTGACCCGGGTCTTTTACTCGGAAAGCGGCTCCACCGCTGTGGAAATCGCCTTGAAGATGGCCTTTCAGTATCAGCAGCAGGCAGCCGGAGGCGATCCCCGCAAAATCCGTTTCATGTCCCTGACCAACGCTTACCACGGCGATACCCTGGGTTCGGTCAGTGCGGGCGGGATCGACCTGTTTCATGCCACCTACCGGGAACTTCTTTTTCCGACGGTCAAGGCCGCAGCGCCGTATTGCTACCGATGTCCATTCGGAGCTTCCTATCCAGGCTGCCGGTTTGACTGCCTGAGTCAGCTGGAAAACCTGCTGGCAGCTCACGCCCATGAACTGGCGGCCCTGATTATCGAACCCCTCGTTCAGGGGGCGGCTGGCATTCTGGTTCAGCCTCCCGGGTATCTGAAACGGGTTCGGGAGCTCTGCACGCGTTACGGGGTGCTGATGATTGCCGATGAAGTGGCGGTAGGCTTCGGTAAGACAGGCAGGATGTTTGCCTGTGAACACGAAGACGTTGCCCCGGACATTCTGGCCCTGGGCAAGGGGCTGTCCGGAGGATATCTGCCCCTTGCGGCTACTGTGGCGACAGAAGAAATCTATAAGGGGTTTCTTGCCCGCTTCGACGAGTTCAAGACCTTTTTCCACGGCCATACCTACACGGGGAATCCCCTGGCCTGCGCCGCCGCCATAGCGAATCTGGACGTCTTTGCCGAAGAGCGGGTCATCGAGGGATCAGGCGAAAAAATTGAACGGCTGACCCAGGGGCTGACGCCGATTGCTTCCTTGAATCATGTGGGGGAGGTCCGTCAGCGGGGATTCATGGTCGGGATCGAACTCGTGGCGGACAGGGAGACTAAGGCGCTGTATCCTCCAGCCGAACGAATCGGGCATAAAGTCATCCTGGAGGCGCGGAAACGGGGGCTGATTATCCGCCCGCTGGGAGATGTGATTGTCCTTATGCCGCCTTTGTGCATCACGACAGAAGAAATCGATCGCCTTTGCGAAATCACGTATGAGTCCATCCGGGCCGTTGCGGGGGAATAGGGAAAATGCCGAAATCGCCGGACCGGGGGAAGGGGGAAGTCCCCGAGAAATCGGAAGATTCCGTTATCGTTTTCTCCGGGGTCTTTTATTTCGATCCCGCTGATCCGATCTATGCCGATCATTTTCCCGGCTGCCCCGTCGTGCCGGGCAGCCTGATTATTTCCGCCTTTCTGAAAGCCGTTCAGGCCGCCGGAGCCGGGATAAGGCCCGGGAGAATTCGGGATTTCAAATTTCGAACCTTTCTCCCCCCGGGCGAATATGAATTCCGCATGGAAAATCGGGGAAATCACCTGCAATGCCGGCTCTTCCAGCCGGGGACCGACGGCCGTCAACCCCTGGTGACGGGCACGATCCTTTCCGCGTGTACCTGACCCCTTGCATTCGAAGGGGCAACAGGGAGGCAGGCAGGACGCGAATCAGTCGGATGATGCGGTGTCTGGGAAAAGATGACCAGGCCGTCGGCACAGTAACCCCAGTTAAGGAAATTGGATAAGAAAGGAGTTTCATGGACCTGTTGACCGAAATTTCAGCGATTCTCGTTGAAACCCTTGATCTGGAAGAGAAGGAAATAACCGGAGAATCGCGACTCCGGAAAGATCTGGACATCGAATCGATCGATATGCTGGAACTGGCCCTTTCCTTCAGTTCCCGGTTCGGGATTGAAGTGGAAGAGGACGAGATCTTTCTCCAGAAGGTTCCCCTCCTGATCGCCGAGGCCGAACAGGAAGGCCGGGAGGCTGCCGCCGTTCTCGCTGACCGTTTTCCCTTCCTCGCCGGTGAAAGAATCCGCGAAATCCTTTCCGGAGGGCAGGCCGATCCGAAAGTTCAGGATCTCGTCGACTACATCGCCTGGCGGCTTTCGAGGGCATCCTGACCCCGTGTCGGCGCTGGATTCCCTGATATACGGCCGGCGGAGCATCCGGAAATACAAGCGGGAAGTGCCCCCGCCGGGAATGATCGATTCGATGGTTTGCTGCGCCCTGCAGGCGCCTTCCCCCGCCAACCGCCAGCCTGTCCGTTTCTTCCGTTTCTGCCGTCCCGAAACTCTGGAAACACTGAAAATTGCCATGGAAGAGGGCTGCCAAGCCCGGCTTGCCGCCGCGGAAGAAAAAGGGGCGTCGGAGATCCTGAAGAATATCATCGTCAATTATCACCGGTTTCTGCTGTTCATGTTCGATGCGCCACTGCTCTTTGCCGTGGGCACCGTCCCCGCGCAGCGGAGCGTCGCCGAAAGGCTCGCTTCGTCGGGAATTACGGCGCGGCGCGGACGAACTGCTTCGGACGACGATCTCAGCGTGGGGATGGCTGTGATGGAATGGATGCTCAAGGGGGAGGAACTGGGTCTTGGCTCATGCATCCTGACCGCTCCACTTCTCTACCTGGATCGCCCGGAAGAAATCCTGGGCATCTCGCCGGTGACGATCAAATGCTTCCTGACGCTGGGGTTTCCCGATGAAACGCCTGCTCCCCGCAAGAAAAAGAGCGTTTCCGATATCTATCGGGAACTGTGAAAGGTCTCGCGAATCCGATGTCAACTTTCCGACGGGTCGTCATAACCGCCCTGGGGGTGATTTCCCCGCTGGGAAATTCCGCTGAACAGATCATGACCTCTCTGCGCAGCGGCCGGGTGTCCTTTGCCGCATCGGCCTCTGATCCCCAGGTGATTGTTGCTCCCGTTCGGGATTTTGAACTGGGGGCTTTTACCGGTTCCTTCAAGGAGCGCCGTTATCTCAACCGGGGTGCCCAGTTCACTGTCGCCGCGGCGATGGCCGCCGTCGGAAACGCCTCCCTCCGCAGGGAACAAATCACTGGGGCGGGTCTCTTTCTCGGCGCCGGCCCCAATATGGACATGGGGGGCGAAATTCCGGAAATCCGGCAGGGGGAAATCCAGCACGATACCCTGATGGCCCTCTGGATTCTCCGCTTCCTGCCGAACACGGCCGCCTCGGTCATTTCCATCCTTGCGGGAATCCGGGGAGATAACCTGACCGTCACCTCCGCCTGTTCCTCTTCCCTGCAGGCGATCGGCGAGGCCTTCCACAAAATACGGGACGGGTATCTCGATCTCGCCTTAGCCGGAGGCGGCGATTCCCGCCTGACGCCGGGAGCGATCCTGGCCTACCGCAAAGCGCGGGCCCTGTATGAAGGCGGCGGAAATCCCGGGGAAGCCAGTCGCCCCTTCGACAACGGAAGACGGGGATTTGTCCCTGGAGAAGGCGGGGCTGTCCTGCTTCTGGAAGAACTGGAGCACGCCCGGAGCCGGGGTGCGGCGATTATCGGGGAAGTCCGCGGTTTCGGCGCCTCCCTGGACGGATACAATGTAACGGCGCCGGAGCCGGAGGGCCGGGGCGGTCAAATGGCCCTGGAGAAGGCGCTGGCGGATGCCGGTCTTGTTCCGGGAGACGTCGATGTCGTTTCCACCCACGGGACGGGGACCCTTCTCAACGACCGCATGGAGGCCGCCCTGATCGAACGGGTTTATGCAGATCAATTGCCCCGGATACTGGCCTTCAAGTCCTGGATCGGACACCTGTCGACGGCCTGCGGGGCGATGGAAACGGCGCTCAGCATCATCTGCATGCAGAATGATTACCTGCCGGAAATCCGCAATCTCCGGGATGCCTGTTCTCCCGTAATTCCTTTCGTGCGGGAAGGCGGAAAGCGGTCCACATCCACCTGGGTCATCGAAAACTTCGGCTTCGGCGGGCAGAATGCGGTCCTGATTGTGAAACGTTATGCCCCCTGAAAGACGAAAACGAATGCTTCTATCCGATGCAGGCCTGTTTCGCTTCCCCTTCGCGGCCTTGAACATGTCCGTGATCTGGAATCGGAATAAAATAAAGATGTGGAAGGAGAGTCGAGTTTGCTGAAATCGATCCCCGGAATGACCATTGCCACAGGTCTGAGCGGATTTTCGCTTCTTGCCCGCATTACGGAAAGCACCAAAGAGCGGGTCGCTGCCCTGGCCGATCTCGCTGACGCTCCGCAATTTATCGGGTTGGAAGCGCTGGCTCAGGCGGGGGCTTATCACGTCCGTTTCCTGTGCGAATTCGAAAGGCAGGCCGTCCTCCTCATGATCCGGAACGGTCGTTTGCCTGAGGAGGAAATGCTGAACGGCCGCTATGAAATTTCAGGGACTCTGCGCAGCAGGAGCGCCTCCGTTTTCGCCTATGAGATGTCGGCGGTGAAGAGCGGCAAAGCGGTTATCGAAGGGGAATTCGTCTTTGCGGCGGTTGCCTACGATTCAAACCTGCGGGAAGAAATCCTCAAAAAACATTACGAGAAAAAATGGGCGGATTTACGAAACGGTTGAAAACACAATTGAAGCTCCACCGGCAGGCCGGTCTCTACCGGCAGCCGCCGGAAATCCTCGGCCGGGAGGGTGCTTCCCTTCACCTGGCCGAGGGCCGGGTCCTCAATTTCGCCTCCAACGACTATCTGGGACTAGGGGCGTCGGAGGTCCTGCGGAAACAGGTTGCCCGCAACTTTTGTAAATACGGTTCTTCTTCCTCTTCATCCCGCCTCGTCTCCGGCCATTATGCCCTGATTGCCGAAGCTGAAAGGGCATACGCCCGCTATTTCGGCTATGAGGAGGCTCTCTTCTTTCCCAGCGGCTATCAGGCCAACCTTGCCCTGCTGTCCACTCTCTTCGATTCCGGAACGACGCTCTTTTTTGACAAGCATATCCATGCCAGCAGCGTCAAGGGTATGGCCCTCAGTTCCGCAGAACTTGTGGGCTACAATCACAGTTCCCTGACCCACCTTGAAAAACGCCTGAAAAAAGCGGAAACAAGGGAGACCGTCGTCCTGACGGAATCCCTTTTCAGCATGGACGGCGACCTGCTGAATGTCTCCGGCCTGGCCGATCTCAAGGAGCATTACGGGTTTCTCTGCATTGTCGATGAAGCCCACGCCCTGGGCGTTCTGGGGGAGAGGGGAATCGGCGTTGCCCTGCCGGTTGCCGACATCGCCGTGGGGACCTTTGGAAAGGCCTTGGGACTCTTCGGAGCATTTCTTCTTATTCCGGCCCTGGTCAAGGAGTATCTCTTCAACTTCGCTTCCCCCCTCATCTACTCCACCACCCTTCCCGAGGCGCACGCAGCCTCGGCCATCGACATCCTGACCCTGTTGGGCGATAGCGACGAGTCCAGAAGGCATCTCCGGGAAATCAGCTCCCTCATGAAAAACCGTCTGTATGCAGAGGGTTTTTCCGTGCAGGGGGACGCCCATATCCTGGCTGTGGAAATCGGGCGGGAACAGAAGGCGCTGGAGATTTCAAACCGGCTTCGGAAAAAGGGAATATTCGTTTTGTCGGCACGCTATCCCACCGTTCCCCTGGGAAGAGCCATCCTGAGGATTGGAATGACGGCCCTGCACGGGGAGGAGGACGTCAATCACTTTATTTTGTCCCTGAAGGAGGTTATGAAAGAATATGAAAACGGAAATTCCTGACATCTATGTGATAGGCACGGATACAGGGGTCGGAAAGACCGTCCTGTCGTTCCTGTTGATGCGCTACTTCTTCGATCGGGGGGCTGTCCCCTTTTATTTCAAACCTGTGCAGACGGGGTGCCGTCATCCTTACGATACGGATTCCGATGCGAAATTCATTTATGAGAATATTCCGGAATTGAGCGGTAAGGATCCAGCCTGCTCCGTCGGATTCTGCTATCGAAATCCCAAGGCTCCTTTCTTTGCCGCGCGCAATGAAGGTCGCCAGGTCGACTGGCAGCGGATACTCGAAACTCTGGACGAAAAAAGAGCCCGTTTTGCGCCGCTGATTGTCGAAGCTGCCGGGGGCGTCTTCGTACCCATTGACGGAGAAAAGCTGGTTATTGACACGATTCCGCCCACCGGCGCCCGCCCCCTGATTGCCGCCAGGGCCGGGTTGGGGACCATCAATCACACCCTGTTGACGATTGCCGCCCTGGAACAGAGAAACATCGAACCCCTCGGAGTCATTCTTCTGGATGGAGGCGAGGTGGAAACGCCGCGGGACATGATTCTGGAGAATATCGAAGCGATAGAACGGCATTCCGGCCTGCGGGTTGCCGGTGTCGTGGGCCGGATCGCCGATTTTCAACATCTTCCTGCCGACTGTTTTAAGGGTTTGCAAATCCTGTTTGAAGGCAGGATGGGAGAACATCAGTGAGGTGGAGGGTTCAGTTTGCCGTCTTCAGAAACCGGTCCTCCGACGGAAGATGATCGGAGCCGAAGCGGCAATAGGTGTTGCGCCCTGTGCTTTTAGCCTGGTACATGGCCGTATCGGCATGTTTCATCAGAGTATCCATGTCTTCACCGTCGTCGGGATACACGGCGATACCGATGCTTGCGCTGGTAGACAGTTCGTTTCCTTCGCAGATAAAGGGCTCTTTAAAGGCTGAGACGATCTTATCAGCAACGCGGAAGCTGCTCAGTGCCTGTTTGATTTCCGGCAGCAGGATCATGAACTCGTCTCCTCCCAGACGGGCAACGGTATCTTCTTCGCGCAGCGTATGAGTCAGACGGCGTCCGACACTCTGGAGCAGCAGGTCTCCGATGTGATGACCGGCTGTGTCGTTGATTGTCTTGAACCGGTCCAGATCGAGCATCATGACCGCCATCGTCTTCCGATAGCGTTTTGCCTGAGCGATCGCCAGCACCAGCCGGTCGGTGAAGAGGATACGATTGGGCAATCCCGTCAGAACGTCATGGTAGGCCAGATGGCGGATCGCGTCTTCAATCCGCTTGCGTTCCGTTATGTCTCGCCAGACCATATAGAGAATTTTCTGCCCCTCCCAGGTGATCACGGCGAGAAGGATTTCCACGGGAAATTCTTCGCCGTTGAAGCGGCGGCACAGCCACTCCTGCTGCAGATGGCCCTTCTGCAGGGCTTCTTCCATCAGTTGATTGGCCTTGTCAAAGGAAAGGCTTCCATCAGGCTGCATCCGGGGAGAGAAGGCTGACGGATGACGGTCGATCAGTTCTTCCTTGGAGGAACAACGCAGCATCTTCACCATGGTGTCATTGCAGTCGATCATCAGCTTGCCGTCGGAAAGAAAGATGCCTTCCGGAGAATGTTCAAAAAGGATGCGGAACTTTGCATCCGGACTTTTTTCGGCAATGACGCCGGACATCTCCCCACGTAATGCAGCCAATTCCCTGATCAGTTGTTTTCTGGTCTTTTCTTCGTCCTTCATCATTCCGGGGCCTTTTGGGGCATGCATTCCCGCCCCGATGTCCGACAAATTCCGAGTGGATATCTGGAGTATGACCGGGAAAGGATCGCTGGTATCCAGAATACGGCATGAGAATTCATTAACAGAACAATGAGCGATCTCACAATGCCAGCTTAGTTTGAACTATTTACCCTGACTGTCTGCAAATGTCAAAAACTTCTTTTCTATTGAAGGATTATGGGAATAATCGACCATCCAGGGGGGCTCGGGAATGCGGAATCCTGCAGCAATTCCTGTCCGGGAGAGCATTGGGCCCGCGAGGGTCGGATTCAGAGAAGGGTTTTTTTCTGAGATGCCCGCACTACCGGGACGGCATGATGAGAGGACCTTTTTTTCAGATGCCTGAGGGTTCTGAAATTGTTCCCGACAATGGCGAGATAGATCAGACAGCAGAAAACACCCGTCAGGAGCGCCGTATGCTGATCCGAAGCAGCCATAAGCATGATGACCGCTGTCACGACGGCCGCTTTTACCGGGATGAAAAGATGGTTCCGCATCAGGAAACGGACGAGAGGATTGGCCTCATAGCCGCCCTGCTCCAGGGCGAGCCGGGTGGTGTATACGTCCAGGATATTCAGAATAATTATGAGCAGGGTGACGGCGAAAAGGGCTGCTTTCATGATGTGTGACCCGTAAATTCCTCCTCCCCGGAAGATTTTCCACAGCCATCCGAAAAAAAGAGGCCGGGCGGTCAGCCGGGAACTTTGAGCATATGTGATCATATAAATTAATCCACACGCGGAACCGAGGTTGTTTTTATAGCATAAAAGGGCCGCAAACCGGGCAGGGAAATGTTCCGTCACTTTAACCGGCTGTAATTCCTTCTTCTGTTCGCTGTCAACAGCGTTTCGAAGCAGAATGAAAAGCTTCTCCCGCGGGACGCCTCATTTTTATTATCTCTTTGATTTTGCATGCAAATATTTAAATCTTGACAAGGTTGCGGGGCATGGATTATAGCTTGGCGACCTGAGAAAAAATGTGTTCAAAACCATTCTGAATATCAGGAATATGATCATTTTCTGCAATTAACCCCGGTGTTATGAATCGGGTATAAGGAGTTTATGTTATGAGTTCTGATAAACAGTTGCGTCGGTTCAAGGGAGCCTCGAAATATATTCTCGACGAGGAACTCTCCAAAATCGTAAACGTTTCTATTGCCATTGAAATGCCGCTTCTGTTGAAGGGTGAGCCGGGTACGGGAAAAACCATGCTGGCTCACGCGATAGCGGAAAGTCTTCAGATGCCGCTGATTATCCTGAATGTCAAATCAAGCATGAAGCTGCTGGAAGCGCTTTATCAGTATGACACCCTGACTCGACTGAACGACAGCCGTTTTGGTGATTCTCAGCGGGATGTCAGCAATATCGAAGAATATATCAAAATGGGAAAAATCGGCCAGGCCTTTGTTTCCGACGTGCGCACGGTTCTGCTCATCGACGAGATCGATAAGGCCGATACGGATTTTCAGGATGACATGCTGGATGTGCTCGATCAGATGCAGTTCGACATCATCGAGATCGACAAGACGATCCAGGCGAAGCACCGGCCGGTGATCGTGATCACATCCAATGCCAAAAAAGATCTGTCGGATCCCTTCCTGGGGCGATGCAATTTCCATCACATTGCCTTTCCCGATCCTGATGTGATGCGACAGATCGTCAATGTCCATTTCCCCAACATTCATGATGACATAGCGGAAGCCTGCATTACCACGTTTTATCGGCTGCGGGAATTTCGCGGCATCGAGAAAAAACCGGCGACGCGGGAACTGATCAACTGGATTCGCGCCCTTCATGCCGATCCTGATTTCAATGTCAAGAAACTGCACAAGGGAGAGTCGCCCTATCTCGGCATTCTGTTCAAGAAGAGCGGGGATTTGAATCTTGCCATGCAGCAGATATCACGCCTGAGGATATAAGGGGGGGGGAGTTTCTTGTTTATCCAGTTTTTTTACACCCTCCGGGAAAAAGGGATCCCCGTTTCCCCCACCTCTTTCCTGCGCCTTCAGAAGGCGCTGAGCATGGGGCTGGTGACCTCCCTGGAAGATTTTTACATGACAGCCCGTTCCATCCTGATCAAGAGCGAACGGTATTTTGATCTCTACGATCAGATCTTCGCTTTCCATTTCAAGGGCGTGGCTTTGACCGAGCCGGATATTGCCGAACTGACGGATGTTGTGCGGGCCATGCTGGAAGACTGGCTGAAAAATCCTGAGGATCTGGCCCGGGCGCTGGGCATCGACGAAAAAGAGTTCAAGAAGATGACGCCTGAAGAGCTCGTGCAGTATTTTCTGGATCGCCTTAAGGATCAGAAGGAGGAGCATCACGGGGGGCATAAGTGGATCGGCACCCGGGGGACGTCACCCGTCGGTCATTCCGGTTACCATCCCGGAGGGATGCGGGTCGGTGGCCGCTCCCGCAACAAATCGGCGATCAAGGTAGCCATGGAACGACGCTATAAGGATTATTCGCTGGATGGACCCCTGACCGAACACCAGATGGGGGAAGCCCTGAAGCGGCTGCGGCAGATGGTTCCCGAAGGACCGAAGGATATCGTCAATGTTGAAAAAACCATCTATGAAACGATGCGTAACGCCGGGGAAATCGAGATTGTCCATGACCGACGCATGACGGACCGCCTCAAGGTGATTTTAATGATCGACAATGGCGGCTGGTCGATGGAACCTTACATCGATGTTGTGCAGACTCTGTTCAATTATGCCCGCTCCCAGTTCAAGGATCTGAAAATCTATTATTTCCACAATACCGTTTATGATGTCGTCTGGCAGGATCCGCAGCGGTATTACAAACCGGAGTTCATTGAGGATTTTGCCCGGAAGGATCCGGAGACGCGGCTGATCATGGTGGGGGATGCCAGCATGGCGCCGTCGGAACTCATGCATCTGCACGGCGGCATCTACTTTCATGATCGCTCTTCCACGCCGAGCATTGAACGCCTCAAACTTCTGACGCGGACCTTCCGCCACTCCGTCTGGCTCAATCCCCAACCGGATTGGGAGTGGCGGCATACCTGGACCATCGGGATCATACAGGATGTCTTTCCCATGTTCGAACTGACCCTTGACGGCCTGGAAAAAGCCGTCAAGCACCTTGTTTCCCGCAACTGAGTTTTTATTCTCACCCGGGGGAGCGTCCATCGCAGCAGTTGATTTCCTCCTTCCGCCCCGGGGCGAAAAGATGCGTTTCCCCTCGTTGCGCTATTTCACTATCCTGAAAATGTCCTTGAATTTCTCATGAGCGGCCGTTTTCAGAAGTTCAAAGAGAACGCTCTCGGTGCTGGTGATCGTGCCACCGGCATCCCGGATCAGTTGCAGCCCGATCTCGCGGTTTCCCGCCGTACGTGAGGAGACGGCATCGGAGACGACAAAAACCGGATAACCCGCCGAGATCAGATCGAGGGCGGTCTGATAAACGCAGATGTGTGTTTCAATCCCCGTCAACAGGATCTGTTCACACCCCGTCTTCTTCAGAGCCTGCATAAAGACGTCGTTCTGGCAGCAACTGAAGCTTTCCTTGGCAATGGGCGTCACCCCATGCAGGAGGTTTGAGATTTCGGGGATCGTCGGTCCCAGTTTGGCGGGAATCTGTTCCGTGACGATCAGAGGGATATCGAAAACCTGAATTCCCTGAATCATCTTTCGTGCATTCTCGAGGAGGGCATCCCTGTCAGCCATCGCCTGAGCCAGGTTGCCCTGGAAATCAATTACCACCAGAACCGTTCTTTCGGCAGTCAACATTGTGAAGGTCTCCTTTCCTGTTGGAATTAATTAATGCTTTGAATTCACGGCAGTCTGTCTGCTCCGCCGGCCTGTTCCCTGTCCGCCTGAAGCGCAGCAAGTCGGCGATGAATTTCTTGCAGGGCTTCGTCCTGTGCGGCCAGATGATCAAGAATCGCCCGCAGTTCTTCTTCCTCTTTAAGGTTCAGTTCATAATTGTGATGGGCTTCCAGTCGGTCCCGTTCCGCCTGGCGGTTTTCGCTGATCATGACGATCGAAGCCGTGTATGCCGACTGCAGGGATAAAACAAGATTCATGAAGATGAAGGGATAGGGGTCCCAGGGGGTGATCCAGGCTACCAGATTGAGGATAAACCAGCCAGCCAGGAGAAGACTTTGAATAATCAGAAAGCGCCATGATCCAACTGTTCCTGCAATCAGGTCGGCCGCCTTCTGGCTCAAGGTCGGTTTTTCCTGAAGCAGCTCGTTGATATTGCAGACTGGCGGGTGCCGATGCTGGTATGGTTCTGGAAAACGAAGTGAACTCATAAAATTCACCTCCTTTCTTTCTCGAAGGCAGTATGCCTTTACACCGCAGGAACCGAATCCAGTACCCGGCGAATAACCGTGGCAAGTTCTTTCATGAACAGAGGTTTCATGATGAATTCCCTGATACCCAGTTCTTTGGCTTCTTTCTCTGTAATGAATTCGCTGTAGCCTGTGCAGAGGATAATCGGGATATCGCCGCGGATCTGAAGAAGGTGGCGCGAAAGAACGGTGCCCGTCATCTGTGGCATGGTCATATCCGTGATGATCAGATCAAAAAGAGAGGGCGTCCGGCGAAAAGTTTCCAGCGCTTCAAGGCTGTTGCATATTCCTGTAACACGGTAGCCCAGGGTTCGGAGCGTTTCCTGGCCCATCTCAACGAGAGCGGTCTCATCGTCGACAAACAGGATGTGTTCACTGCCGCAGGGCAGGATTTCCTCTTCTTCTTGAATGAATGTTAAATTGTCATCGACACGGGGAAGAAATACCTGGAAGGTGGCGCCTTTTCGGGGAACGCTGTCAACGGTAACCATGCCGTTGTACTTTTTCACAATGCCGTAAACGACGGACAATCCCAGCCCTGTGCCTTCTCCCGGGCTTTTAGTGGTAAAGAAGGGTTCAAAGATGCGGTTCTGAATATCCGGCGGGATCCCCTGTCCCGTGTCCCGGATGGTCAGTACGACGTATGATCCCGGTTCGAGCTGGAAGTCCGGCACGATCTCCGCGGCGCCAATGTCACGGTTCTTCAGGGATACCTCCAGAACACCCCCGGTTTCACGCATGGCATGAGCGGCATTGGTGCAGAGATTCATCATGATCTGATGAATTCGGGTTGGATCAGCCATAATGGTGCTTTTTGTCGCTGCGATATCCTGACGGATTTCAATCGTCGCAGGGAGAGAGGAACGGAGAAGCTTCAGGGATTCTTTGATGAGAAGAGCGGGTTGCACGGGTTTGTGCTCGTGGTCGCTGTGCCGGCTGAAGGTCAGGATCTGCTGAACCAGGTCTTTGGCCCGTTCGCTGATTCTGATGATTCGTTCCAGTTTAGGCCGCCAGGGACTGTCGTAGAGGCCATGGAGAGTGATTTCCGCATATCCGATGATAGCACCGAGAATATTGTTGAAATCATGGGCGATTCCCCCAGCCAGGGTGCCGATGGCCTCCATCTTCTGGGCGCGGAAAAGCTGTTTCTCCAAGGCCAGTCGTTCCTCCTCAGCCTGTTTCTGGGCACTGATATTAACGAAACTTTCAACGATATGAGGCTGGCCGTGCAAGGTCATGATGGATGCGGTTCTCAGGATGGGAAGCAGGTTTCCCGATGCCGTCCTGAGCAGGTGCTCCGACTGGCTTCCGACCCTTTCAGGAAATTCGATGGGGCATCCGCTCAGGTCCGGAAAGATGAAACGACAGCAGCATTCTCCCAGAATCGTCTCCCGGGGCAGTCCGATCATCTCGGCAGCCGAGGCATTGACTTCGACAATGCGTTTCGTCTGAGCGTTGATCACCAGAAAGCCCGTATGGATGTGGTTCAGGATATGCTGAAGCTGCTGTTCACTCTGCCTGAGGGTCTGTTCAGCGGCCTCCCTGCGGGCGATTTCCGCACGCAACTCCGCGGTTCTTGCTTCAACGCGATGTTCCAGACATTCGTTCAGTATCCTCAATTCCTGCTGAGCTGCAATCAGATCCCTGTTTTTTTCGATGGCCGTTTCATAGGACGAAAGAAGAAGATTTGCTGTCTTATGAAGATCTGCGGTAATGTGATAGGATGAGTTGCCGAAAGCAAGGGTGATGCTTTCCCGGGAATATCTTTCCTCTGTCCGCTTCACGCCGGACAGCAGGCGTTTGACATGGGAGGCAAGGACGACATCTTTGCAGGGTTTCGTTATGAAGTCGTCGGCTCCGCACTCAAGACTCCTGACGACATCCCGGGGATCGGAAAGAATGGTTAAGAGGATGACGGGAATCGTCCGCAGATCCGGTTGACCTTTCAGCCATCGGCACAATGCGTAGCCGTCCATTTCGGGCATGAGGACATCGCTGATGATCAGATCCGGCCGAGTCAGGCTCAGAAAGCGTACTGCTTCCCTCCCGTTGCGAACATGCTCTGTCTGATAGCCGGTTTCTTCCAGGATGTGTTTTAAATGTTCGGCCTGGGTCGGGCTGTCTTCAACAATCAGAATCTCTCCAGCCCGGTTGGATACGGTTCCTGTCACTTTCATGTTTTCGCCTCTGTAGTTTATTTAACAGTAATCGAATTCGGAATTCAGGAAGTAATCTCATCTTTCAAGTGCCAGAATATGTTATGATCAAAAATAAGGCCGGTTTTATTCTCCGATCATCTTCACCAGAACCCTCTTCTCCCTGAGGCCGTCAAACTCGCCATAAAATATCTGCTCATACGGTCCTAAATCCAGGATGCCATTCGTTATGGCAACAACAACTTCTCTTCCCATGATCTGTCTTTTCAAGTGGGCGTCTCCGTTCGTACCGCCGGTGTCGTTATGGCGATATTTGGCAATGGGTTCATGAGGGGCAAGTTTTTCCAGCCAATATTCATAATCCAGAAGCAAACCGGGTTCATCGCCGTTGATGAAGACCGATGCCGTTATATGTCTTGCGTTAATCAGCGCAAAACCTTCCTTTATTTCGCTTTCTTTGAGGCATTGCTCAATCTTTTCCGTAATATTTAAAAAACCTATTCTGCTCGGAATCTCAATCCACAATTCTTTTCTGAATGATTTCATATGGTTCAATCCTTTCCTGCTGCAAGATTATTTCCCGCATTTTAGCGGAACCTGACCAGGGTCCGCTAGCGGGCGGCCGGAAGGTGAATGCTAGGCATGATCTAACCCTCGGTCTCTGGCGTCGCGACTGCGAAATTTCGCG
This sequence comes from Syntrophus aciditrophicus SB, assembly GCF_000013405.1. GTDB lineage: Bacteria > Desulfobacterota > Syntrophia > Syntrophales > Syntrophaceae > Syntrophus > Syntrophus aciditrophicus. Next base: position 220,285 of record NC_007759.1, read on the forward strand.
AGGGTTTCCGAGAAGGTGATTGCGCTTCGCAGATCTCCAGGCGCGTGGGTGCGGACGTAGTCAGCGCCATTGCCGATCGCGTGAAGTTCCGCCGCAAGGCTCGCTGGACCCAGATCCTTTACAGGAAGGCCAACGGTGGCGCCCAAGAAGGATTTCCGCGACACCGAGACCAATAGCGGAAGCCCCAACGCCGACTTCAGCTTTTGAAGGTTCGACAGCACGTGCAGCGATGTTTCCGGTGCGGGGCTCAAGAAAAATCCCATCCCCGGATCGAGGATGAGCCGGTCGGCAGCGACCCCGCTCCGTCGCAAGGCGGAAACCCGCGCCTCGAAGAACCGCACAATCTCGTCGAGCGCGTCTTCGGGTCGAAGGTGACCGGTGCGGGTGGCGATGCCATCCCGCTGCGCTGAGTGCATAACCACCAGCCTGCAGTCCGCCTCAGCAATATCGGGATAGAGCGCAGGGTCAGGAAATCCTTGGATATCGTTCAGGTAGCCCACGCCGCGCTTGAGCGCATAGCGCTGGGTTTCCGGTTGGAAGCTGTCGATTGAAACACGGTGCATCTGATCGGACAGGGCGTCTAAGAGCGGCGCAATACGTCTGATCTCATCGGCCGGCGATACAGGCCTCGCGTCCGGATGGCTGGCGGCCGGTCCGACATCCACGACGTCTGATCCGACTCGCAGCATTTCGATCGCCGCGGTGACAGCGCCGGCGGGGTCTAGCCGCCGGCTCTCATCGAAGAAGGAGTCCTCGGTGAGATTCAGAATGCCGAACACCGTCACCATGGCGTCGGCCTCCGCAGCGACTTCCACGATGGGGATCGGGCGAGCAAAAAGGCAGCAATTATGAGCCCCATACCTACAAAGCCCCACGCATCAAGCTTTTGCCCATGAAGCAACCAGGCAATGGCTGTAATTATGACGACGCCGAGTCCCGACCAGACTGCATAAGCAACACCGACAGGGATGGATTTCAGAACCAGAGAAAGAAAATAAAATGCGATGCCATAACCGATTATGACAACGGCGGAAGGGGCAAGCTTAGTAAAGCCCTCGCTAGATTTTAATGCGGATGTTGCGATTACTTCGCCAACTATTGCGATAACAAGAAAAAGCCAGCCTTTCATGATATATCTCCCAATTTGTGTTCGGAAAGAAATTGTGAAAACAAGGCTTCTGGAGCTTGACGATGAGCTTGCCAGTCCTATTTCTGGAAAAATCCGGGAAGCTCCTGTCTTCTGTTCTGAAATTGCCGGTGGACAGGCAACAGCCGCAAGCGCCCTGAAGGGAGATAGCATGCCGGATAGAGAGCCGGATATCAGGCCTCTTGAACTTCAAGGCAAGGGAAACGATCACATCAAGATGACCAGAAATGCTGCCCGATGCCATGTTCTATAAGCGATTTTCGAATCCTTGAGGCACGGTAACTCGCTTGAAAAGGAATGAAGAGTGAGTATTTCGGACGCAACGTATCCGATTTGATAAGGCCTGTCAATCGTTAATCAACTTTTATGAGAATGTTTGAAGTTCGTAATTTTGGGATGCGTTTTACAACATGTTGTAATTAAGTGCTATCGTCTATGCCATTCAATATATCTTCGAATTGATTCATCAGATTTTACAGCTTTCGGGCGGGTTGCAGTTTTTACTGCCTTCCATCTACCGTGTCGTAGATTGAGCCCATAAATGAGCTTGACCCATTGAAAATATTAGTATTTATTTTCTCGTCCTCTTTGGATTGTGCGTCACTTAAATGTTCCCACATTATCCTGTCTGCGGGAATTCGTGGAGAAGGAGGTTTGCAGAGTATGAAAACGCTTCCGTTGTCGCGGTGCGGAGAGAAAGAGAATCTATCGTGGCCGTTATTCTGCAGTAACCGGCGAAAAGAAACGGCAAAAAGGGAGAGTTCTGCCCGGGAACCTCTGGAATCTGATCAGAATAATCTCCGCCGGATTCTGGACAGTCTGGACGCCGGGGCTTACGTGACCGACATGGAAACCTGTGAGATTCTTTACATTAATCGCCATCTCCGGTATATCTGCGGCGATGTGGAAGGGCGAATCTGCTGGCAGGTCTTTCAGAAAAACCAGGATGGCCCCTGTCCTTTCTGCAACAATGGGCGGCTGGTCAATGAAAGGGGAGAGCCTGAGCGGGTTCTGTTGCGGGAGGTCAAAAACACCCGGAATCAGCGCTGGTATGAATGTCGGGACAGCGCCGTGTCCTGGTTCGACGGCCGGATTGTCCGTCTCGAAATCTTTACGGATATTACTGAACGGAAACGGAAGGAGGAAGAATACGCCCGGAAAATGAAGCTCGAGACCCTGTGTGTCCTGGCTGAGGATATCATCCATGACTTTAACAATCTGCTGTCCGTGAGCATGGGATATCTGTCGCTGGCTCGGCTGAATGTGCCGCCGTACGATCCGGCTTCGCAGTTCCTTGAAAAGACAGAGGAAGCTTTTATGAAATCCGGGAAACTGGCTGCCCGGCTGTTCGCTTTAATCGGGCAGGAGGGCAAACCTTTCCATCGCAGAGTGTCTCCGGATGTTCTTCTGCTGGATTCTGTCCGCCTTTTTCTGAGGGGGTCCGACCTCAAAAGCGCCTTTGTCCTTGCCGCCCCCCTTTGGACGGTTTGCGTCGATGAGAATCAGATCAGGCAGGTGATCTTTCATCTTCTTCAGAACGCGCGGCAGGCCATGCCGCAAGGGGGGCAGGTAACTATCCGAGCGGAAAATGTTTTTCTGAATGCCGGGGAGAAAGGGGATCTGCCTGTCGGTTCCTATGTCCGCTGGTCAGTTGAAGACCGGGGGATTGGCATTTCTTCAGAGATTCTCCCCCGGGTATTCGATCCGGGTTTTGCTGCCTGGCCGGACGACAACCGAGAAAAATCCGGTTGGGGACTTGCTGTCTCCCGTTCGATTGTGCGCAGACATCAGGGGCTTATCGATTGCCGTTCGGAACCGGGAGTTGGAACAACGATGATTGTGTACCTGCCGGCGGAAACGGTTCCATGAAAAAGCTGAGGGTGATTACCGTCCGGCATTACAGGTCCAGTGGCACAAGCGTGTCGAAAAAACGCATCCTAAGGCTTCGGTCAGGGGGCAGCCCGGAGTAAAGCGAAGGAAAAGTGGCTCCGGCCAGGCGCTGTTTCAAATCGGCCTGGCGTTCGAGGTTATCGATTCGGTCCAGAAATTCCAGTGCCAGGGCAACGGTTCTGTCCTGCAGATCATTGGTCGATTCGTTTCTTTCCTCCCCCGTCACGGGGTGGCGGTAAACGAGGGGGCGCTGGAAAAAACGGGGATCAGCTTCCTGGCAGGTGGCATAAAACAGCGCTTCAACGGGCTTGACCCGGCGGGCCTGCCGGGGCCAAAGGATATCGATCAGCTCGATGAACTGGTGAATCCGTTTCTGATGAATCAGGACGTGAATAAGGGCATGCTGCCACACCGCCAGTTTCAGGGACGAGTCTTTCAACAGGACCCTGCCGAAATAAAGAAGATTCAGAAGTCTCATGAAGGCTCTTTCTTCATTTTCCCGATGCCGGTAAAGGGCGGGAAGAAGCAGATTCCGGAACGAAGCGTTTCCGTTCCGGCTGAGAAAAGAAAGATCCAGGGCGGTTTCGAGACGGCGGTGGCGAGCCTTGGCACGGGCGGCCTGATTTGGCGGGACGCCCTCGTCGCTGCCGCTGAAATAGTAAATGAAGGGGTGAAAAACCGCATCCGCAGCCACGTGGGTCAGGGCTCCTGCCAGAAAAGGCCGGTATCCTTCAGGCAGAGTTTCGAGGTTTCTTGCCAGCGGGCCGAAAGGATTGAAGGCGCGGGAAGCATTGTAACCGTGCAGCCGCTGTGCCGCCGCAAGCAGATTAGACCGGTTCTGCCCGGTCACGACATAATAGGGCGTATCAAAGACAATCGCGCCAAGATAATAAAGAGCCTTGTTTTCGCGAATTTCCATTTTCAGCAGTCCGTCGGGCATGGCCTGCCAGGTTTGTTCAGCCAGAATCCAGTGTGTCGCTTCCTTCGGCATGATTTTATTCCTCCCTTGTGCCGACAGATATGGGAACCCGGGAAAGAAGAAGTCCGCCGATCAGAAAAAGGACCACGAGACTCAGTATTCCGTAACGGGACTGACCGGTAATCCGGCTGGCCAGGGCCATCAGCAGGGGACCGAGAATTGTCGCGAATTTCCCGAAAATGTTATAAAAGCCGAAAAACTCAGCCGATTTTTCTTTGGGGATGAGACGGCCGAAAAAGGAACGGCTGAGGGCCTGAATGCCCCCTTGGGAACTGGCTACAAGAACCGCCAGGATCCAGTAAAAAAGAGTTCTGATCTGCGCCGTGGGCATTGAAGGAAGGGCGTAGGCAATCAGGACGATGATTCCGTAAACTCCCATGCCCGCATAAAGCATGGGCTTTGTTCCCACACGGTCGGCCAGCTTCCCGTAGAGCAGGGCGAAAGGAAAGGCGAGAATCTGGATAACCAGGATGATCGTCAAAAGCTGAGTCGTCGTCATCCCGATATCCACCCCGTAAGCGGTTGCCATGCGGATGATCGTATCCACCCCGTCAATGTAGAAAAAATAGGCTGCCAGAAAAAGAAACGCCGGGCGATACCGGCGGATTTCCCGGAATGTGGCGGCCAGTCGCCGAAGGCTGCGGCGCAGGGGGTGGGCCGATGCTGGAATGTAATGCCGCTGGTGGACATTCCGGATCATGGGAAGGGAAAAGATCAGCCACCAGAGGGCCGTGATGACAAAGGCGGCACGGGTGGCCTGTAGAGGCGAATCGAAGCCGGCGAAGGCGGGCCTCTGAATGAGGATCATGCCCAGAATAAAAGGAACTGTGCTTCCTATATATCCCCAGGCGAAGCCGTTCGCTGAAATCCAGTCCATTTTCCTGTCATTGGTAACATCGACCAGAAAGGCGTCGTAGAAGATGTTGGCTCCGGCATAGCCTATGTAGGCGGCCACATACAGAAAAAGGCACAATGCCTGGTCTCCCTCGCCGGGGACGGTCAGCATCAGGGTAAAGATCACGCCAAGAAGCAGAAATCCCAGAAAAAACCGTTTTTTCCATCCTTGATAATCGGCCAGGGTCCCCAGGAAGGGGGCAAGCAGCGCCAGCAGGAGAGACGCGAAGGCGTTCGCCAGTCCCCAGTTCGCCGTGGAGACGGCGCTGTCCACGCCTCGGGCGGCCACGTTTTTAAAGAAAATGGGCATAACAGCCGTGGCAATCGTCAAAATGAAGGCGGAGTTGGCCACATCGTAGAGAATCCAGCTTTTTTCTTCCCGGGTCATTGATTCGGATTCCTGAAATTCAGTTTTGCATTGAAATGTCTCGGTGTTTATCATGTTTGACGGGTAAGCGGAATGATTTTTTCTCAGCCCGGCAAACCCTGTGTCCTGTTCTTCTTTTTTTCCACAGAGCTGTCGATAAATCGCCGGATCTCCTCCAGGAAATCCGGCCCGTAGCGTGCCGTCTTGTGCGCGCCGACGCCGTGGATTTGCTGAAAAGCCTCGGGATCGGCGGGCAGGAAGGCTGCCATCTGCGCCAGGGAGGCGTCGCTGAAAATGATATAGGGCGGAACGCCGGCCATGTCGGCCAGTTTCTTGCGCAAAGTGCGCAGCCTTTCGAACAGGGCTGCGGAGTCGTCGGGATATTCATCTCTCGCTTTTTGCCCGCCCTTGCGCCTATGTGTAAGAGACGCTGTCTCCGTTTTCACGCGTGGTTCCGCCATGGACAAGGTCTGTTCCCCGCGCAGCAGCGGTCGGGCGGCGTCCGTGAGTTTGAGCACCGAATAATTGCCCACATCCTGTTCCAGGAAGCCATTGTGAACCAGATGATGGAGCAGGCTGCCCCAGTATTCCTGGCTCCTGTTCCGGCCGATCCCATAGGTTGACAATCGGTCATGGTGAAGTTCAAGCACGCGCTCCTTTTGCGATCCGCGCAGCACATCGATGACGTGACCCATGCCGAAGCGCTGTCCCACCCGATAGACGCAGGACAGGGCCTTGCGGGAGTCTTCCGTCACATCGACCAGTCGCGGTGGGTTAAGGCAGATATCGCAGTTGCCGCAATCCTCCGCGAGGGATTCCCCGAAATAACCCAGCAGGATACGGCGGCGGCAGCTCAGGGCTTCGGCATATCCCACCATGGCATTGAGTTTGTGAAGTTCGATCCGTCTGCGTTCGGGATTTTTTGAGTTCTCGATCAGACCGCGGGCCAGGGAAATATCGCCATAGCCGAAGAGCAGCAGAGCCTCAGCCGGAAGGCCGTCACGGCCGGCTCGCCCCGTTTCCTGGTAATAGCTTTCAATATTTTTCGGTATGTCGTAATGGACCACCCAGCGGATGTTGGACTTGTCAATTCCCATGCCGAAGGCCACTGTGGCCACGATGATCCGGATATCATCGCGCAGAAAATCCTCCTGCACCTGCTTCCGCGCTCCCGCCGGGAGCCCCGCGTGGTAGGGAGCCGCCTGGAAGCCGGCTTCGGTAAGTGCTCCGGCCACCTTTTCCACCCGCTGGCGGCTCAGGCAGTAAACGATGCCGGTCCCCTTATACCGCGGTTGTAAAAAGGTCGTCAACTGCGCGAAAGGCTTTCTTTTTTCAAGAACGGTATAGCGGATATTGGGCCGGTCGAATCCAGAGATGTAGGATCTGGCCTGCCGGAGGCCCAGGCGCTCCAGAATATCCCGGCGGGTGTGCGCCTCGGCCGTGGCGGTCAGGGCGATCAGGGGAATTTCAGGGAAAAGGCCCCGAAGCCGGCCCAACTGCCGGTATTCCGGACGGAAGTCGTGCCCCCACTGGGAAATGCAATGCGCTTCGTCAATAGCGAACAGAGCGATGGGGATGTCGTTGAGCCGTTCGAGAAACTCCCGGCTCATCAAGCGCTCCGGGGCGATATAGATGAGATCTAACTTCCCGCCGTGGAGTCGGGCCAGGACTTTGCGTGCTTCCGTGCCGCTTAGAGAGGAATTGTAGAATGCCGCTTTCACACCATAGGCCTTAAGGGAATCCACCTGATCCTTCATCAGGGAAATCAGCGGAGAAACCACGATCCCCACCCCCGGACGATGGAGGGCCGGAAGCTGATAACAAAGGGATTTGCCGCCGCCTGTGGGCATCAGGACAAAGGCGTCCTCGCCACGGATAAGCCCGTCGACAATCTCCTGCTGGTGCAGTCGGAACGCGTCGTACCCGAAGATTTTTTTCAGGCTTTCAAGTGGGGTTTGAATCATGGAAGAGTAATCTGCCTTTCCGGCAATTCATCACGGGATATGGCCGGATAAGGTGCCGTCGACACCCAGCCGGTTCATCTTTTTGTAAAGAGCGGTGCGGTGAATTCCGAGCATGCGGGCGGCGAGCGCGCGATTACCGTTCGATGTCTGCAGAGCGGTTTCGATAGCGTTACGTTCGGCGCGGGCCAGCTGTTCTTCAAGGGTTCCGGACATCGTTACTTTCCGTTCTTTATGGAATGCCTGCGGCAGATTATGGAGTTCGACGGTCATGCCCTGGAATTTCCAGGCCATCTGACGGATCAGGCTACGTAATTCACGAACGTTTCCAGGCCACTCATAAGACATCAATACTTTAATCGCTTCCTCGGAGAATTTGGGCATGGCCAGCCCCTCCTGCTGGCATGCTTTTGTGAGGAAGTGCTCTGCCAAGAGCGGGATATCATCCAGACGCTGCCTCAAGGGCGGGATTTCGATGGGAAATTCGTTGATGCGGTAAAAGAGATCGCTGCGGAATTTGCCGGAATTGGCCAGTGCGGTAAGATCACGATTTGTGGCAACCACCAGACGGAAGTCCACGGCAATCGGCGCCGTCCCGCCCAGTCGGTCGATCTTGCGCTCTTCAAGGACGCGGAGCAGCTTGGCCTGACTGTCTATGGGCAACTCTCCGATTTCATCCAGAAAGAGTGTTCCGTCGCATGCCAGTTCGAACTTTCCGGGTTTTCCTTTTTTGCTTGCGCCGCTGAAAGCCCCTTCCTCGTAACCGAACAATTCCGATTCGATCAGTGTATGGGGAATCGCGCCGCAATTGATGGCCACGAATGGTCCTTTTCGTCGATGTGAGGCTTCATGGAGGGCCTGGGCAAATAACTCCTTGCCGGTTCCGCTTTCGCCCAGGATCAGGACGGTTGCCGAAGAAGCCGCAATCCGGCGGGCCTGCTCGATAATGCGCTGCATGTCCGGATTCTGGGTGAGTATGTTTTCGAACGAAAACCGATGTCTGCGCATTTCATCCAGCAGGGTTTCGTAGCGCTCGACTTTCCGTTCCATGGCCCGCACTCGATCTGCCAGCTTTTCCAATTGCTCCGGACTCTGGAAAAGGATTCTCCCAAAAGCTCCGATCACCCTGTTGTCTTTCCTGACAGGCAGGTTGATCGTTATTTTAGTTTCTCCATGCAGATCAACGACGGCTCTTTCACCGACGCCGGTTCGCGCCACTTTGGTCAGATGAGTTCCCGGTGCAAGCTGGGAAAGCGAAAGGCCCATCCCGCCACCGGATTCGAGGCCGAACCATTTTTCGTTTGCCGGACTGAACATCGTGACCTTTCCCTTTGTGTCAATAACCGAAAGCCCCTCATAGGGGTTATCCAGGACCATCCTCACCATTTCCTCGTTGATGGAATTGTTTCCATAAGGCCCCAGGATCTTGTCCGCCACCCGGATTCGCCGGAATATGACCACTTCCGTTTTCTGTTGACCCTCGGCCTGCACAAACCAGTCCTCATCCCAGAAGGTCCACTGTCCTGGTCCCAGGCTGCGAAGCTTTTCCGGTAGCAAAACTCCTTTTTTGATATTCGGATGAGTTTCTTCGAAAAAATCAGCGTTCAATGTGATGATGTGGCCGGTTTTGTCTAAGAAAACAACACCGCACCGACAATAGGCAGCTTTGCGGAGTGCGGATGCCTGGGTAATTGTATTCATTTGGAAACATGTCTCCTTAGGGGTACATCCTTATTTAATCATGCTTTTAAACAGACTTGTATTCAATGGTCTACACTATAGGAAAAGTAGCACATCTCTTTCGTTTTGTATAGATTTTAAAAAATCACATATATATCAAATGATTACATTCGCAATGGTTTTTTTCTCGAAGAAACTGGCACAAAGCATGTAAAGATAAAAAACAAAAGGAATTTTAGTAGGAATATCGGGTGGTTTGTTGGTAATTCATGGATCAATGTAAAACACAAAAGAATTTATATTAGGAGGGAGATAAACAATGTACATCAACACGGAGACTGAAGATCTGAAAACCGCGATCGATGCGATACGCAAGGCAGTAAAGGATCGTATTGCTCCCCTGGCCGCAGAGGTCGATGACTCGGGTGTTATCAAACCGGAAATATATGATCTTTTATGGGATCTGGGGCTCATGACCGTGACCTATCCACCGGAATACGGCGGATCGGAAACTAATCCCGGGACACTTTTGTGCATAGGGTGTGAAGAGATAGCGAAAGCCTGCGCTTCAACGGCCCTGCTGCTGATCATTCAGGCCGTGGGAAGTTTTCCCCTCATGCATGGCGGCAGAAAGGAACTTCTTGATCGCATCGCGCCGAGGATCGTGAACAATCGTGAACTGGCCGGGTATCTGGTATCGGAACCCGGAGCCGGATCAGATGTGAAGGCGATTCGGACCAAGGCGGTCAAAGACGGCAACGACTGGGTTATCAACGGGACCAAGTGCTGGGCCACAAATGGGCCGATTGCTTCTTTCTATTCCTGCCTGTGCCGGACCAAGGATGATAAGGGAGTTCAGGGTTATTCCTTCTTCCTGGTGGAACGAAACACCCCCGGACTGTCGGTTGGAAAAATCGAGCACAAAATGGGGATGAGGGGTTCCCAAACCTCCGAAGTGATACTTGAAGATGTGCGCGTGCCCGCGGAAAACCTGCTGGGTGAGTTGAACAACGGCTTCAAGCTCGCCATGAAGGATTTCGACATGTCCCGTCCGGCTATCGCGGCGCAGGCCCTGGGAATTTCCGAGGGTGCTTTCGCGCAGATGGAGACCTATTCGAGGGAACGGTATACCTTTGGCAAGCCTCTGTGCGAGCACGGGATGATCACTCAGATTATCGCCGACAGCGCGGCTCTGATCGAGGCGGGAAGGGGTCTTATCTATCAGGCGGCGGATCTGTATGACAAGGGGAAGAAAAATACCAAATTGGCCTCCATGGCCAAGTTCTTCATGGGCGATGCCGCCGTGAAAATCACCACCGATGCGATTCAGGTCTTTGGCGGATATGGCTACACGCATGATTATCCGGTGGAGCGCATGTTCCGGGATGCGAAACTGACCCAGATCTTTGAAGGGGCCAATCAAATTCAACGCATTGTCGTTGCAAGGGAGATCCGTGATGAGCAATCAAAGTAATGATACCACAATCACTCAAAGGAGAGATACAATGAACGAACTTACCGAAGAGCAAAAACTTTTAATGGAAATGGTGCGCAATCTGGCGGTTAGGGAAATTGCGCCGAGGGCCATAGAAATAGATGAGAATCATTCTTTTCCGGTGCATGCCCGGGACCTCTTCGCGGATCTGGGGCTTCTGAGCCCGCTGGTGCCTGTCGAATACGGCGGAACAGGAATGGATATTACGACTTTTGCGATGGTCCTTGAGGAAATCGGCAAGGTTTGCGCTTCCACCGCCCTGATGCTGCTCGCTCAGGCTGACGGCATGCTGTCCATCATCCTGGACGGCAGCCCGGCCCTCAAGGAGAAGTATCTGCCCCGGTTTGGCGAAAAATCCACGCTGATGACCGCCTTTGCCGCCACAGAACCGGGAGCCGGTTCGGATTTGCTGGCCATGAAAACCCGTGCAGTCAAGAAGGGCGACAAGTACGTGATCAACGGACAGAAATGTTTTATCACCAATGGTTCTGTGGCTGACATCCTCACGGTGTGGGCTTATACGGATCCGTCAAAAGGCGCGAAAGGCATGAGCACCTTTGTGGTGGAAAGAGGCACTCCCGGTTTGATTTACGGCCACAATGAAAAAAAGATGGGGATGCGTGGATGCCCCAACTCCGAACTCTTCTTCGAGGACCTGGAAGTTCCTGCGGAAAACCTGGTCGGTGAAGAAGGCAAAGGATTCGCCTATCTCATGGGTGCGCTTTCCATTAACCGTGTTTTCTGTGCATCCCAGGCTGTGGGCATTGCTCAGGGAGCTCTGGAAAGGGCCATGCAGCACACCCGCGAGCGTGAACAGTTCGGCAAGCCCATCGCCCATCTGACTCCGATCCAGTTCATGATCGCCGATATGGCGACTGAAGTCGAAGCCGCGCGCCTCCTGGTCCGGAAGGCGACAACACTGCTCGATGCAAAAGACAAACGAGGACCACTGATCGGTGGAATGGCCAAGACATTTGCCAGCGATACGGCGATGAAGGTGACGACCGACGCGGTTCAGGTTATGGGCGGGTCGGGTTATATGCAGGAATACCAGGTGGAGCGAATGATGCGCGAGGCCAAGTTGACCCAGATTTACACGGGAACCAACCAGATCACCCGAATGGTCACCGGCCGCAGCCTGTTGTTTCCGTCGTAACTGAAGTCAATGTCAATGATTCAAGTAAACAGGACCTGCCGGTAACGGCAGGTCTGGATTTACCGCATCGGCCCCGCGCAAGTCAGGGCAATCGGTTCCGACCGGCCGCCCGTCCGACTAACCACCCCAGGTCGCAGTCCAAGCGGGGGCGATGCGGTATCCGGCAACCTGATGTGCCGCTATCCCAGCTGGATTTCTCGGTATTAATCCTTCCCTCAGAAGCAAAATCTCAAAATCTTCTTATTCTGCTGTATATCGAACACAGGAGCTTACCGACATTCCCTAAGGTGTGTTCTGCACCCACTGGATGGCGTATTTAAGAAGTTCCGTGCCGTCACTCAGCTTCAGCTTTTCCTTTATGTGTGCCCGGTAGGATTCGATGGTTTTGATGCTGAGATGAAGCTTCTCCGCGATCTGACTGGTTTTGTAGCCCTGACCGATCATCCGGAAAACCGTCAGTTCCCGGTTGCTCAAAAGACCGATGGGGGAGCTTACAGCCTTGTCATCGCTGGAGACCAGCTTTTCCAGCATACAGGTGGCGATTTTATCGCTGACAAAGATTTCCCTGGCCAGAACCCGGCGGATGGCTACCAGGATCTTATCCAGGGCCTCCTGCTTCATGATATATCCCCTGGCCCCCGCTCGGAGCGCACGCTCGGCAAAGAGCGATTCGTCATGCATAGAGACCACGAGCGACGGGAGATCCCGGTTATTCAGCTTGACCATTTTGATCAATTCAATGCCGTCAATTCCAGGCAGAGAAATATCGACGATCAGCATGTCGGGCTTGTGTGAGTCGATCATTTCCAGGGCCCGCTGGGCCGTGTCGGCTTCAGCAACGACCGTCAGATCCGGCTCCTGATTAATGAGCATGGATAGTCCCTTACGGAGGATGGGATGGTCATCGACTATCATCACTCTTTTTTTCGTCATCTCTGCCCCCTTCTCCTGTGGAAAAAAACTATAGGCCCGTCTGTCCGTATTTGAAAAAAACCGTGATCAGGCGTCGTTCCGATTCTGAAAGGAACAGGATACAAGCGTTCCTCCCGTTTCGTCTTTCGTGATGTTCAGGGTCGCTCCGATCATCGAGGCGCGGTACTGCATGATATGCAAACCCATGCCTCTTCCCTGAGTGACGGCGTTGCTGATACCGCAGCCGTTGTCCTGAACTGTAAGAATCACGACATCCTCCCGCTGGCGGAGCGCAATTGCCACACTGTCTGCTTTTCCATGTTTGATGGCGTTGTTCAAAGCCTCCTGCACGATTCGATATATGTGCGTGGCTACCGCCTGATCACTGATCAGGATCGGGTCCGCATAAGAGAAAGTACAGGAAATTCCGAAAAGTTTTTCCATGTTGGCCGCCAATGAAGAAAGGGCCATCATGAGTCCGTCTGCTTCCAGGCGGACGGGATTCAGGCCGCGGGCAAATTCTCTCGTCATCGTGATGGCCTGGTCGATCAGCTCCACAATTTCAGATACATCGGCAGGTTCCAGTGGCTGGTGCCCGGCGATTTTTCTCTCGAGGACCTTGCCCATGAAGCCGATGCCGGCCAGATGCTGACACAGACTGTCATGCAGATCCCTGCCGATTCGCCTCTGCTCCCTTCCACTGATTTCCAGGATCTCCCTTTCCTGGCGCTTCCTCCAGGTGATATCCCGGACAATCGCGAGAACGTTGTTGTGGGAATAGGGAACCATGCGGATTTCAAGATCCTTTCTTCCCTCGCGAAAGGGAATGTTCTGTTCAAAGATCTGCACACCCCCTGTTTCCAGGGTATACCGCACATTGGCCATAATCTGATCGATCATTCGACGTGACAGAACCTTATGCAGTTCCACGATGTCGTAAAGGTTTCGGCCAAGAAGCCGCGGGGGGATAAATCGGGATATATCGAACTGACCTTCGTGAAAGCCGATCAGTTCACCCTTTTCGTTGACCTGAAACATCAAATCCGGGATGGCGTCAAGAAGCGCTCTGTTTTTGGATTCACTTTCCTGAAGGGCTTCCTCGGCCCGCTTCCGGACGACAATCTCTCCGATTCGTTCCGCGATGACCTTGATCAGACTTCGCTCTTCCTTCAGAAACGGACCTTCATCCCTCTGAGGTTTTTCCGCACTGTAGAAAACGTCAAGAAAACCGGCCTTCTTGCCATGAAGAACGATCCGCTGCGACTGCCTCCATATCGTCTCCGTGAAAGAAGCGCTTTTGAATTCCATATTGCCCAGCACGATCCGGCTGCAGGCAATCTCCGGATACTGCCAGGCCATGGGAATAACATCCACGGTCTGCTGCAGAACTTCTTCAAGTGTCAGACCCTGTTTTTCCACAATGCTGGAAATCTTATAAAGGCAGTTCAGTTCCTTGACGCGTTCCTTGAGCTGGTCGGTCAGCTCTACAAGAATCTTCTGAGAATTTTTGAGCTTCTGTTCGGATTCCTTGAACCGCGCAATCTTCTGTTCGGCCTTCTTTAAGGCGGCGTAAAGACGGGGCGCTGAACCGCTGTCGGATTCTTCGAGGGGCTCGTCCTGTTTTTTCCTTTCTTCTCTTTCTTTGTCCATCAGTAAGAATGTCCAAAGGTCACTTGATGTCTCTGTGGTAGCTCTGCAGAGACTTCGCCCGCCCATGACCCTGACGGAACGCGGCGATTCCCTTGACTGCCGCGTCTGCCGCCGCGATGGTCGTGATATAGGGCACCCTGAATTTGATCGCCGACTTGCGGATGTAGGAATCGTCGTAAGCGCTGGTTCTGCCGCTCGGCGAGTTGATGATAAGCTGAATCTCCCCGTTTTTGATGCTGTCGACGATATTGGGACGTCCCTCATGCATCTTCAGGATCATCTGGGCGTCGATGCCGTGGTCCGCAAGATACCGCTGGGTGCCCCGGGTGGCCATGATCCGGAAACCCAGATCCTGAAACTTCTTGGCCGCGCTGAGAATTCCGCCCTTGTCCTTCTGTTCCACCGTGATCAGGACTGTTCCCTCGGCGGGCAGAACCTGTTGGGCCGCTTCCTCCGCCTTGTAAAAGGCGAGACCGAAGGAGTTGGCCAGACCGAGGACTTCTCCGGTAGAGCGCATCTCCGGACCCAGTACCGGGTCGACTTCCTGGAACATATTGAAGGGGAATACCGCTTCCTTGACGCCGAAGTGGGGGATCGCGCGTGTGGAAAGATTGAGCTCCGAGAGTTTCTTCCCCAGCATGACCTGGGTGGCAATCCGGGCCATGGAGATGTTGCAGATCTTGGAAACCAGAGGTACGGTCCGCGAGGCCCTGGGATTGGCTTCCAGGATGTAAACCACATCGTCGGCGATGGCGTACTGGATGTTCATCAGGCCCACCACTCCGAACTCGATGGCGATGGTCCTGGTATACTCGTTGATCGTTTCGAGATGCCTGGGAGCGATACTGATCGGTGGAATGACGCAGGCGGAGTCGCCGGAATGGATGCCCGCCAGTTCGATATGCTCCATGACGGCCGGGACGAAGGCGTCGGTCCCGTCGGATATGGCGTCGGCCTCCGCCTCGATGGCGTTTTCCAGAAATTTGTCGATAAGAATGGGCCGTTCCGGGGTGACCCCGACCGCGGCAGCCACGTAGCGTTTCAGCATCTCCTCATCATGAACGACTTCCATGCCCCTTCCTCCCAGAACATAGGAAGGACGAACCATAAGAGGGTAACCGATCCGTTTGGCGACATCCAGGGCTTCCTGCAGATTGATGGCCATTCCAGATTCCGGCATGGGGATTCCCAATTTGCGCATCATCTTGCGGAAGCGGTCCCGGTCCTCGGCCAGATCGATGGTTTCCGGAGAAGTCCCGATGATCCGGACCCCCGCTTTTTCCAGTTCGCCGGCGATATTCAGAGGCGTCTGACCTCCGAACTGGGCGATCACGCCTTCGGGTTTTTCCTTTTCATAGATGCTCAGGACGTCCTCCACGGTCAGCGGTTCGAAATAGAGTTTGTTGGAGGTGTCGTAATCCGTAGAAACCGTTTCGGGATTGCAGTTGACCATGATGGACTCATAGCCTTCATCCCGAATGGCAAAGGCCGCGTGAACGCAGCAGTAATCGAATTCGATGCCCTGGCCGATCCGGTTGGGTCCGCCGCCCAGAACCATGATCTTTTTCCGGTCACTGACTGTCACCTTGTCGGGGGCGTTGTATGTGGAGTAATAGTAGGCTGCGTTTTCCACTCCGCTGACGGGTACCGGCTCCCAGGCTTCGATTACGCCCAGGGCGGTTCGCTGCTTCCGGATATCTGCTTCCGGGACGCCGAGGATCTGGGCGAGATAGCGGTCGGCAAAACCGTCTTTCTTTGCCTTCACAAGTAGTTCATCAGGCAGAGCTTTCCCCCTGAAGGAAAGAATTTTTTCTTCGAGATCAACCAGTTCCTTCATCTGTTCGAGAAACCAGCTTTTGATGTGAGTTTTCTTGTGAAGCAGATCGAGGTCGGCGCCCTTGCGGATCGCTTCGTACATGAGGAACTGCCGTTCACTGGAAGGTTCCGATAGACGCTCCAGCAGGTCATCGAGACTTCTGCTGTTGAAGTCCTTCACGAATCCAAGACCGTAGCGCCCCTTTTCCAGTGAGCGGATCGCTTTCTGGAAGGCCTCCTTGTAGTTCTTGCCGATGCTCATCACTTCACCCACGGCCCGCATCTGCGTGCCGAGCTTGTCCTGCGCGCCGGGGAACTTTTCGAAATCCCACCGGGCGAACTTGATGACAACATAGTCTCCCCAGGGGGTGTACTTGTCCAGGGTTCCTTCCCGCCAGTAAGGAATCTCGTCAAGGGTCAGCCCACCCGCGAGCATGGAAGAGACCAGGGCAATGGGGAAACCCGTGGCCTTCGAGGCGAGGGCGGAGGACCGGGAGGTGCGGGGATTGATCTCGATGATGACAACCCGCCCTGTTTCCGGATTGTGGGCAAACTGAATATTGGTCCCGCCGATGACCTGAATGGCCTCGACAATGGCGTAGGAATATTTCTGTAAACGCTCCTGCAATTCCGGGGAGATGGTCAGCATGGGCGCAGTGCAGTAGGAATCTCCGGTATGGACGCCCATGGCATCGACATTTTCGATGAAGCAGACAGTGATCATCTGGTTTTTTTCGTCGCGGACCACTTCCAGTTCCAACTCCTCCCAGCCGAGGACGGATTCTTCAATCAGGATCTGTCCGACGCGGCTTGCCGAAATCCCGCGACTGGCAACAGCCCGGAGTTCCTCCAGATTATAAACCAGACCGCCGCCCGTGCCACCCATGGTATAGGCCGGGCGAACAACCACCGGGTAGCCGAGTTTTGAGGCGATTTTCTCCGCTTCCTCCACGGTATAGGCAGGTTCGCTTTTCGGCATGTCGATTCCCAGGCGTGTCATGGTTTCCTTGAAAGCGATCCGATCCTCGCCGCGCTCTATGGCGTCTACCTGCACCCCGATAACCTTTACCCCGTATTTTTCCAGGATGCCCAGTTTCGCCAGCTCCGCCGTCAGGTTCAAGCCTGTCTGTCCTCCCAGATTGGGGAGGATGGCGTCGGGTTTTTCGTTTTCAATGATTTCAATCATGGACTGGACATTCAGTGGCTCGATGTAAGTGACATCAGCCGTTCCGGGATCCGTCATGATGGTCGCCGGATTAGAGTTGACCAGGATAATTTCGTAACCAAGCTTCCGCAGGGCCTTGCAGGCCTGGGTGCCGGAATAATCAAATTCACAGGCCTGGCCGATGACAATGGGCCCGGAACCAATGATCATGATTTTTTTGATATCGTTGCGTTTCGGCATAAGGGAGCATCCTCCTGAAAAGAGTTCATGGGACTGTTAAAAAAACCGATTTACATTCAAACCGGGCTTAATCATTATGATAATGTGTCAGGCACGGGCGGACTATAGGTAAGTCAATCTTCATTGTCAAGAGATATAAAAGACTTAAATATCAATGCCTTTCATCCAGTTTTTCCCGCCCAGAATCCGGGCTGCGATCATGCTGCACACATTGTCGCCGGTGGCGTTGACCATGGTTGCCGGTGGATCGACCAGGACGCCGATCATGGAGATAATAGGAAAGGCCTCCAGGGGAAAGCCGTAGAGAGAGATAATCAGCAGTTCACCGATGAAGCCGCCGCCGGGGATTCCACTCATCACGGTCCCGCTCAGCAGGGCAATGCCGACTGCGGTCAGAAGCGTTCCCGGCCCGGAAAAATCCATTTGAAAGATGCCGAAGAGAAAGGCGATCTTCAGGACCGCGGCCAGACAGGAGCCATCCATGTGGATAGTCGCGCCGATGGGAATGATCAGTTCGCTGATGTCTTTCGGGACGCCGCTTCTGTTGGCCGCTTCCAGATTGGAGGGGATGGTGGCGACGCTGCTCCCTGTGGCAAGAGCGGTCAGGGCAGGTGGGATGATGTTTTTCCAGAAAGTCCGCACCCCCCGTCCTTTTCCGGCGAGATAGGCGTAAATCGTGAATCCGGTGAAAAAGTAGAAAATCGTCAGGGGGTAATAAAGGCTCATGGCCCGGAAATAGGATCCCAGGAGATCCGGTCCGAAAACGCCCGTAAGATAAGCGAAGTAGGCGCATAATCCGACAGGCGCGTAATACATGATAAAAGAAATCACTTTCATCATCACGTCGCTTGCCGAGGTCAGAAAATCGGCAAATGCCCGTCCTCTTTCCTTCAAGCTGGAGGTGGCCAGCCCGACCAGAATGGAGAAAAGAATGAGGGCCAGCATGTTCTTTTTTGACAGGATCTCATTAAAATCATTCGCGGTAAATGCTTTGACAATCTGCTCCGACGTTTTCAGTTGTTGAATGTCTCCGGCCGATTGCAACTCGATATGAACTCCCGTTGCCGGCGGATAAATTGAAACCCCGATAACCATAAGCACCGAGGCTGCTGTCCCGGTCAGGATAAAGACTGCCAGCATGGCGGACAGAATTTTACCCAGCCGCCGCCCGTTGGACATTCCCGCCACAGCTGAGGCAATGGAGAAAAATACGAGGGGAACAAGGGCTGTGAAGAGAAGATTGAGGAAGATATCACCCAGGGGTTTGAGAAGGGCGGCATCCTTTTTAAGCAGGATGCCCAGTCCGGAGCCGACCAGGATGGAAAGGATCAGAAGCAGGGTGAATCCGTAGGATTTGAAAAAGGTTGAAGTCTTTTTTCCCTTGAGTCGTCCGTCCATGATTGCCTTTATGTTTCAGCGTGCCCGTCTGGAACAGGAGGAGTTTTGGAATCCAGGCATTTGGACTGCCTGTCTGCGGGTGCCCCTTATAGCCGTATCCGGTCTGAGAGTCAAGGGAAATACCGGATTACCCGAAGTCGATGTGCTCCTCTTCCTTGAATTGCTTGCCGGGGGCACAAACTTTACTTTGAGCCCTGAAGGACAAACCGGATCGGGACATCACCCCAGGTGCGGATGCGAACATTGTTTTTGATCGCCGGGTAAAATTTCCATTTTTTGACTGCGTTGAGTGCCGCCTGATCGAGGATGGCATATCCCGAGGATTTTTTTACCAGAAGTTGACCTGGCGATCCATTTTCCAGAATTTCCACGGATATTAGAACCACTCCTTCATAGCCCTTTTGCCTTGCGATGTGCGGATAAACGGGGAGAGGGGCGTGGCCGTAGCGGGAAGCGGCTGAGCGAAGAGTTCCTCTTGATTCTTCCCGTTTGTCATCGTTTTCACCGGCTGATCCGGGGGACATGGAGCCGCCTTCCTGAAATTTTGCAGCCGTTCCTGCGGCGGTTGCCGGCGTGGTGGCCTGCAGGGCAACGACACTTCCATCGGATTGAGGATTCGATCCGGCGGGGGCGATGACCTTCGCATCCCTGATGATGTTCGTTTTGTTCCTGACCGCCTCCGTGTCAAGTAAAGAAGGGGCATCCGGCGGCTTTCCCAGGAATTTACTTTTCGATTTTTGTATTTTTTTCACCTCTGATGCGCTGGAGTCCAGACCCTGGATGCGGTTTCCTGGTTGTTGAACCGGTTTCCCGGAAACAGGAGAGGAGAGATTGACGAGGGATACGGAAAATCCCGGCGCTTTTTTCGCCTTTCCCGACACTGAATGCATCGCGACCGCCGTGATGACAAGCAGGATTGCCAGGGCATGCAGGACGAGAGACGCCATTCCCGCCAAGAAAATCTCTTTTCGGGGAATGGGTGATCTTTCATGTTCCATAAGGTGCGGTGAACTGCTGATCATTGGATCCTGTCCATTATCGATACCGTCGCATCGCTTTAACGGGACTTCCCTCTGCCGGTCTTTTCCAGACGCACGCATTCCGGATGCAGGATTTCAGCGATTTTTTCCAGTCCATGGACAATTCGGGGAGAGAAGCGATCCGTCAGATCGGAGTCGATGAAGTAAATCCGCCGATTCCGAACGGCAGGGATATCCTGCCATCGGCTCCAGGAATCCAGAGCCGCTTTCCGGGACGCCTTTCCGATCATGGAGGAAATCAGGATAACGTCCGGTCGTTCCTTGATGACCGACTCCATGCTGTACCGGGGATATTTGCCTTGTGCGCGCCCCGCGATATTAATCCCCCCGGCCATGCCGATCAGTTCATGGTAAATGGTGTTTCTGCCGATGGAGATGAGGGGATTCGAATCGATCTGAACAAAAACTTTCGGCTTCCGGCAATCGACGGTTCGTGAGACGATCCTGTCCGCCTTTCTTTTCATTTCACCGGCCAGTTTCCGGGCGGCTGCATCCCGCCCTGTGATTCTGCCGATGTTGACGATGGTTTCCGCAATGTTAGAAAACCTTTGCGGATTTGTTACATAAACCGGGATTCCGGCCATCGCCAGTTTGTCGACGGCTTCCTTCCGGTTTCCATTGGTTGTCCCGATCACCAGATCCGGATGCAATCCGAGGATTCTCTCCAGGGAGAGATTGATGTAACTGCCCACCTTCGGTCTGGTCCGGGCTGCTTCCGGGTAATCGCTGAACCGGGTGACGCCGACAATTTCTTTTTCCAGCCCAAGGGCAAAAAGGATCTCTGTGATATCCGGCGCCAGGGAAACGATTCTCCGGGGATGGGCGGGCACATTGACACGTCGGCCTGTTTCATCCGTCAGAACGCCTGCATGAGCGGAAGAGAAGAACGCCGGGCTCATCAGGATGAAGAGAAGAAAGAGCGCTCCTTTAACTTTAATTATGGGATGTCGGGTCATCATGAGGTTTTACATTCCGGCAGCAGGGTTCAGGGGGGGTGGTTTCCTTCCGGAAGGATGAAACCGCCCCCCCCCCCCCCTGAACCCTCGCATGGCAGTTCAATAAAATTTAAAACTTCAGGGATATTCCACCCTTCACGGTTATGCCTGGCAGCGGATAATAACCGCCCCAGTAGATGAGCGCGTGTTTCTCGTCGGTAAGATTCTCCACACCGGCGAAGGCGGACAGCTTCAAGTTTTTGATGGTCGGTCTGTAATAAAGGAAGAGATTATAAACGGTGTAGTCGTCAACCTTTTCCAGTACATTGCTGTCGTCCCCACCCTGATAATTTTTGCCGATGTATTTCACCTCCGGATTCAGCTCCAGACCGTAAGGCAGATACAGAATGACACCGGCGCTGCCCAAAATTTCAGGCACCAGAGGGACATCCTTCCCGAAATTCGGTCCGCTGCGGAATTCGGAATTGCGGTACGACAACTGGCCATACACTTTGGCCACCTTCTCCCACAGGTACGATGCGCCCAATTCAATCCCTTCACGTCTGGTTTTATCGAGATTGATTTGATTCCCGGAGGCATTCGTAGCGATTTCGTTTTCCATATCGATCCGGTACAGAGTCAGATCAAGGGACAGATTCCGCAGAAGGAAGAAATTCGCGCCCACTTCGTAAGTCTTTCCTGTTTCCATTTCAAGATCCGTCAGAAAGGCATCTGAACCGTAGCCGTAATAAGATGCTTGTTCATCTAGAAAGGGATAGCGGAACACCGTTGCATATTTCACAAACACTTTCGATTTTTCCCCGATCAGCCAGGTCAGAGCCGATTCGAAGGCTTCACCCTCATGTGTTTTCTCTTCGTCAAAAACGAGCGTACCGTTCGTCCTGATTTCTTTTCCCTGAATTTTGGCCCTTTCCGTTCGATAACCCAGGGTAAAAATCAGATCCTCCTGCACATGCAGTTCGTTTCGGACGTAGAAACCGAGAGTTTTTCGCGACAAGTCGGCAGTGCTCTGTCTGGACGTCTGTTCCCGATCACTGAACCCTTCTTTATCCAGTTTTTCGTCATAATGATCCAAGCCGAAGGTCAGTGTATTCTTGTGATTGAAAATATTTCTGTCCAAGACATATCGTGGGGTAATTCCGTAGGAGTCTAGGTTAACCAGAGAGTAGGACGACCAAGATTTCATGTTATATTCAGTTTCTTTGGACCCGTACAGCAATTGGATATGTAGGCTTCCCGCGTCGCCGAAGTGTGATTCCAAGGCGAGATTGGCATGGAAGTCGGTGTTTTCCCTGTCATCATCGGGATTGCCGATCTGTCTGCGGTCCTGTTCATATTGGAGCTTGGTCAGGGAACCCGGCAGATCGAAGTCAGATCGGTTATAGGATAAGGCCAAAGAAGCATTCCATGTCTCATTGCCTTCGTAACCCAGATTGAGACCGGCTCCCCGTGACGAATACTTCGAACGGGCGCGGTAACCCTGAATTTCCTGATTTTCTCCGTTCAGGGAATAGGAAATTTTTCCTTCCGATCCGCGAACTCCCGCCTGTTCATCATGGAGACCGTAACTTCCCGCGATAAACGAGGCGGAGAATTCGGGCTTTCCTTCTCCTTTTTTCGTGATAATGTTGATCACCCCGGCAACGGCGGAGTCCCCGTACAGCACGCTTCCAGCACCCCGGACAACTTCGATCCTCTCGATGTTGCTCAGGGATGTCTGAAGCCAGTTGATCGATTTCATATCCGGATTGTTCAGTCGTTTGCCGTCCAGCAGAACAAGGGTTTTGCCGTGAGGATTGTCGCCGCCGAAACCCCGGAGATCGATAAGAGCCTCAGAAGGGTTACCCGAGTATGTTCGGACCTGAATGTTTTCAAGCCTGTCCAGAACTTCAGCGATGCTGGTCGCTCCGGATTCCTCAATATCCTTCGCTGTAATGATACTGACATTCGCCGGCACCTGGCGGATCTCTTCCTTATTTCTTGTTGCCGTAACCACGATTTCTTCCATCGGCACGGCGTCGGGTTCGCTCTGGCCGTAAACTTGCGGGCAGAAAAACAGGCATCCACTCAACATCCATAAAACAACAGTTAAAGTATGACGATTCATTTCCTTTCAACTCCTTTTGAATTTCAATGCAGGTTTAATAGATTTCCAGGAATATTCACACCAAATTTTATCAAAGCCTGATTGATTCCCTTGTTGAGAATGCAGGTTTAATAGATTTCCAGGAATATTCACACAGCTGAAAGGGCTTTACTCAGGGTGGGATATTACTTTCCGTGCAGTTCATGGCATCCTCCTTTCCCCCTCGGTCAGGTTTGATTAGATTCTCCGTCAGATAAGTCTCCTGGCTTGCGGCTTAACCTACTTTCCACGCCTTCCCGGTTTCCGGAGAAACCAGTGGCATCCTGTGGATTTCGTACCGCTTACAGTTGCGGGGCAGCGCCGGCTTTTACCGGCTTCCTTGAATCTGACAGACTTTCAGGCAGCAAAGAGATTCTCGGCAATCCGCTGATCGGATTGCGCTCGATTGTTACCCGGGTTTCATAAACCTCCCGGATGTTGGATTCAGTGACTACGTCTTCCGGACGCCCCGCCGCGAAAATGTTGCCCCGGCTTAAAAGCAGGAGCCGGTCGCAGTAGAGGGAAGCCGTATTGATGTCGTGGGTCACGACGACAACGGTCAAATGATTGGTTTTGTTCATGATTTTCAGCAGATCGAAAATCGCCTTCGAGTGTTTCATATCCAGATAAGCTGTGGATTCGTCAAGAAAAAGGATCTGAGGTTCCTGAGCCAGCGCCCTGGCGATCACCACCCGTTTTTTTTCCCCGCCGCTCAGGTCGGTCATGTGCCGGCCGGCCAGAGGAAGCGTGCCTGTTGCCTCCATGGCCTGCCGGGCAATGGCAAAATCTTTTTCCCCTTCGAATTGCAGTTTTCCCAGGTGAGGCGCCCTGCCCATGAGGACGGTTTCCTCTACAGTGAAAGGGAACAGGTCGGGCGAATCCTGGGGCACAAAGGCAATGGTCCGGGCCAGGACGTTTCGCCGGATCTGCCGGATATCCGTTCCCTTGACGGCAACCGTTCCCTGTTGAGGAGAAAGAATCCCGTTGCAGATCCGCAGAAGTGTCGTTTTCCCCGATCCGTTGGGTCCTATCACCCCCAGAAATTCTCCCCGCGGCACAGTGCAGGAGATGTTCCGAAGCACGCACTCGGCTTCCTGGCCATAACGGAAACTGACGTTTTCAAGATTCAGAACGACCATGGCCGAAACCGTCCCTTGCGCAGCAGATATAGAAAATAAGGAGAACCGCAGAGGGCGGTCACCACGCCCACGGGCAGCTCCATATCGGGTATTGCGGTCCTGGCGAGGGTATCCGCCACGATCAGAAAGGATGCGCCGAACAGAAGAGATGCGGGAAGCAGCAGCCGGTGATCGGCGCCCAGAAGCATCCTCATCATATGAGGGATGATCAGCCCCACAAAGCCGACCGTGCCGCTGAACGACACGGCCACCGCCGTCAGTAGCGATCCGGAAAGGAGAAGGATCATCCGGGTCCGTTCCACGGCGACTCCCAGATGAATGGCAGTTTCCTCACCCAGCGATATCAGATTGATCGAGCGGGCGTGCAGCCAGGCGATGGAAAACCCGGCAAGGAGAACCAGACCGGTCAGCAGGATCTCTCCTGGCTCGGCCAGGCTGAGATTTCCCATGAGCCAGAAGATGACTTTCTGGAGATCGGCATGGCTGCTCAGGGACAGGACAAGCATGATGAGGGCGGAAAAAAAGGCGTTCACGATCACGCCGGCCAGCAGCATCGTCCCGGAAGAAAATCCTTTAACGGACCCCCCCGCCGCTAGAACAAGGATCACCGTCACGGCGGCCCCCAGAAAAGCCGGCAGGGGAACGCCCAGGGGAAGAACGGCCATTCCTGCCGAGATGCCGATAATGGCGCCCAGGGCTGATCCTCCCGATATTCCCAGAATATAGGGGTCGGCCAGCGGATTTCGGAGCAGGGCCTGGAAGATCACTCCCGCCGTGGACAGCGATGCCCCCACCAGTCCGGCAAAGAGAATTCGGGGGAGGCGCAGGGAAAACAGGATGGTCACATCCTCCGGCTTCAATGCGAAAGCGGCCTCGGGACGCTCTCCCAAAATCTCCCGAAATCCCTGGAGCAAGCCGGTATCCGCCGGACCGCAGAACAGGGAAGCCGCAGCTGTGGCCAGAAGAACAAGAAACAGCAGCAGGCTGACTTTGATCACTTTTGCCAGGGTAACGGCCGATTCGACCATAAAAACATCCAACAGAGTCCACCCCCTGCATTTTTGTCCGAGGATTTCTGCTTTCCGCGGACAAACGAGGGTGAAGCGCCGATTAAAAGAGTTAATTCAGGAGAAGACGAGTTTACCTTCTGACAAAACGGCGGGTGAAAGACAGTGAAGTGTCTGCATGGTTCAACTCCCTCGCGTTTCGCTGATGGAGCGGTATTCCGGCTTCGGGCGACCTACTGACCAGCCTTCCCATCGCACTTTGACAGTGGCTCATACCAGATTGCCTTTCTTCGGTGACTCCGCTGGCTTCGTCGGGGGCTCCTTGACGTATGATCTATATACGCCTGAGTCGCCTCCTCTTTGCCGCCTTGTTATCCCTTTGAATGCAACCCGGTATTCGTTTGGCGTTCGTTCCCTTCACGGCTGCGGGGCAGCGGGGGATTTTCACCCCTCTTCCTCAATATCCACCAGGGTTTATATTTTCTCTGCTTCTCTTTTGTTACAATCTCAGGAGCTGTCCAAGACAGTCCACAATCCGGGGATCATATGCCCCCAGTTCCGTCATTTTTCGCACTTCCGAATACGCGGCCTGATAGTTCCAACTGCTGCGATACGGCCGCCAGGAGGTAAGGGCGTCGTAACTGTCTGCAACGGCAACAATCCGGGCCCCCAGAGGAATATTCTCTCCGGAAAGTCCGGAAGGATAGCCGGAGCCGTTGTACCGTTCATGATGGGCCGCAACGATATCAAAAAGCGCTTCATTATCATAGCCGATTTTTTTCAGAATCCGGGCACTTTCTCTGCTGTGCTTGGTCATTTCTTCGAATTCTTTTTCCGACAGGCTCTCTCTGCGGTTCAAAATGTGCTGGGGTACGATCGTTTTCCCGACATCGCAGAAATACCCGCCCAGGAGAATATCCTTCTTCTCCTTGTCAGGAAGGTCCAGCATATCGGCCAGGGCATAGGACAAAAGCCCCACGACCCGGGCATGACCGACACTGCCGTCGATGGCCTCGACGGAGTCAATGGCATAACTTGGGAACTCAACCAGGCTGTCGACAATCCTGCGGTATGTCTCCGGGATATGCGGCGGCAGGGTTTCCAGATCCTCCAGGGGATCCAGCATGCCTGTCACTTCGTAAAGGCGGATCAATCGCCGCTTCCCCTTTATCTTAAGAGCTTGTGACTTTTCCATTTTCATCGAGCTTTCCGCGAAGGCGATTTTTATCCGTTTGTTGTCCGGTGCGATGTGAAGGGCGCGGCTGATGTAGGCATGAGCGTCTTCAATATGATCGCATGCCATCAGGAGCAATCCCATCTCCGTCAGCAGTTCCGGATCGTTTTCGTTGGTATTCAGCCGGATGGCGCATTCTTCGATTTGCTTGCTCAATCCGGGGTCGGATGTATCGGCCTGCTGGGCAATCAACGGTTTGGCGGCCACATAGCGATTGACCGCTTCATAGGTGGTCTCATCGATGGTGACCAGCCCTTCCGTGCATCGCTGTTCGATCCGGCTGGCCAGGTTCACGACGTCGCCCAGGGCGGTATAAGACTGCCGCTTTTGTCCGATCAGTCCGACAATGGCCTCGCCCGTGGCGATTCCGATCCGCATTTTTAATGGGAAATCGCTGCTCCGGACCCAATTCTGCATTTTCATGGCGGCCATGACAGCCATCAGAGCATGCCGGTCGTAATGTGTGGGAGCGCCAAACTCGGCCATGATGCCGTCCCCCATGTATTTGTCGATATGCGCTTTGTATTCGAGCAGGATGGTTTCCATCTCTGCAAATAACCGGTTGAGCTGCGTGACGACGATTTCCGGCTGGCTTGCTTCAGAAAAGGTCGTGAAAGATTTGAGATCGGAAAACAGGACGGAAATGTTTCGCTTTTCCGTACGAAGGCGTTTTTCTATCAGAAGCTTGACAACCGCGGGATCCATGGTGGAGTAAAGAGCGTCTTCAACCCGCTCCTTCATTTCTTCCACGGCTTCTTTGGATTTTTCCAGGTGATGGGTGCGCTCTTTGATTTTGTCTTCCATATGCTCCGTATGTTCCTGAAGATCACGGCTGACCTTTTCCAGGTTTTTCTTGCTGACCTTCAGTTCGGTTTTCAATGTGACGCCCTGAGAGATTTCATTCAGCAGATTCTGTCGCAGAGTGCCTACGATCACGCCGGTGAGGATGAGGAAGCCGCCCCAGATGACGATATGAAGTCCCAGGTTCATCGGAGTCTGTTCAACAAAAAAATTGCTGGGATAGAGCCAGGCAAAGAGGATAACGGTAAAAACACAGAAGATGGAGCCCAGCATGGCGCCCCGATGATTGATATAGTAGGCTGCTCCGAGAATGGGGATGTAGAAGAAGTTGAGCATGGCCAGCTTGTTGGGGAGAAAATAAAAAATAAGAACAATGCTGATCAGGACAAGAAGGACAAAGCTTTGTTCAAAATACGTCATGAAATAGTTCTTGAGACGGTCCATCATGATGAGGCCTCCAGCACCCTAAAAAAATATTCCAGTCCGTATCAGAAAATGCCGGCTGGAAAAAGAAAAAATCCCTCTATCGGTAAGGAAAGATGAAACCGGATAAGCAGGGAATGTCATAAAAGTGATGTGGATGTGCGTTAAAACAAAAAGATTGATAGTCCTGACATCAAAATCCCCCCGTTCGACTTCCGAAGGGGGGATCATATTTCAGCATTAAAGCAGTTGTTCCATGGGAAGCATGAACACGTGATAGCCTCCTTTTACGGGATGCTCTTTTTTCAACTGACGGAACATGTCTGTAATTTTTGCAACTTCCTCGTCCTGAGCGGCGATCATCAACAAGATGTATCTTTCCGGCCAGTAAAGGGTCCCGAGTTTAGCCTGTTCATCCGTTTCCGGACTTCTTCCGATGACTCTTTCCATCTTGGTATATTTTCTGATATCCGCTACCGTTAAGGCTGACATAACATCATCGTCCACTATCTCCGAATAGACAGCTAACATCATCTTCATCGTCGTCACCTCTTTAGATTTTTTTGTATTTTACCACAATATAGGGCAGTTTTTAAGCGACTTTAATAACAAACATCATTCTTTGGGGAAATAACTCCCGATAAATTCCTTGCTTGAACGGTTTTCGCAGAAATGGAGCCGATATGACCGTCACTTTTTTTTATGACAGGGTATATTTCAAATTTCAATATTTAATCATTTGATATATAAAAACCTGCTGGTTACCAGTTGTTTAAATTTCTTTTCGTTAAAAAAATCAAAAACGAAATGAAAGGTTTGATGTTATCGTAAGGCGGAGTTGAAACCATGAACAGGGATGAAAGAATACAGCAGGAAAAAATAACGGAATATGATGTGCTGTATCAGCAGTTCTTTGACAAGGAGAGTCCTTTTCCCGTTGATCAGGATTCTGCGGATATCTTGAAGAAACAGGCCGACGCTCTGCGGGAACAGGCGGAATTGCTTGATCTGGCCGAGGATCTCATCATGGTTCTTGATATGGAGCATCGCATTCTGTTCTGGAATCGGGGGGCCGAGAAGAAATACGGCTGGAGTCGAGGCGATGTCCGGGGTGAGAATGTACACTACCTGCTCAATACTCGTTTTCCGCAGTGCCTCAAGGAAATTGAAAAAACCCTGATCGCATGCGGCCGCTGGGAAGGCGAACTCATCCAGGCTCGGCGGGACGGCTGCCCGATCCTGGTGGAAAGCCGGTGGACACTGAGGTGCAATGAGCGGGGTAAACCTCTGGCTATTCTGGAAATCAACAATGATATCAGTCAGCGCAAGCATGCGGAGGCCATGCTGAAGAAGACACTGGAAGAGCTGGAAGGCCGCATTCAGGAACGAACAGCGGACCTGCAAAAAGTCAACGCGGAATTACATGAAGAAATCGTTGAGAGGAAGCGGATGGAGGAGGTTCTGAAAAAGCAACAGATGGAACTGAAGATCAAAACAAAGAACCTTGAGGAATTGAACGCAGCACTTAAAGTCCTTCTTAAAAAACGTGAGGAAGATAAAAACGAGCTGGAAGAAAATGTGCTTTCCAATGTAAAAAACATGGTTCTTCCCTATGTGAAAAAGATTAGAATGACGGCTCTTGACGCCACTCAATTGAATTATATTAATATTCTGGAAACGAATTTGAATGAAATCACTTCATCGTTTCACCACAAATTGACATCCCGGTCACTGAACCTGACCCCGCGGGAGGTTCAGGTGGCTGCGTTAATCAAAGATGGGAGAACAACCAAGGAAATTGCCGAATTGATGAACGTCTGTCCCGGGGCGGTGGCTCTCCACAGGAATCATATCCGGAAAAAACTCGGGCTGAATAAAAAAAAGGTCAATCTGGCATCGCACCTTTCTTCCCTGCCCTGAAACTCCACCAATACATGTCACTCGTCTCTTCGCGCTGCATAAGTCAGAGAGAACAGGCCGAAAATGATAACATTGTAGCCGATGAATGCAATTGCGATTCGAGTGATGCCGAGCGGGTATTGAGGGGCAAGCATCCTTACTATCGCTACTCCCGATAAAGCGATGCACGTCCCGATGATCCACCACCAATGACGTTTTATCTTGAACATGATTTCAATGATGTAATAAAAATATCTCGAGAATCACGGATCTGTCCATGCCGCCGATCCTGTTCGTCGAGAAGGACAACAAGAAAGAGCGTGCGGAAAAACGGGGGAGGACATGAAAGTCTCTCCCCCGCTGATTTTCTGCTCCTTTTTATTGAGAAACAATTCTTGATACCGCTTCAGCCATGTAACGTGAGCCTTCTATCCCAGTATTCCAATGAAAACACCACCGGCAATCGCCGCGCCGATAGCTCCCGCGACATTCGGTCCCATGGCGTGCATCAGCAAAAAGTTCTTTGGGTTCTCTTTTTGACCCATGACCTGAACGACCCGAGCGGACATGGGAACAGCAGAGACACCGGCACCCCCAATCATCGGGTTGATCTTCTCCTTCAGGAAAAGGTTCATAAACTTGGCAAGAAGCACGCCTGCCCCTGCCGCGGCGGCAAAGGAGACGACGCCCAGGACAAGAACCAGGAGTGTCTTGGATTGAAGAAAATTCTGAGCCGGCATCGACGCACCGATGGCAAGGGTCAGAAAAATGGTGATGAGATCAACAAAGGTCGTTTGTGCGGTTTTGTTGAGTCGTTCCGTAACGCCGCACTCCTTGAAGAGATTTCCTATCATGAAACATCCCATCAGGGCGGCGGAGGTGGGTACAATCAGTATGACGATAATCGCTGTAATCAGGGGAAAGAGTATCTTCTCCAGCTTTGACACCTTTCTCATTGACGGCTTCATGAAGATTCCCCGTTCCTTCTTCGTGGTCAGGAGCCGTATCACGGGAGGAATGATGATGGGAACAAGTGCCATGTAAGAGTAACAGGCTACGGCGGTAGCCCCGATGATATGTGGAGCGAGCACGGAGCTGACATAAATGGTCGTGGGCCCCTCGGCTCCCCCGATGATCCCGATGGATGCCGCCTCAGGAAGGCTGAATCCAACGAAAAGCGCCATGAAGAATGCCAGGTAGACACCGAACTGCGCCGCTGCTCCCAGGAGCAGAGTTTTTGGGTTGGCAAGCATGGGACCGAAATCGGTTAGAGCACCCAGGCACAGAAACATCAAAGGCGGAAGAATCTGCCACATTACACCGAATTGAAAGATTCGGGAAAGTAGCCCTACGGGACGTGAGGGCAGCACTGCCTGGTCGGTCTGTTCCATCGTTAAGATGGAGGCTATCACTTGCCCCTTTTCAACATGCTGGCCTTGTTCCACATTCAGTTTGTCAACCCGCCCGAAGACGGGGGCGACGACCTCACCCGAATCGAGCTTGCATATGACGCCTCCTTTATCGAAGCCTTTCCCCTCCTGTGTCGATACTTCAACTACCGTCCCGGCCTGAGGAGCCTTCAGCATCATTTCGTAGTCCATCATTCCCCCGAGGGGCAGGTTGACCAGAATCATTCCGAATCCGATGGGAACCAGCAAAAGGGGTTCCATTTCCTTGGCAATTGCCAGATATATGAGTACGAGCGCTATCGCGATCATCAGGGCGTTTCCCCAGTAAAACAAAGGGAAACCAGTCTCCATTAATCCAAAAATCACGTCAGTTTCCTCCTTTACAAAATCTTGGCAATACGTTTACTTCTTGCCACTGAAAAATTTCTCTGTAATCGCTCTTGTCAATTCCACTGATACCATCAGCAGCATCAATATGGCAAATACCAGACCAAATCCACCAACCGCCGTTTTTATAGCCAAGCTCCAGTCAATCACATCAATACACTCCTTTCATCCGGACGAGCCGGAACCATCAATACATCAATAACTGGTCGGCCTTACAACCCTTGTCTGAACCTCGCCGCCGACCTTCACCAGAAAAAACAACATTTTTGCCGTGGGTGCTGCATTTTCTCAACTCACCTCCTTCTCTCCTGATAATCTTGATTATACTTTTATAAATACAACGACAGGGCACCATGGCAAAAAATCTCTCAAATTTTGCGAATTTACACTCTCATATTGTTCTTCTTCTTTTCTGTCAAGTCCTTTAAATGCAATGGGCTTTGTAACTGTATGATATCATTGTTGTTATGCGATAACTGTCTTGAGGCCCGGCAGTTGCCGCCGTTCAAGGTCTTCCTGTGTCTCCGGCTGTTCTTATACAACCGCCTGGCTAACCTAACTTCATATTCGCTGTACCCTGAATCACCGCTTTCCACAGAGGCTGATTATCCGGAATGGAATGTAAAATATTATGACTGGCAAGTAACGACGAACTCACCGGCGAAACGTCGTTGCAGGATGGAAAAGAGTTTAACAGGCGAGCAGCCTGGACGAGATTGGCAAGGATCAACGCTCTTTCCCGAGTTTGAAATCGAATTGGCTTGAGTAATAAGGGAATTTTCCCAGGCAGGATGAAGCCGGTTCTTTTAAATAAAACATCTGCGTACTTTGCCGGCTAATCGCTACGGGACGCTGTGATAAAAAAGTTGCTATTTTTCTATTTTGCTGGACTGCTCTGCCGTATTTTGGATGTAAGGACGAGGGGATACTATTTCCAGATCAAGGGGCCTATTTCAATCAGGCATAGGAAGTGGCGACTGGAACGGGAGTCCCGGTGGCTTCTGAAAGAACGCGTCAGACGCATGGTTCTGAGCGCGTACAACGGGATTGATTTGTCACTTGGACCGTGACAGGGCAACATTGCGCCCTGGATGGAACGCACCTCGTTGCTTAATCGGTGCGGAATATGAAGTGTTGCATTCTGCCTTTGAGCTTTGCGGGCAAAGGCAGAATGCAGAGCAATATTCAGAAATCTAAAAGACGATTAAGTGTCGGAACGTGAATGAGATGAGATGTTTTCCGATCTCATTCATCATCTTTCCGCATGGCCAGCGGCAGAGAAAACAGACCGATAATGACCAGGGTGTAGCCGCCGATTTTAATTGCAAGGCGGAGGGCGCCGGGGGGATATTCCGGGGCGAGGAGCCGCACCAGAGCGACCCCCGACAACGCGATGCATGTTCCAATAACCCACCACCACTGGCGTTTCTGCTTGAACATTACTTCAGCAGGGTGCAGTAAATACCGGCCAGAATCGCCGTCGTGATAACGCCGCTGACGTTGGCGCCAAGGGCAAGCGGCATGATCATCGCGCGGGGATTAGCCTTGAAAACCACCTTCTGCGCCACTTTGGCAGTGGTCGGCACACAGGAAACCCCGGCAATTCCGATGACCGGGTTATACTTTTTCCCGCTGAAGTAATACAGGAGAATCCCGCCGATAAGACCGCCAACTCCTGACAACATCAGTGCCGTGGAACCGAGGATCAGGATTTTCAGGACAACTGGATTGAGAATGGTGCCGGCCTCGCAGAGAACACCGAGGAGCAGGCCCAGGAAGAAGGTTGCGCAGTAGAGCACCGTGGTCTCAACAAATTCAATATAAGGCTTGATGCCCGCTTCCCGGATTACAATGCCAAGGAAAAAGGACACGAAGAGCGGTCCGGCAACAGGAAACAGCAGGCAGAGGATGGTGACGGTAATCGTAGAAAACATGATTTTTTGCAGAGGTGTAATCTGGGGCATGCCTCTGAGATCCATTTGAATGGCCTGCATTTTTTTGGGAATCAAAGCCTTGATCAGATAGGGATACAAACCGTAGCAGAGGCTGAGATAAAGATAGGCCACAATGCCGATGGGAACGAAAAGGTGCGGGGACAGCATCAGGGAGGTGAACAGCACCATGGGGCCGTCGGCGCCGCCAACGATGGCTGTTGCCGCCGCTTCCTGGGGGGTCATGCCGAAGGCCACGGCCAGCGGGAAGACGGTAACCGAACCCAACTCTCCCCAGAGCGCGAGGAACATGCTGCTGAAGGGGCGTGCCAGCACAAAGCCGATGTCGCACAATACACCGATGCCGATGAAAACGAGGCAGGCGATCAATCCGTTGGTGAAGCTCAATGTGTAGATGGGCTGGAGCCAGTTGATCTGTAAAATATTGACCAGGGCCGAGGGATCTGTAATCAGGGGATCAAGAAAAATGGTTCCCGTTTTGCCGTCGGGAAAAAATAAAACGGATGCATTGACCGTTGCCATCCCCAGGCCCATGGGGATCATGATGAGGGCTTCCAGAATTCCCTTGTAGCCAAGATAAACGAAGGATATTCCCAGAAGCATCAATACGATGCGGGCAACTGCAAATGTCGGGTCCTGCCCGACCAGCGTGGCAATACCTTGAAACAGCGATAATATATCAAAATTCATATTACAGTCTCCATTCAAAATGCTGAAATTTAAGGTTCATCCGACTAAAGCGTACTTGGCTTCATGAATGGCCATGATTTTAAGTTTGAAGAATTCGATATCCCGGAACCCATAAGCCATCCGTTTCATGGTTTTGATTTTGTTGTTTGTGCCTTCTAAGGGAGCCGACGAGATGCGGTAATCATAATAAGAGAGGATACCGGATTGAAATGCAGCAAGTGACTTCGCAAACTTTTTCAACATTTTTATCCCGGAAGTTTCCGCCCTCTTGATCCAATCAACCAATACCAGGCGTGCTTTTTCCTTTGTTGGCTGAAACCAGACCTGTCGGAGATCTTCTTTCAGGTAATAGGCGCATGCAAGTGGCTGATTTAGCTGGAGGGCATCGTTCAAGCGGGCCTTTTCACCTTTGGATGAGTCAAGATTTTCCGGATTTTTCAGGAGAAGCCAGCGGGTGCCCTTCAGGACTTTCTTCTGAAGGAGATCTTTTGCCTCTCGATAAAGGTCTCTTCTTAGCCCGGACAATTTGTCGTTGAAGAGCTTGATGACATGAAAATGGTCAAAAACAATCGTCGCTTTCGGAAGATGAGTCGATACAGCGCTGATGTAAGCGGGAGACATATCCATGGCAACGGCTTCAATCTTGGCTTCGGCACGTTTGACCTTTTTCCAGAAAGAGTCAAGCGCATCGGCTCCCTTGCCATCACCGACATAGACGATCGTCCCTTTGGTCATATCCAAAACAACAGTCAGATACCGATGCCCCTTGCGAATCGAGATCTCATCGATGGCAATTCTCCGAAGATCCTTCAGAAAAGGTCTGGAAAACCTCTTCGTCAAATCCCGTTTCTGAATTTCCTTGATCACGTCCCAGGATACCGACAGATGTGCAGCTACATCCTGGATTGTCATGTGTTTCGACAATTCCAAGGCATATCGCTCAAAAGCACGGGTGTAAGAAAACCGGGGATCAGCAAATCCCAGCGACACTTGACGAATACTGCCGCAACGAAGGCAGCCCACCCGCTGAACGCTGAGATCGAAGAACACATTCTTGAAACCGATGGGAATGCTTCGAAACCGTCTCCGGGTCGTTCCTCGCATGATGATCTCCCGGCTTCTACAGACTGGACAGCAAAGCTTGCTCCTTTTGTGGCGTATGGTGAACGTGATACTTCTTCCTTCGTATCGCGTCCTAACATAATCGTAGCCGACGAGGCTGAATCCGTGGTAAAGAAAACTCGTGGACATGCTTCCCCTCCGTTAATTGGAAATCTTCGAACAATTTCCTCTTGGGGTGTATGTCCATTTTTTTCAACATAAAGTACGCATAAACCGGATGAACCAAATTTAATAAGATACCTTTTGCCGGTTGTTCATTCTTTAATGATGATTAAAGATTATTTCTGACCTGATTTAAAGAAAATCGACATCGCCTTTATCATGCCTGCAACTCCAAAGCCGATAATCGCTAAGATTACGTATACAATACCTGCCGTTTGCACTGCTTCGATTACGGTCATCTCTCCTCCTTCCCTAGATTTTCCTAGTAAATTTATTATTTAGCCATTAATCATGCTCCGGATGTATATAAAAAACCAACATGAAAAATAAACATAAAAAGACTGCAATGTTATTATATGTATAATCCTTATGATAAGAGGATAATCATAATTGGTAAGCTAACGTGAATATTAGAAATATTGCGGATACAGAAGCTGCCGGGAAAGGCTGTTTTTTATTCAGAGACCAGCAGTACCATCAAAAAGACTTTTATATTTCATACCTTCTATCAGGATAATTTCCGGCAAAATCAACTGGCATCAGTTTTCCGGCAATCGGTGGCGGCAAGGCCTGCTTCGGATTCTCGACTCATATTGTTTTTAACAGGAGCGGAACGCAAGGCAGGAATGACGGAATGTTCCGTATATGTGAGGGATGAGAGGCGCACTTTTTCAGGGGAAGGTGATTACGATCCCTGCTGTCCATAACAACAAAAGCGCTCCCTGAGCTTGTGGCTCTTCACTGGAGCGCTTCTTTGTTTCTCGCCAATCTGGGTAATTAGATAGTAGGGCGTTATATAGGTTTTACATTAACGGCAGCAGGTCCCTTCTGACCTGTCTGTACTTCGAAACTGACACGCTGTCCTTCGTACAGGGTTTTAAAACCGCTGCTCTGAATGGCACTGTAATGAACGAACACGTCACCGCCCTCATCCTTTTCAATGAAGCCGAATCCTTTTTGTTCATTGAACCATTTTACTTTCCCTTCCGGCATCGCTTCCCTTTTCCTTTCTTCTCTTAAATTTTGTCCGCTGGTTCGGCATCCTGAATGTAAAAAAACCGCCAAGACCTAAAAGAGCATGGCGGCTAACCTTTGCACTTCAAAATGTCTGTAGCCAACTTACTGTATACACTGCACAGGAAAAAGCATGCAACTTCCCGCGCGCGTAGTTAAAATTTCTGATATTTTTATTACAAGCATTCGGGAATGTCAAGAGGTATTTCCGTGATATCCGTCAAAAGAACTTAAGCGCAAACCGGTCTGTCTGCGCTCTTCTGCAGGAAATTTTACGCCCCTGAATTTGCAAGGGCCGTCTGGAGCTGCTTAATGGTAAAGGGTTTTGTCAGCGAGGCGTTAAAGCCATGCTCATCGAAGAATTCGACAATGGGATCGTTCGTATATCCGCTGACGATGATGGCCCGGACTTCGGGATTGATCTCGCGGAGCTTCTGAAGGGTTTTGAAACCTCCCATGCCTCCGCGGATGGTCAGGTCGAGCATGACCTGGGAGAAAGGTCGGCCTGCTGATTCGGCCTGGCCGAAGCGGGTGATTGCCTCTTCCCCGTTTCCTGCCAGCTCAACCTCGTAGCCCAGATGAGTAAGAAGCTGACTGGTTATGTTCCGCACCGCTTCCTCATCATCCATCAGAAGAATCCGTTCCTTCATCGTCTGAAGAGAAGGTCTGCCAGTCGCGACGGTGGCGCTGTCTTCCGGGACGGCCGGCAGATAAAAACTGAACATAGTTCCTTGTCCGGATTCGGAAGAGAATGTAATGGTTCCACCATGTTTCCTGATGATAGAGTAACAGATGGCCAGACTGAGCCCGGAGCCTTTTTCGGCCCCTTTTGGTTTTGAGGTGTAGTAGGGCTCGAAGATCCTGGACTGGAATTCCGGCGCGATGCCCTTTCCGTGATCCCGGACGGAACAGCGCACATACCGTCCTTTTTTCAAACCTGGAGGAAGATCCGATGCCGCACAGAAATTTTCGGCCTCAATGACGATTTCACCCCCGTCGGGCATGGCTTCCTCGGCATTGCGGAGAAGATGAAGAAATACCTGCTGTATCTGATTCTCATCGATACGGACGGAGTAAAGATTTTTGGGAAGCCTGTACCGGCAGAGCACACTGGCGCTTTGCGGGGTAAAAAAGACCATTTTTTGAAGAAATGAAGTCAGGGATGTGATATGCCGCCGCGGTTTGCCCCCGTCTGAAAACGTGATCAGGCGGTTGGTCAGTTCCCTGGCCTGCAG
The DNA here is from genome assembly GCF_000013405.1 of Syntrophus aciditrophicus SB. Classification (GTDB taxonomy): domain Bacteria; phylum Desulfobacterota; class Syntrophia; order Syntrophales; family Syntrophaceae; genus Syntrophus; species Syntrophus aciditrophicus. Next base: position 257,629 of record NC_007759.1, read on the forward strand.
ACAGGATTGTTCAGCGCGGATTAATCTGATGCAGTTCTTTTCCTCGGGATTCAACCCCGCTTTAACCAGGGAGATGTTGCCGAGGATGGCAGCAATCAGATTGTTGAAATCGTGTGCGAGACCGCCTGCCAGAATGCCGACGGCTTCCAGCTTCTGGGCCCGGAGGAGTTCATTCTCCATCCGTTTCCGTTCCGTGATATCCTGACCGAAGGCGATAATTCCATGAGGACGGGTTGCCCTTCCTGGAAGCCTTGTGGCGTTCCAGAGGATGGTCCGGATGACGCTGTTCCGGACGAGAACTTCTGTTTCGACGTTTCGGCAATCCCTGCCTTTCAGGATGTTCAGGATGGCTTTTCGAGACTTTGTCTGATCCTTCTTTGGAACAAAAAGATCCACGTAGGATTTTCCGATAATTTGTTCCTTATTGCAGCCAAGCAGCTTTTCCGCGGCTGAACTGCATGCGATGATGCGGGCATCCGAAGTCAGGATCAGAACAATCGACTGGGTCGTCTCAAAAAATGTCGAGTAGAGGGCATCACTGTTTCTAAGGGCATCTTCCGCCTGCCCATGCTGGAGGACATCATCCCGGAAATCGCATTCCGGGGAGGTCTCCGGTACTGATTCGGATTTTCCCGCATTCGATAGAGGAAGGTTTTCATCCGGTTCTCTGTGGTTCAGCAGTCTTCTTTTTCCAGATCCAGCCGCAACACGAAAATCATTCATCCTGTCAAACCTCCCGGTTGCCGGGCATCCGCAGTGTAAGGATTTTTTCAGTATGAACAGCTACAATAAATTCGAACCACAACTAATTACGGCAGGGGGTATCTGATGTCAAGGGGAAAAATACCAGGGAGTTTTAACGTGCTGAATTTTGTGGATGAAAGCGTAATATACCGGTGGTGCGCCGACAATTTTATGCTTTACAATTTCAAGGGATATCGATTAAATAGCAGTCTGTCTCAGCCGTTATGCATGCTTTTGAGATCAGGATCTTCTCCAGGGGCGCGATTATATGGAAGGAAATGAAAGTTTGAAATTGGTTTACGACATCATTGTGGTCGGCGGCGGTCCTGCGGGGCTGACCGCGGGACTTTATGCGGCGCGGGGCGGGTTGAAGGCTCTGTTGCTGGAAGGAGAGTCGAGCGTCAGTCAGATCACGGTGACGGATCTGGTGGAAAATTATCCCGGATTTCCGGAAGGAATCAACGGTTATGATCTGGTGGAGCGTTTCAGGACCCAGGCGGGCCGGTTTGGTCTGAAGATTCTGACTGAAGACATCCGGGCAATCGATGCCGGGGCGGCGGAACACTGGATCGTTTCGGGAAGGGACTCTGCCTATGAGGCGTTGTCCGTCATTCTCGCGACCGGGGCCAACTGGCGTCACCTGGGGGTGCCGGGAGAGGCGGCATTTACCGGGAAGGGCGTATCCTACTGTGCCACCTGTGACGGTCCCTTTTACCGGGATAGAGAGGTCGTCGTAGTGGGCGGCGGAGATACCGCGGTTCAGGAAGCCCTCTTTCTGACCCGATTCGCCCGGAAAGTCACTATCGTACACCGGCGCGACCGCTTGCGGGCGACCCCCATTCTGCAGGAGCGGGCCTTTGCCCATGAACGGATCGATTTTGCCTGGGATTCCGTAGTCGAGGAGATTCAGGGAGGGGAATTTGTGGAAGGCGTGAGGATCCGCAATCTGAAAAATCCCGAAAAATCAAGGATTATTCCAGCCGACGGGGCCTTCATCTTTGTGGGATTGACGCCCAATACCGGCTTCGTCCGGGGGCTGGTAAATTGTGATGAAAACGGCTACATCCTTGCCGATGCCGAAATGAAGACCTCGGTAAAGGGGATATTTGCCTGTGGGGATTGCATTTCCAAACTGCTGCGGCAGGTCGTTACCGCCTGCGGCGATGCCGCCACGGCGGCCTTTTCGGCTCAACTCCATGTGGAAGCCCTGAAGGGAGAGGATTACGGAGGAAGAAAGGCCTGAACATGGATGCGTTTTTCCTCTTCTGGCAGCACCTTCCGGAAACCCTCCGGCCGGAACTCTTTTCCATCGGCTCCTTCCAGGTCCGCTATTACAGCCTGATGTACCTGGCGGCCTTCTGTCTGACCTATGTTCTTGTCATGCACCGGGTAAAAAAGGAAGGCAATTCCTTTTCCGGAGAAACGATACAGGATCTTCTGCTCTGGGCCATTCTCGGTTTGGTTGTCGGGGCGCGGCTGGGGTATGTCTTTTTCTATAATTTCAGCTATTATCTGAGCCATCCCCTGGAAATTCTGCTGCCCTTTGAATTTTCCGGCGGCATCCGGTTTGTGGGCATCAGCGGGATGTCTTATCATGGCGGGGCCATTGGCGCGCTTCTGGCCACGTTTCTCTTCTGCCGGAAGCGGGGCATTTCCTTCTGGACCATTCTTGAACTCTTTTCGCCCGCCGTGCCCCTGGGCTATACGTTCGGCCGGATCGGCAACTTCATCAACGGAGAGCTCTACGGACGGGTGACAACAGTTCCCTGGGGCATGTATTTTCCCCTGGATCCCCTGCATGAGCTTCGTCATCCTTCTCAGCTTTACGAGGCCTTTTTTGAAGGCATCGTTCTTTTTGCGATTCTCTGGGGCATCCGCAGACGGAGTCCCTTTGACGGTTTTCTCTTCGCTTCCTATCTCTTCGGCTACGGTCTGGTCCGATTTTTCATCGAATTTTTCCGGGAGCCGGACGCGCAGTTGGGGCTGATGTGGGGAGGAGTCTTCAGCATGGGGCAGGCTCTCTGCCTTCTCATGATGGCAGCCGGCGTTCTGGTGTATATTCTTCGCAGGCCGCAGAAGAGCGGATCGCAGGTTGATCCTGTTTAGAAGTACATGGACATTGCCCGGTGGAAATCGGGCGATGAACAGGCCTTTGTTTTCCCCCAGTCGTGCGGAAGACGGAAAGGATGGGTGAAGTACATGAAAAGACGAGTCGTGATTATCGGCGGCGGTGCGGGCGGTCCATCAACGGCCGCGGAGGCCGGGCGACGGGATCCTTCGCTGGCCATCACCATGATCGAAAAGGGAGAATATATCTCCTACGCGGCCTGTCCGATGCCCTATTACATCGGCGATGTGATTAAAGACGAAAAGAAATTGATCGCCCGGACGCCGGAGAAATTCCGGGAAGGAGGCGTAGACGTCCGGACCGGCGTGGAGGCGGAGAATGTTGACCTTGCGGCACAGGTGGTTACTCTCGTCGGGGGGGAAGCACTCCCCTTTGACGTTCTTGTGCTGGCAACGGGAACCCGTCCGATTCTTCCGGGAATCCCCGGTGAAGATCGAGAGGGAGTTTTTACCCTGAAACAGCTGCCCGACGCCGTGGGGATCAAGCAGTTTATCCGGGAGAGCCGCTGCCGGACGGCCATCATCGTCGGGGCCGGGTTTATCGGCATGGAAATGTGTGAAGCTTTTCGGGAAGCCGGTGTGGAGACCACGGTGGTCAATCGGGGAAGCATGCCTGTGCCCCGGTGGGACCCCGAACTGGGGCAACTGGTTGTCAAATCTCTTCTGGACCATCAAATCAGGATGATGGCCGACACGACCATCCAGGCCATTGAAAAGGGGGAGACATGCCGGCTCCGGTTGATTACCGATCAGGGCAAGATTGAAGCCGATGTGATCCTGCTGGCTATTGGTGTGCGCCCCAGTGTCGGGTTGGCCGGCGAAATGGGCCTCGCCCTGGGGAAAACGGGTGCGGTTGCCGTGGATTTTTCTCAGAAAACATCCCATCCGGCGGTTTATGCCGTGGGGGACTGCTGCGAAGCGTATCACCGGGTCAGCAGAAGGTGGGTCCATATCCCGTTGGGAGACATCGCCAACAAGCAGGGCCGGGTGGCGGGGTGCAACATCGGAGGCTTTCCCACGATTTTTCCGGGGATCGTCGGCGCACAGGCCTTCAAACTTTTCGATCTGGAGATCGCCGCGACAGGGCTGGATGAAAGGGAAGCTCTCGCAGCGGGTTTTCATCCCGTCAGCAACCTTGTATGGGGCGATGTGGTGCCACTTTCCGTGCCGGGAACGACCCGGCTCGGTCTGAAACTCATTGCTGATGAAGCAACGGGGCTTTTTCTCGGCGCGCAGGCTATTGGTCCTCATGGAGCGGTCAGCCGGATCAATACCCTTTCCGCGGCCCTCTGGTCGGGGCTTTCTATTGATGAAGTCGCTTATCTTGATCTCGCCTATTCACCCCCTTTCAGCCGCGCCTGGGATCTGATCCACATTGCCGCCCAGGATCTCATGAAGAAAATGGTTCGGAGGCCCCCGCGCTGAGCGGTCATTTTCTGACGGAAATCAGCCGGTCTGTGCCGTTTTGCGATTGGACAAATATTTCGAGCGCAGCGGGACCGCAAGAATTCCGCACTTTTTTGCGTGATTTAACGAATGGGGTACCTGGAGTATTATGATTATAAGTACGCTGATTATCATTTTCGGTTTGTGTCTCTTTGAAGTCATCTGCAGCGTGGATAATGCCATTATCAACGCGACCGTGTTGAAGACCATGTCGGTCAAGTACCGGAAGATCTTCCTGTTCTGGGGAATTCTCTTCGCTGTGTTTGTTGTCCGGGGCATGCTGCCTTTTGTTATTGTCTGGGCGACGAATCCAGCCTTGTCCCTGGTGGAGGTTTTCAAGGCATGCTTCAGCAGTTATGGCGGAGCGGCTGAAGCCATGGAAAAATCCAAGCCCCTGCTGCTTCTGGGCGGCGGCGTCTATCTGCTTTATGTCGCCCTGTCCTGGCTGTTTCTGGAAGAAAAGAAATACGCTTTTCTGGCGGAGCATTTTATTCATCGTCAGGGGGTCTGGTTTTATGCGATTGTCTCGCTGTTGACCACGTTACTCGTTTATGTTTCTCTCCGTATCGATCCTATTTTAGCTCTGGCGGCCACCATCGGCGTTTCCGCTTTTTTCATTACGGATGGATTTAAAAAGAACGCCGAAGAAAAGGAAAAGGAACTTCTCACGGGGAATTTGAGCGCCTGGAGTAAAATCCTTTACCTGGAAGTGCTGGATACGTCCTTTTCGATCGACGGCGTCATCGGTGCGTTCGCTTTTACCATGTCGGTTCCGTTGATCATTCTCGGCAACGGTCTGGGGGCCTTTGTGGTCAGGGAACTGACGATCAAGGGGATCGATGTGATTGCCCGGTATGCCTATCTGAAAAACGGCGCCATGTATTCCATCGGCGTTCTGGGTGTTCTGATGATTCTCGAGAGTTTTGGTCAGCATCATCCCTTCTGGCTGGCCCCCCTTAATACTTTGGTCTTATTGTGTTTCTTTTTGTTTCTTTCCGTGAGAGAATTGAAGAAAGCGAAAAAAATGGGACAGGATTCTTCTGTTTCGTAATGTTCAGTTCCGCCTCAGGACAGGGAAGTCCCTGTCTGGTTTCCGCGGTTGCTGGAATGGTTTCCGGCGGCCGGATGAAATTTGTTCTTATGGATAAAGTAATGATTCGCGGGACCTGACCCGGAATCGGGGATCAAAGGAGAGAAAATGGCGATATTGACGATCACCAAACAGTTCGGGAGCGGTGGCGGTGAGATCGGCAGTGCTGTGGCAAACCTTCTCGGATATGAATACATCCCCCTGAAGAGGGTGTTTGAAGAAGCGGGACAAGCGGGAAATAGAATCAAGAAACTTGCGGATGAAGTCAGTAAAAGCGTTCCCGGTCTCTGGGAACGAACCGACTGGTCCTTTCTTGCCTTTGTGGCATTCAGTCAGAGTACCATCCTGAATTACGCGCTCCAGAACAACATCGTGGTGATGACCCGGGGCGGCAACATGCTCTTGAAAAGCATCCCCCATGCCCTGAGAATTCTCGTGACGGCTCCCTTTGATGTCAGGGTGCGGCGGATCATGGAACGGGAAGAGATCAGCGAGGAAATTGCGGTCATGATGGCAAAGAAGGCGGACCGGGAAATGGCAGTGACCATCCAGCAGATTTACGGGACGAACTGGATGGATCCCACGGAATATGACCAGGTCATCGATACAAGCAAACAGAACTGGAATGAGATCGCCCGCAGTCTGAAAGATTCTCTTATGGCCAAGGAAAAGGATTTTACGGCTGAGGCGCAGAAAATACTCAACATGAAAGCCCTGGCGACGTATATAAAGGTCAAAATCATGACCTCTCCCGCGTTCATCACTCCCACTCTGGAGGTGGAAATGAAGGGTGACATCCTGGTCATCAGCGGGGTGGTGCGCAATCCCGACCAGCACAAGCGGATAGAAGAAGAAGTCAAAAAACTGGCTGGGGACAGGTATGTCGAATTCCATATCCATTATCGCGGTTCATGGCCATTCCGCGGCATTTGACGATGCAGAATCCCTCCAAAGCGCAACTTCGGCTCTGGAGCCGTCTGGATAAGGTGAAAACCCGTGAAGAAACAGGACTTTTTCTCGCGGAGGGCTTCAAGGTCGTCCAGGCTCTTCTGGAAAGCCGCTGGGACGTTCAGGCACTGCTGATTCTGGAGGAAAAAAAAGATCGGTGGGCGGCCTTCTGTGAGACCCTGCCGGTTTCCCTCCCCCTTTACGGATTGACTCGGAAGGAGTGGAAAGGGCTGACCCAGGATGTTTCGCCGGAAGGGATTCTGGCCGTGGGCATCACCCCTCCCAGGCTGCAGCTTGCCGACCTGATGGCAAAGGGGGCCCGTGGGCCGCTGCTGCTGCTCCATGAAATCAACAATCCGGGAAATCTGGGGACTCTCGTGCGCACAGCCTTGTGGTTTGGCTTTGCGGGTGTGGTTCTGAGTCAGGGATCCGTGGATCCCTTGAATCCCAAAGTGATTCGGGCGGCCATGGGGAGCATCTTTCACGTGCCCTTTCTGTTCGGGGCGGATCTGTCGAAAGTGCTGCCTCGAGTCAAAGAGAACTTCCATGTGGTGGGAAGTTCGGTTCGAACGGGAACACTTCCCCATGCCTGCGGAGAGAAAACGGCCCTGCTCCTGGGGAGCGAAAGCCATGGCCTGCCGGAGACTCTGCTGAAATTGACCGATGAGCAGTGGCACATTCCCCGGCGGGGCGTCGGCGAATCGCTCAGCCTTCCTCAGGCTGCGGCTATTCTTATGTACGAATGCGTCCGGAGCGCGCCTTCCCGGGCGGCAAGGCCATGACCCCGATTTCAAAAGAAAAAAATCAGAAAGAACAGGAAGCTATGGGAATCTATGTTCAGGTATCGACAACGGTGGATGCCGAAGCGGATGCCGCAAAAATTGCCGGGGCGCTTGTAGAGAAGAGACTGGCCGGTTGCGTCCAGATCACCCCCATCACCAGTATCTACCGGTGGCAGGGGAAAATTGAGACTGCGGGAGAATGGCGCCTGTGCATTAAGACAAGGGAAAACCTGTGCAAAGAAGTGGAGCAAGCCATTGCCGCCCTTTCTTCCTATTCGGTGCCGGAAGTGATTGTGACACCGATTCTTGGGGGGAGCAAAGCCTACCTGGACTGGCTGGAGGGGGAAATCCTGAAAAAATGAATCAAAAAAAGATTTTCCCTTAAAGGCTTTACCTTTATTACCATTATTACCATCCCCTTTCATCCTGCTTTTGAATTTCTCGAAGTTCCGCTGCTTATCCTCAAGTCGTTTTTTCCTGTTTTTCACCGTTCCGCTGAGGAGGTTTCTCTGAACGGGCTCGGATTTTATTACTTCTCAATGCTTTTGAAACAACTCGACATTCGATGACTAATGTGCTTGTTTAAGCGGCCGGGTTAGAGTATAAGCGCAGGGTAAAAAGTCGGCAACCAACGGAAACCCCGTTGCAAGTTATGTGATATTAAGGAGATAGAAAAACTCATGTCGAAAACGACCGCCTTCGAAGAAAAGTGTATCAACACCATCCGTTTTTTAGCCGCGGATGCCATAGAAAAAGCGAAATCGGGACATCCCGGAATGCCGATGGGCGCCGCTGCCGCAGCCCACACCCTCTGGGTCAGTCATCTGAAACATAATCCTGTGAACCCGCGGTGGGTCGATCGAGACCGCTTCGTTCTTTCCGCGGGACATGCCTCCATGCTTCTGTACGTACTGCTCCATCTGACCGGATATGACCTCTCCATGGATGACTTGAAGGCCTTCCGCCAATGGGAAAGCCGGACGCCGGGGCATCCCGAACTCCACTGTGCGCCGGGAGTGGAAGTGACCACCGGCCCGCTCGGGCAGGGGCTGAGCAATGCCGTGGGCATGGCGATCGCCGAGGCCCATCTGGCCGCCCGCTTCAACCGTCCGGACTGTGAGGTGGTCGATCATTTTACCTATGTTCTGGCCAGTGACGGCGACATCATGGAAGGGGTGACGGCGGAATCCTGTTCTCTGGCAGGACATCTGGGATTGGGTAAGCTCATCGTCCTTTATGACGACAACCGGGTTTCGCTGGCGGGGACCACGTCCCTGTCTTTTACGGAAGACGTGGGCAGACGGTTTGAGGCTTATGGCTGGCAGGTTCTCCGGGTTCAGGAAGGCAACCGGCCGGCGGCGATCAATGCGGCCCTGCAGCAGGCGAGGGCGGAAGAGTCGAAGCCTTCGATTATTTCCGTGCAGACGGTCCTCGGTTACGGCGCTCCTCATAAACAGGGAACGGCGGATGCCCATGGCTCTCCCCTGGGCCGGGATGAACTGGACGCCGCCAAGAAAAATCTGGGCTGGCCGGTTGACCCCACCTTCTTTGTGCCCGAAGATGTTTCAAATTTTTACCGGGAGGCGCTCGATCGGGGGAAAGCCAGGGAAGAGCAATGGCTTCAGACATTTGAACGCTATCGCCGGCAGTATCCGGAGCAGGCTGCGGAATTCAGCCGGGTTCTGGCCGGTCGGCTGCCCGACGACTGGGAAGCGGCATTGCCCGTGTACGGGGAAGGAGCCGCCGATGTGGCCACCCGCAAGGCCGGGGAAACGGTGATGCAGGCCCTTGCCCCGAAGATCCCGGAACTGATGGGCGGATCGGCGGATCTCAATCCGTCCACCTTCACCTGGCTCAAAGGGCTGGGCGATTTTCAGCCTCCGGGATTTTCTCCGGAAGGCGTGCAGGGTCGTGTCGGCGGACCGTGGGGCTATGAAGGCCGCAACATCCATTACGGCGTCCGGGAACATGCCATGGGGGCCATTTCCGTGGGGATGGCCCTTCATGGGGGCATTCTTCCCTATACGGCCACCTTTCTGACCTTTGCCGATTACATGCGGCCGCCCATTCGGCTTTCCGCCCTCATGGGCCTTCGTGTCATCTATGTCTTTACCCACGACAGCATCGGCCTGGGCGAGGATGGCCCGACCCATCAACCGATCGAGCACATCATGAATCTGCGGGCCGTTCCCAATCTTACCGTGATCCGTCCCGCCGATGCCGGTGAAACCGTGGAAGCCTGGCGGGAGGCGATCAGAAACACGGAGGGGCCGACGACCCTGATCTTTTCGCGCCAGAATCTTCCCGTGCTGGATCGCGCGAAGCTGGCCCCCGCGACCGGCCTGCGGAAGGGAGGTTATACCCTCTGGGAATCCGGGGAGGGAATCCCCGACATCATCCTGATCGGGACGGGGTCCGAGGTTGTTCCGACTTTGGAAGCCGGTCACCGTCTGGCGGTGGATGGAGTTGCCGTGCGGGTGGTCTCAATGCCCAGCTGGGAACTCTTTGACCGTCAACCGGACGCCTATCGCGAGGCCGTTCTGCCCTCGGCCGTGCGGGCGCGCGTCGCCGTGGAGGCGGGGATCAAACTGGGCTGGGAACGTTACGTCGGGCTGGACGGCGCGATTGTCGGGCTGGAAGGTTTCGGAGCCAGTGCGCCGGCCAAAGTCCTTTTTGAAAAATTCGGCATTACTGTGGAAAACGTCACGGCAGCAGCCAGGGCGCTCCTGCGGGCCAGAGTGACCTCTTGATCGGATGACCCTGATTTCTGAATGAATGCTGAGGCATGGGGATGGCGATGGTTCCGTAAACGCATGCCGTTCACCTGCGGAAAAATAACCGTAAAACCGAAGCTTATGTGTTGAAAACAGCGGATTATCCTCTACTCCGCTGTTTCAATAAGGAGAAAGATTATGACCGATTCGACCCGCTCCACGGGTTCCTTCCGGAACCGCCTGCAGCAGGAAAAAAGTCCCTATCTGCTCCAGCATGCCTCCAACCCGGTGGACTGGTATCCCTGGGGGGAGGAAGCCTTCGAAAAGGCCCGGCGGGAGGATAAGCCGATCTTTCTTTCCATCGGTTATTCCACCTGTCACTGGTGCCACGTGATGGCCCATGAGTCTTTCGAGAACGAAGAGGTTGCCAGGCTGCTCAATGAGTCTTTCATCTCCATCAAGGTGGACCGTGAGGAACGCCCCGATATCGACAAACTGTACATGGCTGTCTGTCAGCTCCTGACCGGTGGAGGCGGCTGGCCGCTGACCATTCTCATGACCCCCGATCGGCGCCCTTTCTACGCGGGGACTTATATTCCCAGGGAAAGCCGGTCGGGCATGGTGGGGATGCTGGTCCTGATTCCCGGACTCAGCGAGGTGTGGCGCAAGGAGCGGAACAGGATTCTGGAAACCGCCGGCGAGATTACGACGGCCCTGCAGGGGATGGATCAGGGCGGCCCCGGAGAACTGCCGCTGGACCGGGTTCTGCATGAAGCTTATGACGATCTGCGCCGCCGTTTCGATGCCCGTTATGGCGGGTTTGATTCCGCACCGAAATTTCCCATGGCTCAGCATTCCTTTTTTCTTCTGCGCTACGGCCGGAGGCAGGAAAACTCCCAGGCTCTGGCCATCGTGGAAAAAACCCTGCAGTCGATGCGACGTGGGGGGATTTATGATGCGGTCGGCTTCGGTTTCCATCGGTACAGCACCGATGCCCAATGGCGGCTGCCGCACTTTGAAAAAATGCTTTACGATCAAGCCCTGCTGGCCATGGCCTATACCGAAGCCTTTCAGGCTGCGGGACAGTCGTTGTACAAAAAAACGGCACGGGAGATTTTAACTTACGTCCTGCGGGATATGACCGCTCCGGAAGGCGGCTTTTACTCGGCGGAGGACGCGGATACCGCCGGGGAGGAAGGGGCATTTTATCTCTGGACCGCTGAGGAACTTCGGCAGGTGCTGCCGACGGAAGAGGCCGAACTGATGATCCGGGTCTACGCGATTCCTGAGGGCGGCAAACCTTCCGTACTGCACTGTTCGTCATCGTATCCTGAACTGTCGGTTGATCTGGATCTTCCGGAAGAGAGGCTTCTGGAACGGCTGGAATCGGCGCGGCAGAAACTTTTTCTTCAACGCGCAAAGCGGATTCGGCCTCTCCGGGATGACAAGATTCTGACCGACTGGAATGGACTGATGATTGCGGCCATGGCCCGGGCGGCAGCGGTCTTTGAAGAACCCGTGTACCTGCAGGCGGCCCGGGAGGCAGTCCGTTTCATTCTGGAGAACCTGCGTGATCCGCGGGGGCGCCTCCTGCACCGCTGGCGGGAAGGTGAGGCGGCCATGCCGGCCGTTCTGGACGATTATGCCTTCCTGATCTGGGGGCTGATCGAGGCCTATGAAGCGACCTTCGATGCGAATCTTCTGCAGACGGCCCTTTCTCTTGATGAAGAACTGACCGCCCATTTCTGGGACAACGCCTCTGGAGGCTATTTTTACACCCCGGATGATGGCGAGTCTTTGCTGGTTCGCCAGAAGGAAAGCTATGACGGCGCCATTCCGTCGGGGAATTCCGTGGCCATGCTCAATCTGCTGCGTCTGTCCCGCCTGACGGGTCAAGCGGGACTTGAAGAACGGGCCGTTGCGACGGCGCAGGCCTTTGCCGATTCCATCCGTTCCCTGTCTGCCGCCCACACCTCGTTTATGGTCGCGCTGGATTATCTCGCCGGTCCTTCGGCTGAGGTGGTCATCGCCGGAAGCCCGGAGGGAACGGACACCCGCGATATGCTGCGGGAACTGCGTCGGGCTTTCCTGCCTCACGTCACCGTTCTCCTGATTCCGGACGAGGGGGAAAAGGGAATGCTCGCCGGAGTGGCGGAATTTACCGGGGGGATGACCCGTATCGATGGCCGGGCAACGGCCTACGTCTGCCGGAATTTTTCCTGTCGAAAACCCACAACGGATCCGGCGGAAATGACCACCTTGCTTCGGGAATAGCAGGAAAGGGAATTCCCTACCTGGGTTACGGATTTTCCGGGGTTTCCGGGGTTGCCGGAGTCGGCGGAGCGGACGCGGGCGATGGCGTCATCGGCGGTACGGAGGGTGCCGTCGGCAGTAAGGAAGGCCCGGATCGCGGGATCAGGCTGTCCAGACGTCTTTCGAAATTTAAAATCTGATTCCGCTGCACTTCCAGATCGATTGCCACCTGGATATTAGTTTTGGCGATCTCCTGCCGTAAGGCATCCAGAGTGGGCCTGTCGATTCTCAGGGCCTCCGGGTTAAGTTTTGCCAGGGGCTCGTCCGCTTCGCGGAGGTGGGCGTTTGCCAATCCGAAGTTGCGCTGATCGAGATCAAAGGCGGTCTGGTAAAGGGCGATCCGGGCCTTGAAAAAATGGGCCTGATTTTCAGCGCCAGCCAGTCTGGCTTCGAAGTCCTTGAGCTGCTGCAGACATTGATCTCTCTGGGTCGTAACCCGACTTCGCCCATGCAAAAAACCTCCCAGATAAAGGCCGCTCAAAACGACAAAGACAATTACAATCAGGGCGATCGCTTTCTGTTTGTTCATTACCATTCCTCCTTGTTCATTAAATAGAAAATTCAAATTGAGGGTTCGGATTCACCACTTTTCAGCAGAGGGTCTTCAAGGTCTTTGTTCGCGGCCGTCAGGTCCCGGGCCCCAGAGGGACCATGCGCCGGCGCAAAACCTGAATGGACAGGGTCAGCAGGACGATGCCCGTCAGAATGAAACGACGGATGAATGTGATCATCAGAGGGTCGATATGCTGCGGTCCGATGCACTTGCCGGCGATCTCAACCGTACCGAAGGGAGCGACGGCAATCATCAGGATGACCATCCCCGGTGTTTCATCCCGGACGGTAAAAAGGACGCACGGCAAATGCAAAAACTCCCGTTGTGCTGCATGAATTTTAAGGCCGTATTCCTCCACCATTACGGTCCGCTGGACATATAAGAGTTTCCTGCCGCATTTCCATTGGAACAAAGCGAGAAACTTTAACACAACCCCTCTGAAAAATACACTTTTAAAAGATACCGCCTTGATATTCATAGACTTTAAGGATAAAGAGAGACGAAATTTCTGCCGGGAAAAGAGAACAAAGGAGTCGGTTATGAGAGTATGCAGCGTTCAGGAAATGCGTGCCATGGACAGATATGCCATTGAACATCTTGCCATTCCGGAGGAAATCCTGATGGAGAACGCCGGTTTGGCTGCCGCGGCTGTTTTGAAGCGGGAAATCGGAATCCCGGGCAGAAAATTTGTCATCTTCTGCGGCGGAGGAAACAACGGGGGCGACGGTTTTGTTGTCGCCCGGAAAGTTTTTTCCGACGGTGGAACCGTCAGGGTTTTTCTCCTTGCCGATCCGGAGAAATTTCGCGGGGCGGCCCGGACCAATCTGGATATTCTGAAGCGGCTTCCCATCGATCTGATCAGCGTGGAATCTGCGGAACAGGTCCGCTGCGATATCCGTCACTGCCACGGCATTGTGGACGCAATTTTCGGAACCGGTCTGGACCGGCCGGTGGGCGGTCTTTTCAAGGAAGTGATTGACCTCATAAACGGCAGTGGCAGAAAGGTCCTGAGTTTGGATATTCCCTCCGGTGTGAACGGCGACACGGGCGAGATCATGGGCGTGGCGGTGCAGGCCGATTTCACGGTGACATTCGGCCTTCCGAAAATAGGCAACATTCTTTACCCCGGATTTTCCCGGGGCGGGAAGCTTCATGTCTGCCACATCTCTTTCCCTCCGGATCTGCAGGCGGGAACGTCGAGAGGCGTCCTGTTGAACAACCCGCCGCCTGTGCCGCCGAGGAATCTCGACGCGCACAAGGGCAGCGTGGGGGAGGCCCTTTTTATCGCCGGGGCGGCAAATTATTTCGGGGCTCCCTGCTTCGCGGCCCTCTCCTTTCTCAAGGCGGGCGGCGGCTATTCCCGGCTGGCCGCGCCGGCTTCCATGATCCCCTCCATCGCCCAGAGGGGTGGCGAGATCGTCTTTGTTCCTCAACGGGAAACCGCGGCGGGCAGTCTGTCCGGAGATAACTTTGAAGAGCTGCTTGCCCTTTCGGCAAAGATGGATATGGTGGTTATCGGTCCCGGCCTTTCCCTGGAGGAAGAGACGAAAAGCTTGGTGCGGGCCCTGGTTCAGGACATTGCCCGGCCCCTGCTGATCGATGGTGACGGCATCACGGCGGTGGCTTCCCGTCCGGAGCTGATTTCGGAAAGAAAAGCGCCGACGATTCTCACCCCTCATCCCGGGGAAATGGCAAGGCTTTCCGGGATGAGCATTCAGGACATCCGGCGGGAGCGGATTCGGATTCTTCAGGAGACGGCGGCGAATCTCCGGGCCATCGTTGTTCTGAAAGGCGCTCATTCACTCATCGGGATGCCCGATGGCCGGGTCTTCATTAATCTCAGTGGAAATCCGGGAATGGCGACGGCAGGATCAGGTGATGTTCTGACCGGGACGATTGCGGCGATGTATGGTCAGGGTCTGCCCCTGGAGGATGCCGTCTGCAAGGGGGTATTGATTCATGGATTGTCAGGCGATCTGGCGGCCGAGGCCCGTGGGGAGGACGGGATTACCGCGCAGGATATCCTGAATTTCCTGCCCGAGGCGAGGAAAGCGGATCGGGAGGGGGTGCCGGCTGAACTTTTCCGCCGTTATTCCGGTCCGGAGATCCTGTAGACTGCTCTATGTTCGAGGTTCCAGGTTTCATGTCCCGGGTCGGGAATTTCGGGTGAGAACCTTGAATCATTTGGATGCTTATTTTCCGGATCGAGTTGCAAAAGTTAAAGATCCCGATTCAGCACGAACTCCGAAACGGCGAACAGGGCCTCCTTCGCCGGCCCCTCAGGCAGACCGGCCAGAAAGGTTCTTCCCTCATCAATCAGGGTTTCGGCCTGATTCAGGGCGTCGGTAATGCCGTCATAGCGGGAGATCAGAGTCAGTATGTCACCGGCCGGCATTTCCCGCGTTCTTCTTTCAGCCAGGGCCGTCTCGATGAACTTCCTTTCCTCCGGAGTACAGCGCTTCAAGGTGTAAATCAGTGGCAGGGTCATCTTGCCTTCGTTGAGATCCTTGCCGATGACTTTTCCGAAATCTTCTTCCCGGGCAACGTAATCCAGCGTGTCGTCCGTCATCTGGAAAGCCGAGCCCAGCCGCAGCCCGAACTGCTTCAGGGCTTCGATCTGATGGACTTCGGCGCCACCCAGATAACCGCCCAGGGCGCAAGCCGCGGAGATGAGAATGGCGGTCTTTTTCTCAATAATTTTCAGATAATCCTCTTCCGTCAGGTTGACTTCTCCACATTTGATCAACTGAAAGACCTCCCCTTCCGACATGACGTTGGAAGTGGTTGAAATGAGGTGCATGATCTCCATGCTGCCGTCCTCCGCCATAAGCTGGTAGGCCTTCGAATAAAGAAAATCGCCGACCAGAACGACGGCGGCATTTCCCCAGATATTGTTGGCCGAAACTTTGCCTCGGCGGGATTCCGCCTTGTCGATGACATCGTCATGGAACAGACTCGCGGTATGGATGAACTCGAGAACCGCGGAAAGCGTATGACAGCGTCTTCCCTGATAACCGAACAGGTCGGCGGATATCAGCAGCAGCAGTGGACGGAAGCGCTTGCCGCCGCTGCCCAGAAGGTGGGTGACAATTTCGGGGATGATGGCGACCTCGGAACGAAGATGAAATTCCATTTCCTCTTCAACGCGCTTCAGCTCCGCACCGTAACGGGAAAAAACATCCTGAATCTGCATGAAAACTCCTGGCTTTGCCGGACAGGCTCTTCTGACACGAAGGACTGTCGTGACCAGTCAAAACCTGTCCGGCTGATTCTGATTAAGAAACGATGTGGAATTCAGAGGCAATGAACGGACTGATGAGGTAAACCGCTGAACCTGCGGAACTATAGGGGAATCGTCCGGGAATGTCAATCCTTTCCGCCCGTGTACTGACCTTTTGTTCTATTTGAACAGTTCGGCGTACTTGCCGTAGCCTTCTTTTTCCAGGTCTTCTTTCGGGATAAAGCGCAGAGCGGCGGAATTCATGCAGTATCTCAACCCTGATGGTCTGGGCCCGTCGGGGAAGACATGGCCGAGATGGGAATCGGCATGGCGGCTTCGAACCTCCGTACGGCGCATGGAGAGGGAATGATCCTCCCTTTCCACGATGTTATCCGGCTCGAGAGGCTTCGAAAAGCTCGGCCATCCTGTGCCGGAATCGTATTTATCCCGGGAACTGAAAAGCGGTTCCCCGGAGATCACGTCCACATAGATTCCCTCTTTCTTATTATCCCAGTATTCATTGCGAAAAGGAGGTTCCGTGCCCTCCTGCCGGGATACATGATATTGGAGAGGCGTCAGGGTCTTTTTCAAGGTGGCGTCATCCGGCCTTCGGTAGGGGGCGCCACTGCCCGACGGGGTCTTGCCGGCTTCCTTTCGCCATACCTTTTCCTGAAACGAATCCCGGCCGGAGTGAAAACGGTAGAGCTTGTATCGTCCCGGATTCTTTTCGGCGAAGTCCTGGTGATATGCTTCGGCTTCATAAAACCTTGTGAAGGGAACAATATCCGTGACAATGGGCTTGTCGAACCTGCCTGAGTTCTGCAGATCCTCCTTTGATTTTTCCGCTGCCTTCTTCTGCACGTCATCGTGATAGAAAATGACGCTCCGGTAATGGGCGCCCCGGTCAACGAACTGTCCACCCCTGTCCGTCGGATCGATGTGCCTCCAGAAAACGTCCAGCAACTGCCCATAGGTGATTTTCCGGGGATCGAAGGTGATTTGAACGGCTTCGACGTGTCCGGTTCTGCTGTAGTTTTCGTAGGTCGGCCGGTCTTCCGTGCCTCCGGCGTATCCGGAAACCACTTTGACGATGCCGGGGATTTTTTCGAAATCGGCCTGCAGACACCAGAAACAGCCGCCGGCGAACGTGGCGACCTGAGTTGTTTCCCCTTGTTCTGTCATTTTATTTCTCCTTTCTAAGGAAGCGTTGTTGCCTTCACATCCCCAGGTCAACACCAGGATCGCAATGAGCAGAAAAAACTTTTTCATGATAATTCTCCTCTGGAGATTTTTATCTCTACATAAAGAATTTGGGGATGAATTTCGTTTTGTCCAGTCGAGGAAACTTATTCTTGACTTGCGGCGCGGGGGATTGATATGCAGAACTGCTGTTTAAAAAACTTGCTCGAACGGAGACCGTGACCGTGGCGATGCGTCCGGATATTCAGGAAAGTTCCGAGGAAAAAGCAGGGTGGAATGCCATCAGGCTGCTGTCCTGGCCGTTTGCCCAACTCGGAAGATCGGTGATCAGCTGGATCAACAATTCCGGGGCTGCGGCCATCTTCCTACTGCTCGCTGCCCTGAAAATCTTCCGTCCCCGGCAGCTGATGAAGATCACTCAGCAGATCTATTATATCGGGGCGCGTTCCACGATGATTATCATGCTGGTCGGGCTTTTTACCGGCATGGTCCTGGGGCTCCAGTCCTACCATGCCCTGGTTCAGGTGGGCGCGGAAGGGGCGCTCGGCACCCTCGTCGCCCTGTCGCTGATTCGGGAACTGGGCCCTGTTCTCACGGCGATCATGATAACCGCCAGGGCCGGTTCGGCGATAACAGCCCAGATCGGTATTGAACGCATCTCGGAGCAGATTGACGCTCTTGACACCATGCACATTGATCCATTGAGATACCTCATCAGCCCGAGAATCGCGGCGGCAATCATCAGTTTTCCCGTGCTTACGGCGCTCTTTGACCTCATCGGCATACTGGGCAGTTACATTTCCGGGGTCCTGATCATGGGAGCGAATGCCGGCACCTTTTTTCATCGGGTTCAGTCCAGCGTGGAAATGTCGGATGTCAACGAGGGATTTATCAAGGCCATTGTTTTTGCTGTTATCGTTTCCACCGTCTGCTGTTATCAGGGCTATTTTGCCCACATGCGTCCGGACAGCCACGGGGCCAAGGCCGTCGGCCTCTCCACAACCTCGGCCGTTGTGCTTTCCTGCGTGCTGATTCTGGTATCGGATTACGTGGTCACTTCTCTTCTGATTTAGAGGAGCTTATGGATATACCATTGATTGAATTTCAGGACGTGACGAAACGCTTCGGAGACCGAACCGTTCTGGACCGGGTCAACCTGAAGATCTATGAAGGGGAGGTCACAACCATCATCGGCCTCAGCGGCGGGGGGAAAAGCGTTCTTCTCAAGCATATCATCGGTTTGCTCAAACCGGATGAAGGGACTATTCTTTTCCGGGGAAAGCCTCTGAACGGGATGTCCAAAAAAGAGAGGTATGCCGCCCTCGGGAGGATGAGTTACATGTTTCAGGACAATGCGCTTTTCGATTCCATGACCGTTTATGAAAATATTGCGCTGCCTCTCCAGGAGACGATGAACCTGAAAAAAAAGGAAATCGAGCGCCGGGTCATGGCGAGAATCGAACAGACGGAACTCATCGACGCTGTTCACAAGTATCCCTCCGAACTCTCAGGGGGCATGCAGAAACGAGTGGCCCTGGCGCGGGCGCTCGTCATCGATCCGCAGATCGTCCTGTTCGATGAACCTACTTCCGGTCAGGATCCCGTCCGGAAAAACGCGATTTTGAGCATGATTGCCCAGTATCAGAGAAAATTCGGATTTACAGCGGTTCTGGTGAGTCATGAAATTCCAGATGTATATTTTATTTCCAACCGGATTCTCGCTCTTTATGATCGAACCATCGTTTTTCAGGGGACTGTGGAGGAGCTTGAAGATTTCGAGCACCCGTTCAAGGATGAAGTCATCCGCAGTCTGGAAGGGCTGCAGGAAGAGTTGACGGGGCTGCGGTCCAAGCGGCAGTTCAAGGTCCTCTATCATGCGAATCTGAAACGCAGCGCATTGGGTGAGAGCTATACGGTCCTGGTTTTCACTCTGGAGGCTCTGGATGCCGTTATCACCGCTTTGGGTTACGATGCGGCGCAAAAGACGATTCATTACATGGGATTGTTTATTGATAAACACTTTGCTCCCATCGGGGGCTTTTCCACCCGTATCAGTTTTAACGAATTTGTGACCATGCTTCCCTATTCGGATCGGGCTGAGGCAGAGGCCATTGTGAAGGATTTTATCCCCGATCTGCAGGAAGGAATCCGTCAAATCCAGGAGGGAACAAGGAGGAAGGCGACTTCCGGAGAATGCATCGAATTTGTCGTTCATGCCGGACTGGCCCAGGGGAACCCTCTGGAAGAAATAGATTCCGTCATCGAGTCCGCAAAGCGTCAACAAAAAGAAATTGGCCGACTACAGTGCGCCACGCAGGAGTGAATTCATGAAAAAGTACGCCATGGAAACAACGGTAGGCATCTTTCTCGCTGTCGGAATTATCCTGATCGGGTACATGACCGTGAAACTCGGTCATGTCTCCCTTTTCGGCGATGACACCTATAAATTGTCTGCCCGCTTTACCTCGGTGTCCGGTCTGCGGTCAGGCAGTCCTGTGAATATGCTGGGCATCGAAATCGGCAGGGTGGAAAAGCTTGCCATAGACCAGCAGGATCTGCGGGCTGTCGTGGAAATGAGTATCAGGAAGGACATCAAGATCTATGACGACGCTATTGCCTCCATCAAAACGGAAGGACTCATCGGTGACAAATATCTCAGCATCGATCCGGGGGGCGGCGGAGATCCTCTTCAGCCGGGCGGGACAATTACGGAAACGCAGCCGGCGCTGGATATCGAGAACCTCGTCAGCAAGTACGCCTTCGGAGAGGTAAAAAAAGCGGACAGTACGGATAATACAGACAAAAAATAAAAAGGATGAATTATGAAGAGACTGTTCATGAACGTTATTTTCCTGTTGCTTCTGCTGTTGCCTTCATCTGTATTTGCCGGTGTGCCTCTGGATACGGTTCAGGTCAATGTGAACAAGGTGCTTGAGGTTCTGCGCGATCCGGCACTCAAGCCGGCGTCAGCCAAAACGGTAAAAAAAGAGAAACTCCGGGTGATCTACGAGCGCATGTTCGATGAGGTCGAACTGTCCCGGCGCGCCCTGGCGAGACACTGGAACAGCCTCAACGCCGCTCAGCGTCAGGAATTCGTTCATCTCTTCCGGCAGGTGCTGGAGAATGCCTACATCGACAAAATCCTGTCCTATACGAATGAGAAAATTGTTTTTGACAGAGAGAGAATGCTGTCGGCAAACCAGGCCGAGGTTACGACGAGAATTGTGACGTCTTCCAAGACGATTCCCATCACCTACCGGGTCATTCAGAAGGGAGGCATCTGGAAGGTCTATGACGTCGTTGTGGAGAACGTCAGTCTGATCCAGAATTACCGTACGCAGTTCAATGAAATCCTGAACGGTCAGAAGCCCGAACAACTGCTTCAGACCCTCAGGAAAAAGGTGAAGGAACAGCAGTAAAATCCAGGCAAAACGAAAGAGGGGTTCTGTCCATGAAAAAGCTCCGCTTATCCGTTTTTTTTCTTCTTGTCCTTAGCATTGTTGCGGGTTCCGCCGATCGATCGGATGCTTCGATTTTCCCGGCGGGAACTGTGGCGCCCTTACAGCAGGGGATTGCAGGAGAATCCATTCATGAAGCCCCTGTTGTTCGGGGATTGCCGGAAATGTCTGCAACGCCCGGGCCGATGCATGTCCAAGGCATGCAGATTTGCGCTGCCGCAGCCGTAAGGACTGAAGAGAAGGCAGAAGGAGACGAAGAAGCCGGGAACGTTTCCGACCCGATGGAATCCCTTAATGCGCCGGAGGCGGAAGGTGCAGAGGAAACAGATGTTTCCGATGACCTGGAATCGGACTATCTGCCGGAAGAAGGTGAGGAGCAGCCGACAGTAACGATCTCCGATCCCCTGGAGCCCTTCAACCGGGCCATGTATCATTTCAACGACAAGCTTTATTTCTGGCTGCTCAAGCCCGTGGGCCAGGCCTATGGCAAGGTTGTACCCGAGCCGGCGCGGATCAGTGTCCGGAATTTCTTTTCCAATCTGGCCTTTCCGTTCCGATTTCTAAGCTGCCTGCTGCAGGCGGATTTCCGCGGCGTTGCCACGGAAACAGGCCGTTTCACCGTCAACACAATCTGGGGTATCGGAGGTTTTCTGGATGCGTCATCGAGCAGGGAGTTGAATATCCCGAAACAGGATGTGGATCTGGGGCAGACCCTCGGTGTTTACGGTGTGGGGCATGGGTTTTATTTCGTCTGGCCGGTATTCGGTCCTTCCAGTCTGCGGGATTCCGCAGACATCGTGGGTGGATTTTTCCTCGATCCCGTTAATTATCTGAATCCCTGGTACACGCCGGCGGCCGTTCATGGATATGAAGCGGTAAACGAGACCTCCCTGACTATAGGGGATTATGAGGCGCTCAAGGGAGCGGCCATCGATCCTTATGTCTCCATCCGGGATGCCTTTGTCCAGTACCGGAAGAAGAAGATTGACGCCCGGAAGGTCAAGATGGAACATTCTGGATCGGTGGAAACGCAGAAAAAATGACCGGACGGTAAGGGTCGAGCAAGGGCATCCTTGCTGCAAAGCCTCAAGGAGACTGTGTCGCAGGCAGAACAAAAGGAAATCGGGGGGACGGAATGATTGAGAAAATTCTTAAATTCACAACGATTGTCTTTCTGATCTTATTTTTGATTTCAGGAACCGCTGCCGCGGGCGGCCTTTTCGGTCCACCGCAGCCTCTTTCCAGGAAGGACGGCGGGTTGAATACCGCCATCGGATATGCGCACCATGAGAATAAATTCGAGAATGGTGAAGAATACGTCATCAGGCAGAAGCAGATTTACTCGCAGGCAGCCTGGGGTGCCAGTAATCTCTGGGAAGTATATGGAAGAATCGGCATCGCCGATCTGGAAATCGACGATGCCTTTCGATCCTCTGGATCGACAACGTCGTCCCGATTAGATTTCGAAGACAGGGAAAACATCTTTGGCGCCCTGGGGGCGAAGGTCTTCTATCCCTTCCGGAAGACCCTTGGAATCGGAATCTTCATCCAGGGTTCTTACTTCTTCAGCGACTTCAGGGACAACGTTTCGGGCATTTCAAATGGCAGATTTTATACCACGGAACTCAAAGTGAAAAACCTCTGGGATATTGAATCGGGAATCGGTCTGCAGGCCGTAGGACCCTGTGGGATCAAACTGTATGCCGGACCCTATGTCTATTATTCCGAAGCCGATGTATCCCCGTCGAGGAGCATTGCGGGACTTCGATTGGCGGCCGGCGAGGGTACGATAAAAAACAGGAGGGAGGCGGGAGGCTTTGCGGGTATTCTTGTGCCTCTGGGCAAAGGGTTTCATCTGAATATGGAAGGCCGGTATTCCGAGAAGTTTTCGGCTGGGATTGCCGTTTCCTACACCTATCAGAATCGCCGGCCGTAAGGTTTTTCGGCCTGAGGGCCTTCTCGCGGAATTATTGTATCTACAAGAAGTTATGAGGGGTCGGAAAGATCGGCGATTTTTCCTGCGTAGTTTTTGAGCAGGGTATCCATCTTCCGGATGCAGGGTTGCCAGGTCTTGAGGAAATGATCCCAGAAAAAGGTCTGGACCAGGACGAAGCGATTGCGGGCTGACCCGGCGTGCTTCATTTTCTCTTCGAAGGACGTCTGCAGAGTGCGCAATCGCCGGCGCCTGTCTTTATCTTCAATGCCGTTGAAAAATTCGTCAAGAAGCCGTTTGCGCTCCCGTTCGAAGGTCAGGCGGTCTTCCACAAAGAGCCTGGCCATGTATTCGTGTCGTTTCAGATATTCCGCTTGCCGCTGTTCCTTCTCTTCTTCCCATCGAAACCGGTCCATGGAAAGCCTCCTCGCTTCAGGAAACAAACGAACATGTTGATTCTCCTCCAGCACTCAGAAAGGGGTGCCGAGATGACTGTCGCTTTAAACACTGCAGAACTTTTCTTAATATTTAACACCAGTTCCACACTCTGTCAAAGTGCAATTTCCCGGTCGGAACCCCTGATATGACAGGTTTGTCCCGTTCCGGGTCATAAAAGATATCAAGGCGGCGAGGCAGAGGCGGGGCAGGCGTATACAATCCAACCATCGAGGAATCGATCATGAAGACGGCGAAGAGAGCGCTTTGACATGGAATTGCATGACATGGTCATCCGTCGATCATTTCAATGAAGGAAAAACTGGAGGGTATCAGAATGGACGACACAATGAAAGCGATGGTGTACCGTGGGCCCGGTCGGTACGGCTTGGAAGATGTCCCGGCGCCCGTCATCCTGGAACCCGATGATGTCATTGGCAGGGTCACGTTATCGTCGATTTCGGGCAGCGATGTTCAGATTGTCCATGGCGGCCTGCCGGAAGTTAGAACTCCGCTGATCGTCGGCCACGAATTCTGCGCTGAAATCATGGAAGTCGGTCCAGCGGTGAAAAGTCTGAATGTCGGAGATCGGG
The DNA here is from genome assembly GCF_000013405.1 of Syntrophus aciditrophicus SB. Taxonomy (GTDB): domain Bacteria; phylum Desulfobacterota; class Syntrophia; order Syntrophales; family Syntrophaceae; genus Syntrophus; species Syntrophus aciditrophicus. The sequence continues at coordinate 281,185 of NC_007759.1, forward strand.
TCGTCGTCTCCTGCGTCGCCTTCTGCGGGGAATGCCGGTCCTGCAGACAGGGCCTCCATGCCCGCTGCGAAAAGACGGGGTTCGGCTCTTTCGGGATGAATGGGCCGGACGGCGGCCAGGCGGAATACGTACGCCTCCCGGGGGCCGATCGTTACTGTTTCAAAATTCCCGAATCCCTGACTTTTCAGGATGTCCTGTTCTGCGGCGATGTCCTGTCGGCGGGCTATTACGGGGCGGAAATGGGGGACATTCAACGCGGTGAAACGGTGGTCGTGGTGGGCGCCGGTCCGGTCGGTCTGTGCGCCATGGCGTCGGCAAGGCTCCGGGAACCGTCGCGGATTATCGCCGTCGACACCAATCCGTACCGGCTGGATGCGGCCCTGAAAGCAGGCGTGGCGGATCTGGCCCTCAACCCAGTGAAGGATCGCGTTGTTGAAATCGTCCAGGGACTTACCGATGGGCGGGGCGCCGACAAAACCATCGAATGCGCGGGCATGCAGACCACGTTCGATATCGCCTTCCAGGCCGTCCGGGGCGGAGGGAAAATCGCTACCGCCAGCATTTTTCAAAAACCGGTGACTGTTCCTCTGGATGCCGCCTGGGGCAGAAATATCAGCCTGAGCTGGGGGTTCGCGCCGATCGATCGGATTCCGAAACTGATCAGGCTGATCGAAGAGGGAAAAATCAATACCGGCTTCTTATGCACCCATCAAGCGCCGTTAAACGACATCCTGCGAGGCTACGACATCTTCGGCAACAGGAAGGACGGCTGCCTGAAGTGGCTGGTGACGCCATGGGAACATTAGAATTTATGCAGAGCTCCTCGATATTTAGAACTCTGTTTCCTGCGTAATTGCCGCCGGATGCCTGTATTTAGCAACTTTCAATCGGCTGCCCTTTCAAATCAGGTGATTCCGGGCACGGAACAGGAGGATATGCCGCGACAGCAATCCGGCAATCCTGAGTGACGATTATTGATAAAGTTGCCGGAGGGGCTTCAGGAAGTTCAGTTCCATGGCCTCCAGACTGTCGAGGAGAACGGACATTTCCTGCCTGGAAAGATAACCTTTCTCATGTGCATGAACATGGTGGGAGGCTCCGGCTGCACCTCCTCGGGAAAAAGGTGAATCTGCCGTTTCTTTTTTGCCTTTTCTTTAGACTTGGCCTGCCGTTTTACGATTGCATTCTTATTTTTCTTCATCATCTGCCTGTATCTATGGTTTTGATCCTGAAATTGTATCCGCTTGCCGATCAGGGAGCAGGGAATTCCGCCTTGAAATGTCATACGCCATGTATGAGACTTCCAAGATCAAAAATCTGCTTATAGAGCTACTTCGAAATAGTCCGGCAATTATTCATGCGGCGGGCGCCACACAACTGGATTACAGTAACTCCTTTAACGATCTGCAGCTATTCCAAAGAAATCATCAGTTCTGACTTCCATTTCCTGAAACTGCCGGATCGAACCGCTTCGGATAAGGCATCGTAATCATTGGCGTGAGGAACTTGAACAGTATCTCAGCGGTAATTTCTTGAATTCAAGGGCTTTGTTCAATTCCTCGAAATGTCTGCTGCCATCGCGATGCTTGACGACATTTTTCTTCGAATCATCACCATCCTTTTTAATTTCCACGATAAGGATGTCATTCCCTTTTTAAGAATGACGTCAGGGTTTAAATTTTCCTGCCTTGTTATCGCCTTTGCCTTCGTTTCCGGTTTCTATGAGTAGGGAAAGAAGTAAGATGCTTTATCGGGATTCTTGATGAAGGAATCGATGAGGTCGGCATGGTCGTAAAACTTTTGCATGAAACGGCATTCTGGAGTGCAGGAAACGTAAACGATTCCCAAGGGGGTTTTGAGTTTCTTTTTATCGACGTGATGAAGATTATTCTTTAAATTCGGATGATTACGTCCGCTCTCCTGCAAGGGCATGCCGGATCGAACACCTTTGCCCTCTCCTTTCGATGATGCTCAGGTCAAGAAGAAACTGGACATCGCGATAGGCTGTACCACGCACCACATGTCGAGATAGGGCATGGAAACCGGGCCGGAAGCGGGATGTTCGTTGTCAAAAAGAATCGGGCTGCAATGGTTCATCAAAAAGGGGGCCGTGGCAATAAAGCCTGAAACGGCGGCCCGCTCCAATTCGAGCTCCTTTTGGACAGAACTGATGAAGACGCGTTTTTTGTCAGATATGTCGTTTTCCTTCAGTCCGGTGACGAAATCACTTCAGCAAAAAGATCATAATCATCCGCAGCGACGATCCGGCATTGAACCAGGGAGCCAGGCAGGAAGGGCTGCTTCCCGCCTTTTACGTAGGTAAGGCCGTCGATGTCCGGGGCCTGGCGGCGGCAGCGGCCGATCATGGGATAATCGGGAGACGAACTCGGTCCTTCAATCAGCACCTCCTGAAGGGAGCCCACCAGAGTCTGGTTGATCTCATGGGAGATGACAGCCTGTTCTTCCATCAGCAGATTGCGCCTGGTCTCTTTCGTTCGTTGCGAGACCTGGCGGGGGAGCTTTTCTGCCGGAGTCCCTTCTTCGGGCGAATAGGGGAAAACCCCCAGATGATCAAAACGGGTTTCCTGAACAAAGGCGATAAGGCGATGAAACTTGGCGGGCGTTTCACCGGGGAAGCCTGTGATGAGAGAGGTCCGGAGGGCGAGATCGGGGATGACTGCCCGGGCGCGCTCCAGGCTATTCCGGATCAGGTGGCTGTCGCCCCGGCGTTTCATGGCCGCGAGGATGTCGTCATCGATGTGCTGGATCGGGACATCCAGGTAGGAACAGATCCGGTCCTGGTTGGCGATGACGTTCAGCAGTTCATCCGTCAGGCCGGTCGGATAGGTGTAGAGAATGCGAATCCAGGCCAGAGTGTTAAGCCCAGCCAGTTCCCGCAGCAGGAGGGCCAGGGTCGGTTTCCCTTCCAGATCCCGGCCGTAGGCGGTGGTATCCTGGGCGACGAGGATCAGTTCGCGGACGCCCCGATCCACCAGGTCTTCCGCTTCCCGGAGGATGTCCTCGATTGGTCGGCTGCGCGCTTTTCCCCGGAGCCGCGGGATGATGCAGTAGGAACAGCGGTTGGAGCACCCCTCGGCGATCTTGAGGTAGGCGCTGTACGGGGGCGTGGAAAGAAGACGGGGATGGCCGGCGTCCATGAGAAACAGGGGATTGGTGACGATGACGCGATTCTTCTCTGAATGTTTTCCTTCCATCAGAACCCGGAGATGGTCCGCAATGTTGGGCACCTCGGAAATTCCCAGGAACAGGTCAACCTCGGGGAGTTCCGCCGCCAGTTCCGCGCCGTATCGCTGGGGCAGACAGCCGGTGACAATCAGGTGCCGGCATTTGCCCGCTTTCTTCCACTCCGCCAGGCGAAAGATCTCGTCAATGGATTCTTCCCGCGCCGGGAGGATGAAGGCGCAGGTGTTAAGCAGCAGGATATCGGCTTCTTCAGGGCCGGATACGATCCGGCAACCCGCCTGTTCCAGCAGGGCGGCCATGACTTCCGAATCGATGAGATTCTTCGGGCAGCCGAGGCTGACGATATGGACGGAGGTTTCTCTCATCGCGGCATCTTTCCGACCAGGACCTTCCGGGGTTTCGCGCCGTCGGAAGGACCGACGATGCCTTCCGCCTCCATGCGCTCGATGAGGCGGGCGGCCCGGTTGTAGCCGATCTTCATGTAGCGCTGGACCAGGGAAATGGAGGCCTGACCAAGATCCGTCACCAGTTCCACGGCTTCGTCGTATTTTTCGTCAAAGTCCTCATCGCCTTTTTCCGCTTCCTTCGAATCCGCGTCCACTTCATACTGGGAAATGGATTCGTCATAAGTAGGTTGCGCCTGCTGTTTGATGTATTCGGTAATCCGCTCGATCTCCCGGTCGGAGACGAAGGCCCCGTGAATCCGCGTCATTCTGGCGGAGCCAGGGGGGATGAAGAGCATGTCCCCGGAGCCCAGCAGGCTTTCCGCGCCCTGCTGGTCGAGGATGGTTCGGGAGTCCACCTTGGAGGAGACCTGGAAGGAGATGCGCGTGGGGAAGTTCGCTTTGATCAGGCCGGTGATGACGTCCACGGAGGGGCGCTGTGTCGCAAGCATGAGATGGATGCCTGCCGCCCGGGCCATCTGGGCCAGCCGGGTCAGGGAATCCTCCACGTTTTTCTGGGCGACCATCATGAGGTCCGCCAGTTCATCGATGATAATGACGATGTAGGGCAACTTTGAGGGCGAATCCTGCGAAACCTGTCCGGATGGCATCAGTCCGGGCAGGGGCTGCTGTTGAGGAACGGCAGGGACCGCCTTGTTGTAGGAGTCGATGTTCTTGACGCCGGCCGCCGCGATCAACTGGTAACGCCGCTCCATTTCCTCCACTGCCCACTTGAGAACCTGAGCCGCCTTCTTGGGATTCACCACCACGGGATGGAGGAGATGGGGGATGCCTTCATAGGAGGACAGCTCCAGCCGTTTGGGATCGATCATGAGAAACTTGACCTCCTCCGGCGCGGCCTTGAGCAGGATGCTGCAGATCATGGCGTTGAGGGAAACGCTTTTTCCCGAGCCGGTCGTCCCGGCGATGAGCAGATGGGGCATGCGGGTCAGGTCCGTGACCATCGGGACGCCGACGATATCCTTGCCCAGGGCGATGGGAAGGACCAGGCGGGATTCCTGGAAGGCATCGCTGTCCAGAACTTCCCGGAGATAAACGGTTTCCCTGTTGCCGTTGGGGATTTCGATGCCCACGGCGGCCTTTCCGGGGATCGGAGCCATGATCCGGATGCTGGGCGCCTTCAGGGCGAGGGCGAGGTCGTCGGAAAGGGTCGTGATCCGATTGATCTTGACCCCCGGCGCCGGTTCCAGTTCGTAGAGGGTCACGACAGGGCCGGGCTGAACTTCCACGACTTTCCCCTCCACGCCGAAATCGGCCAGAGTCTTCTCCACAGTCCGGGAATTGGCCAGCAGGGCGTCTTTCCTGATCTTCGTATCCTTCCGCTCCTTGAAGTCAAGGAGCGAGAGCGGCGGCAGCGTGTAAGCCCCCCGGTGCGGAGGATGGATCGGGAGAGCCGGTTCCGGTGGCGGCTCTTTTGCCGTTGCCGTTTGAGATACCGTTTTCTGCGTGCTGATGCGCGGGGATTTTTCTTTCTTTTCGGCCAGGAGGGGTTTCCCTTTCCGGAACAGACGCATCAGGGCCTGCCCACCGGCTGTCATCCCCGCCTTCAGATGGTTTCCCGTAGACAGAAGCGAGAAACGGAAGAGGATCATCAGGGAAAGGGTCAGGGTAACGAAGAGCAGAATAAAGGCTCCCGCGGAACCGAACCAGGACGACAGCAGACTCGTCAGCCCCTCACCCAGCAGTCCACCGGATCGGAGCGAAACGCCAAAGATGAAAAATTCCGGAGCCAGAAGAGAAAGAAGTCCGCAGAAAGCCGTCATCACGGCGAGGAATCCGAAGACGCCCGCTTTTCCCGATTTGATGTCCGGCCGGATAAAATGCAGGACGGATATCAGCAGCAGGCCGGCGGGCAGCAGAAAAATTCCCAGGCCGAACAGCCGGATCAGGGTGTCGGCAAGATAAGAGCCGAATCGGCCGATGAGATTATGGACCGGACCTTCCGTGGGGACGAAGTGGGTGAAGGAGGGATCCTGTGGAGACCAGGAGAAAAGACACAGGAGAAGAAAAAGGGCCGCGGTCAGACTGATGACGCCATGAATTTCATGGTTCCATGAGGAACGGGAGGGCTTATTATGATTCGAAGAATTATTTTTCATGGATCTATCCTGGAGGTGTCAGTGCATCTCCCGTTGGGATGGATGCCGGCGGAAATCTGATATTTCCGGTAGTTGCCGACGATGGTGTTGCGCACTTCGTCAATAAGCTGCTGGCGGGTTTCAATCGTGTAGCCACTGACATCGATGGGCTTGTCGATGATCACCCTGATTTCGCCAGGCGTGATCTTCAGGGAGCGCTTTGGCATGACGGCGCTGGTGCCGATGATCGTGATCGGAATAATGGGGACTCCGGCCTGGATCGCCAGATGGAATGTCCCCTGTTTGAACCGTTGGATCGTTCCATCGCTGCTTCTTGTCCCTTCGGGGAAGGTCATGACGGAATGCCCCTTTCGAATGATATGCGCCGCCTCTTCCATGCTTTTCAAGGCGCTGTCATGATTTCTCCGGTCAATGGGAATGTAACCCGCATTCCGCATGGCGGCGCCGAACAGGGGGATCCTGAAGAGTTCCTTTTTGGCAATCCAGCGGAACGGAACAGGCACGCTGGCCAGGGCGACCAGGGTGTCCACGTCACTCTGGTGATTGGCTGCAAAGATTTGAGGACCGTCGATAAGAACGTTGTGGCGGCCGTATATCTTGACGGGAATATGGGAAAGAGAAAGCAGAATCCTCGCCCAGAGCCGGGCGAGTTTGTGAATGCGGTTTTCTCCCGCGCCGAGGAGGGAGAAGACCACAGCCCAGAAGCACAGGACCGCCGTGATGGACACCCCCACAAGAATCAGCAGAATCGAACGGATCATGATCTCTTTCCCTGTTTGGCGATCAGAATGAATCCTTCGGAATATCCTTGATCAGGAAAACAGTCTGTTATTATTTCCTGTTTATTCATACATAAGACCTCATTTTACAGGCTCTTTCCTCTACTTGATAATCCCGGTGAAGTCAATCAGGAATACCTCGGTGCCGCCCTTTCAGCAGGATTTCAAGGCAAGAAATTCATTGACAAACCTTCCTCATGATAATAGCATCGGTCGCCCATTGGCAACAGAATCAGCTTGGCATATTACAGTGCGATTATCGGACATGGAAACAGGGACAGACAGGAAAACTGGACGGGAAACCGTCGGCCGTTTCCCAGGTGACGCGGTGCAGGGTATCGGGGAGGATGCCCCGGCCGGTATCCTTGAACGGGTGTCCGGGACGGTGGAAACGGCAGCTCGCCGGAAGCAGATCAGGGCCCTATGAGTCGGCCAAAGGCTGCGGAACCGGTCAAGCTGATCATGAGTCTGTTCGCGGTCGGACCGGATGTTCTGCGCGACGTCCTTGCCCGTCTGATCGAGACTTACGGGATGACGGATTTCATCAGCGGGCGGCTTCCTTTCGAGTATACATCCTATTACGCACCGGAAATGGGACCTTCGCTGCTGCGGCGTTTTGTGTCTTTCGAAAAACTCATCCGACCGGAATGCCTGCCCGATGTCAAGAATCTGACCAATGAGCTGGAGGAGCGGTTTGCCGTGGAAGGGCGCAGAACGGTCAATATAGATCCCGGTTATATCGCCCAGGCCCATCTGATTCTGGCCACGGGAAAGGGATACACCCACCGGCCTTATCTTCGGGATGGAATTTACGCCGACCTGACCCTGATGTTCAGTCATAAAACCTTTCGAACGCTTCCCTGGACTTATCCCGATTACGCGGAAAAATCCTGTATTGAAATGTTCAATAAGATCCGGGCAAGGTATGTCGAGCAGTTAAAGGAGCTGAAAGGCTGAAGTTGCACGCGGTCAAAAAGGAGCGCGGCGGCGGGGTTGACGCAGCCCTTCCGCATTGCATCAGCGATGAATTTTGAAGGATGGGGTGAAAAGTTATGATCAGCAGCATGACCGGTTACGGAAGGGCGGAATCCACAGAGGAGGAGAAAAAGGTCGTGGTTGAGATGAGATCGCTCAATCATCGGTATCTGGAAGTTTCCCTGCGGCTGCCGAACCTCTTTCTTCCCCTGGAGATGGAGATCAAGAGAAAAATCGGTGAGCATTTTTTCCGGGGACGGATCGATGTCAGCATTAAGATGGATTCAGACATCTGGACCGGAAATGGTGAAAGGTATACCCTCAATCTGCCGCTGATAAAAAATTATCATTCTCTGCTTGGGGAAATGAAAAAGGAACTGGATCTTACAGAAGAGATTACACTGGGCATGCTGTCGCGCTTCAAGGATGTCTTCATCCCGGTGGAAACGGTTCCCGATCTGGAGGCCAGCTGGGCAAGGGTGGAGCCGATCTTCAATGAAGCGATGGCCAACCTGGAGACCATGCGGAAGAAGGAAGGCGATATTCTCTATCGCGACTTGATGGTACGGATCGGACTGATCCGGAACTCCCTTGAGGAAATCATCAAAAGAACGCCCGTGCTTCTTGAGGAATATCACTCGCGTCTGGCAGCCCGGGTTCGGGAATTGACAAACGGCCTGGTGGTCGATGAGGCGCGCCTGGCACAGGAAGTGGCGGTAATGGCGGAACGGAGCGATATTACGGAAGAAACCGTTCGCTTCCGCAGCCATCTCGAACAGTTTGAAACGATGATGAACAGCAAGGAAGCTGTGGGACGGAAGATCGATTTTCTCATTCAGGAAATGGGAAGGGAGATCAATACAATCGGATCCAAGAGCAGTGATGCCCTGATTTCCCGGCAGGTTATCGAAATCAAGAGTGAACTGGCGAAACTGAGAGAGCAGGTGCAGAATATTGAATAAAGCGGGTCAGGAAGCAAGAGGGTTTTTCATCGTTCTTTCCGCGGCATCGGGCACGGGAAAGACGTCGATACGCCGGATTTTTCTTGAACGGTGTCCCGAGGTGCAATTTTCCGTTTCCTACACGACCAGAACGGCCCGGCCGGGAGAGGTGGACGGTCAGGATTACTTTTTCGTTACGGAGACGGATTTTCGGGAGCGGATTGATCAGGGTGAATTCGCCGAATGGGAAGAGAACTACGGTCGTTACTACGGGACGTCGGGAAAAGTGATGACCCGGGTTCTGGAGCAGGGACGCGACATGATCCTGGATATCGAACCGAGAGGGGCAAAGACATTGAAAAAGAACTACCAGGGTGGTATCTATGTCTTTGTTTTGCCTCCCTCTTTGGCAGAGCTGAAGGCGCGGCTGCGGAAAAGGGGGGAATCGGAAGCCGAAATCAGGAAACGCCTCGATAAGGTCCGGGAGGAGATTGCGGAAGCCCGTGGTTACGATTATGTCATTTTCAATGATTCGCTGGAAAAGGCGGTCGAACGTCTCCAGGTGATTTATCAGGCCGAAAAAAGTCGAGCTTCGAGAATGAGTAAACAGATTCAGGGTGTTCTGGATTCTGAGTAAATATAAACATAAGCAGGAAATATTTTTCAGGGAGGCCTGTTCAACATGGCAAGAATTACTGTTGAAGATGCTTTAAAGGTTGCAGGGAATCGTTTCGCACTGGTTTTGCTGGCCGTGCAGAGGTCCAAGCAGCTTTTGAGGGGTGCCAGACCGTTGACCAACGTTCGCAACAACAGGGAGATTGTCGCGGCACTTCGGGAAATTGCGGATAACAAGGTTTATTTCTCTCATCCGGAATATCTGATGGGGGCCAAGGAAGATTTCAAGCTCATCGCGGACGATACGACGGAATTTATCGGTGACGAAGACTATGTCGAATAAGGAGTCATTGGAGAAGCTTATTTTCGCCCTGGATATGGGGGGCGGACTGGATGATGTCATGTCCTGGGTGCGGCGTCTTGCGGGCCATGTCGGGGTATTCAAGGTCGGCAAGGAGGCCTTTACCCGTTTCGGCCCACAACTTGTTCAGAGTATTCAGGAAACAGGATCGCGGGTTTTCCTGGATCTCAAGTTTCATGATATCCCCAATACGGTAGCCAGGGCCGCGGAAGGGGCAGTGGAGCTGGGGGTCGCCATGTTCAACGTCCATGCTCTGGGCGGGATGAGCATGATGACCGAGACTGTCGAATCCGTGAAGAAGATGGCTGGGCGCCGGGAACTGCCCATGCCCCTGATTCTCGGGGTTACGGTTTTGACCAGCCTCAATGATGAGGATCTTCAGCGGCTTGGTTTTACCTGTACAACGGGAGAGCTGGTCCTGAGACTGGCGCGCATGGCGCAGGATGCCGGCCTGTCCGGCGTTGTGGCTTCGGCGCAGGATGTTGAAGCCATCAGAGCGGCCTGCGGCAAAGACTTTGTGATCGTAACCCCCGGAATCCGTGGACTGGCCCGGGTTGCCGGTGATGATCAGAAACGCGTCCTCACGGCTGAAGAAGCTGTCCGGCGGGGATCGGATTATCTGGTGATCGGCAGGCCCATCCGTACAGCGGAAGACCCTGTGGCTGCGGCGGATGACTTCTGCCGGGAAATCGCACGGGGGCTGAGTGCAAGATAACCCCATGATACCTGAGCGACAGAGACGGCCATGGAGGTGATTTACGGCGTCAATCCTTTAAGAGAAGCGCTGATCAGCGGTGGAGAAGGAGTGACGAGAATTGTAGTCGCCCGGGGCCGGAGTGAGTCGTCGATCAGCGAGATTCGGACCCTGGCGAAGCAGCGGGGGATTCCTGTGGAGATCCGGGAGCGGTCGTTTCTGGACGACCTGGCCGGTCATGCCTCTCACCAGGGTGTCCTTGGTGTCTGCACGGCTTATCGCTACCAGGATCTGGATGCCGTGATTGCCAACCGTCATCCCTCCTGTCCTTACGATCTGGTGCTTATTCTGGATGGAATTCTGGATCCTCATAACCTGGGGGCGCTCATCCGGAGCGCTCACTGCTTCGGAGCCAACGGCATTATTCTGCCCGAGCGCCGTGCGGCTTCCGTGACAGGAACCGTCATCAAAACATCCGCCGGCGCCGCCCGTCATATTCCCATAGCCCGGGTTGCCAATCTTGCCCGTGCCCTTGACGAACTGAAAACAAAAGGGTTCTGGATTTTCGGCGCTGATGCGCGTGCAGATCAGTCTGTATCCGACCCTGATTACCAAGGCGCCGTGGGTCTGGTCATGGGGGGGGAAAGCAAAGGCCTGAGGCCGCTGATCCGGAAGAAATGCGACGATTTGATCTCCATTCCCATGCTGGGTAAAATCGATTCGCTGAACGTCTCTGTATCTGGAGGGATCATTCTCCATGAGATCCGGAGAAAAAACTGTCCGTTATCATTCACGACCTGATTTCAAGTACGGATCAGAGATGAAACCAGGGTGGCAAGAGGGGTAAACACAGGCGTATTGAAGCGTGCGTAGAGGAGCTTCCGGCGAAGCCGTCTCAGAATGTGCTGGGGTAATGAATTGAAACAAGAGAAAGATTCCAGAGTGACGTAAGATTTATTGCCGTTGTCTTGAGCGAAGGGGCACTTTCCCGGGATGCCTGGATCCAGGGAAGGGCAGAGGTTTTTGCCGGCCAGTCATGACCGGAAGGAGTTGTTGCCATGCCGGAGTTCCTGTGGGAAGCAACCACCCGGAGGGGTGAAGTCAAAAAGGGGGAAATGAAGGTTGCGGATGAAGCCGCTTTACGAACGCTGCTTCGCCGGCAGGGTTTAAAATCGATCACGATCAGGAAAAAACCCAAGGATCTCCTCGAATATCTACCCTTCCTCAAACAGAAGGTCAAAGAGAAGCAGATCGTCGTCTTCGCCCGAATCTTTTCGACGATGATCAATTCCGGCCTCCCGTTGATTCAGTGTCTCGATCTCCTGGCCCAGCAGGAAACCAACAAAACCTTTGCCAAGGCCATCACGGCCATAAAAGAAGATATTGAAGGCGGTTCATCTTTGACCGATGCCTTGAAAAAGTATCCGGAAATTTTCGATGAACTGTTTGTAAATCTTATTGCGGCGGGGGAGAGTGGCGGCATTCTGGACGTCATCCTGGGACGTCTTTCCACGTACATGGAAAAAGCCATGAAACTCAAACGCAAGGTAAAGGGAGCCCTGACCTACCCGATCAGCGTTCTGGTGATTTCCATCGGTGTGGTGACTCTGCTGCTGTTGAAGGTCATTCCCGTATTCCAGAAGCTGTTTGCCGACATGGGAGGGGCGTTGCCGGCGCCGACTCAGTTTCTGGTCAATGCCAGCGCGTTCATGCAGAACTATTTTGTCTATATGGTTGCCGGCGTCATTGCCGCTTTCTTTGCGTTCAAACAATTTTACCGCACCGAAAAGGGAACTGTTCTGGTGGACAGTATGCTGCTGAAAATGCCTGTCTTCGGTCCGCTCCTTAAAAAGGTAGCAGTAGCCAAATTTACCCGAACCCTTTCCACGATGATGAGCAGTGGTGTCCCGATCCTCGATGGTCTTGCCATTGTGAGCAAGACATCAGGAAACAGGATTGTGGAAGAGGCTCTGATGAATACCAGACGGAGCATCAGTGAAGGAAAAACAATCGCGGAACCGCTTGAAGCATCGGGACTTTTTCCTCCCATGGTCGTTCAGATGATTGCCGTGGGCGAACATACCGGCGCCCTGGATGCCATGCTGGCTAAAATAGCGGATTTTTATGATGATGAAGTGGATGCCGCGGTAAGCGCCATGACCGCTCTGCTGGAACCTTTCATGATGGTGTTTCTGGGAGGCGTTGTCGGCGGAATGATTATTGCGATGTACCTGCCAATCTTCCAGATGGCTTCCGTGGTGGGGGGATAAAAATGGTCGGGATGGCGCGATTTGAACGCGCGACTCCTGCGTCCCGAACGCAGTGCCCTACCAAGCTGGGCCACATCCCGACAGGGGGAGTTCATATAAAATTTATACGGAAATGTCCATCATTATTTCATGATCCTGCATAAAAAATAATCTTCCCCCGATTTACGGACCGTGAGCGAACAGCGCATGATACACTGTATTTATACAGAATATTACTGAATTTTTCCTGGTATCCATCTTGTTCCTGCTCTATTGTTTTTTGCTTTTCAACATGATATTTATTGATGAAATAGAGAAATAAAGGGGGACTATTCTTGATTATTTATGATCTGAAATGTGAAAATGGGCATAAGTTCGAAGGATGGTTCAGGGACAGAAAGGCCTTTGAAGAACAGAAGGCGCAGAGGTTGATTGCCTGTCCCGTCTGTGGAAGTTCAAACTCGGAGTTATTGCCTTCTTTTCCGAGGATCATGAGCCGGGAGGGAGAAAATGCCTCAGGAAAGGATGCCAGAGAAATCAGTCCCCTGAAACTCCTGCATAAAATTCAGAAATACGTCAGCAAGAATTTTGAAGACGTCGGTGAGCGGTTTGCGGAAACCGCGCTGAATATCCATCATGGCAAAGAAGATCCGAGAAATATTAAAGGGACTACAACACAGCAGGAGGAGGACGTCTTGAAAGAAGAAGGTATACCGTTTTTTAAAATTCCCCTCCCCAAGTTGGACAGTTAAGGACCGGCAACCTTTTTCGATAATCTAAAATCACACCCGAAAACTTTCAAAAGCCAAAGTCCGTAGAGAATTGTTAGAGATGTCAGGCAAGCCCGTGCTTGATCACAGGGAATAGCTCATTCCCCTCATACATAAGAGGAAAAAACAGGGCAGGGATAATGGTCATAATCGAAAGCCCGGTGTATGGAAGAGAAAATTAAGCATGCAGAAACTTTATGGGAACATTCTTGAAGCGATTGGAAATACGCCGCTTGTTGAGATTCGCAGGTTGAACCCGAACCCGAACGTAAAAATCTATGCCAAGCTGGAAAGTTTCAATCCCGGGGGGTCCATCAAGGACCGGACCGCCCTTTATATGATCAATGAGGCAGAACGGCGCGGGGAACTCACCAAAGATAAAATCATCCTGGAAGCAACCAGCGGCAATACCGGCATTGGTCTGGCCCTCATTGCGGCGGCAAAGGGTTATCGCGTCTGCTTTGCAATGGCGGAGTCGGCGAGTGACGAGAGGAAAAAAATACTGAAGGCCCTGGGGGCGGAATTGCATTTTACTCCAGCCAGCCTGGGCACCGATGGTGCGATAGAAACAGTATACAGCATGATGCGGGAAAACCCGGACCGTTATTTCGTCCCTGATCAGTTTAACAATCCCGATAATATTCTGGCCCATTATCACGGGACGGCCGAGGAAATCTGGCAGCAGACCGGGGGCCGTGTCACCATGGCGATTGCCACAATGGGGACAACGGGAACCGTCATGGGGATTGCCAGGCGGTTGAAGGAGTATAATCCGGAAGTACGGATTGTCGGGGTGGAACCTTATCTGCAGCACAAGATTCAGGGTCTGAAAAATATGAAGGAATCCTACCGTCCCGGAATCTACGACAAACGCTGCCTTGATGAAAAAGTCAATATTCTTGATGAGGATGCCTATGAGATGGCCAGAAGGCTGGCCAGAGAAGAAGGAATCCTGGCTGGAATGAGCTCCGGAGCGGCCATGCACGTGGCGGCACAAAAGGCAAAAGAAATGAAAGAGGGCGTGATCGTGGTTATTTTTCCGGACAGCGGCGAACGCTATCTCAGTACAGAGCTCTTCATGGATAAGGAAGAATCGACCATACGATTCTACAATGTCCTGTCCCGGAGCAAAAACTTCTTCCGGCCTGTTAATCCGGATAAGGTGCTGATGCATTCCTGCGGTCCCACGACCCACGAAGTTCCGCACATCGGCAGTTACCGCCGGTTTGTGGTGTCCGACTTGATCCGGCGTTATCTGGAATTCCGGGGATATGAAGTGAAACATGTTCTCAATATCATCGATCTGGCTGACCGGTCCATTCGAGGCGCCGAGCGGGAAGGGATGGATCTGGGTGTATACACTGCTCGCTGCGAAGAGGTATTCCTTAATGATATCAATAAATTGAATATAAAAAAGGATGAAAGCTATCCACGGGCCAGTGAGAATTTTGACAGCATGGTGAAGCTGGTGGAAAAGCTGGTTGACAAGGGATTTGCCTATGAAAAATTGAGATCCGTCTATTTTGATATATCCAAGCTGAGAGATTATGGATGCCTTTCCAATATTGACCTGGTCAGGGTGCAGCATGGCAGAAGGATCGATCTGGACGATTATGAAAAAGACAGCCCCGTGGATTTCACACTCCTTAAACGATCCACCCTGAGTGAACTGAAACGGGGGGTATTCTTCAAGACCCGCTGGGGCAACGTCAGGCCGAGTTGGCACTTGGAATGCGCTGCCATCGCCCAGCACTATCTGGCGGATACCTTTGACATTCACGCGAGCGGTTCCGATATTGTATTCCCTCACTGTGAAAATGTCATGGCAATCGGCAAGGCAGCCACGGGGAAAAGGATTGCAAATTACTGGATCAACACGGAACTGGTCATGGTCGGCGGGAAAAAGATGTCCCGCTCGCTCAACAACGCTCTGACCCTTGAGGATTTGGAAAAGAAGGGTTATTCCGGCAGGGAAGTCCGGTTCTTCCTGGTCAGCTCGCACTATCGGAAGCCGCTGAATTTTTCCTTCGGCGCCCTGGATACGGCCAAGAATACGGTTTTGAAATTAAATGGGTTCATCCAGCGTCTGATCCGGTTAAAGGCCGGGGAGGGCGATCCCGATCTTGAACAGAAGCTGTACGATCTTCGCCAGGGTTTCACAGCGGCCATGGATGATGATCTGAACATTTCCGGGGCTTTGGCCGTTCTGTTCGACTTTGTCAAAAAAGTCAGCAGCTCACTTGCTCAAGGCGTTCTGACCGTGGAGCAGCGGGATCAGGTTCTGGAGGCCTTGAAAAAAATCGATGACGTGCTTGGCGTGATGAAGTTCGAGGAGGAACAAATCAGTGAAGAGGCCCTGCAGCTAATGAAAAGGAGAGAAGCCTTGCGTCAGGAAGGCCGGTGGGCGCAGGCGGATGAAATTCGCCAGAGGCTTCTGGACATGGGCGTTGTTGTGGCCGATACACCGGAAGGCATGGTTTGGCGCCTGAAATGATTTGGGGCGGGATTGAGCTTCCCCAACCAAGGCATGGCGGCGTCGGGAGATCGGAACTTTTATCTGTCGCAGAAAATGCCCTGGCCGCTCTATAGATTAGGATAAACCGACTTGCGGGCAGCTGGGGTGGAACGGAGGAAGTTGCTATGGACGATAGGCTTATCAAAAGATCCCTGATCGCGGGTTCATGGTATCCAGGAAGTCCTCGAGTCCTGAGCAGGGACATTATGGATTACTTCGACAATGTGCCCGGCAAGACTGTTCAGGGGCGGATTCTGGGGCTCGTCGCTCCCCATGCGGGATACATGTATTCCGGTCAGGTTGCAGCACACGCCTATAAAGAAATAAAAGGACAGACTTACGATGTTGTCTTCGTTATCGGACCCAGTCATAGGGCATTCTTTCGGGGGGTGTCCCTGTTCAAGGAGGGGGGATACGAAACCCCTCTGGGCATCGTCGATGTCCATGAGGACATGGCTGCCCGGCTTCTGGAGCAGGATCCTCGAATTGCCTTTCTGCCGGATGTCCATCTACAGGAACACTCCGTTGAAATACAGCTCCCCTTTCTGCAGGTCGCTCTCGGTGAGTTCAGCTTTGTTCCCCTGATCATGGGCGATCAGGATTATGAGACGTGCAGGGTTCTGGCCGATGCGATTGTCAACTGCTGTGGAAATAAACAAGTTTTAATTGTAGGGAGTTCGGATTTGTCTCATTATCATGGCTATGAGCAGGCCGTTAGAATGGATTCACGAATCCTCGAACATCTCCGTAAAATGGACGAGTGCGGCTTGATCAGAGATTTGAGCAGTGGAACCGGTGAGGCCTGCGGCGGCGGCCCGGCTGCCGTGACCATGATGGTGGCCAGGCAACTGGGTGCGGATAAGGCGGCTGTTCTGAAATACGCCAATTCCGGTGATGTGACCGGAGACAGGAGTGGAGTAGTCGGCTATGCAGCAGCGGTCTTTTATGAAGGGGAATCTTGATTGGCCGAATCGCCGGGCCGGTGATGAAGGCATAGACAGGGGGAATGGGAATGAGTTTATCACCAGAGGATAAAAAGGCATTGCTGAGTATCGTTCGATCAACGATCGAGAAGAGCCTTAAGGCTGGAACAGAACCCTGTGATCTGACAGGGAAGGATGAGATTCCCTCCGCGCTCAAGGAGAAAAGGGGTGCTTTTGTAACTCTGAAAAAACGAGGCCAGTTGCGTGGTTGCATCGGTTATATACAAGCCTTCAAACCTCTTGAACAAGCCGTGAGGGATATGGCCCTGGCCGCTGCCTTCGAGGATCCGAGGTTTATTCCGTTGAGCCCCGATGAACTGCCCGAAATTTCTATCGAGATATCCGTTTTAACGCCCTTAACGAAAATAAGAAGTCTCGATGAAATTGAAGTCGGTAAACACGGATTGTATATTGTGCAGGGACCTTATTCTGGATTGCTGCTGCCTCAAGTGGCTATGGAATATGGTTGGGACTGCTTGACTTTTCTGGAGCAGACCTGTTATAAGGCCGGGCTTCCTCATGATGCGTGGCAGGATGAAAATACAGCCATCTTTATTTTCTCTGCCGAGATTATTGAAGAAAATGGGGATGTTGGAAAATAAACGTGAAATCGTTGATTATTCCGGTGAATTTTTAGAATGCAGTAAAAATATTGTTTAAAATTTGCTTGACAAAAGAATGCAATCCCATTAAGTTCACCGCTTCAGGGTTTTGGTCTCCGACTATTTCTGTTGTCGGGCATCTGTTCAAGCATTTGCGTTTCTGCTGGCGTAGCTCAACAGGTAGAGCAGCTGATTTGTAATCAGCAGGTTGCGGGTTCGAGTCCCATCGCCAGCTCCAGGTAAGTATTGCGGAATTGGAGGGGTTCCCGAGTGGTCAAAGGGAGCAGACTGTAAATCTGTCGGCTCAGCCTACGGAGGTTCGAACCCTCCCCCCTCCACCATTATTTCTGTAAGGCTGATAAAGGTAAGGAATAAGGCCTTCAAGGTTTTTCATCAAATTCCATCGGCAAGCGGGAGTAGCTCAGGGGCTAGAGCGTCAGCCTTCCAAGCTGAGGGTCGCGGGTTCGAATCCCGTTTCCCGCTCCATTTAGTCAAATTTCAGGAACGTGTGGAGTTCTAAGGTTCTTCCAGTGTAATCGTGAGATGATCAACTGAGTATTAATGTACAACTTGAAGAAGCAGGAACAAACCACTGAGAGTCGGTAAGTATCACAGGCGAAATCTTAAAGCCCACGTAGCTCAGTCGGTAGAGCACATCCTTGGTAAGGATGAGGTCACCAGTTCAATCCTGGTCGTGGGCTCCAATGGAGTGCAGGTAGGTGTGGAATGCGTAATATCATTATCTTGGCATGTACAGAGTGCAAGCAGAAAAACTACACGACAACGAAAAATAAGCGGACGATGCAGGGTCGGTTTGAGATCAAGAAATACTGTCGGTTCTGCCGGTCACATAAGCTCCACAGGGAGACTAAGTAGGTAAATAAACATTAGAAAATGTACAGGCCAGTAGCTCTAATGGATAGAGCGCCGGACTCCAAATCCGGATGCTGGGGGTTCGAGTCCCTCCTGGCCTGCCATTTTTTTTAGTGAATCAAGGGTCTTTGGCATGAAAGACATAATCATAAGGCTCAAGGGCTATACCCAAACGGTAAGCCAGTTTCTGAAAGGAGCAAAGACGGAGCTTAAAAAAGTGACATGGCCGACGCCTAAGCAGACTTTGGCTTCTACCTCTGTGGTCATTGTCGTTGTCATCATTGTTTCCACTTTCCTCGGCATTGTAGATTTCGGTCTTGCCAAGACAATTAAGCTGGTTTTGGGTTAGTAAACTATGGCTTTCAAGTGGTATGTGGTACATACGTATTCCGGATTCGAAAGCAAGGTGAAGCAGTCTCTTCAGGAGAGGATCGAAGCGGCAGGTATGCAGGCTCGTTTTTCCGATATCCTGATTCCTGAGGAAGATGTTGTTGAGCTTGTGTCCGGTGAGAAAAAAACTTCAAAGCGCAAGTTCTTTCCTGGCTATATTCTTGTGAAGATGGAACTGGACGACGATACATGGCATCTTGTGAAGGATACCCCGAAGGTGACAGGGTTTATCGGGAGCAGGGAAAAACCGTCGCCCATCCCGGATAAAGATGTGGAGCTTCTCAAGACAAGAATCGATGAAGGCACCTTGAAACCCAAACCTAAGTTCAAATTTGAGGTGGGCGATCATGTAACCATTATCGACGGTCCGTTTACGAATTTCGATGGGGTCATCGATGAGGTCAAGGCCGAGAAAGGAAAATTGAGGGTTATCGTCAGCATTTTCGGTCGACCGACCCCGGTTGAGTTGGATTTCATTCAGGTTGTTCAGAGCTGATCAGGAATAAGTTTTTCCGGGGGCTCACGATAATAAAGTAGCGTAGGGTGGTAATTATGGCCAAAAAAGTCATAGCAAATATCAAGCTTCAAATTAAAGCAGGAAAAGCGACGCCGTCGCCGCCCATAGGACCAGCTCTGGGCCAGCATGGTGTTAATATCATGGAATTCTGCAAGGCATACAACGCTCTCACGCAGAGCCAGGAAGGGATGGTTATCCCTGTGGTCATCACCGTCTATGCGGATCGTTCTTTTTCCTTTGTTACAAAGACGCCGCCGGCTGCGGTATTGCTCAAGCAAGCGGCGAAGATTGCCAAAGGCGCTGGCGATCCGAAGCGGGATAAGGTGGGGACGGTGTCGGCAGCTCAGGTGAGGGAGATTGCGGATTTGAAGTATAAAGATTTGAATGCCGTAAACATTGAAGGGGCGATAAAGATCATTGAAGGGACGGCAAGATCTATGGGGATTGAAATATCCGGTTAGTTCCCGAAGGTTTCGGCCTGTTATCTGGTTTTCAGAAGAGGAATCGGTATCATAAAAAAGTAACGATCTGGACGCGATATATCTGTACGTATTGTTCCAGTTCGTATTCTGCACATTGAGGTTAAAGCATGTCACGAAGGGGAAAAGTATATTTAAATGCGAGGGGAAAGGTGGAGGCTGGCCGCCGCTATACGCTTTCCGAGGCGTTGGCGCTCGTAACGGATACCGCAAGAGCAAAATTTGATGAAACGGTTGAGGCGGCTGTTCGTCTGGGTGTGAACCCGGCTCACGCGGATCAGATGGTGAGAGGAAGTGTTGTGTTGCCTAACGGTTTGGGAAAAACCGTGCGAGTACTTGTGTTTGCAAAGGGCGAAAAAGAGAAAGAGGCGCTCGATGCGGGAGCAGATTACGCCGGCTCGGATGAATTCATTGAAAAGATCAAGTCGGGTTGGCTGGAGTTTGATCGTGTGATTGCGACACCGGATATGATGGGAAATGTCGGTAAGCTGGGTAAAATTCTCGGTCCCCGGGGGTTGATGCCCAATCCGAAAGTGGGAACAGTCACCTTTGATGTTGCAACAGCGGTTAAGGAAGTGAAAGCCGGCAAGGTGGAGTTTCGGGTTGAGAAGGCGGGAATCGTCCACAGTCCCGTTGGGAAAGTGTCCTTTGGTCCTGATAGATTGATGGAAAATATTCAAGCTCTCATTGAAATGATTATCAAGTTAAAACCTGCCACCAGTAAAGGGACTTATATAAAAGGAATAGCCCTTTCCTCTACAATGGGACCCGGCGTAAGGGTAGATCCACTGGATTTACGAAATCTCTAAAGTCAAGATCGTTCTGTTTTTGTCAGTCAAGGCAGATGTGAAATCATACCACTAAAAAGAGAAGTCTGAGACAGCAGGTACAGGGTTTAATCGATGCATGCATCGGCCTGCCGAGACCACTGTTAAGTAAGGAAGCGATATTCTGCTTCAGTGCCATGTGTCTGTGTGTATGTTCCTGTGTGCTGCTCAGTTCTCCTATTATTAATTCATTCTAACAGGTCGTGATTTCTGGAAAAGAGAATTTATTCCGCCGTGCACATATAATGGCGGGCGAGAAAGGAGGTTAAGGTTGGATCGGAGAACGAAAGAGCAGGTTGCCGTTGAACTTCACGAAAAAGTAAAGTCATTCAAATTGGCTGTCCTGGCGAACTTCAGCGGAATGGGTGTGGCCAAGATGACGACTTTGCGAAATGATTTGCGGAAATCTAACGCTGAGCTGAAGGTCGTAAAAAATACCCTTCTGCGCATTGCGTCCCGGGATACCTCCCTGGAGGCATTGCAGGATGATTTCAAAGGGCCATTGGCTTTGATCCTCGGTTATGGCGATCCCGTTGAGCCGAGCAAAATTCTGTCTGACTTTGCTAAAAAGAATGCGGAATTGGAGCTCAAGATCGGCATGCTGAGCGATAAGGTCATAACCGTTGAGCAACTGAGCGCGTTGGCGGAACTTCCCAGCAGGGAAATTCTGCTCGCAAAGCTGCTTTCCGTGATGGTGGGGGTACAGACGCAGTTGGTCAATGTACTCAGCGCCGTACCGCGGGGTCTTGTGCAAGTGCTGGATGGATATCGAGCTAAAAAAGAAGAGAGCAATTAATCACGCAAATCATTGAAAATTAATACACATAGGAAGGTGCAGAAAATGGCAGATCAGATCACTAAGGAAGATGTTGTAAAATTCATCGAGGGGATGACCGTTCTGGAATTGTCCGAGCTGGTCAAGGAATTGGAAGAGAGATTTGGTGTATCCGCCGCGGCCCCGGTGGCTGTTGCCGCTGTTGCAGGTGCTGCCGGTGAAGCGGCAGCGCCTGCTGAGGAAAAGACGGAATTTGATGCGATCCTGACCGGCTTCGGTGATCAGAAGATTCAGGTCATCAAGGTCGTCCGGGCCATTACGGGACTGGGCCTTAAGGAAGCGAAAGATCTGGTTGAAGGCGCTCCGAAACCCATCAAGGAAGCGGTATCCAAGGATGAAGCCGCTGACATCAAGAAGAAAATAGAAGAAGTCGGCGGAACCGTAGAAGTAAAATAATTCAAAATAAATAACTGAGCATCTTCGGATGCTCAGTATAAAGTTAGGAATGCCATGGGCGAGTTTAGAAAAAATTTCGGCCGAATTGAAGAAATTCTGGAAGTACCCAATTTGATCGATATTCAAACCAGATCGTATGAAACATTTCTTCAGGAGGATGTAGCTCCAGAAAATCGTAAGAATTTCGGCTTGCAGGGTGCGTTTAAAAGCGTATTCCCCATTTCGGATTTCAGCGGAAAGTGTTCCTTGGAATTCGTGAGTTACAAGATAGGGGCTGTTCGTTATGACGTGAACGAGTGCATTCAGAAGGGGATGACCTATGCGGCTCCCTTGAAGATTGTGGTTCGACTCGTTGTTTTTGACACGGATCGCTTGTCCGATCAGAAAAACATCCGGGACATCAAAGAGCAGGAGATTTATTTTGGTGAAATTCCTCTGATGACTGAAAAGGGAACTTTCATTGTCAATGGAACGGAACGTGTTATTGTCAGCCAACTACACCGATCGCCAGGCATATTTTTTGACCATGATAAGGGAAAAACACTTACAAGTGGAAAGTTAATCTATTCAGCCAGAATCATTCCCATCCGGGGGTCCTGGCTTGATCTGGAATTTGATTCCAAGGATCTTCTCTATGTCCGTATAGACCGTCGCAGGAAGATGCCCGTTACTATTCTCCTCAAGGCAATGGGCTACTCAACGGAAGATTTATTGAATTATTTCTATGATGTGGAACATATCTTCTGTGAAGGCGAAAATTTTTACGCTGCTGTCGATGAGTCTCTTGTAGGGCATAAACTTTATGACGACATAAGAGACATCAACACGGGAGAAATTCTTTTTAAGAAAGGGCGCCGCATCAATAAGGTGATTCTTAAAAGAATCAGGGAACAGCGTGTCGAGCGAATCAAGATGGATGTCGAGGAGCTTCCAGGAAGAATACTGGCAACCGATATTCTGGATCCGGAAACAGGGGAGGTTCTCTTCCACTGCAATGAGGCGTTGAGTGCCGCAGGAATCGATGTGGTGCGGGAAAAAGGAATAAGAGAACTGAGCGTCATCAATCTCGGTGAGGACCTGTCCAATGTTTCAATAAGAGACACTCTATTGATTGATCGGATGGAAACTCCGGGAGATGCGATCATCGAAATCTACCGTCGTCTTAGACCAAGCAATCCTCCTACACCCGATACGGCTCAGAAGTTTTTTAACAGCCTCTTTTTTGAGAATGAAAGTTACGATCTTTCGACTGTCGGTCGGGCGAAGATGAACTATAAGCTCCGCCTCGATGTTTCCACGGATGTCACCGTCTTGAGAAAAGAAGACATCATGGCCGCGGTCAAATATCTCATCGACCTTAAAAACGGCGTCCCGGAGTGCAGCGTGGATGACATCGATCATCTCGGGAACCGGAGAGTGCGTTCCGTCGGGGAATTGATTGAAAACCAGTATCGGATCGGTTTGGTTCGAATGGAACGCGCCATAAAGGAAAAAATGAGTCTTCAGGATATCGAGACGATGATGCCTCATGACCTGGTGAATGTAAAGCCCGTATCCGCCGTGGTCAGTGAATTCTTCGGCAGCAGTCAGCTTTCGCAGTTTATGGATCAGACGAATCCATTATCCGAGATTACCCATAAGAGACGGTTGTCCGCCCTGGGGCCTGGCGGATTGACAAGAGAGAGAGCCGGTTTTGAAGTTCGCGATGTTCATCCAACCCATTATGGGCGGATCTGTCCAGTGGAAACGCCGGAAGGGCCGAACATCGGGTTGATTGTTTCGCTCAGTACCTATGCGCGGGTTAATGAATTCGGTTTCATCGAGACCCCTTACCGGATAGTAAAAGAAGGGCGGGTTCTGCCGGAAGTTAAATTCCTGACCGCAATCGAGGAAGAAAACCAGGTTATAGCACCTGCTGACCAACCTGTGAACCACGATGGGAGCTTCAAGGGTGATTTAATCTCTGCAAGGAAGGGGGGGGATTTTGTCAATGTTGTTCCATCGGAGGTCAACATGGTGGATGTATCGCCTAACCAGTTGGTCAGTGTTGCCGCAACGCTGATCCCCTTTCTGGAGCATGACGATGCAAACCGTGCCCTGATGGGGTCGAACATGCAGCGGCAAGCCGTGCCTCTGATGAGGCCGGAGATTCCTCTTGTGGGTACCGGTATGGAGCGGATTGTAGCCCGGGATTCAGGTGCTGTTGTGGTGGCAAAGAGATCGGGAATTGTTGAGAGTGTCGATGCATCGAGAATTGTCATCAAGTGTGAAAGTGCCGAAAAAACAGATCGAGATACCGGTGTTGATATTTATACGCTGATCAAATACCAGCGATCGAATCAGGATACCTGCTTCAACCAGAAGGCCATCGTCAACAAGGGCCAGCGTGTCAGGAAAGGGGACATCATCGCCGATGGTCCCGCCACTGATAACGGCGAGCTGGCCCTCGGACACAACGTCATGGTGGCCTTCATGTCCTGGGGCGGATACAACTACGAAGATTCCATTCTCGTCAGTGAAAGGATAGTCAAGGAAGATATCTACACTTCCATTCATATCGAAGAATTTGAGACCATGGCCCGGGACACCAAACTGGGTAAAGAAGATATAACTCGCGATATCCCTAATGTCGGAGAAGAAGCGCTCCGCAATCTGGATGATAGCGGAATCGTTCGAATGGGGGTTTCCGTCAAATCCGGTGATATTCTGGTGGGTAAAATTACACCCAAAGGGGAAACGCAGCTTTCATCTGAAGAAAAGCTTCTCCGGGCGATTTTTGGCGAAAAGGCCAGCGACGTAAGAGATACCTCGTTACGTGTCCCGCCGGGCGTAGAGGGGACTGTCATCGATGCCAAGGTATTTACCAGAAAAGGTGCAGAGAAAGATCATCGCTCACAGTATATCGAAGATGAAGCAATCGCCATGCTTCAGAAAGACAGAGAAGATGAAATCCGGATTATTACTGAAGCAGTGAAGAAGGAAGTCGGTACATTGCTGCAGGGCAAGCAGTCCGGTGCGAAGATCGTTGATCCGAAAAGAAAGAAAATTTACCTCAAAAAGGGTGATATTATAACACCCGAGATATTAAGTGAAATTCCACTCCATTTATGGAAGGAAATCACTGTGGCAGATGACGAAGAAACAGAGCGGGCTGTAGGTCAGATGATGGCCAATCTTTACGATAAGATCGAGGTGGTGGAAGCCTATTTCAATGAGAAGACGGAAAAGCTGAAGGCCAGTGATGAGCTGCCGCCCGGTGTCATCAAGATGGTCAAAGTCTATATTGCCATCAAAAGGAAACTGCAGGCCGGAGACAAGATGGCGGGAAGACATGGAAACAAGGGCGTCCTCTCAAGAATCTTGCCTGAAGAGGACATGCCCTATTTCAAGGACGGCAGGCCCGTGGACATCGTACTGAATCCCCTTGGAGTTCCCTCGCGCATGAATGTGGGACAGATCCTTGAAACTCATCTCGGTTGGGCTGCGAAAGGTCTTGGGGAAAAACTCAATGACATGCTGGATTCCTATCAGAAAGGAAATCAGTTGAGGGATGAGTTGAAAGGCATCTACCAGTCAAGAGAATTCGAAAAATTTGTAGACGGGGCAACCGAAGAAGAAACTTATCAGTTTGTGCGAAAGCTCAGAAGGGGCATCGCCGTTTCATCGCCCGTGTTTGACGGAGCCACTGAATCTGACATCAGAAATATGCTGAAGCTGGCAAATTTACCTTCAACTGGACAGGCTATACTCTATGATGGTCGTACGGGTGAGCCGTTCGATCAGGAAATCACCGTGGGCATGATTTACATGCTGAAACTTCATCATCTTGTGGATAACAAGATTCATGCACGATCTATAGGACCATACTCACTGGTAACCCAGCAGCCTCTTGGAGGAAAGGCTCAGTTTGGAGGGCAGCGACTTGGAGAGATGGAAGTCTGGGCGATGGAGGCTTACGGCGCAGCGTATTCACTGCAGGAATTCTTAACCGTCAAATCAGATGATGTAGCCGGCCGAACGAGGATTTATGAAGCGATCGTCAAAGGCGAGAATACATCGGAGCCAGGTCTGCCGGAGTCGTTCAATGTGCTGGTAAAAGAATTGCAAAGTCTTTGCCTTGATGTGGAGTTGATTGAGGAAGAATAAAGGAAGTCTTCCCGATAAGCATCACCAAGTCATATATAAACGGGAGTAAAAACCGTGGAAGATGTTTTTAGCTATTTTGAAAAACCAAAAGATCCGATTCGCTTTAATGCGATAAAAATTTCGATTGCCTCACCGGACAAGATCCTTTCCTGGTCTTACGGCGAGGTTAAAAAGCCGGAAACCATTAATTACCGAACTTTCAAGCCTGAACGTGACGGGCTTTTCTGCGCAAAAATATTTGGTCCTGTGAAGGATTATGAGTGTCTCTGCGGACGCTACAAGCGAATGAAGCACAGGGGCGTGGTCTGTGAGAAGTGTGGCGTTGAAGTCATCAAGTCGAAGGTTCGTCGTGAGAGGATGGGGCATATTACCCTGGCAACGCCGGTTGCCCATATCTGGTTTCTCAAGAGTCTACCCAGCAGGATCGGAAATGTCCTGGACCTTACTTTAAAGGAATTGGAGCGGATTCTCTATTTTGAATCCTGGATCGTTCTCGATCCCAGGAACACTCCGCTGCGGAAGAAGGATTTACTTTCGGATGAGGAGTATAACGATCTGAGAGAGCAGTACGGTCCGGATGGATTCCAGGCTGGAATCGGTGCCGAGGCTGTGAGAAAACTTCTTGAAGAAGTCGATCTTGAGGGGCTCGATGTAGAACTGCGGGATGAGTTGAAGACCGCCTCGTCGGATACCAAGAGGAAGAAAGTCATCAAGCGATTGAAGGTTATCGAGGCTCTACGGAAATCGGGAAATCGTCCGGAGTGGATGATTCTGACGGTGCTACCCGTTATCCCTCCGGATCTGCGTCCCCTTGTTCCTCTGGATGGGGGGCGGTTTGCCACCTCGGATTTGAATGACCTTTACCGCCGTGTGATCAACCGGAATAACAGGCTTAAGCGCCTTCAGGAGTTGAACGCTCCTGAAATTATTATTCGCAATGAAAAAAGAATGCTTCAGGAAGCCGTAGACGTTCTTTTTGATAACGGCAGAAGAGGGAGGGCCATAACGGGGACCAACAAGAGGCCCTTAAAATCTCTTTCCGATATGCTCAAGGGGAAACAGGGGCGATTCAGACAGAATCTTCTGGGTAAGCGAGTGGATTATTCAGGCCGTTCCGTGATCACCGTTGGTCCCGACCTGCGGCTGCATCAGTGTGGATTGCCTAAAAAAATGGCCCTCGAATTGTTTAAACCATTTGTTTACAACAGGCTACAGGAAAAAGGGTACGTCACAACCGTCAAAAGCGCAAAGAAGATGGTCGAGCGGGAGACGGCGGAGGTCTGGGATGCTTTGGATGAAGTTGTCCGGGAGTATCCGGTTATGCTGAACCGTGCGCCGACGCTGCATCGACTGGGACTGCAGGCTTTTGAGCCGGTATTGATAGAAGGAAAAGCCATTCAGCTCCATCCTCTCGTCTGCACGGCCTTTAACGCGGATTTCGACGGCGATCAGATGGCCGTTCACGTACCGTTATCGATTGAGGCCCAGACGGAAGCCCGGGTTCTCATGATGTCGACGAACAATATTCTTTCACCGGCAAATGGCAAGCCCATAATCATCCCCAGCCAGGATGTTGTGCTGGGAATATATTATCTGACGCGTTCAAAGGAAGATGTCCTGGGACATGGCATGAGCTTTTCCAATCCCGAGGAGGTTCGCTCCGCCTTCGACGCCGGAGCGGTGGAACTACGCGCCAGGATAAAAGTGCGAATCGATGATGAATTGAAGGAGACGACCGTAGGACGGGTCATTTTGTATGAGATTATTCCGGAAGCCATTTCTTTTGATGTCATTAATAAAGTGATGAACAAAAAAGAACTGGCTAATCTGATCGATTACTGCTACCGGCTCTGTGGGGAAAAGACGACGGTTATTCTTGCAGACCGCCTGAAAGATATGGGTTTCAAATATGCGACCCATTCAGGGATGTCTTTTGCGGTAAGAAACCTGAATATCCCAAAAAACAAGAAAGATATTGTTGTTCGGGCGGACCGCGACGTTCTGGAAATTCAAAAGCAGTACATGGACGGTTTGATTACCGACGGTGAACGATACAATAAGGTGATCGATCTATGGGCCCAGGCGACGGAAAAAATCGCTTCGGAAATGATGGGGGGTATCGAAACCGAGGAGCAGATTACGACGGAAGGGAAGAAAGTTGTAGAAAGCTTCAATCCGATCTACATGATGGCAGATTCCGGAGCGAGAGGCAGTAATGCACAGATTCGACAGTTGGCCGGTATGCGGGGGTTGATGGCGAAACCTTCAGGAGAAATTATTGAAACGCCGATTACGGCAAACTTCCGGGAAGGTTTGACCGTTCTGCAGTACTTCATTTCAACACACGGAGCAAGAAAGGGGCTTGCCGATACAGCGCTGAAAACGGCGAACTCCGGTTACCTGACACGGCGGCTGGTTGACGTCGCTCAGGATTGCATTATCACCCAGCAGGATTGCGGAACGGTGGATGGCATATCCGTGTCGGCCCTGATGGAGGGCGGAGAGATTATAGAGACAGCTGGAGAACGTGTTCTTGGGCGTGTCGTGCTTGAAGATATCATGGATCCTTTTACCGGCGAAGTCCTCGTCGGTGCAAATCAGGAAATCGATGAATCCCTTTCGGAAAAAATTGACAGGGCGGGGATTGAAAGCGTGAGAATCCGTTCTGTTCTGACCTGCAAGGCCAAGTATGGCGTTTGTGCACGGTGTTACGGCCGGGACTTGGGTCATGGTCACCTTGTGAATATCGGAGAAGCCGTGGGGATTATTGCTGCCCAGTCCATTGGAGAACCGGGAACCCAGTTGACTATGAGAACTTTCCATATCGGAGGTACGGCGAAATTTGAAGAGCACTCAACTCTGGATTCCCGGCACGATGGCATTGTGAAATACGTTGACCTCAACTACGTAGTCAGCAAGATAGGGGAAACGGTTGTCATGAGCCGCCATGGGGAAATTCACGTCCTTGATGAGCAGTTGAGAAGTCGAGGCAAGTATACTGTCCCATACGGTGCCCACCTGAAAGTTAAAGACGGTCAGTCCGTCAAAAGAGGGGATCGCATGGCCGAGTGGGATCCTTTCTCAATACCCATTCTTGCTGAAGTCGATGGAACCGTGAAGTTTGGTGATATCATCGAAGGAAAGACGATGCAGGAACAGGTTGACGAAGTTACCGGTCTTTCCCGTAAAGTTATTGTTGAATTCAAGGGGGCGGACCTCAGGCCTCGAGTTTCCTTAAAGGATGCCACAGGAAAGACAGCCAAGGTTCCCGGCACAAACGCGGCGGCAAGACATCTTCTTTCAGTAGGCGTGAACATCGTTGTCTCTGAAGGAGACCAGGTCAAAGCCGGTGACATTATCGCCAAGATCCCCAGAGAAACGACCAAAACGAAAGATATTACCGGTGGTCTTCCGAGGGTTGCAGAGCTTTTTGAAGCGCGGAAGCCCAAGGATTTCGCCGTTATTTCTGAAATCGACGGCGTGGTGTCCTACGGCAAGGATGCCAAGGGAAAAAGAAAGGTGATCGTAACTCCGGAAATCGGCGATGAAAAGGAATACCTCATCCCCAAAGGAAAGCATGTCAGCGTCCAGGAAGGTGACCGTGTGATCGCCGGGGAAGCTTTAATGAGCGGTGTCAATAATCCTCATGATCTTCTCATGATCAAGGGAGAAAAAGCCCTGGCTCGCTACCTTGTTGATGAGGTTCAGGAAGTTTACCGACTGCAGGGCGTGAAGATCAATGACAAACATATGGAAGTCATTGTACGCCAGATGCTGCGGCGGGTGAAAGTTATCGATCCCGGAGACACTCCCTTCATGGCTGATGAGCAGGTCGAAAAGTTCAGGTTCCAGGAGGAGAATGAAAAGGCCATTGCCAGAGGAGAGCAGCCGGCCATTGGGGAACCTGTTCTTCTGGGTATCACCAAGGCTTCTCTGAGTACGCAGAGCTTTATTTCTGCTGCCTCATTCCAGGAGACGACACGGGTTCTTACGGAAGCGAGTCTGGCGGGCAAGGTGGATTACCTCCGAGGTTTGAAGGAAAATGTGATTATGGGTAGATTGATTCCTGCCGGGACTGGGCTTGTGATGTATCGCAAGCTCGGTATTAAAACGGTGGCGGACGAGGATGCTGAATCAGTGGAAATCGAGGGTGATGAAAATAGCAATAAGAAATCTCTTGACATGCACGCGGCGAATTGATAGTTAACCAGACTTTTCTAAGTCAAGTTAGAATTACGTGAAGTATTGTTTTCGGGAGGAGTAATGCCTACAATAAATCAGTTAGTTCGAAATGGAAGGCTGCGGGCGGCAAAAAAAGCATCAACACCGGCTTTGGCTGGATCGCCGCAGAGGCGGGGGGTTTGCGTCAGGGTATACACGTCAACACCCAAGAAACCGAATTCCGCATTGAGAAAGGTTGCGAGAGTTCGGTTGACCAGCGTTATGAAGTAACGTCCTATATTCCCGGAATCGGCATAACCTGCAGGAGCATTCTGTCGTGCTGGTTCGCGGTGGGCGAGTTAAGGATCTTCCCGGCGTAAGATACCATATTGTCAGAGGTACACTCGATGCGGTAGGAGTGCAGGACCGGAAACAGGGGAGATCGAAATACGGGGCTAAAAAGCCAAGTTAATATGAGGATTTGATCATGCCAAGAAGAAGGGAAATTGCTAAAAGGGTTATTCTTCCGGACCCTAAATATAAGAATATTTTAGTTGCAAAGTTTGTCAATAATCTCCTCAAGGAAGGTAAGAAGAGTATTGCGGAGTCCATTCTTTATGGGGCTTTTGATCTCATAGAGAAAAAGGCCAAGGAATCCCCTGTGGAATTGTTTGAGAGAGCTGTAAACAATGTGAAACCCGTCATTGAAGTCAAATCAAGGCGTGTGGGGGGGTCTACCTATCAGGTTCCCACGGAGGTCGCGGCATCAAGAAGGGTTGCGCTGGCCATTCGCTGGATCATATCCAATGCCAAGGATAGGGCGGAAAAGACCATGAGGGAAAAGCTGGCAGGAGAATTTATCGATGCCGCTAATAACCGGGGAGGCTCCATCAAAAAGCGGGAGAGTGTCCATAAGATGGCCGAAGCGAATAAGGCTTTTGCTCACTATCGCTTTTAATTATTTTGAAAAACAATATTTGCTGTATGTACAGCTCTGGATTGAGCGATAAATAATCAAGGATTGAGTTCATTCGCTGTGCTGAGAAAAAATTTGGAGCATCAATTAGAGATAAGCTCGCCGGCGATCATAAAAACGGTAAAATTATTTGATAGTAAAAGATCGTCCCACAAAAGGCTGGTAAATAACTTTTCAAAAGAAAGATAAAGATTAAGGAGGTCGGAGGATGGCTAAGAAGAAATTTGAAAGGACAAAGCCGCATTTAAATATTGGCACCATTGGACATGTCGATCATGGCAAGACAACTTTGACTGCTGCGATAACAAAGTGGCTTGCAAAGAAAGGCTTAGCCGAATTTCGAGCCTTTGATTCGATTGACAATGCACCGGAAGAAAAAGAAAGAGGCGTCACCATCAACATTTCCCATGTGGAATATCAGACGGACAAGCGTCATTATGCCCATGTGGACTGTCCGGGGCACGCGGACTATATTAAAAATATGATCTCCGGTGCAGCGCACATGGATGGCACGATACTGGTCGTGGCAGCTTCCGATGGTCCGATGCCGCAGACGCGAGAGCATATCCTCCTTGCACGTCAGGTGCAGGTTCCCTCTATCGTCGTTTTTCTGAACAAAGTAGACCTTGTCGACGATCCGGAACTTCTTGATCTCGTTGAACTGGAGTTGAGAGAACTGCTGAATGAATACGAGTTTCCCGGGGACGATATTCCCATCATCAGAGGCTCCGCTTTAAAGGCCCTTGAAAGCGAAAATCCGGATGATCCCGATGTAAAACAGATATATGCCCTGATGGATGCCGTGGATGCTTATATCCCTGAGCCTGAGCGTGATCTTGACAAGCCGTTTCTGATGCCCGTGGGCGACGTTTTTACGATTTCAGGTCGCGGTACAGTTGTGACTGGTCGAATTGACCGGGGAATTATAAAGACCGGTGATGAAGTCGAAATAGTCGGCGTTCGCCCGACACAAAAGACAGTTTGCACAGGTGTGGAAATGTTTCGCAAGACCCTGGATGAAGGGCGTGCCGGTGACGATGTCGGCTTGCTGCTTCGGGGAATCAAGAGGGAAGACGTTGAAAGAGGCCAGGTTGTTGCAAAACCGGGTTCTATCACGCCGCATACCAAATTTATGGCCCAAGTCTACGTTTTGACTAAGGAGGAAGGTGGAAGGCATACTCCTTTCTTCACCGGCTATCGCCCGCAGTTTTATTTCAGAACAACCGATGTTACCGGAGTTGCCAAGTTGGCGGAAGGTGTGGAAATGGTTATGCCGGGGGACAATGTAGAAATGGAAGTGACGTTGATCACGCCGATAGCCATGGAAGAACAGCTGCGGTTCGCTATTCGCGAAGGCGGAAGAACGGTCGGCGCCGGTGTTGTCAGTAAAGTGATTGAATAGATAGCGCATAAGTGATTGGATCAGACAAGGACATGAAAGATCAAAAAATAAGAATTCGCCTTAAGGCTTACGATTACAAATTACTTGATCGCTCGGTGGAAGAAATTGTGGAAACGGCGAGGCGGACAGGTGCGAGGATTGCCGGTCCTGTACCGCTTCCGACGGAGATCAACAAGTATTGTGTGAACCGTTCGCCGCACGTCGACAAGAAGTCAAGAGAGCAATTTGAAATAAGAACACACAAAAGGTTAATTGACATTATAGAGCCGACACAGTCCACGGTAGATGCACTGATGAAGCTGGACTTGTCTGCTGGTGTGGATGTTGAAATTAAGGCCTAATATCATGAAGAGGCGTACAGCGGGTGCTCCACTGTCCGCTTGAGTATCAGGTCATAAGGAAAAAAATAACGTTTCAATAATGAATGTAGAAGATGAAGTGGATCTGATGAAAAAGATGATCATTGGCAGAAAAATTGGGATGACTCAGGTCTTTGCTGAAGATGGAGCAGCTATCCCGGTGACGGCAATTGAGGTTGAACCATCGGTTATTACTCAGAAGAAAACTGTTGAAAAAGATGGTTATGATGCAATTCAACTCGGATATGGCAGGATAAAGCAGAATAAGGCAACGAAGCCGTTGCAGGGGCATTTCGCCAAAGCAGATAAAGGATGCTTCCGTATCCTCAAGGAAATGCGCTGTGACCAGATTCAGGAATATGAGCTGGGCCAGGAGATCACGCTGGATATATTCGAGTCCGGTGAGATGGTCGACATTACCGGCACGACAAAGGGCAAGGGCTTTGCTGGTGTGATTAAACGGCATGGCTTTAGGGGGGGTAGATCGTCCCATGGCTCGATGTTCCATCGTGCGCCCGGTTCGATTGGAGCGAGTGCGTACCCGTCACGCGTATTTAAAGGGAAAAAATTACCCGGACAAATGGGGAACAAGCAGAAAACTGTGAAAAATCTTATGATCTGGAGCTTGCGGCCTGAGAGGAACCTGATTCTGATCAGAGGAGCAGTTCCCGGCGCGCGTAATGGATATTTATTTATAAAACAGTCTGCTAAGGCTTGAAGTTACGTTATTCAAGGGTGAATAAGATGTTGGTTGCTGAAGTATTTGATATTAATAAAAATAAAGTGTCCGAGATCGAGCTTAATGACGCTGTGTTTGGCGCTGAAGTTAATGATGCAGTAATTTATGATGTGGTCAGGATGCAGATGGCGTCACGGCGCTTCGGTACGGCGGCGACCAAAGGTCGAAGTGACGTGAGTGGTGGAGGTAAAAAGCCTTGGCGGCAAAAGGGTACAGGCAGAGCTCGTTCGGGAACGAGCAGGTCTCCCATTTGGCGAGGTGGAGGCATCGTGTTTGGACCGGTTCCAAGAGATTATAAGTATAATGTTCCAAAAAAAGTCAGGAAAAATGCATTGCGCTCAGTGCTAAGCCTGAAGTATCAGGGGCAGAAGCTGGTTGTGTTGAAGGATTTCCCTCTGGATGAAATCAAAACCAAAAAGTTTAAAGAGGTTGTTGACCGGTTCGGTTTAAAAAAAGCCTTGTTCGTTACAGAAGAACGGAACGAATTTTTGGAGAAGTCTTCAAGAAATATAGCGGGCATCAAGATGGTAAGGTCCGAAGGTTTAAATGTTTATGATGTATTAAATCATGAGCATCTCGTAATCATAGAGCCGGCTGTTAAGAAATTGGAAGGGGCGCTGAAATCATGACGGAATTGCATCAGATCGTCAAGAGAATGCTGGTCACTGAGAAAAGTACCTTGGAAAAGGACGAAAAGAACAAATATTATTTCGAAGTGGATCGCAGGGCAAATAAAATAGAAATTCGCAAAGCGGTGGAGAGACTTTTAAAAGTGACCGTGGACGATGTTCATGTAATTAATATTAAGGGCAAGAAAAAAAGGACAGGTCGGATTATCGGAAAGAGAAGGGATTGGAAAAAGGCGGTTGTAACGCTTGCCCAGGGAAACACTATTGATATATACCACGGTGTATAAAGAAGGGATGTAAACGGATGGCGATCAGAAAATATAAACCAACCTCACCAGGAAGAAGATATCAGACTTGTTCTACTTTTGAAGAAGTAACGACGGATCAGCCCCAAAAAAGCCTTCTTGGAACTATAAAAAAAACAGGCGGTCGAAACAACTTCGGAAGAATAACAAGCAGACACGTTGGCGGCGGGCATAAAAGACGTTATCGATTTATAGACTTCAAGAGAGAGAAACTGGATGTTCCCGGTAAAATCGCTTCCATAGAATATGACCCGAACAGATCTGCCAGAATAGCCTTGGTCAGCTATGAGGATGGCGAAAAGAGATACATTATTGCTCCTGCAAAAGTTGCTGTCGGAGAGAAGATTGTAAGCGGAGAAAGAGCCGATATCAAAGCAGGAAACGCAATGCCTCTGAGAAATATTCCTGTAGGTTCACTGATACATAATATCGAGCTGAAAGTAGGAAAAGGCGGCCAGTTAATCCGGAGTGCGGGAACCTATGGACAGTTGATGGCCAAGGAAGGAAGTTACGCACAGGTTCGACTGCCATCTGGGGAAATGAGAAAGATTTTTATAGACTGCAGGGCGACAATTGGTCAGGTAGGCAATAATGAGCATGAAAATATCAGCGTAGGCAAAGCAGGGCGGACGAGATGGGCCGGTAAAAGACCGAAAGTTCGAGGAGTTGTCATGAATCCGGTTGACCATCCCATGGGTGGCGGCGAAGGAAGGTCTTCAGGAGGGCGGCATCCCTGCACCCCTTGGGGCGTACCAACAAAGGGACATAAAACGCGATCCAACAAAAGCACTGATAAATACATTGTAAAGAGAAGGGGATAGGAAGTGGCAAGATCAATCAAAAAAGGTCCATTTGTTGATGAAAAACTTTTTGATAAGGTTCAAAAGGCTGTTGCGTCCGGGAATAAAAGTGTTATTAAAACCTGGTCACGCAGGTCGACGATTACCCCTGATTTGATAGGACATACATTTGCAGTGCACAATGGAAAAAAATTCATACCGGTATTTGTAACGGAGAATATGGTTGGTCATAAACTAGGTGAATTTGCACCAACGAGGATATTCTTCAGTCATGCAGGGGATAGAAAATCTAAAGTGCGGAAATAATTAATTATTTATTGAACATTTTTGGATAAGTAAAGAGCGCAGAGACGAAAATATGGAAGCGAAAGCAACTGCAAAATATATAAGGATATCACCTCAGAAGGCGAGGCTGGTTGTGGATCTGATTCGTGGTAAAAAGGTGGACGATGCGAGGGAGATCCTGAATTATTCCCGGAAGCGATCTGGACAAATTGTCGGGAAAGTTCTCAAATCAGCATTCGCAAATGCTGTACAGAATCCAAACATCGATGAAAAAATATTATTTGTAAAAGAGATTTTTGTAGATCAGGGACCTTCTATGAAAAGATGGCGTGCAAGAGCCCAGGGCCGAGCTGCATCAATCAAAAAGAGAATGAGTCATATTACCGTTATTTTGGACGAAAAGTAATAATGGGGAGGTGCGAGATTGGGGCAGAAGGTTAATCCCATCGGTCTGAGACTGGGAATCAACAAGAATTGGAATTCTCGGTGGTATGCTGATAAGAGCTATCGCTCGATGCTGTATGAAGATCTCAAAATTCGCGGTTATCTGAAAAAGAAGCTTTATCATGCGGGGATATCGCATATAGACATCGAAAGAGCGGTCAATAAGGCAAAGGTGAATATTTATGCTGCGCGTCCTGGAATCATAATCGGCAAAAAAGGTGCGGAGATTGAAAAGCTGAAGAAAGAGCTGGAGAACGTTTCCAGTAGCGAAATCATCATCAATATCCTGGAAGTCAGAAAACCGGAGATTGACGCTCAGCTTGTTGCCGAAAACATCGCTACGCAGTTGGAGCGGAGAGTTGCATTTCGTAGAGCAATGAAGAAATGTGTTTTAACCGCACTAAAATTTGGAGCCAAAGGGATCAGAGTAAGTTGTTCCGGAAGACTAGGTGGCGCTGAAATGTCAAGAACGGAGTGGTATCGTGAAGGCAGAGTGCCCCTGCATACATTAAGAGCGGATATAGACAGCGGTTTTACGGAAGCAAAGACTGCTTATGGGCAGATCGGCATCAAGGTATTGATATTTCACGGTGAAGTGCTTCCGGGAAGAAAGGAACTTGAAAAACCATAGAAGCGGGTAAAATATTAAACTCGGGAAGATGACTAGGTTATAAAAAAGAGGGTTTTTTTCCATGTTAATGCCAAAAAGGGTGAAATATAGGAAGTTGCAAAGGGGTCGAAGGACAGGAACCGCCACAAGAGGAAGTAAAATATCTTTTGGGGAATATGGACTTCAAGCAGAAGAATGTGGCTGGATAACCGCAAGGCAGATTGAGGCAGCGAGAATTGCCATTACGCGCCATGTCCGTAGAGGCGGTAAGATATGGATAAGAATATTTCCCCATAAATCAATAACAAAGAAGCCAGCAGAAACTCGCATGGGAAAAGGAAAAGGTGCACCGGAAGAATGGGTGGCTGTCGTCAAGCCAGGCACGGTACTCTATGAGATGCAGGGAGTCTCCAAGGAAGTGGCGAGAGAAGCTTTCAGACTGGCATCACACAAACTTCCGATAGGGACAAGGTTTCTTTCTAGGGAGCTGACAGATGAAGGCTAAAGAATGGAGAGAGAAAAGCCTTGATGAGATAAGGCAAAAAAATAAAGAGTTGGAAGAGGAGCTTTTTAACCTGAGAATGCGCAGTGCTGCGGGGCAGCTGGAATCATCAGCGGCGCTTGGAAAAATAAAAAGGGATATAGCACGTGCAAAAACAGTGTTACGGGAAAAGGGGGTTAAAGAGCATTGAGCGAGAGAGGCTTCAACAGGACTATTAAGGGCGTTGTTGTCAGTAATAAAATGGACAAGACCATTGTGATTCGGGCTGAGCGCCTGGTGAAACATCCGGTTTTTCATAAATATACAAGAAAACATGTCAAGTATATGGTCCATGATGAGAAAAATGAATGTAAAGTCGGGGATACAGTCATTGTCATGGAATCGCGTCCATTGAGCAGACTGAAAAGATGGCGAATGCTTCGTATCGTTGCAAAAGCAGAATAGGAAGAAACTACTTGGGAAGAGTGGATGGAGTCGCATAATGATTCAGATGCAAACCGTACTTAATGTGGCCGATAATTCAGGCGCTAAAAAGGTCGCCTGCATTAAAGTGCTTGGTGGTTCGAAAAGAAGGTATGCTGGCGTTGGAGATGTTATTGTTGTGGCGGTCAAGGAAGCTATGCCCAATTCGAAGGTGAAGAAGGGCGATGTGATGAAGGCCGTCATCGTAAGAACTGCGAAAGAGGTCAGACGTCAGGATGGATCTTATTTGAAATTTGACGACAATTCCGCCGTATTAATAAGCAATCAGATGGAGCCGATCGGGACTCGTATTTTTGGCCCGGTAGCCAGAGAATTGCGGGCAAGGCAGTTCATGAAAATCATATCGCTGGCTCCTGAAGTGCTCTGAGCAACCATCATGAGGATTATGCGGTGAGATATTTGCCAGGAATGTTAATTAAATATGGAGAATAGCAATGCAATTGAAGCATCTGAAAAAAGGGGACTTCGTAAAGGTGATATCCGGAAGGGAAAAAGGTAAGACTGGGAAAGTCTTGACGGTGATCAGCGAGAAAAACAGAGTTGTCATAGAAAAGATGAACATGGTCAAACGGCACCAGAAAGCCAACGCGATGGGTAAAGGCGGGATTGTCGAAAAAGAAGGACCGATACATGCTTCGAACGTTATGATGATGTGTGGGAAATGTAACAAAGAGACAAGAGTCGGTATCAAAAAGCTTGAAGATGGAAAGAAAGTAAGAATCTGCAAGAAATGCAATGATATATTGGATATATAGGTAGCGACGACATGGCTAGATTAAAAGATTATTATAAAAAGGAAGTTATTCCAGCGCTGATTTCAGAATTTGGTTACAAGAATCCCATGCAGGTTCCCGTGATGAAGAAAATCGTTGTTAATATGGGCCTGGGTGAGGCGATCCAGAATGTAAAAATCCTGGACAGTGCTGCCGGCGAACTGGAAATGATAACAGGGCAGAAGGTTGTAATTACGAAAGCGAAAAGGTCTATTGCGACATTCAAGCTGCGGAAGGGTATGTCCATCGGATGCAGGGTTACCTTGAGAAGGGAAAGAATGTATGAATTTCTTGACCGATTTATTAATGTTGCACTGCCAAGAATTCGGGATTTTAGAGGCGTGTCTCCGAATACGTTTGACGGTCGTGGAAATTACTCAATAGGCGTTAAAGAGCAGATTATTTTCCCGGAAATTGAGTACGATAAGATTGAAAAGATTCGCGGAATGAATATCGCGATTGTGACGAGTGCGAATACCGATGAAGAAGCAAGAGCACTTTTGAAGTTTATGGGAGTTCCATTTAGAAGTTAAAGAATTTGTCGAGGGAGAGAATTAACCGGAGGAGTCGGAGTGGCAAAAAAATCCTTGATAGCAAAGGCAAAACGGGAGCAGAAATATTCTGTGAGAACGTACAACAGGTGCTCAATTTGCGGAAGGCCGCGAGCATACTATAGAAAGTTTGGTATGTGCAGGATATGCTTAAGGAAGTTATCGTCAAAAGGCGAAATTCCGGGAGTTATTAAATCAAGCTGGTAGTCATTATTTTTTAAGGAGCAGTTATATGGGGATGACCGATCCTATTGCTGACATGCTGACAAGAATCCGGAATGCAAACAGAGTTCACTTTAAAAGTGTTGATGTAGTGTATTCGGGAGTGAATGTTAATATCGCCAAAGTGCTGAAAAAAACGGGGTATATCGGCGGTTATGATGTAAAGAAGGATGAGAAAGGTCATGATGTTCTCAAAGTATACTTGAAGTATCCCGATTCTAAGAGAACCATCATTAATGATATCCAAAGAGTAAGCAAGCCAGGAAGACGAGTCTATGTGAAAGGGGATGAAATTCCCAAGGTTCTGAATGGCTATGGCGTAGCAATCATATCGACATCAAAGGGCGTCATTACGGACAAAGAGGCCAGAGAAAAGAGTGTCGGTGGAGAAGTGCTTTGTAAGGTTTGGTAAGGATATTTTGAGGTAAGGTTGTAAGAGGATAACGACAGGAGAGTTATCATGTCAAGAATTGGGAAGAAGCCGATAGAACTGCCCGCTAATGTAACGTGTGAGCGAACTGGAAATGCGATCAAAGTTGCGGGGCCACGTGGGGAATTGACTACAATTATACCTGAAAAGGTAGAAGTGGTTATGGATCAGACGAAAGTATTGGTAAAAAGGCATTCCGACAGCCGGGAGGATCGTTCGTATCATGGCTTGGTAAGAACATTGATCCAGAACATGATTACAGGAGTAAGCACCGGTTATGAGAAAAGTCTAGAGATTGTAGGTGTAGGGTTCAAAGCAGAGGCTGAGGGTAGAAATCTTAAGTTGACGATAGGATATTCGAGTCCCATAATATACGCTGTCCCGGAAGGTATAGATCTAAAAATCGAAAAGGCAACAAACATCATCCTGTCCGGAATTGATAAGGAAAAAGTGGGTAAGGTCGCAGCTGAAATTCGCAGGATAAAAAAACCTGAACCATATAAAGGAAAGGGAATTAAATATGCGAACGAGCAGGTGAGGAGAAAGGTTGGAAAATCTGTAGGCGCGTAACGTCTATATCCATGATTAATTTATAAATATAGATTAATGACGAGGTAAAAAATTGGCTTCAAAAAAAGTTCAGAAAATTAGGGACAAGAGAAAAGCTCGTGTTCGTGCGAAAATCAGCGGCTCTACAGAGCGACCACGACTTTCTGTATTTAGAAGTTCAAAGCATATCTATGTGCAGGCAGTTGCTGATAATGAAGGCAAAACCATAGCCCATTCCTCCACCATTAGTGATGATGTAAAGAGTAAGATAACCGATGTGAAAAAAGTTGAAGCTGCAAAAGAAGTAGGCAGATCAATTTCCAGAAAACTGAGAGATATGGGAATTCAAGAGGTCGTATTTGATAGGGGAAGTTATTTATACCACGGTAGAGTAAAAGCTTTAGCAGACGGGGCGCGAGAAGAAGGGTTAAAGTTTTAAGATAACGGATCAAATTTATTCATCTTAAAGGGACTGATAATTGGACAAGAAAGATTTGGGCGAAGTTGAATATTTGGATAGAGTCATTGCCATCAACAGAACAGCAAAAGTTGTGAAAGGTGGAAGACGCTTCAGGTTTAGTGCAATTGTTGTGGTCGGTGACGGTAATGGCTCGGTGGGTGCCGGATTAGGAAAAGCTCATGAAGTACCTGAGGCCATCAGAAAAGGAATGGAACAGGCTAAAAAGAGCATGACTAAAATAGAGATTGAAAAAGGTACGATACCGTATGAAGTAATCGGTAAATTCGGTGCTGGCCGGGTGCTTCTGAAACCTGCGTCAGAAGGTACCGGTTTGATTGCGGGTGGAGCTGTGAGAGCGGTACTTGAAGTAGCCGGTATTCACAATATTCTAACGAAATGTTTAGGTTCTCACAATCCACATAATCTTGTAAAGGCGACGATTGAAGGGTTATGCAGATTGGAAAGCCCGGGCAGGATAGCAGCTTCGAGAGGAAAGTCCATATCGGAAATATAGAATCAAGGGGACCGCAGAGTGAGCAAGCAACTTAAAATAACACTGAAGAAAAGCGCAATTGGCAGACCTTCAAAGCAGAGAGACACGCTCAGAGGCATGGGATTGTCGAAAATCAATAAGGCGGTTGTCCTGAAGGACTGTACTGAAATCAGAGGAATGATAAACAAGGTAAGTCATCTTGTCAGTTGCGAGGAAGTTGAAGGAGTGGAGTAATGGATTTAAGTCAGTTAAGGCCACCCGAGGGATCAAGAAAAAAGAGAAAGCGGATCGGCAGAGGAAGCGGTTCTGGTCATGGTGGGACGTCGTGTAAAGGGCACAAAGGCCAGAATGCGAGGTCCGGAGGTGGGGTAAGGGATGGCTTTGAAGGTGGCCAGATGCCGTTGTCACGGAGATTGCCCAAAAGAGGATTTCGGAGCAGGATCTTAAAAGATATCGTTACTTTGAATGTCGAAAAACTGAACGGGTTTCAAACCGGCGTGGAAATTGATGAGCATCGATTAAAAGAAAGCGGGATGGTAAAAAGTTCAGCAGAGAAGATTAAGATCCTTGGAAAGGGAGAAATTGACCATCCGCTGACTGTAAAAATCAAAATGATCAGTCAGGGAGCAAAAGCGAAAATTGAAGCTGCAGGCGGATCGGTCATCGAGGTAGTCTGATTTGATAGAAGGCCTGAAGAACATTAATAAGATTCCGGAATTGCAAAAGAGAATACTTTATTCTCTTTTGATGTTGGGCGTGTATCGCGTCGGAGCGCATATTCCAACTCCAGGAATTGATACAGCGGCCTTAATGGCATATTTTGAACAGGCTAAAGGGTCTTTGTTGGGCCTCTTTGACATGTTCGCAGGAGGGGCGCTGAGTAACCTGTCCGTGTTCGCACTCGGGATCATGCCTTACATCAGTGCGTCAATCATCCTTCAACTGCTTACTGTAGCTGTGCCTCATCTGGAAAGGCTATCAAAAGAAGGGGAGGCAGGAAGAAGAAAAATAACGCAGTATACCCGTTACGGGACCATCGTACTCAGCATAATACAAGGTTTCGGAATATCAGTCGGATTGGAAAACATGGCAGGTCCGACGGGAGTATCCATTGTTATGCAACCGGGTTGGGGATTTCGATTAATGACCGTCCTGACCCTGACGGCAGGCACGGCCTTTTTAATGTGGCTTGGGGAACAGATCACTGAAAAGGGAATTGGAAACGGAATATCCTTAATTATCTTTGCTGGAATTGTATGCCGAGGACCGGAAGCCATAATCAACACCTTTAGACTTTTATCAACAGGAGAGATGGGTTTTTTCCTGATCATTATTCTCATCGCCATGATGATCACCGTTATAGGTGTTATTGTATTTGTAGAGAGCGGACAGAGACGGATTCCTGTTCAATATGCGAAAAGGGTTGTTGGAAGGAAGGTCTATGGAGGGCAGTCAACCCACCTGCCTCTGAAGGTCAATACAGCCGGTGTCATTCCGCCGATATTCGCGTCATCGATAATCATGTTTCCAGCTACGATTGCTAACTTTGTACCGCACCCTTGGATGAAGGTCGTAGCGGATGCGTTGGTTCCGGGAAGAATAGGTTATGAAGTATTATATGTAGGATTTATCGTCTTTTTTTGTTATTTTTACACAGCGGTGACGTTTAACCCGAATGAT
This sequence comes from Syntrophus aciditrophicus SB, assembly GCF_000013405.1. GTDB lineage: Bacteria > Desulfobacterota > Syntrophia > Syntrophales > Syntrophaceae > Syntrophus > Syntrophus aciditrophicus. The sequence continues at coordinate 323,752 of NC_007759.1, forward strand.
GTAGCTGAAAATATGAGGAAATATGGCGGATACGTTCCGGGAATAAGGCCGGGAAAAAAGACGGCTGAATATATAGACGATGTCTTGACCCGACTGACATTCAGCGGTGCGATATATGTTTCAGCAGTTTGCGTTCTGCCGAGTATTCTCATAGCCTATTTTAATGTGCCGTTCTACTTTGGAGGGACGGCGTTACTGATCGTAGTAGGGGTTGCACTGGATACGGCGGGGCAGTTGGAAACACATCTTCTGACACGACAATATGAGGGATTTCTAAAGAAAGGCAAGATTGCAAGAAGAAGATGAAGAGACCTGCCTTTTCCAGAAACAGATAAAATGGTTATTTTAAAGAGACCTGAAGAAATAGAAAAAATTCGAAAGAGCAGCCGGATCGTAGCGGAAATACTTCAGGAATTAATGAATAGTGTAAAACCCGGAATAAGAACGATTGACCTTGAAGAGTACGCGGAAGAGCTGGCTGCCCGTAAAAAGGTAAAACCCGCATTTAAAGGTTATAATGGCTTTCCATTTGGGCTTTGTGTGTCCGTTAATGAAGAAGTTGTGCATGGAATGCCTTCAAAACGAATCTTACGTGATGGAGACATTGTCAGCTTGGATTACGGAGTTTATCATGACGGGTATTATGGAGATGCAGCCATAACCGTGCCAGTCGGTGAGGTTTCACAGGAATTGTTAAGATTACTGCAGATTACAAAAGAGAGCTTATGCGAAGGGATTAAGGAATCAAGGATAGGGAACAGACTGGGTGATATCTCAGCCGCCATACAGGCTCATGTCGAAAGTGCGGGATTTTCAGTGGTCAGGGATTTTGTGGGACATGGAATCGGTAAAAGTTTGCATGAAGATCCGCAGGTGCCGAATTTCGGATCAAAAGGCAGAGGGATATTACTGAAAAAAGGAATGGTGCTTGCGATCGAGCCCATGGTAAATGCCGGCAAATATTCAGTTAAGGTATTAAATGATAATTGGACAGTCGTCACGGAAGATGGTAAGTATTCCGCTCACTTTGAGCACTCCGTTGCGATAACTGAAAATGGTCCGGATATCTTGAGTTGTATCAACTAAGATCCGGAGATTACTGCGATGAAATACAGTTGAACGATCCAGAGGATCATAAGAAATTATTGCTAAAAGGATCTGCATTCATATTGAATCAAAGTAAGCAAAAGAAATATCAGGTAGGTTTATGGCCAAAGAAGAACCCATAGAAGTAGAAGGCCGAGTAATTGAGCCACTGCCCAATGCAATGTTCAGAGTGGAATTAGAAAATGGTCATCGGGTACTGGCACATATCTCAGGAAAAATGAGGATGCATTTTATTAAAATATTGCCTGGCGATAAAGTTACGGTGGAATTGTCGCCCTATGATCTCACACGAGGTAGAATTATTTACAGGACAAAGTAGGATAACTGAAAATAGTTAAAGTTGTGAGTAAAGCTTAATTATAAACGCTTAATTGTAAAAATAGAGGCAGAGGAGTGAAATTGTGAAAGTACGGTCATCAATCAAAAAAATATGCGATAAGTGCAAAATTATAAAAAGACGCGGTTTGCTTAGGGTTATCTGTGAAAATCCAAAGCATAAGCAGAGACAGGGATAGTCCATAGAATATGTAATCAGGAGGAGATCAGGTGGCAAGAATTGCAGGTGTAGATTTACCAAAGAATAAAAGAATGGAAATAGCCTTAACGTATATCTATGGAATAGGTCGGACAAAGGCGAAGGAAATTCTTGAAAAGGCTGAGATCAGCTTTGATACAAAAACTGATGAACTTGCTGACTCCGAGATCAATGCAATACGAACTATAATCGATAGAGACCATAAAGTGGAAGGTGACCTGAGAAGAGATATCTCCATGTCAATCAAAAGACTGATGGATGTGGGAGCATACCGAGGTCTGCGTCATCGTAAGGGGCTTCCGGTAAGAGGACAAAGAACACATACGAACGCACGAACGCGAAAAGGTCCGAGAAGAGCTATCGCAGGAAAGAAAAAATAATTAATTATAAATTTAGAATCAAGTGGTTGAGCGAGGAGAAAAATGGCTAAGCAGGTAAGAAAGACAGGCAAGAAAAAAGAGAAGAAGAACATTCCGGAAGGAATTGCACATATACAGTCAACTTTTAATAATACAATCATTACCATTACAGATCCAATCGGAAACGTTATTGCGTGGTCGTCATCTGGAATGCAGGGATTTAAGGGTTCCAGAAAAAGCACGCCATTTGCCGCTCAAATGGCTGCGGAAGACTGCGTAAAAAAGGCGAAAGAACACGGTCTAAGAAAGGTACAGGTCTATGTAAAGGGACCAGGATCCGGACGCGAATCAGCGTTACGTTCGCTTCAGGCCGCAGGATTGACGATTTCGTTAATTCGAGATGTAACACCGATTCCGCATAACGGCTGTCGCCCTCCAAAAAGACGAAGGGTCTGAAAAACTGGTATTATATTTCACATAATATCTTCCATCGTAAATTAAAAAGATTAAATAATACAGACGGGATTAAAAAGGGAGGCATTCTTGGCAAGATATAAGGAATCCGCATGCAGGCTTTGCCGCAGAGAAGGCTTGAAGTTGTTTCTTAAAGGAGACCGCTGCTATGGAGAGAAATGTGCATTCGAACGGAGGGGTTATGCACCGGGGGAACACGGACAGCTCAGAAGGAAGCAGCCATCAGATTACGGTGTGCAGTTAAGAGAAAAGCAAAAACTGAAACGGATGTATGGGCTCCTGGAAAAGCAGTTCAGGGGATATTTCGAAAAGGCCGATAAGAAGAAAGGTATCACAGGTACAAATCTGTTGCTCTATCTTGAACGAAGGCTGGACAACATGGTATACCGCCTTGGTTTCGCCAATTCAAGAAATGAAGCCAGACAATTGGTCAGACACAATCATTTCCTGGTCAATGGACGTAAAGTAAACATCCCTTCATTTCTGGTCAATATCGGTGATTTCATTGAAGTTACAGAAGAAGGCAGGAAGAACAACAAAATTATCGAGGCAATGGAAACCATTGTGAGGCGTGGAATTCCGCAATGGCTTGAGCTGGAACAGGAGAATTTCAAGGGCAAGGTAAAAATGCTTCCCACCCGTGAAGAATTAACTATGCCAATTCAAGAGCAGTTAGTCGTCGAGCTTTATTCAAAATAACATGATGCTTATTCTGAATGAGGAATCAGTTGTTAAGAACTGAAGGGTAGGGAATTAAATAATGGTCAGAAATTGGTGCAGTTTAATCAGGCCCAGAAGAATAGAAATTGACGAGAGCACTCATACGAGATTTTATGGGGAATTTGTTTGTCAACCTCTCGAAAGAGGCTTTGGTATCACCCTCGGCAATGCATTGAGAAGAGTTCTGCTTTCTTCCATTCAGGGGGCAGCCATTGTGTCGGTAAAGATTGATAATGTTCTTCATGAATTTTCGACTGTTCCGGGAGTAAAAGAAGACATTACAGATATTATCCTCAATCTTAAAGGGGTGAGGCTGAAGCTTCTCAGTGATGGTCCAAGAGTTATCCGTATTGACACGAAGAAAGAAGGTGTCATAACTGCCGCTGATATCATAACGGATGGAACGGTTGAAGTACTAAATGAGGATCATTATATTGCCTCGCTTTCTGGAGATATGCCGTTTCGAATGGAAATGGTCGTTAACAGCGGCAGGGGCTATGTGCAGGCAAAGAAGGAGAAAGACGTTGACCAGCCGGAAGGCACGATCAATATCGATGCCTTGTATTCACCCATTAAAAAAGTGAATTATACCGTAACGCATGCACGCGTTGGGCAGATAGCCGATTATGATAAGCTTTCACTTGAAGTGTGGACAGACGGGAATGTATTGCCAGAAGATGCTGTTGCATTTGCTGCAAAAATATTAAAAAAGCAGTTACAGGTTTTCGTGGGATTGCATACGGTCATCGGTACGGAAGAAGTAGAAGAAGAGGAAGAAGGAGAAGCGGTAAGCGAGAAGGAAAATCTGAATGATATCCTTTTAAGGCATGTGGAGGACTTGGAATTGTCGGTTAGATCTGCCAACTGTCTGAAAAATGCCGGGATCAACCTGATTGGTGAGCTTGTTCAGAAAAGCGAAGCCGAGATGTTGAAAACAAAGAATTTTGGCAGAAAGTCATTGAGTGAAATAAAGGAAATACTAGCGGAATATGGTTTGACCTTCGGCATGAAACTTGAGTTTACGCCTTGGAATAAAGACGTCAGGGAGGAAATGGGCGAAATCCAGGAAGAAGGATGAACATTACTTGGAAAGGGTTTTGATTCTATGCGTCACGGGAAAACAGGAAGAAAATTAGGTAGAACGTCAAGCCACAGAACTGCCATGCTGAGAAATATGGTAACCTCCTTTTTAAGGTATGAATCTGTGAAAACTACAGATACAAGGGCAAAAGAACTGAGAAAGCTTGCTGAGAAAATGATAACCTTAGGAAAGAGAGGCGATGTGCATGCGAGGAGACAAGCGCTTGCAGTCGTAAGAGATCGTGCTGTGGTGACGAAAATATTCAATGAGTTGGCTGAACGGTATCGGGATCGACCAGGAGGTTATACCCGGATCATTAAAGCTGGTTATCGCGAAGGGGATAGTGCGCCGATTTCAATCATTGAGTGTGTTAGAGACATCAGCGGGACACAGTCGAAATAAGAAGAAAAACTGGGAAGTATTGGGATAATTTGCCTAAGTCAGGGTTTGAATTTAATATGTTTTGTTTCTCTTTTGTTAAACGAAGACACAGCGCGTATCAGTAAGGTTTAAAGGGAAATAAAGCTTACTTTTTAGATGTGCTGATAGAGGAGGTTCGTTATGGCAGAAGAAAAGATTGGTGAGGTCATCAAGTTTTTTGCGAAACCAAGTGTCGCGGCCGTTAAAATCATTCAGGGGCAACTTAGTGTAGGCGATACTGTAAAATATACAGGTCATACTACGGATTTTTCGGATACCATCGAGTCCATAGAAGTAAACAACAGTAAAGTAGAAAAAGCAGTTGCGGGGGATTTCATTGGTATCAAGGTATCCGGTCGCGTTCGTCCGGGCGATGAGGTATTTAAGGTTACTCCCGAATAAACACTGAAAAGCTGATCAGCTAAACAAGCCATGGATTGATTTTATTTTAAAAAGAAAGATCCGTGGCTTTTTTGTTTTGAATTATACAGGAAAACGAAGATTTTATCATCTCAGTTGGCCACAGGTTAACAGGATATTTCCTTGTTCGCTTTTGTGACCCGATTCTTTTCAACTATTCATTGATAATAAAATAGTTAAAGAATCCTTTTTCTGCCGATGGATGTTGGCGTGCAACAAAGCGCCCGGATCGTGCTGTCAAAGAAAAATCCCGGCGATAAAACAGAGAAGAAGAGAAAGGGCCAGATTGGATGAATATTCGCATACTGGGCTGTCATGGATCACAGGTTCCCGGTTGTAATACAACGAGTTTCCTGGTGGAAGAAAATGTGCTGATTGATGCCGGTTCAATAACTTCAACGCTGACTGCGGAGGAACAGGTAAAAGTTGATTATATTTTTGTCACACACGCTCATTTGGATCATGTCAAGGAAATGATGTTCATGGTGGATAATCTGTGGTACCTACAGAAGTCCAATCCTCTGACAATCGTCAGCATAGAGCCGGTCATCCATGCTTTAAAGACCCATCTGTTCAATGGGCTGATCTGGCCGGATTTTTCTTCCTTGCCGAATGCGGAAAATCCTGTGTTGAGGTATGAAATTCTTGAGGTCGGCGGGAAAAGAAATATAGGCTCCTTCGCGGTCACAGCCATATCTGTAAACCATACGGTGGAAACCGTTTCTTATGTAATAGAAACAGGCCAGGGATCCATGATCTTTATCGGAGACACAGGGCCGACAGAAGAGATATGGAAAGTTGCGAACTCGATAGAAGATTTGAAAGCCATCTTTGTGGAAACATCTCTTCCCGATGAAATGAATCATATTGCCGAAATGACCGGTCATTTAACTCCTGCCATGCTGATGAAGGAGTTGTTTAAACTCAATAATAAAAATCTGGATATCTATCTCTATCATATGAAGGATTTTTATTCGAAATTAATAACTCGCCAGGTTGCAGCCATGAATCAGAACAGGCTCCACATTTTGGAGGACGGTCAGACTGTCCGTATTTAGCAGGATGATGTCCTTCTCTTAAGATTTTTCGACCTCAGGCAGTCTTGGACGGGATCGATTACGGAATTTCAGGGAGTCGGCCTGAAGGTTCTGCGAAGAATATCGTTTGTGAAGTAATTATAAATTGTACAATGGAAAATGTTCAAAAAGAAGATCCACAACGTTTATTAGATTTAAACTGCAATATCATTCGTCTCGGTCTTGACCCAATCAGGCATCTTCTTGAAAGAATGGAGAATCCCCAACTCAAGTATCCCGCGGTTCTAATTGGAGGAACCAACGGCAAGGGATCCACAGCGGCCATTCTATCTTGCATCCTCAAGGAAAGCGGCTATAAAGTCGGACTTTATACTTCACCACATTTGACGAGCATTTGCGAACGAATCCGTATTAATGGTTCCTTAATATCTGAGGAACGAATGCAAGACTGCTTCGGGATGATCCAAAGCAGTCTTGAGGAGCCGCTGACCTATTTTGAGGTTCTGACAGCGTCGGCATATCTTTATTTTTATCAGGAGAAGGTTGATATTGCGGTTCTGGAAGTGGGCATGGGGGGACGTCTTGATGCGACCAACGTTGTAACGCCCCTGGTCTCCGTCATCTCGAACGTTCATCTGGAACACCAGGAATATCTGGGACGTCATTTAAGAGACATTGCTGCCGAAAAAGCGGGAATTATCAAAGAGAATAGCGTCTGTGTTACCGCTGTTACCCAGAAAGCCGTTCTTGACCTTCTGTCAGAAACATGTCGACAGAAAGAAGCGACCCTGTATCGCCTCGGGAAAGATATCCGCGTCAGAGTGAAAGGCGATGGCACTTTTTCCTATCAGGGGATCGCGATCAAGCTGGACGATCTCAAGTGTACGTTGTCAGGGGCGCATCAGATAAAGAATGCCGCACTGGCACTAGCAGCGGCCGAGGTCGTTACCACAAAAGGGATTCGTGTCAATCGGCAGGCCATGCTCAGTGGTGTGGCCTGCGCAAGCTGGGATGGTCGGCTTGAAATACTCCAGAATACGCCCACCGTGCTTGTCGACGGCGCCCATAATCCGGCGGCTGCCAATGTCCTCTGTCAGGCGCTTCGAAATCGGAATGCGGATGACCATCGGCTCCTTATATTCGGAGCGCTCGGCGACAAGAACTATCGCCTTATGCTAAAAAAATTACTGCCGTTTTTCGATCATGTCATTTTCACAAAACCAAAGACGGAGCGTGCGGTCGATGTGGCCGATCTGATCAGGGCGGCAAGACACTATGACCGCTCTGCCGAAGCGATAGAAGACAGCTGTGAAGCGTTGCAGCGGGCATTATGCCTTACCGGTAAAAATGATATGATCTGTATTACCGGTTCGCTTTATCTTGTCGGTGAAATAAAAAAAAGGTATGCAGAAAATCTTCATGCTGCATGCAAGCACGGCATTTCTCCCGCTGTTGCAAGCTGAAATTGGATTGTTGCCAGAGGTGATGATGAACCGAAAAAATTCATTATACGAGGAAGTGGGGATAAAGTCCATCCTTCGCCCTGAAGGACCGAGAAGCTGGATCTCTTATATCGTTATGTTTTTTTTTGTTGTTCTTTTATTCCCTGCCGACGCCCTTACGGCAGAACCCCGAAAGATCCAGGGGCCTGTCGACATTGAAGCGGATACACTGGATTATGTAAAGGACACCGATACGTATCATGCCCGGGGAAACGTGATCATCAGGTTTTCCGAAGGGGTTCTCACGGCGGACAGTGTCGCGTTGAACAAGTCGACCAATGAAGCTCTGGCTGAAGGGCATGTCTCATTGAAAAGTGGCGGGGATATACTTGAAGGGGATATCCTCACATTCAATATCGAGACAAAAAGCGGTGCCGCTGAAAACGCCCGGATTTTCATGGTGCGGAACCACGTGTATTTGAAGGGCAGCCGTATCGAAAAGGAGGGGGAGGCGCGCTACCGGGTTTTTGATGCCACGGCCACAACCTGCGATGGGGCAATTCCGGACTGGAGCTTTTCCGGAAAGGAACTGGATGTGACCATCGACGGTTACGGGACGGTGAAACATGGCAAATTCAATATTCGAAATTTTCCGGTTTTTTATACACCCTATCTGATTTTTCCAGCCAAAACGACCCGGCAATCCGGTTTTCTGCTTCCCACCCTGGCCTATTCACGGGATAAGCATGGGGTGGATATTGAACTCCCTTTCTTCTGGGCCATCTCCCCGAACCTTGACGCAACCTTTTACTCGCGTTACATGGAAGAACGGGGGTTCATGGAAGGCCTGGAGATCCGTTATTTTATCAGTCCGGATTCCTATGGAACATTTTATGCGGACTACCTCAACGATAACAAAAACGTGACGGAGACTTTAGGCGCCATCAGCAGGGACTGGCAATCCGATCGGCAGCGGGGTTCATTCTATCTGAACCACGAGACCACGTTCAGCTCTGGGTTTTACCTGCGCAGTGATATCTATAAAGTTTCCGATAGCTGGTATTTCAAGGACTTTTCCTCCAAGAATTACTATCGGGACCATTATTCCACGGACCCGACGCAGCGCTTCAAGCGGATCTCTTTTCAGGCCGACGAGTCTCTGAACTCTCTGGATTCCACAGTGAGGCTGGTCAAGGATGCGGAACTTTACAATATCACAGCCCTGGCGCGCTATACGGATGATTTCACAAGTCCATCGAATGACCAGACATTGCAGAAATATCCGGAAATATCTCTTTTTACAGTAAAAAGACCTCTTCTGGGAACGCCGCTTCATGGAATGATCAATGGGACCTATGATTATTTCTATCGAAATGAAGGGCAGAAAGGCCACATGTATGACATTCAGCCCCTTGTCTCACTCCCTGTCCGCTTGGGACACTATGCCCGTTTTGTCCCGGAATTCAGTGTCCGGGAGACTATATGGGATCGTGATGACGACGAGTCAGGGACGATGCCCGGGGTAAGCCATCGCGGAGACCGGCAGGTTTATACGGCGAGCGCTGTCCTGAATACGGAATTTCACCGGATTTATGCCATCGGGGGAAAGCAGTTCGACAAAATCAGGCACGTGATCAAGCCGGAGTTGACCTACACTTATATTCCTGATCCCAGTCAGGACGATATCCCGGATTACGTGACCCCGATTGATGAAACCAATAGTCTGACCTATGCCCTGACCAATACCTTGACGGCGAAAATGCGGGAAAAGGACGGTTCAAGCAGTTACCGGGAAATTGTGCGGTTTAAATTGTTTCAGACCTATGATATTCGCGAGGCGCGGAGATCCGTTCAGGCTGATGAACCTGACAGCGAACCCTTCAGGGATCTCAATATGGAACTCTTTATCGATCCCTTTTCCTATCTCTCCTTCGCAGCCCGCAACAAACTGGATGTAAACAGCGGTGACTGGCTGCAAACCAATTATGATCTTGTCCTGAGAGACTGGCGGGGAGATTCGGCTACCCTGCAGTATCGTTATACGCAGGATTCGATAGAGGAAATCAATCTCAATTTGAATGCGAAGTTGACCAGCCAACTGGATGCCCTGTTCATATTGAGGAGGAATGAACTGGAAGAAAAAAATCTGGAAAGAACTTATTTGCTGAAATATCACAGGCAGTGCTGGGGCGTTGATTTCGGCTATTCCGACGGGGACAACGACCGGCGTTTCGTGGTGTCCTTTTCACTTTATGGAATGGGAATATAGGAGGGGATGAACATTAAGGAGACCGGAACGGGCATAGAAAAGTGCCGTTCGCAGAATGGAATTCCAGCCCTGTTCATAGAAATTATGAACGGATCCGGTTTTTCTCTTGACAAACATCCTGAAATTGCATAGGTAGTGCCTTTGAATTTTCAAGGACTGGTGTTTTTATGAAGACATATCAAGCGAAAGAATCGGAAGTAGCGCGGGAGTGGTATCTGATTGACGCCGAAGGGCAGGTGCTGGGAAGGATGGCCAGTGAAATCGCCCGGAGGTTGCGGGGTAAGCATAAACCAGAGTATACTCCCCATGTGGATACCGGTGATTTTATTGTGGTCGTCAATGCAGAGAAGATGGTGCTGACCGGTAAGAAACTGAGGGACAAAATCTATTACCACCATTCCGGTTATCCCGGCGGATTGAAAGAGAAAACGGCTGGTAAGATGATGCAGGAAAAGCCGACTGATGTTCTGTGGCTGGCAGTCAAGGGAATGCTTCCCAAGAATTCTCTGGGAAGGCGGATGTTGAGGAAGTTGAAGGTTTATGCCGGAAACGATCATCGCCACGAGGCGCAGTGTCCCAAAGTGCTTCCACTGTAAAATGAGATGGATGGTTTCTGCATCAGATTCTTAAAATTGTAAATTAGCCGATTTGGAGAAAAATATGTTAGAAAAACGCTTTTATGCGACGGGGCGAAGGAAAAGTGCCGTTGCCAGAGTCTATATGAAGGAAGGCAACGGAGTGCTGACAGTCAATAAAAGGGACTTTGATGACTATTTTCCGCGAGAAAGCCTGAAAATGCTTATTCGGCAACCTTTTGAGGTTGTAGGAAAACAAAATCACTTTGACTGTTATGTTAATGTGTCTGGTGGGGGAATTTCCGGTCAGGCCGGCGCCGTGAAGCACGCCATTGCACGAGCCCTTCAGGAATATGACGCGGAACTGCGTTCCGTAATGAAAAAAGAAGGCTTCCTGACACGGGATCCCCGTGCGAAGGAACGGAAAAAGTACGGTCAGCCCGGCGCACGAAAACGCTTCCAGTTCTCGAAGCGTTAAGAATTTTTAAAGGGGGCGATGGCCCCCTTTTTTTGTGATATCCATTACCTTTCCAATGCCTGTCTTTCCTCGTAGTTTTACCGATTTCGTGCCGAATAGTACGAGTAATTAAATAATAAATGGAGACTTTCCGGCTGCTTTCAAAAGCGTGTCAATCTGTCAAGAGAGATGATGCCGAGAAACATCCGGGGCGGAGAAGCGGCAATGATGCCGGTGTTTTTGGCCGAAAACCGGCAAACGGCTATGGATGAACCGTTTCGGCATCAGGATGAGTAACCAGAATCAAAGTGAGGGTTATATGATAAAAGTTGGAATCTACGGGGCCAGTGGTTATACGGGGCAGGAATGCCTCAGGTTGCTTCTTCGCCATTCCGGCGTAGAGGTGGTCGCGATCACCTCGAGGCGATATGCCGGTCTTCCCATCGCCGACGTCTATCCTGTGTTTGCGGGGTTAACGTCATTGGCATTTATGAATGCCGCTCCCCATGAAGTTGCCCGGGAGGCCGATGTGATTTTTCTGGCGTTGCCCCACAGCGAATCCATGAAGGTGGCCCCAATATTCTGGGAAAGCGGGAAGAAAGTAATCGATCTCAGCGCGGATTTCCGGTTACGGGATGTCGATGTTTATGAATCCTGGTACGGAAGGCATGTCTCCTCCCAGCTTGTTCCGCAAACCGTTTACGGTATTCCTGAGCTCTACCGGGAGGAAGTGGCGAAAACCCGGTTTGTGGCGAATCCCGGATGTTATCCAACCAGCATTATTCTGGGAAGCGCACCTGCTCTCAAAAACGGACTGATTGACACGACCTCGGTGATTGTGGATTCCAAATCCGGCACCAGCGGCGCTGGTCGTGAACCCGCAGTGGGGTCTCTTTTCTGTGAAGTCAATGAAGGATTCAAAGCCTATAAAGTTTGCAACCACCGTCATACTCCTGAGATTGAACAGGAATTGAGTCGTCTTGCCGGCCAGGAAATAAGAGTTTCCTTCACACCCCACCTGCTTCCGCTCGATCGGGGGATTCTAAGCACCATTTACGCGACATTGACCCGGGATATCACAGGCAAAGAAGTGACGGAACTATACCGGAATTATTATGAGGGAGAAAGATTTGTCCGGATTTGCCAGCCGGGAAGTTTCCCGAATGTGGCCTTTGTTCGAGGGTCCAATTACTGTGATATCGGCGTAGCGGTGGATGCGCGCACTCAACGGTTGATTGTTGTTTCGGCCATTGATAATCTGGTTAAGGGCGCAGCCGGTCAGGCGATCCAGAATATGAACATTTTCTGCGGATTCCCGGAGCACGAGGGGCTCGAGATGATTGCCCTGTTTCCCTGAAACTTTTCCGTGTCCGGCATGTCTTTTTAAAAGAGGGGAGAAAACTCTTTCTGGTCATCAGATTGAAGGTCGCCGGACAGCAAGACCGCTGTCAGTCGGCAACTGCATGCGGAATGATCTCCTGTCGCGTTTTTTTTCGAGGAGGGATCCTATGTCTTTAAAATTATACAACACCCTGAATAATAAGAAGGAAGTCTTTACTCCTATCCGAGAGGGCCGGGTCGGGCTTTATGTATGCGGCATTACCGTATATGACGTATGCCATGTCGGGCATGCCCGGTCAGCCGTTGTGTTTGATGTTCTCAAAAGGTACTTGGAATACAGGGGGTATGAAGTCACCTACATAAAGAATTTTACCGATGTCGACGATAAAATCATCGCCCGTGCCAATGCGGAAGGGGTGAGCATTTCGGAGATCGCCAACCGTTATATTGCCTCGCATGATAAAGACATGGACCGTCTGGGGGTTCTCCGGCCGACGGTTACTCCCCGGGCCACGGAGCATATCGGGGAAATGATCGAGCTCATCAGCAAGCTCCAGAAACGTGGTCTGGCCTATGCTGTAGACGGGAATGTCTATTATGCCGTGGAGCGGTTTCCGGGTTATGGAAAACTCTCCGGCCGAAAACTTGAAGATATGATGGCCGGCGCCCGGATCGATGTCAATGAACATAAGAACAATCCCATGGATTTTGCCCTCTGGAAGGCCAGTAAACCAAATGAACCGGCCTGGGACAGCCCCTGGGGGCCAGGGCGGCCGGGCTGGCACATTGAGTGTTCCGTGATGAGCCAGAAATACCTCGGCGATACCTTTGACATCCATGGTGGCGGCGAGGATCTGGTTTTTCCTCACCATGAAAATGAAATTGCCCAATCCGAGGGTGTAACAGGTAAGCCGCTGGCCAATATTTGGATTCACAACGGCTTTGTGAAAATCAACAGCGAGAAGATGTCCAAATCGCTGGGCAACGTCTTTACCATCCAGGAAATGCTGACCCGTTATCATGCCGAGGTCATCCGTCTGTTCATGCTGCAGAGTCACTATCGCAGCGCCGTGGATTTCTCCGAGGAATCGCTGTCGGAAGCGCGGCAGGGGATGGATCGGTTCTATGGCACGCTAAAGGCCATCCAGGAAGTTCTGGCAGTGGCGGAGGAAGAGGCGTCTCCGATTTCTCCCGAAACCCTGACGGGGAAAACAGCGGAACTGTATGCCCATGTTCAGGGATTGCCTGACCGTTTCGTCGAGGCCATGGATGATGATTTGAATACAGCCCGGGCGATCGGTTACCTCTTTGATGCCGCCAGACAGATCAATGGATTTATTCGTGACGCGAAAATGGCCAAATCGAAAGAGGGGTGGAAAGTCCTGGCGCTGGCCGGAAAGAGTATCAAGGATCTCGGATACGTATTGGGCCTTTTTCAGGAAAATCCAGATGTCTATTTTTTGCAGGATCGTGAACGGGAAATCCGGAAACGGGGGCTTGAGCCTGCCGAGATTGAACTGCTGATCGCCGATCGATGGGCGGCAAGAAACGACAAGGATTGGCATAAGGCTGACGAAATCCGTCAGCTTCTTACGGAAAAAGGCATCGTCTTGAAAGATACTCCGACCGGTACGACCTGGAAGGTATCATGAAACCGAGAAAACGAGAGCAATATTGAGATAATCCGAAATATCTGGGACCGGGCCGAGCGCCTTCATTGCTTGACTTTTTGAGCGTCGGCCTGTATGTTTGCCCGTAAGTCAATCTTAGAATTCAAGGAGGGAGAGGAGCATGAGAAAATCAATTGCGGCGCTGTTAAAAGGTATTTTTTCGTTAATGGTCGTTCTGGTGTTTGTGATTGGCGTCTCCGGCTGTCAGAAGCAGGAAGGCCCTATGGAGGAAGCGGGCAAGAAGGCTGACAAAGCCGTTGAGGCAACGAAGGGTGCTGTTGAGGAAGCGGGCAAGAAAATTGAAGAAGGCGCGGAAGCAACCAAAGAGGCCGTAGAGAAAGCCGGAGAGAAAGTTGGAGAAGGTGCTGAAAAAGCAAAAGAAACTGTAAAGAAAGGTGTTGAAAGCACGGCAGGCGCAGTAAAGGAAACCGCAGCAAAAGTCGAAGAAAAAGCAAAAAAATAAACCTTCTGTTTTTTCTGCCCGAATGGTCAGGTCTTTGCCTGGACTATTCGGGCAGTTCCTTGAACGTGAGTTGGGGGGAGATCTCCTGACGACGACCTTCACAAGCTCGATTCTAAATCATTTCTTCCAGATGCTTTAAAGCCCGTTCCAGATTTTCCGGTTCAGGGCCGCCGGCCTGAGCCATATCCGGACGGCCGCCGCCCTTGCCGCCGACCACAGGGGCGATCTCCCGAATGATGCTGCCGGCGGAATACCGGTCCGTGAGATCTTTTGTGACCAGACAAAGCAGCATGGCCTTGCCCTCCGCCTTGCTTCCGATCAGAATGATGCCGGACTGAAGTCGATCCCTCAGCTTATCCCCGAAATCCCGGAGCGTCTTGGCGTCCGGCGCGTTCACTGCGGCGGTAAGCACCCGGATGCCTCTGATTTCCCTGGCCTGGCTGAGAAGATCAGCTGAGTCTTTAGCAGCGAGTCGACCTTTGAGCGTCTCGATTTCTTTTTCCTGGTCTTTCTGAGTTTTGATCAGTTTTTCCACACGCTCCCCAAGGTCGAATGGTGAGACTTTAAGGAGTTTGGCGGCCTTCTTCAGTTCATTTTCCACCCGGCGGGCATGATTGACCGCTTCCCGGCCGGTGACGGCTTCAATGCGCCGCACTCCGGCAGCTATGGCCGATTCGTGAATGATCTTGATGAATCCTATGTCGCCTGTTCGCTGGATGTGTGTCCCTCCGCAAAGTTCCATGCTGAAGTCACCCATCCGGACGACCCTTACCTTTTCGCCGTATTTTTCGTCAAAAACTGCTGTAGCCCCGGTTTTCATCGCTTCTTCGAGAGGCAGCACCCGGGTCACAACGGGCAGATTCCGACGGATCACGGCGTTGGCGAGGTTTTCGATCTGTTCCAGTTCATTTTCTTCAATCTTCGAGAAATGGGTGAAGTCAAATCGCAGCCTTTCAGCGGTGACCAGCGAACCGGACTGTTTGATGTGATTTCCCATGACCGTTTTCATGGCTGCCTGCAGCAGGTGGGTTGCGGAGTGATTGGCTTCCGTGGCCCGGCGCTTGTCCTCGGCGACGATGAGATTGACGGAGTCTCCTTTCCGGCCCCGCCCTTTTATGACCCTGCCGACATGGGAAATGAGATTGTCCAGGGGACGCCGCGTATCCAGGACTTCGAAGACAAAATCCTCTCCCTCGATCGTGCCCGTATCTCCGATCTGTCCGCCGATCTCTCCGTAGAAGGGGGTTTCGGCGACTATGAGCTCGCCTTCTTCGCCTTCTGCAAGCGAATCCACCAGTTCTTCTTTCTGCAGCAGGGCCGTGATCTGCGACTGAGCGTTGCAAACGCCTTCATGGCCAACAAAGACGGTGGAGATCCCCTGCGTGGAGAGCTTCTGGTAAAGGGCGGAAATCGCCTCTTCGCCGCTGCCTTTCCAGGATTCCCTGGCTTTTTCCCGCTGAACCTCCATGGCGCGCTGAAAGCCGTCTTCGTCGATGGTCAGGTTGTCCCGGCGGACGATATCGGCCGTGAGATCCGTCGGAAAACCAAAGGTATCATAGAGACGAAAGACAACGTCTCCGGGGATGGTGGTCGTGCCGGCCTTCTTCAGTCGGGAGACTTCTTCCTGAAGAATTTTCAGTCCGGCATCGAGAGTCTCCATGAAACGCTGTTCCTCGTTGAGGATGACCTTGGTGATGTAGGATTTCTTGTCAAGAAGATCCGGATAGGTCTCTTTCATCGCCTCGATGACCACCGGTGTCAGCTCGTGGAGGAAGGGCTGGTTCAGTCCCAGCAGTTTGCCGTGCCGTGCCGCCCGCCGCAGGATTCTCCTCAGGACGTAACCCCGCCCTTCGTTGGAGGGCAGGATGCCGTCACCGATCAGAAAAGCGACCGACCGGGCATGGTCGGCGATGACGCGGAGAGACACATCGTCCTCCTCGTTTTTTCCGTAGGGCTTGCCCGTCGTCCGACTGATGGCCGCGAGAAGAGGCGCGAACAGATCCGTGTCATAGTTGCTCTTCACCCCCTGGGCAACGGCGGCAAGACGCTCCAGTCCCATGCCCGTATCGATGTTCGGCTTGGGGAGCGGAGTCAATATGCCTGCCTCATCCCGGTCAAACTGGGTAAAAACCAGGTTCCAGATTTCCAGATAGCGGTCGCAGCCGCATTCAATATGGCAGTCCGGACGACCACACCCGGTTCCTTCGCCCTGGTCGTAGATGATTTCCGAGCAGGGGCCGCAGGGGCCGGTCTCCCCCATCATCCAGAAGTTGCTCTTTTCACCCAGCCGGACGATACGATCCGCCGGGATGCGCATCTCCTCAAGCCAGATCCGGTAAGCCTCGTCGTCATCCTGGAACACGGTCACCCAGAGCCGTTCTTTTGGAAGCTGAATTACTTCCGTCAGATATTCCCAGGCCCAGGCAATGGCCTCCCTCTTGAAGTAATCGCCGAAGGAAAAATTCCCCAGCATTTCAAAAAAGGTGTGGTGACGGGCGGTGAAGCCGACATTTTCCAGATCGTTGTGCTTGCCCCCGGCCCGGACACACTTCTGACAGGAGGCAGCCCGGCTATAGCCCCGGTCTTCAAGGCCGAGGAAGGCGTTTTTGAATTGAACCATTCCCGCATTGGTAAAAAGGAGTGTCGGATCGTCCTTGGGGATCAGGGATGAACTGCTTACCCGCGTGTGACCCTTTCCTTCAAAAAATCTTAAGAAACTTTCCCTGATCTCAGACCCCGCTTTGATCATTCAAATCTTCCTCCTCTTTCATACGCTTTAAAATCTCAAATATGAGACCCGTGGAAAAACCTCTTCCCCACAGGCTTCGAATCATTTTCTGCATCATCCGATCGTCCGGGTCGGCAAACGTGCCGTTTTGAATCTTCCTGCGGATCAACCGCCGCAGGGCCTCGGTTTCGGGAAAAGTTTCACGGATCTCCGCAATGGCCTTGGCGATCAGGCCGGCATCGAGTCCCTTTTCCCGGAGGGTGCAGACGATCCTCCGGTCACCGAGCAACCGGTCCATGGCGAGATGCCGCGCCTTCTGCAGGGCATAGGCGGGATCATCCAGGTAGCGGCAGCGTTTCAGTTCCGCAAAGACGTCCTCCAGAACGTCGGAATGAAATCCCCGCTCCCGGAGCTTTCTCCAGAGCTCCCTTTCGCTGTGAGGCCGAATCTGCAGCAGACGCCAGGCCTTCTGCCGGGCTTTTTCCCTTGGGTCTTCTTCCGGTCCTCCAGCGGGGGTCATTTAGCAGGTTCTTCCTGTTCCTGCAACCGGGGCTTCAGACCGTGTTCGCTTCGCACCTGTTCCTCGATCCGGACCAGAATATCGGGATGCTCCTTTAAAAAGTTCCTGGTGTTGTCCCGGCCCTGGCCGATCCGCTCTCCCCCGTAGGAGTACCAGGCGCCGCTCTTTTCCACGATCCCGCTTTCCGCGGCCAGATCGAGAATATCCCCGGCCTTGGAAATCCCCTCGCCGAAGAGGATGTCGAATTCCGTCTCCCGGAAGGGCGGCGCGACCTTGTTTTTCACGACCTTCACCTTGGTCCGCATGCCGATGACATCCTGCCCCGATTTGATGGAACCGGACTTGCGGATGTCGAGGCGCATGGAAGCGTAGAATTTCAGGGCGTTGCCGCCGGTCGTCGTTTCCGGGTTGCCGAAGAATACGCCGATCTTCATTCGCAGCTGGTTGATGAAGATAACCGTCGTGTTGGATTTGCTGATGCTGCCGGTGAGTTTCCGCAGGGCCTGGGACATCAGTCTGGCCTGCAGCCCCATCTGGGCATCGCCCATTTCCCCTTCGATTTCCGCCTTGGGGACCAGGGCGGCCACGGAATCCACAACGAGGATATCCAGGGCTCCGCTGCGAACCAGGGTTTCCGCGATCTCCAGGGCCTGCTCCCCGGTATCCGGCTGGGAAATCAGCAGATCGTCGGTGTTGACGCCGATTTTTCGGGCGTAGGAAACATCCAGGGCGTGTTCGGCATCGATGAAGGCCGCCAGTCCGTTCCGCTTCTGTGCTTCCGCAATAATATGCAGGGCCAGGGTCGTCTTTCCCCCGGATTCAGGACCGAAAATTTCGATGATGCGTCCCCGGGGGACGCCGCCGATGCCCAGCGCGATATCCAGACTGAGTGCTCCGGTCGGAATGACCGCAATGTCCTCGATCCGCTCTTTCGCCCCCAGGCGCATGATAGACCCCTTTCCGAACTGCCTTTCGATCTGACTTATTGCCAGATCCACCGCCTTTGCCCTGTCTCCATCTGTTCCCATAATGCCCTCCGATCATAATAACGTGATATTGGAAATCGCTCTTCACGCGAAATTTTGCATGTCATTCCAATTCCGGATTCGAGGAGATATCGAGTCGTCGAGAAGAAAGCGACGCAGGCGGTCCAGTCTCTACTTCGAGGAGCCGGTAAAAATGCCAACGCAGAATGCGCTGTGATACGGAATTGGAGTCATATTGATTTTCAGTTTTCTGACCAGCTTATTCGCCGCTTTGGAAGGGGTAGCCGGCCAGCTTGCTGTAAATGGCCCCCTGAGGCGTCAGATCACTGCGGAAAAGTGTCAGTCCTGCAGCCCGGAAACGGCCCGCTTCATATCCATCGCTTTTTTTCATCACCCGGTCAAGGCCGGATAACCCCCGGCTGGATTTGATCCGAGCCAGCGTCAGATGGGCGCGGAAGTCACGATCCTCGCGGTGGAATCCGTAGCGCGCCAGTTGCTTATCGACCTCTTGCTGCAAGGCTTTCAGCGCACTGATGTCCCCCTCCAGACCCATCCAGACAACGCGCGGGCGTCGGAAATCCGGAAACAGCCCGACCTGCCGCACCTGCAGATCCAAGGGTGCAAAGCGGGACGCGACGGGTCCGACGGCGGCGCTGATCCGGTCGACATCCGTTTCGGCGATGTTGCCGAAAAATTTCAGAGTCAGATGGATGCCTTCCGGACGGACCCAACTGATGGCGCCGCTCATGCAATATTTCAACCGGTTCTGCACGGCGGCCATGGCCTGCCGCACGGCCTCCGGCGGTTCAATGGCCAGAAAGGCCCGGATGGGCTCAAATTCGGTCACTGCTTCTGTCTCCTCTCCTGTGCGGAGTCGGCGGTTTCCCTCTTTCCCGTTTCTTTTCCGGCTGCAAAGGTTTTATTTCTTCGGAGCGCTTCCGGCTGCAAGATACCGTTTCAGCATCATCAGTGCCGCCTGAGACGTCGCGACCTTGACCCGCCGCCGATCCCCCCAGCGGAAGTGATAGTGCCGGCAAAGGGTTTCCCGGCCATCCGCCAGGGCTATAAACACTGTTCCCAAAGGCTTCTGCTCGGTTCCCCCGGTCGGCCCGGCAATGCCTGTCGTGGCCAGGCCGAGATCAGTGTGCCCCAGTCTGCGAACGCCCTCCGCCATCAGTCTGGCGGTGGGTTCGCTGACGGCGCCATGCTCCCCGAGGATTGATTCCGGGACGCCGAGCAGTTCCGTCTTGGCGAGGTTGCTGTAGGTGACCGCACCCCGCTCCAGAAAGACCGAACTTCCGGAGATGTCCGTCAGACGGTCTGTGATGAGGCCTCCCGTACATGATTCCGCCACGGCCAGAGTCAGTTTTCTTTCGGTCAGCAGGGCCGCCACGGCGCCTTCCAGGGTTTCGTCGTCGCAGGCGAAGATCTGGCGCTCCAGTCGCTGCACCGCCTGTGCTTCGGCATTTTTCAGGATCGACTGCGCCTCGGCCTCCGTTTTCTTCCTTACCGTTAGCACCAGACGGAGTTCCGGGAAATCGGGATAGAAACCGACCTCCACCCCCTGACCCTCCAGATCGGCATCGGCGAGTTTCGAATCCACTTCGGCTTCCGAAATGCCGGTGAGTTTAAAGGTCCGGGTGGCCACGGCCGAAACGGCTGCCGGAAACATCCGGCGGAGAATCGGCAGCACGCCTTCAGGCAGCATCCGTCTCAACTCTCCCGGTACACCAGGGAGCACGGCGATAAGCTTTCCCTGAACGTTCAGGGAAAATCCCCAGGCCGTTCCCACCGGATTGGCGATGAGTTCCGCCCCTTCAGGAAAGTCCGCCTGTTTGTCGTTGCCGGGGGCCCAGTGGAAGCCGTACCGTTCAAAAATTCCCCGGATCCGCCGGAGGACGGCTTCATCTCTGTACAGCTTCAGTCCGTATGCCCTGGCAACGGCCGCCGTGGTCTTGTCATCTGCCGTCGGCCCCAGGCCGCCCGTCACAATGACGGCATCCGCCATGCCGAGGATATGGTCCAGCGCGGTTTTGATGGCTGCTTCGTCGTCATCCACGGACATCAGGATCGGGACCCGCCAGCCCTGGATGTTCATTTCCCGGGCGATATAGGAAGCATTGGCGTCTTTTATTCTGCCGGTGATCAATTCGTTGCCGATAGTCAAAATGCCAATCCGCATTTTATTTCCCCACCATGCTCAGTTAAATAGAGGCTTCGTTTAAATATTTTCCTGGGCCGTCATCCCCATAACCCCGTCAACAGCCGGAGCAGGGCAGCGCCGTAAATCCCCGCAACCACATCATCCGCCACAACGCCGTAACCGCCGGGCAATCTGTCCTGAGCGGTTCGTGCCGGGAAGACTTTGACGATATCGAAAAATCGAAAGAGCAGAAATCCGCTGATCACATGCAGAAGGGTCGGCGCGGCCAGCGCCAGGGTGTACTGGAGACCGATAATCTCATCGATGACGATTCGAGGAGAATCCTTTTTCTGAAAGAGGACTTCCGCCTTCTGGGAAATCCAGATGGCCAGACCCGTCAACACCAGAATGGCAAGAAGATGAAACGGCCTGGATAAGGACGAAAGGGCCAGGTAAAGGGGAATGCCCACGATCGTTCCCACAGTTCCCGGTGCAAAGGGGGCGTAACCGGCTCCCAGTCCGGTTGCGGCGATCTTGATCCATCTTTTCGTCGGGAAAACACCTCTTTCTCAACAATATCCGGCAGGTTAACCCTGCCGCGAGCCGTTACGCTATCCTTTTTTCCCTGACCTGTCAATCATTTTGCTTTGCCGTTTGCGGCGTCGGCCAACATAGTGAAAGATGACGATCCGGGCGGACGGCCTTGCAGGGGGGTCCCTTCAGAATTAGTTCAAACTGGCCGTGCCGGATGCGGCTCTCCTGCCATTTCCGCCATAAGGTGAAAAGCGGGGAACATTCACAGGCGTTAAAGGAATTGACCATGCCCCACTTGTCCCATGGGGGGGGCTCGATGAGTTATGGAAGCGGAGAGGCTCCGGACAGGCTTTCCTTTCTGTCAGGGGATTGCTTTGAGCCGAACAAAGAAGGGATTCCTGAATAAATGAATCTTTCCGGTATTTCACAGACGGTGCAAATCCTTCAGCATACATAAAAAACCTGCTTATGGCAGATGCGCCCCGTTTCTGAAACAGGACATCCGAAGTCTCGCGAGGCTTCGGATGTCCTGAACAACAATCAATCCTGAACGTTTTCCGTCCTTTGCTCAGTATTCGATTGCCCGTCCCAGTTCCTTTGCCTGCTTGACCCAGTCCTCGACCTGGGCGAGGGTGGGGGTTCGTGTTGCATCGCCCTCTTTCGCCTGCTCAGCCAGTTTGGCGTGCAGATTGGACGGCACGCGCTTTGCCAGTTCGACTACAGTGTCCACCCCTGCCTTTTCCAGCAGATTGCTGTAAACCTCTCCGATGCCCTTGACACGAGCCAGATCGGCACGGTTCACCATTCCGAGCACGACCTTCGGATCGACGCCGATTTTGGCTGCCAGATCTTTGCGCTCAGCCGGGGTTTTACCGGCTGTCAGCAAATCCTCCGCTGTTTTGATGCCAAGGGCATTCAACTTCTCCACCACAGCGACCTCTATCCCACGAATCTCCTCAACGCGCATAGATCCCTCCTTGATAAAATATAGATTTTGACTGTAACCGGAGACGTTCCGCACCAGCCTGCAATGATGCGTCTTCCTGACTCTTTATAAGCTTTATAACGTAATTTTATAATAGCATCGACAATTTAGATGACGCAATAGATTTTCTGAATCAAAGTGCGGAATATACACAGGGATTTCTTCTCCTGTGCAGCCTCGGGGCATTGGCAGGCAGAATACGCGGAACAGAAAAGATGCTAATTTCAAAATTTTGAGTTATAATTTTTAATATTTTTGGGGAATTATCATTTTATGTAAACAAGAGGAGGGCAGAGGATGGGCTTCAGGATTACGGATACAGTTTCTTGGGTTGGAAAGGTGGACTGGGAAACCAGGAAATTCCATGGCGAAGAGTACACCATGCAACGGGGCACCTCCTATAATGCTTATCTTGTCCGCGGCGGGAAAACGGCTCTGATTGATGCCGTGTGGGGGCCTTTCGCCGAAGAGTTTGTGGAGAATCTCCAGAAAGAGATTGATTTGGACGAAATTGACTTTATCGTGGCGAATCATGGCGAGACAGATCACAGCGGGGCTCTGCCCGCCCTGATGAGCCGGATTTCCGACAGGCCGATTTACTGCACGGCCAACTGCATCAAATCCCTGAAGGGGCAGTATCATCAGGACTGGGATTTCCGGACGGTCAAGACGGGAGACAAACTCAGTCTGGAGTCTCAGGAGCTGATTTTCATTGAAGCACCCATGCTCCACTGGCCGGACAGCATGTTCTGCTATCTGACCGGCGATAAAATCCTCTTCAGCAATGACGCCTTCGGACAGCATCTGGCCGCAGAACACCGTTTCAATGATCTGGTCGATCAGGCCGAACTCTATCAGGAAGCGATTAAATATTATGCCAATATCCTGACCCCCTTCAGCATGCTTGTGGAGAAGAAGATCAAGGAAATCCTGGCTCTGAATCTCCCTGTCGAGATGATCTGTCCGAGTCATGGCATTATCTGGAGGCAGGATCCCCTCCAGATTGTGAACACCTACCTGAAATGGGCGGCGGCCTGGCAGGAAAATCAGATTACGATCCTGTACGACACTATGTGGAACGGGACGCGCCGGATGGCGGAATCCCTGGCCGAAGGCATCCATGCCGCCGATCCGTCGGCAACGGTAAAACTTTACAATGTGGCCCGTTCCGACAAAACGGAGGTTATGGCCGAGGTTTTTAAATCCCGGGCGATTCTGGTTGGATCTTCCACGATCAACCGGGGCATGCTCTCTTCTGTCGCTGCCGTTCTGGAAGAGATGCGGGGGCTGGCGTTCAAAAAAAAGAAGGCGATGGCCTTCGGCGCGTATGGATGGAGTGGAGAAGCCGTCAGGCAGATTTCCCAGAGACTGGGAGATGCGGGTTTTGCGGTTCTTAATGACGGGCTGCGGCTGTTATGGAATCCCGACGACGGAGGCATCGAAGAGTGCGTGCGGGTCGGGAAGAGTTTTGTGGAACAATTGAAATCAGATGTCGTTTCCTGAACGTCATTGTGTAAAAGTCATCTGACGAACAATCCTGCCCCTGCAATCGGACAGGGATATTTTACATAAGGAGGATACAGCCGTGGACAGCGCTTTGGTGAAGCATCCCCACAAATTCAGAGAAATGCCCAGGACTCGCAAATCCGATAGACTCAGGGGCACCGGGACGTTTCAACCCGGCTGCCGAAAGGTTCCGGCGGGATGGCTCCTGGCGGGAATTCTTGCTTTGCTGCTGATTTTTCCCCTGTCCGCTTCCGCCCATTCACCCAGTGACGTTCAGTTGTCCTATCTGGAACAGGAACAGACCCTCCAGGTCACCATCACCCACAACTCCTATCTGCCGAACTCCCATTACGTTAAGCGGGTGGAAATCCGAAAGAATTCTGAAAAGCCCCTGGTGCAGGAATATACGAATCAACCGGATCGAACGACGTTCGTTTACAGGTACAAGCTGCCGCTCAAGGAGGGCGACCGCGTGGAAGTCATCGCAAACTGCAGTCTATACGGCTCCAGATCCGCCAGGCTGGTCATTTCCGGACCGGCGGCGAAGTAAGAGAGGCTGAAAATAGGTGTCCGTCGCCGCCGTACCTGCCTCTGTGAATTCATGCCGGGCTGCGTTCGAAAGTTCAACTGAGAGACGGGCAGGCGGTGCAGCTCGATCTCGGAGCAGAAAGAAGACAAAAGAGTAGCGGGATGTCGCCATGAACTGGTTTTTTCTTCATGTCGGATTCATGTTGACCGCAGCCGGTTTTTTAATGATCGGGGTGACGGTGGCCATGACTTTGCGGCGTAATCGCTGGTGGCTGAAGATCCATCGACGGGCAGGCATCGGCGGAGCCGGCCTCATGGCGTCAGGGTTTCTCGCTGCCGTTCTTATGATTTCCCTTTCCGGCCGGCCGCATTTTGGTAATCCTCATACCTGGCTGGGCGGATTGACGCTGGCTGCAGCATTTTCGACGCTTACTCTGGGATTTTTACAGTTTCGCCTGCCGGCTTATGGGGGGACGATTCGATGGATACATCGGATGTCAGGACGTCTGACCGTGATTCTGGCGATAGTTACTATCTCTTTCGGACTGATTCTGGTCGGTTTTCTCTAAAATTGAAAAAGGGGATTCAAAGGGAGAATGTCTGCCTTTCCTTTATAACCCCGGATGCTTTTTTGCAGGAAAAAAAGCAGGAGATTTTTTTAAGTAACCGCTTATGCTGATTAAAAGGCATTTCGAATGCCGGATAAAAGAGTTCCGTAAAATGTTTTATTGGAAAGAATCCTGAAAAACGATTTGAAAGGAGGGACATTATGAAGATTATGGTTGTTTATTACTCGGCCTACGGTCACGTGCACCGTCTGGCCGAGGCCGTGGCTGAAGGGGCGAGTGAAATCGTTGACGTCGAGGTCGTAATGCGGCGTGTTCCGGAAACCCTTCCTGAAGCACTTCTGAAGAAGATCGGTGTTTTTGAAGCTCAGCAGGCCTTTGCCCATGTTCCCGTCTGTGAGGTGGCGGAACTGGAGACGGCGGATGCGATTCTCTTCGGCACTCCCGCCCGCTTCGGGAATATGTGCGGACAGATGCGCTCCTTTCTGGATGCAACGGGCGGCCTGTGGGCCAAAGGGGCGCTGGTCGGCAAGGTGGGCAGTGTTTTCACCAGTACGGGTACGCAGCACGGCGGTCAGGAGTCCACCATTCTCAGCTTCCATACGACACTCCTTCATCACGGTATGATCATTGTGGGACTGCCGTATACGTTTCAGGGGCAGTCAAGGAATGACGAGATTACAGGTTGTTCACCCTACGGCGCATCCACGATTGCCGGGTCAGCGAATGATCGATGGCCCACCGAAAATGAACTGGCCGGAGCGAATTTTCAGGGGCGTCATGTGGCCTGCATTGCCGGGAAACTTTTTCAGTAAGGAAGCCGGAAAAGATCACGCGCATTCCTCAGGCGGCAGCCGGAGGAATGCGTCGTTTCAAGGGAGTTCTTGACTTTCAATGAGCCGTTCCCTATACTCCCGCCCCAAATAAGATCAAAATGGAAACTTTACATGGAAATCGCAGTTAATTTCATTGATTTTTTTATTCATCTCGACAGGTATCTTCAGCTCCTGATTTCAAATTTCGGCATATGGACCTACGTCATCATTTTTCTGATTATTTTCTGTGAAACGGGGCTTGTCGTGACGCCCTTTCTGCCGGGAGATTCTCTCCTTTTCGGGTTGGGAGCCCTGGCCGCCACCGGCGCCCTGGAAGTGGAATTGCTGCTGATGGCCATTCCTGTTGCGGCGGTGGCCGGAGATAATGTGAACTATACCCTGGGTAAATTTATCGGACCTCGAGTCTTTCATCAGGAAAAATCCCGTTTTTTCAAGAAGGAATATCTCGATCGAACCCACCGGTTTTACGAACGGTATGGGGGAAAAACCATCATTATCGCGCGATTTGTTCCCATTGTGCGTACATTTTCCCCTTTTGTGGCCGGGATAGGCCAAATGGCCTATCCCCGGTTTCTTGCCTACAGCGTATCGGGGGGGCTTGCCTGGGTAGCCTTTTTTATCCTGGGCGGCTTTTACTTTGGGAATCTTCCTTTAATTAAAGAAAATTTCACCCTGGTTATCCTGGCGATCATCGGAATATCTATCATGCCCGGTCTGTTCGAATTTGTCCGTCGCCGCAGGGAGATGACAGCCGGTTAAAAAAAATTCTACACCGGCCTATTCGTGAGAATGAGGCAATAATCTGCTTATGAGAATTTCACCGTCTGGGAGAAGGAAAAAGTGAAGCGCATCGTCATCTGTCTTCTGGGATTGATCCTCCTGTTCTGTTATGCAACCGAGGCCTTTTCCGGGGAGAAGACCATTGTCAAGATCGGTGAGGATGTTTTCATTCAGGAAGGCCGGCGGGTCCACAATGTGATTGCCTTCGGAGGGCAGGTCACCGTTTCAGGGACCGTAACCTCTCATGTTGTTGCGGTAGGGGGCTCCGTCGTTCTGACCAGAACGGCCGCAATCGGCGGGGATGTCGTCTGTCTGGGAGGCGTTGTTGTGCTGGGCAAAGGGGCTCAAATTAACGGCACGCTGACTGAAATCAATTCCTCCAATCTTTCCGAAGCGATTTCCGATGTTCTGAATGACAACTGGGAGGGATGGTCCTGGATCTTTACGATCATTTCCATTCTGGTTTTTGCCGGCTTTCTGATTCTGGCCCTGTTGATCATCACCCTGATACCGAAACCGGTTCATCGGATTTCTCAAGCCATTCAGGGGCATCTGATTCAGGTGGGGCTCTGGGGTATTCTGGTGCTGATCCTTGTTGTTCCTCTTGCGTTATTGTTGACCCTTTCCGTTGTGGGCATCGTTCTTGTTCCCCTGGAAATGACGCTCGTTGTCTGTGCGGCGCTTCTTGGACTGGTTGCCGTCGCCCGGCTGATCGGTATGATGCTGCTGGCACTGTTCAAGAAAAACACGGCGAAGCCGCTCTGGGAGACTTTCTGGGGCTTGCTTCTGCTGTGGATCGTGGGCTGGATTCCTGTTTTAGGCTGGATGATCAAGATCCTTGCCCTGGTCATCGGCATCGGGGGCGTTTTCGCTACCCGATTCGGCACCCATTCATTGCCCCCCCGCCGGGTTGCCTCTCCGGATACCACGTAATCGGCGCCCGTGCTTACCTCCTTTTCTGCCGTTGTGTTAATCCCCTTTCCGATCAGAGATGATGCCCAGTCAACGATGTGGAAGCGTGGCGCATCCAGGCGCCGCTAGCGAAGCCAACACCAACACCAACGCAGCGTGCCCTTTGCTCTGAAATCGGAAAGATACTTTTGAATGCCGTTCGGGATGAATTTTGGGAAAGTCAACTCCGATTGATCGGCGAAATATACGCTTTACGGGAACGGGCAGCGCCGGTCTTTCTGGCGGCCTCCATGACTGCCGCGGCGACCCGGGGCTGGACGGTGGGATCAAAAATGCTGGGGATGATAAAATCCCGCCTCAGCGCATCGGCTTTAACGGCCGTAGCGATGGCGTGAACCGCGGCCAGCAGCATTTCCTGATTGATGTCCCGGGCGTGACAGTCCAGGGCTCCCCGGAAAAGGCCGGGGAAGCACAGGACATTGTTCACCTGGTTGTTGTAATCGGAGCGACCCGTTGCCACGACAGCGGCATAGGGCTCCGCTTCTTCAGGCAGAATTTCGGGAACCGGATTGGCCATGGCAAAGACGATCGGATCCCTTGCCATTTTCGAGATATCCTTTCCTTGAAGCAGGCCGGGACGGGACAAACCGATGAAGACGTCGGCGCCCCGCAGGGCGTCAGCCAGACCGCCTTTCAACCCTTCCGGATTGGTTGTCAGGGCGAGTTCGGCCTTGAATGGATTCATGTCTTCCTGCCTTCCCCGATACAGAATTCCCCCACGGTCGCAGCCGATAATTTTTCTGACCCCTGCGGCTGACAGCAGAGAAATGGAGGCGATGCCGGCCGCTCCCAGGCCGTTGACGACGACGGTGATTTCCTCGATCCGTTTGCCGACGATTTTCAGGGCATTGATCAGGCCGGCGAGGATAACGACTGCCGTACCGTGCTGATCGTCATGGAAAACGGGGATATCGAGTTCCTTTTTCAGACGCTGCTCGATTTCGAAGCAGCGGGGCGCGGAAATGTCTTCCAGATTGATCCCTCCGAAACCGGGGGCAATCCATTTTACAGCCTGGATGATTTCTTCCGGATTTTTTGTATTCAGGCAAATGGGGAAGGCGTCAACGCCGCCGAAGCTTTTGAACAATACGGCTTTCCCTTCCATGACCGGCAACGCGGCTTCAGGACCGATATCCCCGAGCCCGAGGACGGCCGATCCGTCGGTGACGATCGCAACGGTGTTTTTTCTGATGGTCAGATCATAGGCTCGTTCGATATCCTCCGAAACAGCGAGGGATATCCGCGCGACGCCGGGGGTATAGGCCATGGCCAGGTCATCGCGGTTTGCCATTGGAATTTTGCTGACCACCTCGATTTTCCCTCCCGTGTGCCTGAGAAAGGTGCAGTCAATCACATCAAAGGTTCGGAATCCTTCCAGGGCTCCGATGGTTTTCAGAATTTCCCGTTCTCTGTCTTCGTCAGGCGCGTAAACAAGAATTTCCCGGACAATCTTTCCATCATTCTGGGCAGGCGTCTTCATTTCCATGATCTCGCCGCCCACCCTGCCAACTGCGGCCATGAGTCGTGAAAGGGCATCGGTTCCTTCCGGCATGTCCAGAGAAACGCGGAAACTGTAACTTGGACCTGGGTTTTTTAACATGGCGCAACGTTCCTTTCCCTCCGGTTTCTGAAAAAATCTCCTGGATTTTTTATATCAGAATTTCGCTGGAAAGAACACGTCACATGAGAAATGGAAACATGGCAGAAGGGATTCCTCATAATAAAGGCGCCTGCCTCCAGGATTTTTCAACCCTTGAAAGCAGGCGCCGCGAAATCGTTTATGAAAATGTTAACCGTTTGTGAATGCAGACGGATCGACTATTCCCTGCCGGCAGGAACCTTCCGGACCAGGGGCCACTTGTCGAAAAAGGTGTTGTAGTACAGGAAAACCATAAGCCAGGCAAACTGGCCGGCAAGGATGCCCATGACTGGATAGCCCATCCCCAGGTCGTTTCCGGCATAGGGAACCATCTTGAAGATCTTCACCCAGATGATGCCGTACGCAAGGCCCAGTACCCACCAGATGGCGATCCGCGTCAGAATGCGGGCAACGGGATTCTGAACCATGGCTGCCGTGGGCCAGTCGTCAAACACATGGTGCCACAGCAGGGTCGCGATAACAATGGACAAGGCGACTGAGGCAACCGGAACATCAGGAGGCACGCCGGGCATCAGGTTCAACGGATTAACGATGGCTCGTACGACATACAGCATGGCATAAGCTCCAATAAAGCTGATGATGAGACCGATGAAGCCCATCCAGGGTTGTTTCTTGGCGAAAAATTTCATGGGATAATGCTCGCCGCCCTCAGCAGGAATAAGGAAAAACCAGATGAAGCACTGTGCCCAGGCAACAAAAGTCGGCCAGGAGCCCATGGGTTTGTTGATAATCTCATGCCCACCGAGTTCCAGATGAAACCAGAAGCTGGGGATAATGATTGCGAACCAGACCAGGAGGCAGAAATAGGAACCCACCCCCATGGTTCCGATGCTGTCATAGGGAGCCTTGATGTTGCCGGCAAAGGGCCATTTATGAAACAGGGCGGGATAACCGATATTGGCCAGAATGACGGGAAGCGCGTAGAAGTTCCCGACTTCCCAGCCTTCGATGGCCAGTTTGACCTCATCCGCGTTCTGCGGTGTAAACAGGATGGCTAAGCTTAATGGTTTCCACCACATGCCGGTAAATCCGACGACAATGAAGAAACCGACGAGACCGACGATCAGACCGACGGCTGTATACCAGAGTCCAGCCCAGGGCTGACGAGGCGTAACGGCATATTTTCCGTAACCGCCGAAGACCAGGGACTGCCAGATCCAAGCGTTGATGATCATCCAGAAAAAGGTGGCTTCCGCAAAAACCTGGAAAAACTTACCTGCTGTTTTGGCATCGACTTCCTGCAGTCCCGGCGCGCCGAAAGCCAGGATAATGGCCTTGGAGATCGTACCCCAGATCGGCCAATAAATGCAGGCGACGATAACCGTGAGAATGACGGCCACAATTCCCGTGGTAATAAGACTGTTAAAACTCCGTTTTACAACATACTCATCCATATCTTCCCTCTCCTTTTTTTGAAAAAAATTCTGATGCCAATTCGACAACTCGCCGCCTTAACTGGAACAGAAAAAATTCTTCGATTTATGAATGCCATGTTGAATCTTTTATATAAGATTAAAATGGTCAGGTCATTGCTCCCCGGGGTCCTGAAATCCGCCCCTCCTCCTTTCTATGAATTGACCAAGCCGACTTCTTCCTTTCACCCTCCTTTCCTGTGTTTGTAATTGTCTTACAATGTGTTCAAAAAACAGCCACATTGTGACTTATGTTTCATACACACCAGACAATGTCAACAAAAAGTTTACAACCTTTGCGTTACATCTCAGATAAATATTAATCAGATCAAAATTCAGTCATTGTGAAAGGCGGCTCCGAGTTAATTAGAAAGGCGTGAATTGATTTCTTTTTGCCCGCATTTCAGTAAAAGCTCAGATGCCGTTCCCTCTATGTGCAGGATGGTCCTAAGATCCTGTTCCTTATGGAAATCCGCATTTTTCTCTGTTGCATTATGCAGTCATGTATTGTACGTAAACTTCTCTTTCAGAGACCAGGTGAATGAGTCCGTTGAAAAAGCATGATGAAGCGCATTGAAATAATAAAAGTGAGAAAAGAAAATGATCAGCAGGATTGAGATCGGTTTTCTCCCCGGGGTGAGAGACGCCCTGGGAGAGAAAACCCGGCGCAGGATCTTCCACGATCTTCATCTTTCCGTGGAAAATGTGGAAACGATCGAGGTCTACACCCTGGAAGGGGATTTGACGGACGAGTTATTGGAACGTATTGCCGCCGGGCCGTTTTCGGACCCGGTCATTCAGCGGTACGCCGTCAACAGAAGTCTGGCTTTTGATTTCGACTGGCTGATCGAAGTGGGCTTCCGGCCCGGCGTCACAGATAACGTCGGCCGCACCGCGACAGAAGCGGTCCGGCTGCTCCTGGAGAAGGCGGCCAACGGCGGCCTGAAGGTTTATACCTCGCGGCAGTACCTGCTCAAGGGAAAGTTGACCCGCCGGGAAGTGGAAGACATTGCCTCCGGACTGCTGGCCAATGAGCTGATCCAGAGATTTGAAATTATTGACGGCCGGACCTGGAAATCCGGGGAGCCTGTGAAACCTTACGTCCCCAGGGTCATCGTTGCGGATCAGCCCCGGACGGAATATGTCGATCTGCCCGATGACGACGCTGCCCTGCAGGAGATCAGCGGCAGCCGCGTTCTGGCCTTGACCGTGGAAGAAATGCGGATTATCCGGAATTATTTTCAGGATGAGGCTGTGCAGCGCCGGCGCCGGGAGGCCGGAATCGGCGAAGGGATCACTGATGTGGAACTGGAGTGTCTGGCCCAGACCTGGTCGGAGCACTGCAAGCACAAGATCTTCAACAGCCTGATCACCTATGAGGATGAGCATGGCAATTCCCGGGTTATCGACTCCCTCTTTAAAAGCTGTGTCAAGGGGTCGACCAACGCCATACGCGAAGAGCTGGGCCCGGAGGACTGGTGCTTATCCGTTTTTGTGGATAACGCCGGAATCATCAAGTTCAATGACGAATACAACCTGGTTTTCAAGGTAGAAACCCATAATTCGCCCTCCGCCCTCGATCCTTATGGCGGCGCCCTGACGGGCATCGTCGGGGTGAACCGCGACCCCTTCGGGGCCGGAAAGGGAGCGAAGCTCATCTTCAACACGGACGTCTTCTGCTTTGCCTCTCCCTTCTATGACCAGCCGCTGCCGCCTCGCATTCTCCATCCCCGGCGCATCTATGAAGGGGTGCGGGAAGGAGTGGAGCATGGGGGAAACAAGAGCGGCATTCCCACCGTCAACGGCTGTCTCGTTTTCGATGAGCGCTTTCTCGGAAAACCCCTGGTTTACTGCGGAACGGGGGGGATCATGCCCGCCCGGATCCTGGGCGAACCGTCTCACATCAAGGAAGTCCAGCCGGGGGACATCGTCGTCATGACCGGCGGACGCATCGGCAAGGACGGCATCCACGGAGCGACCTTTTCCTCGGAGGAACTTCATGAGGGTTCCCCTGTGACGGCCGTCCAGATCGGAGACCCCATCACCCAGAAGCGGATGACCGATTTTCTCCTGCTGGCTCGAGATCAGGGGCTCTACCGGGCCATTACCGACAACGGCGCCGGCGGTCTTTCATCGTCCGTGGGCGAGATGGCCAGTCTGTCCGGCGGATGCGAAATCGACCTGAAAAAGGCGCCTCTGAAATACGCGGGGCTTCATCCCTGGGAAATCCTGATTTCCGAGGCCCAGGAGCGGATGACCCTGGCGGTGTATCCGGACAAGATCGACGCCTTTCTGAACCTGGCGGCCAAAATGGGAGTGGAGGCAACGGTTCTGGGTCGTTTCACCGATTCGGGAATGTTTCATGTATGCTACGGCGAGCAGACAGTGGCCTTTCTTGATATGGAGTTTCTCCACGAAGGGCTGCCCCAGATGAAGTTGAATGCCCGCTGGACGCCGCCGGCTTTCCCGGAGCCCGATTTTCCCGAGCCGGCCGATCTGGGACGCGCTCTGAAAGAGATGCTGGGACGACTGAACATCTGCAGCAAGGAATCCGTTGTCCGGCAGTATGATCACGAAGTTCAGGGGGGGAGCGCCGTCAAACCTCTGGTGGGAGCTGCCGATGATGGACCGGGAGATGCCGCGGTGCTGCGTCCGATCCTGGAATCCTTCGAAGGGATCGTTGTGGCCAGCGGTATCTGTCCGCGCTACAGTGATATCGACACTTATGCCATGGCCGCATGCGCCATCGATGAGGCAATCCGGAACGCTGTGGCCGTCGGGGCTTCATTGCGCCGGATGGCCGGGCTGGACAATTTCTGCTGGTGTGACCCCGTGGAGTCGGAAAAAACACCGGACGGACGCTACAAACTGGCCCAGCTGGTCCGGGCCAACGAGGCTCTCTACGACTATACCCGGATTTACGGGGTGCCCTGCATCTCCGGAAAGGACAGCATGAAGAACGATTACATGATCGGAGGAACAAAGATCTCCATTCCCCCGACGCTGCTCTTTTCCGTCATCGCCAGGATGGACGACGTGCGCAGGGCGGTGACGATGGATGCCAAACAGCCGGGGGATCTCGTTTACGTCCTCGGGGAAACGCGGAAAGAGCTGGGCGGTTCGGAATGGTATGCCCTGAACGGCTTCGTGGGCAACAGTGTGCCGCGGGTTGATGCCCGTAAAGCCCGCAGCCGCTACGAGGCCCTGTGCGGTGCGATGGAGGCCGGACTGGTCGCTTCCTGCCATGACTGCTCCGATGGCGGTCTGGGGGTAGCCCTGGCGGAAATCGCTTTCGCCGGCGGTCTGGGAATGGCCGTCGATGTTTCCCTTGCGCCGTCGGCGGGAATTACGAGGAATGACGATCTGCTCTTTTCCGAATCCCAGAGCCGGCTGGTGGTGACGGTGTCCCCCGCTGATCGGGAAGCCTTCGAATCAATGATGGCCGATTCGGAAATGGCCTGTATCGGTCGAGTCACCGTGGAGCAGACCTTTGTGGTGACCGGATTGCAGGGCCGCGTCATTATCGAGGAAGAGATTGCCTCCCTGAAAGAGGCCTGGCAGCAGACGCTGCGGGAGATGTAAAAAAGTTCAATATTCAATGGGAGAGGACGGGGTTTTCCGCTGGGAAATAGAAAGTAGAACGCTGTGAGACAGGTTGTTTGATAACCAGACACCGCTCCGATGACGGGGTCGCTGAAAGAAAACAAGGAACAGGGGAAGTTAAGAACAATGCCGCAACGGGTAAAATCCATGGTCATTACGGGAAACGGGACGAACTGCGAGATGGAGATGGCTCACGCCTGCCGTCTTGCCGGTTCCGATGAAGTGGACATCGTCCATATCAGCGACCTGATCAGTGGGGAAAAGCGTCTCGATGATTATCATTTTCTCAATCTGCCCGGAGGGTTTGTCGACGGCGACGACCTCGGTTCCGCCAAGGCCAATGCCAACCGCCTGCTGCATGTCCGCATCCGGGGAACGGAAGAGCGGCTTTACGATTCGCTGCGCCGTTTCATCGCCGATGGCAAACTGATTCTGGGGGTCTGCAACGGTTTCCAGCTCATGGTCAAGCTGGGACTGCTGCCCGGTTTCGATGGCGACTATGCGACACAGACCGTAACACTGACCTATAATGACTCCGGAAAATTCGAGGATCGCTGGGTCTATCTGAAACCGGATCCCTCTTCCCCCTGTGTGTTCACCCGGGAGATGGAAGGAATTTATCTACCCGTCCGGCATGGGGAAGGAAAGCTGGTGCCGCGGGACGAAGGGATCCTGAAGCGGCTGCACGACCAGAGGCAGGTCGTTCTTCAATACAGCGATTCATCCTTCCGGGAGGCTGTGATGGCCTATCCGCAGAATCCCAACGGCTCTACAAACGCCATCGCGGGCCTCTGCAATGAAACGGGACGTCTTTTCGGTCTGATGCCGCACCCGGAGGCCTATCTGCATGCAACCAACCACCCCCGCTGGACCCGCGAGAAACTGCCGGAAGAGGGCCAGGGGCTGCAGATCTTCCGCAACGCGGTAAACTTTCTCCGCCGGGAACTATAGTTTGACTTGATCGGGTTCAAATCTTTTCCCCCAGTATCAGGTAGCTGTGTCTGTCTGGAAGTTCAATGCAGGTCGGTTTCTCCGCAATAGACTCCTTCAATCAAGGTGATGATCGATGCAGATTCGGATGGCGCTTTTCCGAATCTGACGCTGGATTTCTGCTTCCCTGCAGATGGACAAACTGTGACAGATTTTGACTTTGTATTGATTTAACAGGTTCCAAACCGTTCCTTGAATTTGTCGGCACAGAGATGCTGTGCCGATTTCCTGATACCCGACAGGGTCGTCCGCATGTAATCCGTTTTCAGTGAAAGGAACTGCCGCAAATGAACTACCAACCGCTGTTCAGCATTTCTCTTCTGGCCTCCCACTGGGAGAATGAATTCAGGATTTTTCAAGACTCCGTTGAAGCTCAGGTGCTGCTTGAGCGCCTTAAAATCTGGAATGAACGCCGAAGGCTCAAGGAAACCGCCACCGATGCCGCCTTCATATCATTGTTTTTCCGGGACATCTGGGGTTATTCCCTGCAGGGCGAGAGTGGCGATGGCTATCAGTGCTATCCTCAATTTCCGATTGCCCGGGCGGGGCAAATGGGTGGCGTGGGCCAGGCTGATCTGGCGCTCGGCCGTTTTGGCGAAGCCGGGATGCCGGACATCCCTCAGGTGCTTTGCGAGTTCAAGGACATGCGCTCCGGACTGGATCAACAGCAACACCGGAAGGGTAACGATCGCACACCTGTAAGACAATGCCTGGATTACCTGCGGGAAGCCAGGGCATCCCTGACCGGCCATGAACTGGTCGAGCCGGCATGGGGTATCGTTACCGATACAAACGAATTCCGACTCTACAATCGCGTAAAAGGGGAAGCCCAATGCCAGCGTTTCGTGATCTCTCCCGCACCCGGTGAAGAAGCCGAGTCCCTTCTCAATAATACTGAATCCGCGGCCTTCCTGCGGTTCCTGTTCAGTAAAATCTTTTCCTCCGCCGTCCTCCTTTCCGAACGTGGTCCCGCACCGCTCGAAGTTTTACTGAAAGAGCAATTCGTCCGGGAATCGGCCCTCGAACGGGACTTTTACATTGAATACAAGGCGTATCGTGAATTCGTTTTTAAAAGCATCGTCGAAGCCAATCCGGGATTCTCCGGAACCAGGGGCAAGCTGGTACGGTTGACCCAACGATTCCTTGACCGCTGCCTCTTCATCATGTTCTGCGAGGACATGGGAAAGGCCCTCGAGTTTCCCGGGGATCTCCTGAGAAACGTCCTGATCGATCTCAGCCGCGACGCATACTACAATCCCGAGGATTCCATCCCCTGGGAGCGGGTCAAAACCATCTTCCGGACCATGCGCGACGGAGGAAGGGTCGGCGACCACCTCATTAAGCGTTTCAACGGCGGCCTGTTCGAAGAACTTCCCGATCTGGAAAACCTGAATATTCCCGCCAAGGTCTTCTGTGTCAGGAACCAGGGAACAGGTGGGGCGGAAACTCTGCTCGCCCATCCCCTGACCCTGCTCTTTTTCTGTGCCAAGTACAATTTCGGCATCAAGAATGCGGCACACGAGCGGATGATCGATTTTTACGCCATCGGCCGCATCTTCGAACAATCGATCACCGAACTGGAAATCATGGAGGCCGAAGCCGACGGCAGGCCGTCCATCAATCTTCTTTCCCAGCGCAAGCGGGACGGCGTTTACTATACCCCGGAATGGGTCACGGCCTATATCGTGGAAGAGACGGTGGGCGCGCGGCTTCGGGATATTAAGGGCGAACTTGACCTGACCGAGGAAAAGCGTCCGAATGATGAGCAGATCGAAGAGTACCGCAAATTTTTAGCGGACAGACGCCGAACCGCGAAGGCAGCCGGTGCCTGGCTGCAATCGCTGCAGGCCTACCGCAGGCGGTTACGTGAGTTGAAGGTCGTCGATCCCGCCTGCGGTTCCGGCGCTTTTCTCATTCAGACGCTGGAAAGGCTCAAACGGGAGCATCGCTGGGTGGCCGATGAGACAGACCGCATTGTTGGGCTGGCAGAGTTATGGGACCAGGATGTGGTCATCAACGATATCCTGGCCAACAATCTGCACGGTGTGGACCTCAACGCCGAGTCCGTGGAAATCACCAAACTGGCGCTCTGGATGCACACGGCGTCGGCCGGCAAGCCCCTGTCGAGCCTCGACAGGAACATCCGTTGCGGCAACAGTCTGGTCGGCCCGGACTTCTATGCGAATCGGCAGCCGGACCTCTTCAGCGAAGATGAACGGGAGCGTATCAATGCCTTCGACTGGAAGGAGACGTTCCCGGGAATATTTGACCAGGGCGGCTTCGACTGTGTGATCGGCAACCCGCCCTATGTCAAACTGCAGAATTTCCGCCGGGTTCAATCGTCCGTTGCCGAATATCTGCTGGAGGCCCGCCGTGCCGACGGCGCCCCCTTGTATGCAAGCACCCGGACGGGCAATTTCGACCTGTATCTTCCCTTCATCGAAAAGGGACTGGATCTTCTACGGCCGGATGGGCGCATGGGCTACATTGCCCCCAACGTCTGGATGATGAACGAGTACGGCAGGGGGCTGCGCGCCGTTGTCAAGCGGAACCGCCGCCTTGACCGCTGGGTCGATTTCAAGAGTTTTCAGGTTTTCGACGAAGCCATCACCTACACGGCCCTTCAATTTTTCCGGGGCCGTTCGGTTGATGCGCTTCGCTGTTCCTTTATCCCCGACGGGGACATGTCCCGGATCGAGTGGCAATCCCCTGATGCTCGGATCTCCTATGAAGAACTGCCCGAAACCGAAGCCTGGAACCTGATGCCCGATGCCGAACGGAAGCTCATCGACCGTCTGAGAGAGACTTGCAAACCATTAATTGAGCGTTGCCGCGGGATATTTGTTGGGATTCAGACCAGCGCTGATGCCATCTACCACTTAATCCGTCTTGGACCGGGGCGATACCGGACAAAAAGCGGCATGGAGGTCCGCCTTGAGGACGCCATCATGCGTCCCCTCGTCTCCGGTGCTGAAGCCAAACGTTATCAATCCCCTCAGACCGATACCTGGCTCCTGTTTCCTTATGATATTTCCGGTGCGAGGCCGCGACTTCTAACAGAAAGCGAACTATCCAACCGTTTTCCCCTGGCCCTGGCTTATCTGAAGCAGCATGAACAGGCATTGAGAAACAGAGAAAGAGGCAGGATGAATATAGATGACGGTTGGTGGGCTTACAATTACCCTAAGAATCTGGATAAGCAGGAACATACCAAGCTATTGGTTGCCCAGACCGTTCCCAATCTGCGGGTTTCCTACGATTCAGAGGGAACGTTCTACTGCAACAACGTTCGAGTCAATGGCATCCTGCCGAATACTCCTGAGGGCGGCTGGTTTCTCCTTGGCATCCTCAATGCCCGCCCTGCCGATTTCATTTTTCGTCGCATTGCCAAACCAAAAGAAGGTGGATGGTTTGAGGCCAACAAACAATTCATCGCTCCCCTCCCCATTCCCGAGGCGTCGGATGAGGACAGGGCCGAGGTTGCCCGGCAGGCAAGGGAGTTGCAGCGGCTGCACACCCTCCGGCGCGATCTGATCGCCGGATTCGGCAAGCGGGTCAACGGCGACCAGACCGTTGTGGACAGGCGCAGGTCGACCTGGCTTTGCGCCGATGCCGACAGGTGGAAGGAAAAGCTTGCGGCCTGGGATGCCCTGCTCCGTCCCGGCGTGGAACTTGCCGTGGAAAATACGGACGATGAATTGCTCCTCAAGATCGGCGGCGAGACGGTACTGGAACTCTTTGATGTACCCGAGACGCCCTTTATCGCCGCCCAATGGCGGCAAGCCCTGCGTGATGTATCGGTAACGGCGGGCTTCAACGCCGGAAAGCTCTCCGATTTGCTGCTCAAGCTGCGGAAAAGTGACTCCCCCGAATTGAAAAAACGACTGATCGGCATCGATGACGAGATCAAACGGACGGAAGCCGCCATTATTCAAACGGAGAAAGTCATGAACAGCACCGTGTATCGATTGTATGGCATGACCAGGGAAGAAATACGCATGGTTGAGGCCGGGTGAGATTTTCTTCACTGATGCGTGACCTGCTCCCTGTCCTTACGAATAGTAGAGCTCGACCAATAAATAAATCGGCAGTTGCACCAGCAGGACGCCATAATCAGGAGGCAGTTAGCGAAGATGCGTCGGCCGGCAGGAAATGATTGAGGCGTTAATGCGATGAACAGCGGCGGATACATGGCCATCCCTCCTGGAGCAATCCTGCCGGAATCTCTACCGGAATTCAAAATATTCATGCGGAACAGGGAGGGAAAATATGTCCTCTGGGCAGCGGACGGCAACAGGGTTACCGTTGCGCAACTCGCAAAACTCTCGGAAAGCGGCGTTCAAGACGTATTTGTCGATATCGAAGAGTCGTTTAAGTACGAACAGTATCTTGAGGCCAACCTGGGGAAAATCCTCGACAATCAAGGGATAACGGTCGACCGGAAAGCAGCGATATTCAGCAGGGTGTCCACAAATGTCGTGAAAGCCGCCTTTGAAACTTCCCTCAAGTCCGGCGCCATGGGTATGGAGACGCTGCAGCGGACACAGAAAATGATCGAGAATGCCATGAAATTCATAACGGATTCCAACTCCCTTCCCGCCCTGGCCAAGATGATAGGCCATGATTACGAAACCTATGAACATGCAATGAAAGTCACCTGGTGGACCGTGGCATTTATCAGCGAAAATCCGGAGATCCTGACATATTGTCAAAAAGATGAGATATCTGATGCAGAGCAGATATCGGAAACGCTGAGGTCATGCGGTGTCTGCGCCCTGTTGCACGATATCGGAAAGGCTTATGTCCCTCAAGAGGTCATCAATAAAAACGGCCCTCTTACTGAGATCGAATGGGAGATCATGAAGCGTCACCCTCTCAGCGGCCTGGCGATGCTTCTGGATTCGGAACTGCCCGCGTTCGTCAAGAAGGCCATTGTGCAGCATCATGAGGATTTTGACGGCGGCGGCTATCCCATGAATCTGGAGGGAACGAACATAACCGTCCTTGCCCGCGTGCTGAGGATTATGGATGTCTTCGATGCCATGACCTCCCGCAGGCCGTATAAAGATCCTCTGTCTCCCATGAAGGTGATTCAGATCATGATCGGAACGCCGTCGCATCCGGAGGATAATGCCGAACCGGCACAGGATCCTCGGGATCGGGGGATGGGCCGGTGCTTTGACCATGAACTGCTTGGAAAATTCATAATATTTATCGGGAATGTAAAACTGGATTAGGAAATCGACTGGGAGTTTCGCGCAGAAAGATAAAGAGCTATACCTGATAGAACCGCCCGTCCGGAAGTCGAACACAGGTCAGTTGTCCCCCGTAGACCGCCCCCGTGTCGATGCCGATTTTATTCTCCATCAGAAAAGGCCGAGGAAAAGGCGTATGGCCGAACACCACGACCCTGGGAAAATCGGCATGGGAAAGGAAAAATTCATCCCGGATCCACAGCAGATCGTGAGGATCCTGCTGTTTCAGAGGAATGCCGGGCCGCAGCCCGGCATGGACAAAAAGAAAATTTCCGGCTTCAAAATAAAGGGGAAGCGTCTTTAAAAAATGAAGATGCGCATCCGGCAGTCTGGCTGCATATCCTTGATCTGTTTTCTTCATCCCGTAGGATGAGAGTGTGTTCCGGCCGCCGTTCAGCAGAAACAGAGGTCCGTTTTTCTGTTCCAGATAGAAGTCGAGAAACATCTCCTCGTGATTGCCCCGGAGGCAGACCACGGTTTTCATCTCTTTTTTCAGCTCGAGGATGAAATCCAGGACGCCTTTCGAATCAGGCCCCCGATCGATATAATCGCCGATAAAGACCAGGGTGTCCTGATTCCTGTCGATGTCCAGCAGGGAGATCATCTCTTTCAGCTGGTCCAGACAGCCATGGATATCCCCGACAGCAAAGATCCGTCCCATCGATTGCCCTTGAATTCCCCGGTATTCGAGATGTCTCCCGCCTCGGCTATCCCGGCTCCTGTTCCTCTTCCTGTTCCGGCTTGGGATTTCCGTTTTCCTTTTCCAGAGTCACGAAAAAGGACGAGTCGCCGCGTTGAACGAGCAGCAGCC
This sequence comes from Syntrophus aciditrophicus SB, assembly GCF_000013405.1. Taxonomy (GTDB): domain Bacteria; phylum Desulfobacterota; class Syntrophia; order Syntrophales; family Syntrophaceae; genus Syntrophus; species Syntrophus aciditrophicus. The sequence continues at coordinate 364,937 of NC_007759.1, forward strand.
ATGTGTTGTTTTCCGGCCCTCTGGAGAGGGCGTTCTGGTAATCCTTCAAAGTGCGGATACGGGCTCGATTGATCTGAAGGATGATATCCTGGATCTTGAGACCGGCATCATCGGCAGCCGAACCGGGACGTATTCTTGTAATAATCACGCCGCCTTGAACCTTGCGTCCCAGATTCCTTGCGATTTCCGGGGTCACCTCCTGAACGGTCATGCCGAGCTGTTGATGAACCGGTTCCTTTGCTGCGATCTCCCTGGCATCCTTACGCTCCCCGATGACGGCCGACAGCGTCATTTCCCGTCCGTCTCTCAAGGTCCTGACCTGCACCTTTTTCCCCACCTTCAGCGCAGCCACGATTTTCAGCAGATCCTTCGTGCTGGTGACGGGTTTGCCGTCAATCCCGATAATGATATCGCCTGCCTTCATACCCGCCTTATCACCCGGCTCGCCTTCCAGAACCTGACTCACCAGCGCGCCCTGCGAATTCTTCAGCTTCAGGTTCGCGGAAATCTCCTCGGTGATATCCTGCACGGTGATGCCCAGCCAGCCGCGGGTCACCCGCCCGCTGGTTTTCAGATCCTCAAGAATTTCCCTGGCCATGTTGATCGGAATCGCAAAGCCGATTCCCTGCCCCTGGGCCACGATGGCCGTGTTGATTCCCACGACCTCCCCAGCCATGTTGAAGAGAGGGCCGCCACTGTTTCCCGGGTTGATGGAGGCGTCGGTCTGCAGAAAATTGTCATAGGGTCCCGCTCCGATCACCCGTCCTTTCGCGCTGATTATCCCGGCCGTAACCGTATGATCCAGGCCGAAGGGATTGCCGATGGCGAAAACCCATTCGCCGACTCTCAACTTGTCGGAATTGCCGAGGGTGACGACGGGCAGAACCCGGTCCGCCTTGATTTTGATCAGGGCGATATCGGTGTTGGAATCCCGCCCTTTGACTTCGGCGTCATATTCTTTGCCGCTGGACAGTTTTACCCGGATCTTGTCGGCTTTTTCCACCACATGATTATTCGTGAAGATGTAGCCGTCGCTGGAAATGATGAATCCCGAGCCGAGACTCCGCTGTTTGAGTTCCCGTTCGGGAAGATCGTCGAAAAAGCGGCGGAAGAATTCATCGCTGCCGAAAAACCGGTCGAAAGGCGTTTCCCCGCCTGGGAGTCTTCGCGCTCCGGTTTTAATGACTTTGGTCGTGCTGATGTTCACAACAGCCGGACCGAGCTTCTCTGCCAGATCGGCAAAAGAAACCGGCGCGGCGGAGTCCGGAAGCACGTCACGCGCATGGGCTTCTCCCGAACCGGATAGCGGCGCCCACGCCGGACATGGGAAGGCGGGCATCATAACCCCGGCCATCATAATGAACATCAAAATTACTGAAAACACTTTCTTTCGACGTTTCAATGTCATGGTAAACAACCCCCCTGTTTTTAGAATTGATTTTTTTCAGAATGCCGCAAAGAGTATTTCCCGGTTAAACGCATTCCCGACTACAAGCTTGGGTTGAAATTAATCATAGATTCAACCTTTTGTCTATTTTGTTTTTCCTGGCGCCGTTCTTGAACTTGACCCGAACCTGCGACAGTCGCTGGTCGGCCTGCGATCACGGGTGAAAAACCCGCGTTTATCCATTTCCTCCTAAAGACCGGGAATTACGGAACATTGAAAGCATAGTGATGACAATAAAATCTACATTCAGAAAAAAACATGTTATAATTATTTAAAATAAAAATCTGGAATGCGGCGATCAGGGAAACTGCCGTTTTCCCATTGTGCGCATATCCAGTGGAACATCGGGATTTCGTTGGGAATCAGATGACTGAACAGCAATTTTCAACTCAGACGAAAGGAGGCATGTTATGGCGATGCTGCAAATGAACGAGGCTGAAGCTGCGGAAACCCGTGAAATGCTGAAGGCTGTCATTAAACCGCTGGAACGGCAAATAGCCGCTGTGGATCTTGGGCGTAGAGATTTTCGTCAGTTTCTTAAACATCGACGAGCCCTTGTCGATGACTGGCTGAAGCAGCTTGAGAAATCGACGAACCTCGAGATGACCGACGAGGATGCGAAAGAAGGCGTTGCGATGCTGAAGGATGCCATTGTACCGCTGGAGCGATCGATTGCCGCTACCGATCTGGGACACAGGGACTATCGTGAGTTTCTTAAAAAACGGCGATCCCTTGTCGACGTGCTGTTAAAGCGTCTTGAAAAGTAATCAATCCGGTCTTCAAAAAATAACAGAAAAAAGATAGCAGGGCGAAGCATTCGGGGGGCCATGACGGGCCCCCTGAGACTGTCCGGAGGCGTCAAAGCGCTCCTGCTTTAATAAAGGGCTACCGGGGTTGAAGGACGGGAGGTTCAAAGATGGAACTGAAGGTTCCCCAGACACTCAGGCTGGAACATGTGGAACTGCGTGAGGAGCTTTACGCCCTTACAAAGGAAGACAATGATCTCGGCATTGCGGCCCGTGACTTGATGGAGCTTTTTTATATGCATGCCATCAAGGAGGAAGAGAGGGTCCTGCCTGCCCTGGAAGCCCTGCCCTTCCTCGCTGAGGGAAAAATTACCGATTCGATGAGATTCCTGAAGGACATTGCCGATGACCTGAAGGGAGGGCTCTATGGTGAACTCTTTGAGGATCACAAGGCCATCGTGGCGTCACTGAAGAATATTGCGCAATCGGCTCTTGACCAGGGCCGGAAGGAAGTGGTCAAATTTGTCGAGCGTTTTATTCTGCATGCCCAGATGGAAGAAGAAATCTTTTATCCGGCGGCCCGGATGACTGCAGATTATTTTCAACTCCTGATGAAGTGCCGGACAGATTCTGATTAATGGGGTTATAATCGGGCCTCGATGTCTTTATTGCTGCGGCGGGTCGGTCTTTCCTTCCCGCCGCCTTGAAATCTTCCCTGTTCTGAAAGAGATTATTTCATAATCAGAACTTTGCCGCCCCTGACTTTTCCTTCCTTCAATTCGGCCAGCGCCCGATTCGCCTCTCGCAATTCATATTCCTGAGTTTCCGGATGAAGGGGGATCTCTGCGGCCAGTTCCAGAAATTCCCGGATATCCTGACGGGCGACATTGGCCACGCTCTTGATTTCCTTTTCCAGCCAGAGATGATCGGGATAATCCAGATTCAGCAGTTCGCTTTTGTCTCCTTCCTCTTTGCGGATGGCATTGATGACCAGCCGTCCGCCCTTTTCGAGGTTCTTCAGGGCTTCGACGATGGGTTTCCAGGCAGGCGTCGTGTCAATGACGGCATGGAGCTTCCGGGGCGACGGATCTGTCGTGCTTCCTGCCCAGACGGCGCCCAGTTGACGGGCAAAATCCCTTTCTTTTTCACTTCGAGCGAATACATAGACGTCGGTATGGGGATAGCGGCGCCGGACCATTTTCAGGACAAGATGTGCCGAGGCCCCGAACCCCGTCAACCCCAGATTCTGGCCGTCTTCCAGTCCCGTCAGCCGTAATGACCGGTAGCCGATGGCGCCTGCGCAGAGAAGCGGCGCGGCCTCGGTATCCGTGAAGCGTTCGGGAACAGGGTGGGCGAACGCTGCGGGAACGACCATGTACTGAGCGTAGCCACCGTGGACATCCCGGCCGGTCGCCCGGAAGTCTGTACAGAGATTTTCCAGCCCCTTCCGGCATTCCCGGCATTGTCCGCAGGAAGAATAAATCCAGCCGACGCCGACACGGTCGCCGATCTGGTATTCCGATGCACCGGCGCCCTTTTTTTCAACCCTGCCGACAACCTGATGTCCAGGGATGACGGGGAACCGTGGGGGAGGCGTCCGACCCTCGATTTCATCCAGTTCCGTATGGCAGATTCCGCATGCGGAAACACGGATGCGGATTTCTCCCGGGCCGGGTTCGGGGATCGGGAGTTCGACCGGCTCCAGAGGGGTCCAGGATTCCCTGTATTTAGAAAGGCCTTTCAGGATCATGGCTTTCATGAGATCGATGCTTCTCCTTTTTCATCTGTAGTATTTACTGCACTTCGATGTCATGGCGCTTTCTTTGCCGGCTTCGTTATCGGCCCCTTGACGTACGTTCAGTACGCCTGTGTCGTCTCTGACTTGCCGCCCTGATATCATCTCTGATCTGGAAGTGGAATTATTCCAGACTCATGAGTGACTTCCAGCGCTCCTCCTCCGTGCCGCAGGGCAGCTCCATTTCCCGGAGAAGGCGAACGATGCGCCCCTCATTGAAACGCAGGTAGGGGTTGATCCGCAGTTCATCCGCCAGCGTGGAATAGACGTGGTTCGGATCGTAAACGGAAAGGAAGTCATCGATGGCGGGGTTGTCCGGTTCGAGGTGGCGGGCCATGGCGAGGGAATCCCGGACGTAATCATGTCCGGCGTAGATGACCGTCTCCGGAGGCAACGTCAGGATTTTCCTGATGGAGGAATAAAAGCTGTGGATATCGCCGGAAAAACAGTTGCCGACCGTTCCGTTGAACAGGGTGTCTCCGGTGAGCAGGATTGTGTCAGTGTGAAAGCAGATGGAGTCGCGGGTATGGCCGGGAGTGGCGTACACCTGGATAATTTTTCCCTCCAGTTCCAGCCGGCCAAGGACGGCGAGGGCCGCGCAGTCTATAAACCGCGCCCGGGAATATTTCAGCAGGGCTTCGTTTCCCGATGTGTGGTCATAATGGGAATGGGTATTTACCACCCATCGCAGTTCGAGGCGGCGCTTTTCCAGGAAGCTCAGGATGTCCTCCACGGCGCCCCCGTCGACTGCCATGGCGGTCCGGTCTCCAAAAATGAGGTAGCCCAGATTGTCAAAGGAATAGCGGAACTGCTCGACGGCAAGGTCATTCATGGGAAGCGCTTCCGCTTTCGGTTCGAATCCTGATCCGTTGAGTCGTTCGTTCTTTTTTGGGGAGCCTGATCTTCAGCAGGCCGTCGGCATAGGAGGCTTCGATCCCGTCGGTCTGAAGATCATCGGGCAGTCGAACGTTGCGAATGCTGGTCCGGGTGATGGTTTCTCTGCCCGCGGTTCTGTCCGAACCCGCCATGTGATTTTCCGTCTGCCGGATCTTCAAGGTCAGGCAGTTGCCCTGAACCGTCACCTCGATGTCTTCGGCGTTCAAACCGGGGAGTTCGATTGCCAGGACGAATTCCCTGTCGGTTTCAAAAACCCGTCCGTCAGCAAAGGACCCCACGGCGGGGATAAAATAACGGCTGATCAAGTCGCCGAAAAAAGAATCGAACAGCTCCTCCATCTGTGTTCTCAAGGTCACGAATTCGTTTCGTTCCCATACAATCCGGTTAAGCATAGACAAAAACTCCTCAGCAGCATTTACCCTTTGCCGGGGTGTTGTTTTTCTTTTCTTCCTCTTCTTCACCGAATTCCTTGAGGCCCCGTGCCAGCTCATCCAGTTTCTCGAGAACCCGGGCATGGATCGTCCCTTCCGGGTAGATGCCCTCAGCATCAGGTATTCCCGCCGCGACTCCGGTAAGCAGCTCGATTCCCTGATCGACGGTCTCGACCCGGTAGATGTGAAATTCTCCTCGAGCGACGGCTTCGATGACGTCCGCACGCAGCATGAGATCCTGCTCATTGCTCGCGGGAATCAGAACACCCTGCGTGCCGGTCAGCCCCCTGACCCGGCAGCAGTCGAAGAAGCCCTCGATCTTTTGGTTGACTCCGCCGATGGCCTGAATCTCGCCTTTCTGATTGACGGAGCCGGTTACGGCCAGATCCTGGCGGAGCGGACAGCCGGCGAGGCTCGACAGAATGGCGTAGATTTCGGTGGAGGAAGCGCTGTCCCCGTCCACGCCGGAGTAAGACTGTTCGAAGGCGATGCTGGCCGTCATGCTCAGGGGCTGTTTCTGCGCGTATTTTCGCCTGAGATAGCCGCTCAGGATGAGCACCCCCTTATTGTGCGTGTTTCCTGAAAGATCCGCCTCCCGCTCGACGTTGATCACCCCCGCCCGGCCCATGGAGGTCGTGGCGGTGATCCGGGTGGGCTTCCCGAAGGCGTAGTCGCCCAGCATGTAAACGGACAGGCCGTTGATCTGGCCGACGACAGATCCTTCCGTGTCGATGAGCAGGGTCCCCCGATCGATCATTTCCTGGATCTGTTCTTCAAGAAGATTGGAGCGGTATATCCGGGACGAAATGGCCTGTTCGACATGGCGGGCGGAAACGGTGTTCACGCTTTCCTGCTGCGCCCGGAAATCCGCTTCAACCAGCAGTTCCTGGATGCTGAGAAGGTGGGTGGTGAGTTTTTCCTTTCGTCCGGTCATGCGCACCGCCTCTTCAATGACGGCGGCTACGGCTGTCCGGTCGAAGGGTCGTAATTTATCTTCTTCGGATTTCAGACGGACATATCGGGAAATCTGCTGGATCGTTTCCTCCGTGGTGTTCATGGCGTTGGCGAAGTCCGCCCGGACCTTGAAGATCTTGCGCAAATCTTCATCGTAAGCGTTTAAAATATAATAAAGATAGGAGTTGCTGATCACCACGACCTTCAGATCCAGTTCGATCGGCTCCGGCGTCATCCCCGTCGACGTGAAGAGATAGAAGGGATCAAATGTCTGCGGCTCAAAGCAGTTGGACTTGAGCGCGCGTTTCAGGCCCTGCCACACGCCCGGTTCCAGGATGGCGTCGAGGAGATTGATCACAAGAAATCCCCCGTTGGCTTTCAGCAGGGAGCCGGCATGAAGGCGGCTGAAATCCGTCGTCCAGATGCCTGTACGGTCGACGACCCGTTCAATGGCGCCGAACAGATTTTTGAAGTTGGGATAATTTTCCACGATGATGGGCTGGGCCTGGGTGTCCCCGTTGTCCACGAACAGATTCACCTGGTAAGGCTGGAAAGGATTGCCCTGGGAGAAGGGGATGGGCACGCCCGCCATAGTCGGCTGCTGAGGCCCCATGCGGAAGGCGATCAGGTTGTCTGCCATATCATCCGTCATTTCATCCAGATAGGTATGCACCTTGGGATCGTCGTATTTCTTCTTCAGTTCATCCGCCGGATTGATGATGCTTTTCAGAAAGACGTAGCGATCCATGTCTTCCAGTTGCTTCTGCACTTCCCTCTGCATGTCCCGGATTTCAAGAAAAATACGGTCCACCTGTTCCGTGAGCTGATGATGCTTTGTCTTGATCACCTCAAATTTTTCCCGGGGGTACTCGCCTCGCTCCACGATGGTTTCCAGCTTTTCCATGGGGGTCGGCTGATCGTTGACGATGGGCATGACCACCGGACGGGTTATCTGGCCTATCTGGACCTGGACGATGGCGAACCCTTCCTCCTTGACGCGGGCATCCAGATCCTTGAAAAACTGTTTCCCCTTTTCTTCGTACTTTTCGAGGATTTCCTTCTTCATCGTGAGATAATCCTCGCTCTCAAACAGCATGGGGACGTCTTTTTTCAGGTTTTCCACAAAGGAATGGATATCATCCCGGAACTGCCGCCCCATCCCGGCTTTGAAGCGGAGCAGCCTGGGCGCCTCCGAGTTCTTGAAGTTATAAACGTAGCAGAGGTCGTCGGGAATGAGCTCCTTGCTGGCCATTTCCTCCAGGATTTTAAGCACCGTGGTCATCCGGCCCGTGCCGGCGGAGCCGGTGACGAACATGTGGTAACCCTGTTTCCGGACGCCCAGTCCGAAGCGGAACGCTTCGAGGGCCCGGTTCTGTCCGATGATCTCCTTCAGGGGATCGAGTTCGGTAGTGGTTTCAAAGGGGAGTGTCTGGGGGTCCAGTTTCCAGCGAAGTTTTTCCGGCGGTATGGCTAAAAGAGACTGAAGATCTGACATGGCTTCTCAACATCCTTTCGAAAGATTAAGAATTCCAAAAAAGATTACCCTGCTTCAGTGATGTCCTCTGTTATCCCTTTCTTTTTCAGTGTGCGTTCAACCTGCGTAAATAGAAGTTATTTTGATTTATGCTACCAGATGTCCGCCATAAAAACAATCTGAACATCGGGGGTTATCGCCCTTCATCCTCTCAGGCTTGACAAAGAGGAACCGTTTTTTTAAAGTCTTATAAACATTGATTCCACAGGAAAAAGAAAATGTTTCCCTTTTTCCGTCATGAAGGGTCAAGAGAATAAGGAGGAAAAAATGGAATGTAAAAAGGAAGAAAACCTGGTGTCCTGCCTGTGCACTTATTATTCCTGCTCCCGGAAGGGGGTATGCTGCGACTGCATCCGTTATCACCTGAAAAGCCGCCAGCTTCCCGGCTGCTGTTTTTCCAGAGACGCGGAAGCGACCTATGACCGCTCATTCGAGCATTTCGCGCGTCTCGTTCAGGAAGGAAAAGTCTGATCCGGGAGAATTTGCTCTCCTCCTGATTGTCCCTCTCTTTTCCTGAATCTATTAGAACCATCTAATCCTTTGGACCATACCAAAATAAGGTGTTGCGCCGGATATAAATCCTACAATACCTGATACCCCCTGCTGGAATCTCATAGTATCATCAAATCACTTTAATTTATCTTTCTTAGATAAGTGAGGATCTGGATTAGTCCACAACCAGGAGAACCTCCCCTTCCAAATTTCGAAACAGAGAGGAGGTTTAAAATGATTATCAGACGGGATTCCGAACTCATGTAATTCAGAAAGCGGAGCTGTGCCATGAATGCTGATATCTTTGCGGAATGGCTGCGTCGTCAGGGATATAAAGTAGCTCGAACCCCTTCCAGCTACTGGTACGAAGCAAATGCGAAAGTCTATCAGGCCTTCCCCTATCACTGGGTCATTCAACCGAGTGAGGAGGAGCTGTCAGCCCTTCTGCGGCAAAATCAGGCCATCGCCCTGCGCTATTCCGCGCCGATTGACAACCCCTTGGGCTGCGTCAGCTATCATGCCGTAATCGACGAGCCCGGCTATGCCCTGGAAAAGCTGGATCGAAGATCGCGGCAGAATATCCGCACGGGGCTGAAGAACTGTACCGTGGAGAATATTTCCCTGGAGCGTCTGGCGGAGGAAGGCTGGGAACTGGAGTCGGATACGGCCGACCGTCAGCAGAGGGAAATCGCCTCGAGCCAGGAAACCTGGCGCCGGCGGTATCTGTCCGCTGCGGACCTTCCCGGTTTCGAGGCGTGGGGAGCCTTGGTAAACGGCCGCCTGGTCGCGTCGCTTCTCGGCTTTCAATGCGGGGATTGCTTCGAACTCATCTCTCAGCAATGCCACCGGGACTTCCTGAACATCCGCGTCAATAACGCCGTGAGTTTCATTGCCACTCAGAACGTCAATAATCGGCCGGAAATTAAATCCATTTTCTATACGCTGCAGTCTCTCGACGCGCCGCCCAGTGTCGACGAATTCAAATTCCGGATGGGATATAGCGCCAAACCGCTGCGGCAGAGAGTGGTTTTCCATCCCTGGATACCCACTGAGGCAAATGGATTGACCCACGCCATTCTTGTGAAACTCCTGAAAAGAGATCCCAGCAGTCGCCTTTTAGCCAAGGCGGAAGGAATGCTCCGATTCTACCGCCAGGGTCTGCTGCCCCTCGCAGAGCAGGAATGGCCCGGCTGTCTGGCTGAGGCCAGAGAAAAAATCCTTCATCGTTCCTATGCGGACCAGGTCTGAAAAAAGGTCGTAATTCAATCTGACAGTCGACTCCTTCGCCCTGAAAAAAACATCATGAAAGAATCAAGTAATTGCCAGATACCCTGCCTGCCTGAAATGGCTGAAGGGGAAGCAGCGGTCGGTCCGCAGCCTTTTATCATGGTTGTCAAAAGGAAGCTGGCCAAGCCGTGGAATTATTGTTTCAAGAACAGGCTGAAAAAATATTTTGCCTTCTTCCGCAAAGGGGGCGGTGCGCCTGTCGAGATAAACACGTCTTCCGGCTTGAAGGCGGGAGACCTTGTTCGTGTTCGCCCCCCTGAGGACATCAAGGGGTCGCTTGATTCCTTTAATGAGCTCAAGGGATGCGCCTTTCTCGAATCCATGTGGCAATACTGCGGGACGACGCAACGGGTGCTCAAGCCCCTGGAGAAATTTCTGGACGAGCGTGATTACAAGGTTAAAAAATGCAGAGGAATCGTCATTTTAGAGGGGGTCATCTGTAACGGCACCCCGGTCTTCGGCCGCTGCGACCGTTGCTGTCATTTGTTCTGGAGAGAAGAGTGGCTGGAAAAGATCGGTGAATCAGAGAAATAACGAATTCATTATTACAATGACTCCGCAGACCTGAAACGGAGGATAAAATTCATTGTTCGAGACAGGCATGACCAATCGAATCAAGGAGGATGGACATGGTGGATAAACTGAAGATCCGGGAATTCATTCAAACGGAAATCATGAAGAAGGGGGATCTCTCCGGAGTGAAGGACTCGGATTCACTCATTGAATCCGGGATCATCGACTCCCTCGGCATACAGATTCTGCTGGAATACCTTGAAAAGTCATTTTCCGTATCCATCAGCGATGATGAGCTGGTTCCGGAAAACTTCGAGTCAATTGACGCCATCGCGGAGTTCATCGGCAAGAAGCAGGCGGGTTGACCCAAAACCGGGCGGATTTCGATCCTCTCCGCAGCCGAAGAAAATTAAACTCTATGGGTACATATCATGACTGACAAGAAGAGCGTCTCATCATCAGCCGTGGGCATCGTCGCGATGGCCTGCTGTTTTCCGGAAAAGATTCTGCCGATAAGCGAGATCTGCCTGCAGGAAGGGATCGACCCCGACTTCATCCTTGAAAATGAACTCGATATCGGACAGGTCCGTGTTTTTGAAGGGGAGTGGCGGTCGGATCCGGCGGTTGCCGCGGCGAAGGAGTGCCTGTCACGGGCCGGCCTGAAGCCGACGGATATCGATGTGATCGTTGACTTCTCCGTTCTGCCGCAGGATTACGTGGTCCCCGCCTGGAGCATGAGCAATAAAATTCAGTATGATATCGGGGCCGAGCACGCATTCAATATCGGATTCGGCGGCGGAGGCGTCACGAATCTGCTGGCAGCCTTCAAGTTCGTGTCGGCGCTGATCAAGGCCGATGACGGCGTCAGAACCGCGCTGCTGATTGCCAGTGATGTATCCATCCCCCGGAACAGGGTCATCAATCCCGATCAGCCCATGACGATCCTCGGCGATGGCGCGAGCGCCCTGATCGTGTCCGACAGCGCGGACGTTCTGGAAATCCTTGAAACCGAAATTTCTTCCGACAGCTCCAGGCACGATGTCTTCAACATCCCCGGCGGCGGTCTGGCACATCCGGACCGTATCGATCTGTATCGGGTGAAGATCGATCCCCTCAAATATTCGGTCTCTTCCTCTTTCGACGCCCTGAAGCAGCTGAGCCGCAAGGCCGCTGATCTGGCAGGAATATCTCTTGATGAAGTGAATCATTTCATCGGACCGAATATCTCCGGAAAAGATCAATCCCGGTTTGCAGAACTGTTTCATCTTTCCGACGCCGATCCGTTTGGAAAGAACAGGCGGCAGTATGGACACGTGCAGGCAACGGATCTTGTAATCAATCTCTCGGATTTTCTGGAGAAGCAGGCTGGGCGGATGAGGGAATTCGGGCTCGTGTGTTCCCATGGGTGGGGACATTCGAGTGGAGCAATGCTGATTAAATGACCACGTGAATGAAGAGGAACGGATATGGATATTGGCATCCTGGCTGAGGCCTATTACCTCCCGCCGAGCAAAAAAAAGGTTCAGGACATATTGGACGCAGAGAACATTCCTTTCGGGACCTTCGCAAAAAATGTCGATTTCCGGCGTGACATAGGAATTGAAGAGGTCCACGTCACGGACGAAATGCCTTCGGAAGTGGCTGTGAAAACCGCAAAAAACGTTATTTCGAAAAGCGGGATATCCGGGAGTGAAATCGACCTCATCATTGATTTCACGAGTCTTCCTCAGGATTACATCGGTCCGACATGGTCGGCGGCCGGGCTTGTTCAGGAAGCGATCGGCGCGGATCGGGCTTTCTGCACGGCGCTCACGGTGGGGGGCTGCGCCAGTTATCATTTCGCGATGCGATCGGCCCTTGCCCTGATGCGCAGTGACGAAAAGATCAATACGGTTCTTCTGGTCGCGGGAGACAGAACCCCCGACCTCAACAAAACCTATTATCCCATAACCGTGGCCAGTGATGGAGGAGGGGCCCTGATTCTGAAAAAGGGATGCGACCGGGCCGTCATACTGGGCATTGAAACCATTTCGATCGGACGCCTGCACGACGTGTGGTATGTCCCGGGGCTGGGCAGGAAAAAGCCGGATGAAGAGGCATCGGAAACCCTGATCCATATGTACTGCAATATGAAAAAGTTCAATGAAGGAGTCATCATCAGGAATTTTTTCATGTTCAGGAAAGTCATCAACAAGCTGTTGAGCAGGATCGGCATGACCATGGATGACATCGATTATTTTGTTTATCCGACCTTCTCGACATGGGATCAGAAGTACTTTTGTGAAGCCTTGAATATTCCCCGGGAAAAAGTATCGACAGAGGGACTCCGTCACCGGGGACATGTTCAGGAAAGCGACATGGTGATCAATTATGCCCGCGCTGTGGAAGACGGCGCCATCAAAAAGGGCGACATCGTCATGGTGGTTTCCAACGGTGCGGGTTTCGCGTGGTCCGCGGTCGTCGTCAGGCATTAGGGTGGGCGCATCGGGTTCAGACGCCCCTATCCGGAAGTGAAAAGCGAGAGAAAGGAACTCAGCGATGTTTGAGTATACTCGCATGAGACTGATGCAGGCCCGCGAATTTGTCGCAACCAAGGGGCTGTCACAGTATTTCAGAGAAAGGGTATATGTTCAAAGAAAGGCGATCGCCGTCCGGAAAGATCTGGCGGAAGCCCGATTTACCGCTGACCTGTTCGAGCGCGGCGATGTCCGGTTTATCGAGGTCACTCCAGAGAATTCTTTCGAACGTCATGGCGGATATGTGGATGAAAGCCGGAAATTGAAGGCGTTGTATTACCTTGAACAGGGATATCGGGGTTACGCCCTTGTCCGAGGCAGAAATATCATCGGAGACATCTGGTATTATGCTCCTGATCAGGCGGGCTGTGCGCGTGTCCATCCTGATTTGTACTGGCTGGGAATCGAACTGGGGCCGGGCCAGGTGTATGAATTCGACATCTATTTCACGCCGGATGAAAGAGGGACCGGTTTATCCGCCGGTTTGCAGAACAGCGCCGGGTATTCGCAATGCCAGAAAGGATATTCTACTGCTTTTGCCTATTACTGGGCCGATAATGTGCCGGCGATCTGGAATACCCGGGTGATCAACAAATACAAAGAATGGAAGCATATTAAAGTCAGCCGCTGTTTTCTTTACCCAGGCAGTCTGCGATTACTGCTCCGGCAGCTGAACCTGTAGGCTCCCGCGAGGGAGTTTTTCCGTATTCTGTCGGCTGTGGCAAATGCCGGGGCTTCGGTTTGCTGGACTGTTGTCGCCGATGAACTGAATCGAATAAGGGGGATATCCATGAATCGCAAGAACGTTCCGATGGTCGCGAACAGAAAAGGCTCTTTGCCACGAGTCTATGGAGATACGCCTTCGTTCCTGGGGGTCGATGTCGTTGACATCAATCGCCTTGAGAAGGGCAGGGACGTGATCTTCTCCGGGGTGCCCTGGGAAGGAACGGTGACCTGGGGGTCTTTTTCGGGCTGCGAGCTCGCGCCGCGGGCAATCCGGCACAGCGCGGCGCGATACGGCGGATTTCTGCCGGAATACGAGCTGGATTTCTTTGACTATCTGACTGTCGCAGATGCCGGGGATGTGTCCGTTGATCCGAACAGTCCGGAAAAAACGATGAACAACATCTATTCTTCCATGGACAGGATTTACGGGAAGGGAAGCATTCCAGTCACGGTAGGCGGCGATCATTCCATTACCCCGCCCATTGTGGATGCCCTAGGCAACAACGCGAAGGGCCCTATCGGCATTCTTCATTTCGACGCTCATCTGGACAACGCGAAGGTTTTCGGTGAAGATCTGTTCGCCCGCTGCAGTCCCCTGCATCGCATCGCCCAGAATGAAAAAGTGAGAACGGAAAGCATCGTTCATATCGGCATTCGGGGGCCGAGAAATTCTCCCTCCCAGTTGGAGTATGCCTGGCAGATAGGGGCGAGAGTCTTCAACATCCGGGAGATCAGAGAAAGAGGCATGACTTCGGTCATCGACGAAGCGCTCAGGATCGCGTCAAACCAGACTGAACATGTGTATGTGACAATTTGCAGCGACTGCATTGACGCGTCCTTCAATCCCGGAGGCCCAGCGGATTTCAACGGCCTGTTTCCTCACGAATTGTTCTCGGCTCTCTACACGATCGGAAGGGCGGGGATATCCGGTTTGGACTACGTGGAAGTCTATCCGATTCAGGACCCGAATTCGTTTTCTTCTCACCTGGCTTCCTGGGCGATCATCCATGCCCTCGTGGGGCTGGCCTCGGGAAAGAAAAAAAAGAGCGAAACGGCAACGGCCTGACGCGGTCGGTTTCCCAGGGGAGGCGGGTTCTGCGGTTCCGTCCGCCTCAGGACGAGAAGGTTCAAACGACATCTGAAAGTTGCGTGTTGCAGGGATTATTCTGAATTCTTTCATTTTTCCTGAGACAACGGGAGGGAAAACATGGATTTTTCATTGACCGCCGAACAGATCAGATTCAAGGAATCCGTCGTGGAGTTCGCGCGTCGCGCCCTTAAAAACGAGGCGCTCGAACACGGCGACCCGCGGGAGTTTTACTGGGAAGGATGGCGCCGGTGCGCCGAATTCGGCATTCAGGGCATCGCGATGCCCAAAGCTTACGGGGGCCTTGAACTGGATCTGCTGACCTGCGTTCTCATCATGCAGGGGCTTGGCTACGCGTGCAGGGACGCCGGTTTGATCTTCTCCCTCAATACCCAGATCTGGACGTGTGAATGCCCCATCCTGAAATTTGGAACGGACGAGCAGAAAGAAAAGTATCTGGGGCGACTGATCAGCGGCTCCATCGTCGGCGGCCACGCCATGACGGAACCGGATTCCGGCTCCGATGCCTTCAGTATGAAGACCCGGGCGGTCAGGGACGGCGACAGGTACATTCTCAACGGGACGAAGATTTTTATCACCAATGCCCCCATCGCCGATATCCTTCTCGTCTTCGCCGTAACGAACGAGCAGAAAAAATTCGGAGGCGTTTCCGCCTTCATCGTTGAAAAGGGATTTCCCGGATTCTCCGTGGGAAAGCCCTTCAGTCTCATGGGACTCAGGAGCTGCCCCATCGGGGAAGTCATCCTGCAGGACTGCGAGGTTCCCGCCGAAAACAGACTCGGGAGCGAGGGAGCGGGCTCGGCCATTTTCAATTCCGAAATGGAGCAGGAAAGGAGCTGCCTGTTCGCCTCCCAGCTCGGCGCCATGGAAAAGATCCTGGAGGATTGTGTGCAGTACGCGAAAGCGCGATCTCAGTTCGGGCAGCCCATCGGAGATTACCAGGCCGTATCCCATAAGATTGCGGACATGAGGGTCCGGATCGAACTGTCCCGGCTGATTCTCTATCAGGTGGCCTGGATGAAGGCTTCCGGGAAACGGGCGCCCGTCGAATCTTCCATTGCCAAACTGTACGTCAGTGAAAGTTATGTTCAGACCTGCATGGATGCCCTTCAGATTCATGGCGCCTATGGTTATTCCACGGAGTTTCCCATCGAGAGGAATCTCCGTGATTCCATCGCCGGAAAAATCTATTCCGGAAGCTCCGAGATTCAGAGAAATATCCTGGCAAGCTTTCTGGGGTTATAGCGGAGGGGATAAAGAATGCCGAACCACCTACTGCACCATCAACTGACCAATACGTCCTGGCGATGCCCGGAAAAAGAAGCGGTCATCGCCGTTGATCGGTCGATATCCTACCAGGAACTGGAGGAGCGGAGCAATCAGCTTGCCTCGGTCCTCATGCGCGCCGGTGTTCAAAAGGGAGACCGGGTCGGGATATTTCTTCCCAAGTCCATCGAATCCCTGATCAGCCTGTTCGCTATTCTGAAAAACGGCTCCACTTATGTTCCCATCGATCCCAGGCTGCCTTCCGGCAGAATAGAGTACATTCTTCAAAATTGCGACATCGCGTGCATGATTTCCTCCTCCGCAACGTTGAAGAAAGTCCTGGCGGATTTGAGCGATGACCTTGCCCTGAAAAAGGTCATTCTTACCGACTGGGATGGGGATGAAAACGAAAAGCCGGAGGGACATCCGCAATTCATCCCCTGGACGAGCATCAGGGATGAGGATGGACAGAGGAATCCGGGACCGGACATCGCCGATGTCAATCCCGCCTACATCCTCTATACATCCGGATCGACGGGCACCCCCAAGGGGGTGGCCATCTCCCACTTGAATTCCCTCACGTTCGTCAATATGGCCGCTGAATATTTCGGCATCGATACTCCGGACAGGCTGGCGAGTTTCGCCCCCCTTCATTTCGATCTGTCGATCTTCGACATTTTTACCGCGGTCCGTCAAGGGGCCTCCATTGTCCTCGTCCCTGAATTTTATTCCACGTTTCCGATAAGACTCGCGGAATATATCGATAAACAGCGCGTCACCGTCTGGAATTCCGTTTCTTCCGTCCTCATCATGCTCGTGGATATGGGAAAGCTCGAGAAGTGCGGCTTTGAAACGCTCAGGCTCATTCATTTTTCCGGTGACATTCTTCCTCCCAGATACCTCCGGGAATTGAAAAGTCATATGAAAAACGCGGACTTCTACAATATCTACGGCCAGACCGAGGCGAACTCGTCCATGTGTTATCACATCGGCGCCGTTCCGCCGGGTGATCACTGGAAAATCCCCATCGGCAAACCGTTTCCCAATTTTGAAGTTTTCGCGGTCAACGAGGATGGGCGGAAAATATCCTCGCCCGGCCAGGAGGGTGAACTTTACGTCAAAAGCTCCACGGTTGCCGTCGGGTACTGGAATGACGGAGAAAGAACGAAGGAGCGATTCACTTCCAATCCCCTGGATCCGGCTGACGCGTCACGATGCTATAAAACAGGCGATATTGTAAAACTGGATGACAAAGGAAATTTTGTCTTCGTGGGGCGCAAAGACTCCATGGTGAAGAGCAGGGGGTACCGCATCGAGCTCAATGAAATCGAAATCATTCTGAACGGCCATCCCCTGGTGAGACAGGCCGTGGCCGTCGCGGCGCCCGATGAAAAAATAGGCCACCTAGTGGTCGGTTTCGCGTCGCTCGTTGAAGGAGAATCCCTGTCGGAAATCGATCTCCTTCGTTACTGTCAGGATCGTCTGCCCAAATACATGGTTCCGGAATCGATTCACTTTTTGAAGCGCCTTCCGACGACGTCGTCGGGAAAAGTGGACCGGAAAGCGATGGAAAAAGAGGCGCTGGAAGGGTAGGAGGAATTCAACCCGTGCGTATTCTTGAAATCGGCATGTTCTATGAACCGGATCTCGGCCCCGGCGCTCCCCTGTGCACGATGCTCAGCAGAGAGCTGGCCAGTCTGGGGCATCAGGTCACGGCTCTCGCCGCGGTGCCGCATTATCCAACCGGACAGGTTCAGAGAGCGTTCCGCGGCAGATGGCTCCGGACGACGGTTGAAGACGGGGTCGAGGTGGTGCGGGTTGGGCTTCCTTCGGTAAACCGGGCCGATCTCGTTCAGCGTTTTACCCAGTTTTTCTGCTATCAGGTGGGAGCCGCCCTGTCGGGACTGACCAAGAGATATGACGTTGTTCTCGCGGCGAATCCCTTTCTGATGGTGTGGCTTCCCTTTGCGCTGCTGGGAGCCCTGAAGCATAAACCGATCGTCTATATCGTACAGGATTTATATCCTGATGTCGGCATCAAACTGGGGGTCTTCAAAAACCGGTTCGTAATCAGCGCCGCAACCGCCCTGGAACGCTATTGCCTGGTGAATTCCGATGTCGTTCACATCATTTCCGATTCATTCCGGCCCAGCCTGCGCGCGCTCGGCGTATCAGACGACAAGATGGCCCTGGTGTACAACTGGGTCGATACCGATTTGGTCCGTCCCTTGCCCCGGAATAATGCATTCGCTCAGGAACATGATTTAGGGGGTCGATTCGTAATTCTCTATGCGGGAAATATCGGGTTTTCCCAGGATCTGGACAAGGTCCTGGATGCCGCCCAGGCTCTCGCGGATCAGGATGAAATCCTGTTCCTGTTCATCGGCGACGGGGTGGGGCGGGAACCTCTGATCGCGGACGCGAAAAAGAGGCGGCTGACGAATGTGAAGTTTCTGCACTACCAGCCGCGGGAACGGCTGCCGGAAGTGCTGGCTTGCGCGGATGTTTCACTGGTCATTCTGCGCGAGGGAATCGGTACGGCCTCTGTACCATCGAAGGCTCTTTCCATCCTGGCAAGCGGCAGGCCGATGGTGGCCAGTGTGGACGAAGGAAGCGACCTCTGGAATCTCGTGAAGGAAGCCGAGGCGGGGCTGTGCATCCCTCCCGGCAGTTCGAACGATCTTGTCCAGGCTATCCTGACCCTCAAGCAGGACAAGGACCTGCGGGAACGTCTGGGGAACAACGGGCGGACCTGGGCAGAAAAGCATCATTCCCCCCGGGTCGCCGCGAGAAGGTTCGAAAGTTTATTGCGGCAAGCCATTGCATGCAAAACGCGTGATGGCATCTGCCCGGCGAAAGCGTCAACTGAGCGGTCATCTTTGATTTCAGGCAGCCAAAACGAAATCGATGGTCTTAACCGAGGTGGAAAAGATGGAACCTGAAGTGTTTTCTGAATTTCTGATGCGGCAGGGTCATCATGTGGTCAAGACGGAAAGCTGCTACTGGTATGATGCTCAACCGGGTTTTTACTTCTATTTCCCGTACCACAGACTGATCAATCCGGGACAAGATGAACTGGACCGGATTTTCTGGGGGCAGCGAAGCATAGGCGTGAGATTTTTTGCGCCGATGGATTGTGTCGGAAAAGAAAGCTACTCGATCATGTGCTCCGACAAGCATTACGACATTACGTCGGTGGACGCAAAGTATGCCAGGCGCCAGACGCGGCGGGGGCTGGAAAGCTTCGAGATTCGAACATTGCCCTTCAGGGACCTGGCCACATTGGGCAACCCCTTGAACCATGACACCCTGTCCCGGCAGGAGCGCGATCCCGGCGCCTGGAACGAGCAGAAATGGCGGGAGTATTGTGAAGCGGCTGACGGTCTGGAGGGCTTTGAAGCATGGGGGGCGTTTTCGGACAAATCGCTGGCA
The DNA here is from genome assembly GCF_000013405.1 of Syntrophus aciditrophicus SB. Taxonomy (GTDB): domain Bacteria; phylum Desulfobacterota; class Syntrophia; order Syntrophales; family Syntrophaceae; genus Syntrophus; species Syntrophus aciditrophicus. The sequence goes on from NC_007759.1 coordinate 384,081, forward strand.
TCGTTCATGGTCACTTTCCAGATGGAGGATGTGTTCACGATCCTCCATCACAGTTCGGCAACGGAGTATCTGCGCTTTTATCCCAACAATGCGCTGGTCTATTTTGTGACCCAACTCAAGCTTTCGCAGCCGGATGTCCATGCCGTCTCCTATGGCCCTCAATCGCTGGATGCACCGGAATCCCTGGATACGTTCAAGTTCCGGATGGGTTTTCAGAAAATGCCGATGAAGCAGGCCATTGTCTTTAATCCTCTGATCAGGCCGTTTATCTGCGGACCCTTTCATAAAGCGGTTCAACTGGCCGCCCAGGCCAGACCAAAAAGTGATACGTTCAGAAAACTGGAGGGCGTTCTCCGGTTTTATCTTGAAGCCTCCTGACCGTTTGAGAAAAAACGAAAAAGAGCGCAGCGGTGTAAAAATTCGAGCCCTGCCGGAGGATGGGGAAGAGATCGCCGGCTTTCTCCGATGGGCTCGGAGGGTTTCTCCCCGATGAAGAAGGAAATGCGTGATGCGTCTTTTGTGCTTTATTGATTATCTGGGATCGGGAGGGGCTCAGCGACAGTTGACATTCCTGGCTCGGCACTTGAAAAAGTCGGGTGTCGATGTGGAGGTGCTGACCTATCATGAAAGCGATTTCTTTATCCCGGTCCTTGCGGAAGCCGGCATCAATGTCGAAACCGTCAGGGGCGGGGGGCGGTTTACGAAAGTTTTCAGCCTGCGAAAAAGCATCAGGGCCAGAAAATTCGATGTCCTTCTCGCCTTTTTGAACGCCCCCGCCCTCTATGCCGAAATCGCCGCTCTTCCCCGCAGGAGGTGGGGGCTTGTGGTATCGGAGCGGCTGGCTGTTCCGGGCAGTTCCATGGGATTCGCACGCTTTCGCCGATACCTGCACGGCCTTGCTGACTACGTCACGACGAACTCCCATACCAACCGTCTGCTGATCGAAAAAGCGGTGCCGGGATTGACCGGCAAGGTGGTCACCATCTACAACGCCCTGGATCTCGAGTATTTTTCACCGCTCCAGGGCCCTGTTCCCGCAGGGGATGGACGATTGCGCTTTGTTGTCCTGGCAAGTCATCAATTGAAAAAAAACCTGCTGGGACTCGTGGAAGCCGCGCATCAGGTGGTACAGGCCGCTCCTGAGCTCGATTTTACGATCGAATGGTTCGGCCGGTTCGATGCCGGAAAGAACGGGCCCGGGGATACGGGACCTTTTGAGCAGGCAAAACGGCGCATCGAAACCTTCCGGATTCAGGACCGCTTTATCTTCAGTGAACCCACTTCCGACGTGGCCGCGGTTTATCGCCGGGCCGATGCGCTGATCCTCCCGTCTTTTTATGAAGGTCTTCCCAATGTGGTCTGCGAGGCAATGGCGTGCGGCAGGCCGGTTTTGATGAGCAATGTGTGCGACGCGGAAAACCTCGTCAGGGAGGGAGACAACGGATTTCTCTTCGACCCGCGGGACCCGGCCGACATGGCCCGCGCAATACTTCGTTTCGCGGCCTTGAGCGGCGACGATAGGAAACTGATGGGGGAGAAGTCCCGCAAGCGCGCTGTTATCCTGTTCAATCCGGAGCGTTTTGCCGCCCACTACCGCCGTGTCCTTGAGTCGGCGATGCGGAGAGAACAGACGATCATTCCTCACTGGTGTGAGTCGATTCCTCAATCGGCCATTCGGATGATTGAAAACGAAAAATGAACCGTCCGGTCCCCCTATGGAAGAGTACGAAGGTTCAACTATGAAAATATTGCTGATTTCTCCCTTGCCGCCGCCGCCTGGAGGGATTACCACCTGGACGGAAAAATATGTTGAATGGGCGAAAGATCATTCCATTTGCGCCGAAGTCGTGAATAACGCGGTCATCGGAGGCAGAGCCACGCACCTGGGCAGCAAGAGGGAGATTTCCTCCGAGATTCAGAGAACCCGCCGGATATTGACGGAGTTGAAGCGGAAAATTTCCATGTGCCGCCCGGACGCCGTTCATCTGAATTCGCCCTGCGGCCGGTTCGGCATCATGCGGGATTACCTGTGCGCGTTGGCGGTTAAGAAGAAGGGTATTCCTGTGATTGTGCATTTCCGCTGCAATATCGAAGATCAGATCAATAACAGCAGACTCAGCCTGTACTTTTTCAAAAAGCTGGCGGCGTCAGCGAATTCCATTCTTGTATTGAACAGCCCTTCAAAGGAGTTCGTACTGAAGCACGCCCGGCGAGACAGCCGCCAGGTGGCCAATTTCATTGATGATGATTATGTCATCGAACAGCCGAAACCTATCTCTCCCGAGATCAGGAAAGTCCTGTTTGTCGGCAATGTTCTGGAATCAAAGGGAGCGAAAGAGATTGTCTCGGCTGCGTCGGATTTTCCCGGAACCGAATTCATTCTGGCCGGGCCGGTGGAAGATAAAGTTTCTTCTCTGAATGCCCCGGGCAACGTCAGGCTGCTGCGGAAGCAGATCCCTCACGAAGAGATCCGGGATCTGCTGGATGAAGCGGATGTTTTTTTGTTTCCATCCTATACCGAAGGATTTTCCAATGCGATGCTGGAAGCCATGGCGAGAGGAGTGCCGATTATCGCCACCGGGGTGGGAGCAAACGCGGACATGATCGAGGATTCCGGCGGGATGCTTGTCCGCGCCGGGAGCGTCCCGGACATCGTGCATTCCTTGAGATCAATTAGCCCGGCATCCGTGAGAGAACGCATGTCCCGCTGGAATGTAAATAAAGTCAGGGATGCGTATTTAATCAACAGAGTCATGGAATGTCTGATCGGGATTTATGATGAGGTCATCAACGATGAGAGGAAATACGGCAAGGTTCACATGGACCTTGTGTCAAATTCTCTGTGAGGCGCCTTACCGGTTGACCATCATGCCCTGGAAGAAAGCCATGCTGGCGTCATGCGGGAAGAATGTCTTATTGCAGAGAGGATGCAAAATGACCTGGCAGAATGTTTATATTGGCGATGACGTCACTGTCGGTCCCAACGCTCTGTTTCTGTGCACCCGCGCCAGGATAAGAATTGGAAGCCACACCATGTTCGGACCCGGTGTGACGATGATCACCGGCGGCCATCGGATGGATGTTGCGGGACGTTATATGAATTCAATTACCAATGATGAAAAGCTGCCCGAAAATGACAGGGATATCGTTCTTGAAGGAGACAACTGGATCGGAGCGAATGCCACGATTCTGAAAGGGGTAACCATCGGAGAAGGGGCTGTGGTGGCTGCGGGAGCGGTGGTCACTAAGAATATACCGGCATATTCCATCTGGGGCGGCGTTCCGGCTGAACGGATCGGCATGAGATTTAACGACGAAACGCTGTCAATTCATAAAGAGTTGATGAAAAAAGCAGGGTTTCCGGGCTGATGAATGATGACTGATCAGAAAACACTCAAGATTGTAGAAGACCTTTGCGGCGCGCTGGCGGAAGAAAAAGTCGATTATTGCCACTGGAAAAGCAACGAGGCCCTTGATCGTTCCGCCAGCGGCGACAATGATCTTGACCTGCTGATCGGCCGCGCCGATGTGCGGAAGCTCACCGAAATCTTATACCGCCTCGATTTTCGCGAAGCGCGGTCGGATATGGATGGAAGACTTCCGGGCATCCTTAATTATTATGGTTTCGATACCGGAACCGGACGCCTGATTCATGTCCACGCCCATTATCAACTGGTATTGGGAAGCGATCTGTCAAAGAATTATCGGATTCCGATCGAGCGGGCTTATCTGGATTCATCTGTGCAGACGGAGCTGTTCCGCGTTCCGGCCCCCGAGTTTGAACTGGTGATTTTTGTTCTGCGGATGGCGTTCAAACATATCAGCTGGGATTCGGTTCTTTTGCGGCATGGAAGCCTCTCCCCTTCCGAGTACCGCGAACTCGCCTATCTGGCGACTCCGGAGAATCTGGGGAAAGTCGGCGAAGTGCTGAGAGAGTGCCTGCCGTATCTTGATCAGGATTTGTTCGATGCCTGCCTGCAATCACTGAAGCCGGGCTGTCCCCTTGCAAAACGCGTCTGGACGGGACAGCGCCTTCAACGGAGACTGGAAGCCTGCTCCCGTTACCCGCAGGCTCTCGATATCGTCTCGAAGTTTTCGCGCCGACTGTGGGCGCCTGTTCAATCACGCATCCTTCGGCGGACTTTTAAGCGGCGCGTCACCCACGGGGGGTTGCTGATCGCCATTGTAGGCGGGGACGGCGCGGGCAAGACAACCGTAATCGAGGAAGTCCATAAATGGCTTGGCAGAAAATTCGATGTGATGAAACTGCACATGGGCAAGCCCGCAAGGTCCCGGACAACCATTTTGGGGTCGGGATTTCTGAAAATCGGCACGATGCTGGGCCTGTATCCCGCTACGGCGGATTTGTACGCCGAAGAGGCCGAATTCCCTGGATATCCCTTTCTGATCCGGATGGTCTTTCTTGCTTATGACCGCTATTTAACTTACCTCAAGGCGCGGCGCTTCGCCTCCAATGGCGGGCTGGTCATCTGCGATCGTTATTTCCTCGCTGATCTGCTGACCATGGACGGTCCCAGATGCAAGATGATGGCGAAAGCGTTCAACAGGTCGAACTTTTTCATGAACTGGCTTATAAGGATTGAGGCTTCCTGCTATGAAAAAATGATGTCGCCCGATCTGTTGATCGTTTTAAGGCTGAATCCGGAGATTGCCGTTCAGCGAAAGACGGATGAAACGGCGGTATCCGTTCGTGCCCGGTCCACTTCGATCTGGGAATACGATTGGAGCAAAACATCGGCCTGCGTAGTCGATTCCAGCCGTCCGAAAGAAGAAGTTCTTGCTCAGGTTCAGTCGCTGATCTGGCGTTACCTGTAAAAATGTCTCAATTATAATCAATACTTAAGGAGTGCTTTTCCCGTATCTGAATTGTTTGCCGCATTTTTTTGGGTTAAGAACGCTTGACAAGAGAAAGTTTTTTCAGTACAAACCCGCGGTAAGCGTAAGATGGAAAGCCGGATCAGCGCCGCAGCGGCTCTGATTGAGCTGGATTATGAGTTAGAGTGACCAGTTAAAATTCACCTGTTTGATGTGCATCGTATCTCTGGTGCACAGCGATGAGAACGCATCTCTATATCTCCCTGCTGTACTCTGTCAGAATTCTGTTAAACTGCCATTAAACTTCAATTTCTCCTGTTTCTGCATTTCTGCCTGTTCGCCATTTCGATCGATCGAAAAGCGGGCTTTCCTGAAACGGAAAATCAATTTTTTCAAAGATTCCTGCGTTCAGGAAAATTCGCGGGATTACCAGTGACCCGGACCTGCTTTTGAAGGGCGGCTGTAAGGGGCGGTCTTCACCCCGACAGGCGCCTCCACAGATGCGGCTCGTGTCCCTGGTGAGAGGAGAGAAAAGTTCATGAAGAAGATCGTGAAATGGATGTTGATGATTTGTCTGGTGCTGCTGCCAATGGAAAGCTTTGCCGTTGTCGCTTTTCCGGGAGCGGAAGGTTATGGAGCAAACACCATCGGAGGGAGAGGGAGCTCTGCGGGTCCTTACTCATTCAGTGTCTATGAAGTAACGAATTTGAACGACAGCGGCGCCGGCAGTCTCAGGGCCGCCGTTCAGGCCAGCGGACCGAGGTTCGTCATTTTCAAAACCGGCGGGACGATCACCCTGTCGTCCACGTTGAACGTATCCAATCCCTACATCACCATCGCCGGACAGACCGCTCCAGGCGGCGGGATTACCATCAAAGGGGCGGATTTCAACATCGCGACTCATGATGTCGTCGTGCGATATCTCACCTTCAGGCGGGGGCCGGGCGGCGAGAATCATGCTGTGTCGGTATCCAAACACAACAGCAATGATGTTTACAATATTGTTGTGGATCATTGTTCGATCAGCTGGGGCACCGACGAATGCCTGGGGCAGCAATACAGGGTTTACAATATGACGGCTTCGTGGAACATGATCTACGAGGGGCTCAACTGCAGCACCCATTCCAAAGGATGCCACAGCAAAGGGGGCATGTTTGCGGGGAGATACATGAACAACGACGCTACTGCCGGCGGTGCTTATAACATCACCCTTCATCACAATCTTCTGGCTCACAACGGAGACAGAAATCCCCTGTTCGATTTAGCCGGCGCCGGACAGAGCGTCAACAACGTCACCTATAACGCGAAGTCCCGCACCCATTCGATTTACGATCGCGGCGAATATACGAGGGCGGCGTATAATATTATCAAGAACTATTCGAAAGCCGGTCCCCACAGCGCGACAAAGCCCTATACCGTTCAAGTCTGGAAATATACGCCGAATTCAATCTCCTTCGGCATGTATGTGGAGGGAAATATCGATTCATACAGAACTTCCGATTCCCTGGCGCAGAATTTATGCGTGGAATCCGGATCGAGAGGATACCTGGCAGGAAGCAGATATTCTCAGCCTTCAATTAAGGAGACGTCGGCCGCGCAGGCCTATGCGGACGTTATTGCCGATGGCGGGGCGGGAAACAGCAGGATGCTCAATGCAGACGGCACCTGGACAAACCGGAGAGACGCCCATGATGCCAGGGTGATCAATGATGTTAAAAATGGAAAGGCTTCATACGGGGACGGCCTGATTAATGATCCCTCGAACGTCGGCGGATGGCTGTCCATTTCAGCAGGTACAGGGTATAAGGATTCAGACCGCGACGGGATGCCTGATGCGTGGGAAACCGCGAAAGGCCTCAATCCCAATAATGCGGCAGATGCGCGTCTGGATTCGAACGGCAACGGATATTCGAATTTAGAGGAATTTTTAAACGGGAGCGGAAGCGCGGCGTCATCAACGACCTATTCAACGACCTCATCGCAGACAACCTCTTCTGTGCCGCCATCTTCCCCCAGCGGTCTGAAAGTTTCGCCGTAAGATCATCAGGGAGCGCCGGTCCGGAAAAACGGACCGGCGCATCATAAAAAAGAGAAAGGGCCTTTCCGCAACCAGAAGGGAAACACCGCCGTTTCCTTCCAGCCGATTTTAAAACCGAAATCCAACCCCAACTCCCCAACCCGGAACAAAATTTTCAATTTCATATGATTAAGCAGGTCTTCAACTATATACTCATGCTTCTCGGTCCGATGCGGTATGCAAGACGGCTGGGTGTAACCATTGGGGAAAATTGCAGAATCAGCACCTACAGCTGGGGAGCTGAACCTTACCTCATCGAGATCGGAAACCATGTTCATGTAACCCTGGGGGTTAAATTTGTCACCCATGATGGAGCCGTATGGGTTTTTCGAGAAAAAATTCCCGATCTGGATGTATTCGGGAAAATCAGGATCGGCGACAATACCTTTATCGGGAACAACGCGACGATCCTGCCGGGGGTGACCATCGGCAGGAATTGCATCGTCGGCGCGGAGAGCGTCGTAACCAAGTCCGTTCCTGACAACACCGTCGTGGCGGGAAATCCGGCTAAATTCGTAACGGATACGGAGAGTTATTTAAAAAAAATTGCTCCCTTGAATGCAAAAACGAAATTATTGAACCGGGAGGACAAAAAAAGAGCCGTTTTGAACCTGGATGAAAGCTCCCTCATCTTTAAAGATCCGTTGCGCCGCCCCTGACCCGCTGAATCGGAAATAAATCCTGTACAGCCCTGGAGATGTCGAGATTGTTTTATTTGCAGCCGGCGCCTGTTCATATACCATGAAAAAGCCCCTCCTTATCGTTGAGCTGGCCGGCCCCGCCGGAGTGGGAAAATCGACTTTGACCAGAGCGTTGAGCGAATCCAATGCAAACATCCGGATCGGTGAGGTCCCATACATCCGCGACGGAAGAAATTCCGGTTTTTATCTCTGGAATGCGCTTCTGCTGTTTCCCGTTTTCGCCGCGGTTGCCCTTGACAGAAGCGACCGGGCGCTTACGCCTCAGCAGATGGTGGCCATGACCATCCTCAAGGGATGGCGCCGGCGGCTGAGAGACGCGGATTCAGGAGAGGGCAAAGTGATTGTTCTGGACCAGGGACCTGTTCACATGCTGTCCGATCTGCTGCGATTCGGTCATAAAAATCTGCGCTCCACGGCTTCTTCCTGGTGGGATCGGACCTGTCGGGATTGGGCTGAAATCCTGGATGTGATCGTTTGTCTCGACGCGCCCGACCATCTTCTGCTGAAACGCGTGAGAACAAGGGAAACGAAAAACCATCGGATCAAGACATACGGCGATGAGGAGGCTGTCCGGTTTCTGGCGATGTGCCGCCGGACGCAGAACGAAACCCTCTCATCCCTGCGCGCCTGTTCCCGTGAGTTGAACGTGGTTGAGTTCGATACCTCCCAGCTGTCCCTGGGCGACACGATAGAAAAAATCCGGACACTGTTTCTAAATTCCATCAAAAAGCAGAGATGATGCCTATTTCGAGTCTTAACCGCCCATTGGAATTTGTCTCCGGCCTGCTGGCGGACACTACCCTGACCAAGAAGGCCTATCTCAATACCCTGGCGTCCATGCTGGAGTATGCTACGTCTTTGCTTGTCGGTTTTTTTCTGACGCCGTACATGGTGAAAGGGCTCGGAGATTATTCGTTCGGACTGTGGCAGGTTTTGAGTCGTCTGATCGGCTACCTCTCGCCGGCGAGCGGCCGCCCGACTCACGCGTTGAAATGGACGCTGGCCAATCAGCAGGCTTCATCGGACTATGAGCAGAAACGACGCTATGTCGGCAGTGCGTTGGCCGTATGGGCGATTTTCCTCCCGGTCGTGCTCGGACTGGGTTGCATCGTTGCCTGGTTTGTCCCCGTCTGGATCAAGGCGCCCGCCGAATTTGTCTGGACCGTGCGCGTTGTCGCTTTCGTGCTTGTGTCAAACATCCTGCTGGACGCGCTTTCATCGATACCCCAGGGGGTTCTGCAGGGTGAAAATCTGGGCTACAAGCGCATGGGGATCACGGCCGGTCTGGTTCTGTTCGGGGGAGGGGTGACATGGTTTGCCATTTATCTCAAAACCGGCATTGTCGGCGTGAGTTTTTCCGTTCTGCTGAAAACGGTTCTGGCGGGCATCGTCCTGTTTCTGATTGTCAGCCGTTACGTGAAATGGTTTGGATTCGCCAAGCCCCTGAAAACGGATATGCACGTCATGCTGGGACGCAGCGGCTGGTTTCTCGGCTGGAATCTCGTAACGACTCTGCTGATCGCCAGTGATGTCGTGGTTCTGGGGCTGTGCAGCTCGATTGTGGCGGTGACGAACTATTCCCTCACCAAATACGTTCCTGAGATGATGATCAGCATTATCGCCAACATCATCTTCGCCATCATGCCGGGGCTGGGCGGCATTATCGGCGCCGGCGACCTGAAAAGAGCCGTCCGCCTGCGCAGCGAGATTCTGTCCTTTGTCTGGCTTGTTGTAACGGTTATCGGCGCAAGCGTCCTGCTGTTGAACCGGTCTTTTCTCGAACTATGGGTGGGAACGGGCCGGTTTTCCGGCGCCCTGCCTCATCTGCTGATCGTCGTCGGGGTTATGCAGCTGATTTTCATCCGAAGCGACGCCAACATCATCGACCTGACTCTTAACCTCAGCCAAAAAGTCCTGCTGGGTTTATTGTCTGTAGCCATTTCGATTTCCGCCGCCAGCGTGATGGTAGGATACTTTCATATGGGAGTTGTCGGCTTGTGCCTCGGAATCATGAGTGGCCGCCTGATTTTAACAGCGGGCTATCCCCTGCTCATCAGCCGCTTTCTGGATATTCCGCTGTCCGCGCAGATGAAAGGCGTGGTCAGACCCATGCTGGTCACGATCCTGCTGTTCGGCAGCGCGCTTTTTCTCGATAACCTGCTGCAGACGATGCGCTGGCCGGGTTTGCACAGCTGGATCGGCTTTTTCCTTTCCGCGGCATTTGCCGGTGCGGTCGTTCTGATGTTATCTTTCTTTGGAGGCCTGACGCCGGAGCAGCGGGAGAGCATTTCCCGTCGGGTTCACAGGGCAATTACTTAGGAGTTCAGGAGTCGGATCATGAGTCAGTTAGAAATTTCACCAGTAGAGTCTACGTCGGAGTCTGCATCGGAATATTCCTCGTTCTATGTCTGGACGATATCCGGGGCAGCCTTCGTTTATGTCATCGTTGCCTTCGGCCTGAGCGCCATCCCGAGTCTGTCGCGCCTGGCGCTTTATGCATCCGTGATGCTTCTGGCGATGCTGATTCTCAGCATGGGAAAACTCAAACTGTCGCTCTGGATGCTCGTGTTGACGCTGTTTTACCTTTATCTCGCCCTGCCCGCATTGGCTTTGAGCAATGTGCCCATCTACAGACTCAGCACTCTTACCACGGTATTTCTGGGGACGCTATCGATCGGCATTGCTCTGCAAAACAGAATGCTATCCTACAAAGCGTTAACCTATGGAGCGATCGCCGCCGCGATTATCAATGTTGTGGCTATCTTCGCCGGAGTGGAAACATCCAGTCATGATGTTGAAGCCATAGGACGTTACTCGGGACTGATGGGAAACGCCAACGCCCTTGCCATCAGTATGGCCCTGGCTGCATTTCTGATATGGCTCTACCCCGAGCGCTTCAGTCGACAGGTCCGGGCGCTGGGAATATTCCTGGTGCTGTACGGAATGTATATCACGGGGTCGATCAAAGGCGTCCTGATGGCGATGGCATTGTTCGCCCTGGTTTTCATGAACCACCTGGTGAAGCTCAGCATGGTCAGAATCCTGGCCTATCTCTCCGCGGCCGCCGCGGCTGTCCTGGCGCTTTACGGGGGCCTTACGGCAATTGCCGCGAAATACAGCACACAGATCGTCGCGATTGACCGGATTCTGACCGCTTTTGCCGGAGAGAATGCCTCCATCAACGCGCGACTGTCCATGATCGATTTCGGCCTGAACCTGTGGGAGAAAGCGCCTGTATTCGGATATGGACTCAATCAGTTTGCGACTCTCAGTAAAACCGGTTCCTATGCCCATAACAATTATATTGAACTTGCCGTATCCGGCGGCATTATCGCGTTGATCTTCTTTTACGCCCTGTACGTCATAATCGCGTGCAACGCGCTGAAACAGTCCAAGGATTTTTGCATCCGCCTCCTGTTGCTCGTGGCGACTCTTTTCATGATCGATACCGCAGCCGTTTCCTTTTTAGACAAAGGGATCATGTGCATGGTGGGCGTTCTGCTCGCTGTTTCCTCCGAAGAAAAGGCAGAGGAAAGCGATAGATATCAAACGTGATAAAATGTCCGTATAAACGGTCACTTGCTATGGTTACCCTCCTGTCTCATCCCTACAAGTAAGGTTTTTGGAAGTTTAAAATCAGACTCTCCCCGATAGCATCCGGCTGATCAGATTGTTATTATAAGGAAAATTGAGACAGACGCAGCACAGGACGTAATCGTTCAGTAACGGTTCAAACCGCAGTTCACACGGTCATTACGATCACGGATCACGTTTTCGGCAACTGTATCGCTGCTTCCCGAAAAGCATTCCAGTGATTTCGACACGGCTTGATCTTCTGCAGCATCTCAGAAATTCCAGAATTCGTTCAAACGATTCCACACACTCTTCCCTGCGGACATGCGGAGGAGAGCCCAGGTCCTGAAAAAGCAGGTTACAGTCAACGTTGTTAAATCGGCAAGCAAGGAACTGACTGCCCGTGTCAGCTCTTTTCCCTGATCTTCAAAGAGCAAGAATCGCCAGGGAGGTGAATTCGGAGAGGGGAAACGGTTCAGGAGGAAATGATCAAGGAACTCCGCAGGCTGACCCGGGAAACTGATGTCGTCAGAAAGTGTTCATCCAGGCCTTAATGAGAGTGAGTTTTTACGCTGTAAAAGGGGTTGCGGTTACGAGGGCGGGCCATGGGAATCAGCATCAGCATTTCGGGTGTTTTAAAGCAGGAAGCCAAACCCGTTAGTGATTTCTTCAAGAGAATTTTCGACATCGTCGTCTCGTTGACGGTGCTGGTTCTCTGTGCGCCTTTTTTTGCCCTCATCGCGTTGGCGATCACGCGCGAAACACCCGGTCCCGTCTTCTATCGAGGCGCGCGCGTCGGGCGGGGAGGGAAGTGCTTCAAGATCCTCAAATTCCGCACCATGTACGAGAATCCCCAGAGCTATGCCGGCCCGAGGGTCACCGCGCAGGACGACATCCGGGTCACACCGCTCGGGCACTGGCTGAGGGACACCAAGCTGAATGAGTTCCCACAGTTCTGGAACGTCCTCAAAGGGGAGATGAGCCTGGTCGGTCCGCGTCCCGAAGACCCGACACTCGCCACGGAATGGCCAGCTGAGGTGGCGCGGGAAATCCTGTCCGTCCGCCCCGGCATCACCAGTCCTTCCTCCGTCATGTATCGGGACGAGGAAAGCCTGCTGTGCGCCGACAATCTCATCAATCAGTATCTGTGCGACCTGAGCCCCAACAAGATCCGGCTTGACCAGCTCTACGTGCGCCATCGCTCCTTCCTGCTCGATCTCGATACGATGCTCTGGACGGTCCTGCTTTTACTGCCCCGGCTTAGGGCCTATTCCCCTCCGGAATCGTTTTTGATCGTGGGTCCAGTTACCCGCCTGATCAAGCGCCACGTGAGCTGGTATATTCTGGACTTTCTTGTTCTGCTTTTCTCGATCGGGATTTCGGTCATGCTGCTGCGGGACGTCGCTCCCATCAGAATAGACTGGATCGCGCTGCTGGAGATGGCCTTTGCCTACCTGGCGCTCTACAGCCTGATCGCCGTCAAGACGGGGGCCAATCTGACCCGCTGGGACAAGGCCACCAACCGCGATGCCGCCCGTCTCACCATGGCGTGGCTTATCGCCACGGCGGCCGTGGTGGCGATCCATTTCGCGGTAGGGATTACATCCGACCTGAGACGGATCCTGATACTGATGTCTTCCATCTTCTTCCTGACGGGAATGCTGCTCGCCCGTTACCGGAGCCGCGTGCTGATCGGGCTGCTCCGGAGCATCGTGATCCGCCGGACCAAGGCGAAGGCCACGGCGGAACGCGTCCTGATCGTGGGCTCCGGGCGGACCGCCGAGCACGTCCTCTGGCTCCTTGATCATCCGTCCTATTCCCTGAAGTATCAGGTTGCGGGCATCATCGACGATGACCTCTTTTCGCAGGGGATGAAAGTCTACGGTGTCAAAGTGGTCGGCGAAACGAATAACATCGCCGGGATCGTTAAGGAAAAGGATGTCGGCTTAGTCATCCTGGCGGACCATCGCCTCGATGAGTCAAGCTATAGTCTATTGCGCGAAGCCCTGAAGGACATTCCCGTCAGGATCGCCGTTGCGCCCGACCTCTACGGTTCCATGGAAGGTCTGTCCCGGGCCGTGTCGGGCGGCCCTTCGACGCCTGCCCTCGACAGCTTTCAGTGTCGCCACTGTCTGGCCAGAATCCGCTCCCACGTGGAGACGCCGGCCGACGGGAAGTAACGCTTCCTTGATCTATGCAGAGGTCTGCAGTTCTGCGGGAATTTCATCACAACAGGAGGGAAAGATCACATGGGAAGTTTCTGGGCGGATAAGAAAGTGCTGGTAACCGGCGCCGGTGGATTTATCGGCAGTCACCTGGTGGAGCGGCTTGCCGGGGAAGGGGCTTCAGTGCGGGCCTTCGTCCGCTACAACTCCCGTGCCGACGCGGGGCTGCTCAAGCTGGCGCCTCCGGAGATTCTTTCCCGCATCGAGCTGATCGGCGGAGATCTGCGGGATTCCGATGCCGTGCGCAAGGCCGTGGAAGGCTGCCGGATTGTGTTCCACCTGGGTGCGCTCATTTCCATTCCCTATTCCTATTATCATCCCGTGGAAGTGGCCGAGACGAATCTCATGGGGACGTTGAACGTGCTTCTCGCCTGCCGCGACCTCGGCGTGGAGCGCCTGATCCACACGTCCACCAGCGAAGTCTATGGCACCGCCCAGCGCGTCCCCATCGACGAGGCGCATCCCCTCCAGGGGCAGTCCCCCTATTCCGCCAGCAAGATCGGGGCGGACAAACTGGCGGAGAGCTTCTTCTGCGCCTTCAGCGTGCCGGTGGTGACCGTCCGTCCCTTCAACACATTCGGCCCGCGCCAGTCCGCCCGCGCAGTCATCCCCACGATCATCACCCAGGTGCTTGCCCGGCAGAGCATCCGTCTGGGAAATCTCGAAACCACCCGTGATTTCACCTACGTAGACGACACCGTCAGCGGTTTTCTCTGTGCCGCGCAGAAGGAGGGCATCGAAGGCATGACCTTCAACCTGGGGACGGGGTCGGAGATTGCGATCGGCGTTCTTGCCCGGACAATCATCGAAAAAATCGGAGTCCCCGTTTCAGTCGAACTGGATCCGGAGCGGCTCCGTCCGGAAGGCTCCGAGGTGATGCGGCTTCTGTCCGACAATTCGCGGGCCCGTTCCCAACTCGGGTGGGGGCCCGAAGTGGGCCTGGATGAAGGACTCAACAGGACCATCGCCTGGATTCGGGAGAATCTGGGGAATTACCGCATCGGCGTTTATGAATTATAGTATGAATTATAGAAGGGAGGGCAACCTATGAAAGCCGTAGTCCTGGCAGGCGGAAAAGGCGCACGCCTCGCGCCTTACACAAAAATTCTTCCCAAACCGTTAATGCCCATAGGGGACATGCCCATTCTGGAAGTCCTCCTGCGGCAGATGAAAGTGGCCGGGATCGACCATGTCATCCTCACCGTGGGACATCTGTCCGAACTCCTGCGCGCCTTCTTCCAGGACGGCAGTCAATTCGGCGTCGACATTTCCTACAGCTACGAAAAATGTCCGCTTGGAACCGCCGGGCCGATCTCCCTGATCGACGGCCTGGACGAGACGTTCCTGGTGACCAACGGCGACGTGCTAACCACCCTGAGCCTGCGCGAGCTGATCGGCTTTCACCGGGAGCAGAAAGCCGCCGCGACCATCGCCGTCCATCAGAGGCAGACGAAGATCGACCTGGGCGTCATCCAGTGGAACGGCAACTACGAAGTGAAAGGCTACATCGAAAAGCCGGTCTATGACTACACCGTCAGCATGGGGGTTTATGTGTTCGAGCCGAAGGTCCTTTCCTATATCCCCCACGGGGAATACCTCGATTTTCCCGATCTGGTGAAAAAGCTGATCGCCGCCGGCGAAAAAGTGGTCGGCTACCGGTTCCACGGCTACTGGGAAGATCTGGGGCGGCCGGATGATTACGAGAGGGCGTCGCGCGACTTTGAAAGCATGCGCGAACAGTTCCTTCCTGGCATGGAATGCAGAGGGTGACATCATGGACTGGCGCATAACGCTTTCCGACATCGACATGGGAAATGAAGAAATCGAGGCGGTGGATCGCGTCCTCCGCAGCAAATGGCTCACCATGGGATCGGTAACGCAGGAATTCGAGAAAGCGGTCGCCGACTACGTGGAGGCAAAGCATGCCGTCGCGGTCACCAACGCCACGGCTGCCCTGCATCTTGCCTGCGTGGCGGCGGGGCTGGGGCCGGGGAAAGAGGCGATTGTCCCTTCGCTGACGTTCGTCGCCACGGCAAACGCGGTCCGTTACACGGGCGCCTCCGTTGTCTTCGCGGATATCGCCGGGGAACAGGACCTGAACATTTCGGTCGAGGCGATCGAGCGGTCCGTGACGGAAAGGACCCGCGCCATTGTGGTCGTCCATTACGGCGGGTATGCCTGCGCCATGCCCGCGATTCTGGAGTTGGCTCGGCGGCACAACCTGGCTGTGATCGAAGACGCGGCTCACGCGATCGGCTCCGAACTGCAGGGGAAAAAGCTGGGCGCCTGGGGAGACGTGGGATGCTTCAGCTTTTTTTCCAACAAGAACATGACCACGGCGGAAGGGGGAATGCTGGTGACCAGTGACGACGCCCTCGCCGAAAGGCTCCGCCTGCTCCGGTCCCACGGAATGACCACCCTGACGCTGGACCGCCACAAAGGGCACGCGTGGAGCTACGATGTGGTTGATCTGGGATACAATTACCGCATCGATGAAATCCGCTCGGCGATGGGCCTTGTGCAGCTCGGCAGACTGGACAGGAACAATCGCCGCCGCCGGGAATTTACGCGGCTCTATCGCGAGTTGCTGCGGAATGAAGCGCCGCAGGTCACTCTGCCGTTTTCCAGTCACCCGGGAGTATCGGCCGCGCATCTCATGCCGATCCTGCTGCCGCCGGGTGCGGACCGTCTCCGCTTCATGGAGCACATGAAGTCTCGGGGCATCCAGACCAGCATCCATTACCCGCCGATCCACCGGTTCAGCGCCTATCGGGAAGAGGGTGATGCGCAGAGGATAAAACTGCCGATTACGGAAGAGGTCGCCGCGAGAATTGTCACACTGCCGTTGTATCCCACGATGACGGACGAAAACGTGCTGGAAGTGGTTAGCTGTGCCGCTGGAGGGATCCTGCCGAAGGGATGCTGAAATGAAAGCAACAAGATATTTCCTCGCCGTGCTGGCCGCCCTGTTCGCTTTTTCCGGATTTTTCGCGCCGGCAGTTCTGGCCGCCGAGACCGTAACTGCCGTGCTGGAGCGGATTACCCTGACCTCGGAGTTTTCACCGCCCAGTCCCGATCCCGCGGGGATCGTCTATCTTTCGGACTACAACACCCTGCTGATCAGTGACTGTGAAGTCGACGAGATGCCTCCCTACTTCACGGGGAAAAATCTCTTTGAAGCGACTCTGGGAGGGAGCCTGCTGGGCACGCTGACGACGACCTCCTTTTCAGACGAACCCACCGGGGTCGCCTACGATCCTTCCACCAGACGCCTGTTCGTCAGCGACGACAACAAGGGACGGATCTGGATCGTGAAGCCGGGAGACGACGGGGTTTACAATACGGAAGACGATGTTCTCACCAATTTCCGGACTTCCTCGTTCGGGATTGTGGACCCCGAAGACGTCGTATTTGACAGTTGGCGGGATCATCTGGTTGTCATAGACGGCACGGGGGAAGAGGTCTGGGATATCTCTCCGGGTGCCAACGGCGTTTTTGACGGCGCTTCGGGTGATGATCAGGCAAGCCACTTCGATACGGAGGCTATGGGAATTCATGATCCGGAGGGGATCGCCTTCGATACGAACAACGGCCATCTGTATCTGCTGAGCAGCAAATGCGACAGGATCGCGGAGACCACCATCAGTGGGACCTTAATCCGCTACATTGATATTTCCCGTCTCAAGTCCTCATACGCTGCCAGCATGTGCGCCGGTTTGACCTATGCGCCCTCCAGCAGCACTTCCGGCAAAATGAACCTCTACATGGTCACCCGCGGCGTGGACAACGGAGCAGATCCTTACGAGAACGACGGCCGGATTTACGAGATATCCTTCCCGCCACTGGAGCCCTCGGACAATCTGGCTCCGGTGGTGAATGCGGGAGCAGATCAGACGATCACGTTTCCCGGCAGTGCAGCCCTTGCCGGCACGGCTTCGGACGACGGCCTGCCCAGTCCGCCCGCGACGCTTACCTATTCCTGGAGCAAAGTCAGCGGGCCGGGGACGGTGACCTTCGGCAGCGCCTCTTCGCTTGCGACGACGGCGAGCTTCTCGGCAGCGGGGACTTACACCCTGCGCCTGACGGTCTCCGACAGCGCTCTGTCGTCGAGCGACGACATAGTCGTGACGGTGAACGACAGTGGGGGGACAGAACCCCAGAGCTTCTCCGTGCGCGTTTCGGCTGGCAGCGACGATGCGGAAGAGTTTACCGCCTCGAACGGCTGGATATATCTCACCGGCAATGATCTCGAACTGATTCATGACAGTGAAGATCAGATTGTGGGCATGCGTTTCAACAGCATCCCCGTTCCGGCAGGGGCAACGATTCTCGATGCCCGCGTTCAGTTCACGGTCAAGGACGCCACAACCGGGGTCTGCAGCCTGGTGATTCGAGGGGAGGCTGCAGACCATGCCACGACCTTCACCACAACCCGCTACAACATCAGCAGCCGGCTGCTCACTTCCGCCGCGGTGAACTGGACTCCCGCGGCCTGGACCGCGGTGGGCGCAGCGGGTCCGGACCAGCAGACCCCCAATCTGAGCTCTATCCTGCAGGAGATCGTCAGCCGTCCCGGCTGGCAGTCGGGCAACAGCCTGGCGCTGATCGTCACAGGCTCAGGCACGCGAACCGCCTCCGCTTATGAGCGTTCGGCGAGTCAAGCGCCGCAGCTCCTGGTCACATATTCGACCTCATCCCAGCCCACAAATCAGATGCCTGTTGCCAACGCACAGTCGGTGTCGACAGCCGAGAATATGGCGAAAGCGATTACCCTGACGGGCAGCGACCCGGATGGGGATTCACTGATCTACAGTGTGGTGACAGCCCCGGCACACGGCACACTGAGCGGAACGGCGCCAAATCTGACGTACACGCCGTCTTTCAACTACAGTGGTTCGGACAGCTTCACCTTCAAGGTGAATGACGGCACGGCGGATTCGGCCCCGGCGACGGTTTCGATCACAGTGACGGAGGCGGCGAACAATCCGCCTGTTGCCAATGCACAGTCGGTGTCGACAGCCGAGAATACGGCGAAAGCGATCACCCTGACGGCTAGCGACCCGGATGGGGATTCACTGACCTACGTCGTGGTGACAGCCCCGTCACACGGTACGCTGAGCGGAACAGCGCCTGATCTGACTTACACGCCGGCTTCCGGCTACAGTGGTTTGGACAGCTTCACCTTCAAGGTGAATGACGGCACGGTGGACTCAGCCTCGGCGACGGTTTCGATCACGGTTACGGCGGTGAACGACGCACCGGTGGCTAACGCGCAGTCGGTGTCGACGGCTGAGGATACGGCGAAAGCGATTACCCTGACGGGCAGCGACCCGGATGGAGATTCTCTGACCTACAGTGTGGTGACATCCCCGTCACACGGTACGCTGAGCGGAACAGCGCCTGATCTGATCTACACGCCGGCTTCCAACTACAGTGGTTCGGATAGTTTCACCTTCAAGGTGAATGACGGCACGGTGGACTCATCCCCGGCGACGGTTTCGATCACGATTACGGCGGTGAACGACGCACCGGTGGCTAACCCCCAATCTGTAACGACTCCCGCAAATATGTCGACAACGATCACTCTGACGGGCAGCGATCCGGATGGCGATAAGCTGACCTACAATGTGGTAAGCGGGCCGACACAAGGCACGCTGAGCGGGTCAGCCCCCAACCTGATCTATACGCCGGCATCGCCATACTATGTTGGACCGGACAGTTTTACATTCACTGTCAATGACGGCATGATTGGATCGACCCCGGCCACGGTTTCGATCACGATCACTGCACCGGTGAATTCGGCACCGATCGTCAATGCGGGCATTGATCAAACCATCATACTTTCCGCCAGTGCCTACCTTAACGGGTCAGCCACGGACGACGGACTGCCCAACCCACCCGCGATGCTCACTTACACCTGGAGCAAGGTCACGGGACCGGGCACAGTAACTTTCGAAAACACCTCGTCGCCTGTCACAACAGCAACGTTTTCCAAGGGGGGAGGCTACACGCTGCGGTTGACCGTTTCGGATGGTGACCTGTCATCCAGTGATGATATCGCGGTGAATGTCAGAAGGAAATAAAGACCGCTGATCCACCGGTTCAGCGCCTATCGGGAATACAGTGTGATACGCAGAGGATAAAACTGCCGATTGCGGAAGAGGTTGCCGCGGGAATTGTCACACTGCCGCTGTATCCCACGACGACGGACGAAGACGTGCTGGACGTGGTTAACTGTATCACTGGAGGGATCCTGCCGAAGGGGGTGCTGAATTGAAGGCAACAAGATATCTTCTCGCCGTCCTGGCTGCCCTGTTCGCTTTTTCCGGATTTTTCGAGCCGGCAGTCCTGGCCGCCGAAACCGTAACCGCCGTGCTGGAGCGGATCACCCTGACCTCGGAGTTTTCGCCGCCCAGCCCGGATCCGGCGGGGATCGTCTATCTTTCGGACTCCAACACCCTGCTGATCAGTGACTGTGAAGTCGACGAAATGCCTCCCTACTTCACGGGGAAGAATCTCTTTGAAGCGACTCTGGGGGGCAGCCTGCTGGGCACGCTGACGACGACCTCCTTTTCAAACGAACCCACCGGGGTCGGGTACGATCCTTCCACCAGACGCCTGTTCGTCAGCGACGACGACGAGGGACGGATCTGGATCGTGAAGCCGGGAAGCGACGGGGTTTACAATACGGCAGACGATATCCTCGCCAGCTTTCGGACTTCCTTGTTCGCGATTGCTGACCCTGAAGACGTCGTATTTGACAGCTGGCGAGGCCATCTGGTTGTCATAGACGGCACGGGGGAAGAGGTCTGGGATATCTCCCCGGGCGCCAACGGCGTGTTTGACGGGGCCTCGGGTGATGATCAGGCAAGCCACTTCGATACGGAGGCTATGGGAATTCATGATCCGGAGGGGATCGCCTTCGATACGAACAACGGCCATCTGTATCTTCTGAGCAGTAAATGCGACAGGATCGCGGAGACTACCGTCAGTGGGACCTTAATCCGCTACATTGATATTTCCCGCCTCAAGACCTCTTATGGTGCGAAAATGTGTGCCGGATTGACCTATGCGCCCTCCAGCAGCATTACCGGCAAAATGAACCTCTACATGGTGACCCGCGGCGTGGACAACGGGGCCGATCCTTACGAGAACGACGGCCGAATTTACGAAATATCGTTCCCTCCACTGGGACCCTCGAATAACGTGGCTCCGGTGGTCAATGCGGGTCCTGATCAGACGATCACGCTACCCGGCAGTGCAGTCCTTGCCGGCACGGCCTCGGACGACGGTCTTCCCAACCCTCCCGCAACGCTCACCTATTCCTGGATCACGGTCAGCGGTCCGGGGACGGTGACCTTTGGCAGTGCCTCTTCACTTGCGTCGACGGCGAGCTTCTCATCAGCGGGGACCTACACCCTGCGCCTGACGGTCTCCGACAGCGCCCTGTCGTCGAGCGACGACGTGGTCGTGACGGTCCAGTCCTCCACATCCACAAACCTGGCACCGGTGGTGAATGCGGGAGCAGATCAGACGATCACGCTACCCGGCAGTGCGGCTCTTGCCGGCACGGCATCGGACGACGGCCTTCCCAACCCTCCCGCAGCGCTTACCTATGCGTGGAGCACGGTCAGCGGTCCAGGAACCGTGAACTTCGGCAGCGCCTCATCGCTTACGACAACGGCAAGCTTCTCATCAGCAGGAACTTACACCCTGCGCCTGACGGTCTCCGACAGTGTTCTATCGTCGAGCGACGATGTGGTTGTGACGGTGAACGACAGTGGGGGGACAGAACCCCAGAGTTTTTCCGTGCGCGTTTCGGCTGGCAGCGACGATGCGGAAGAGTTCACCTCCTCGAACGGCTGGATATATCTCACCGGCAATGATCTCGAACTGATTCATGACAGTGAAGATCAGATTGTGGGCATGCGCTTCAACAGCATCCCCATTCCGGCAGGGGCAACGATTCTCGATGCCCGCGTTCAGTTCACGGTCAAGGACGCGACAACGGGAGCATGCAGCCTGGTGATTCGAGGGCAGGCTGCCGACCATGCCACGACCTTCACCACATCCCGCTACAACATCAGCAGCCGGCTGCTCACTTCGGCCGCGGTGAACTGGATTCCCGCTGCCTGGCCAGCGGTGGGCGCAGCGGGTCCGGACCAGCAGACGCCCAACCTGAGTTCCATTCTGCAGGAGATCGTCAGTCGTCCCGGCTGGCAGTCGGGAAACAGCCTGGCGCTGATCGTCACAGGCTCAGGCACGCGAACCGCCTCCGCTTATGAGCGTTCGGCGAGTCAGGCGCCGCAGCTCCTGGTCACGTATTCGACCTCGACCACACCTGCAAACTCGGCGCCGGTGGTGAATGCGGGAGCTGATCAGACGATCACGCTACCCGGCAGTGCGACTCTTGCCGGTACGGCTTCGGATGACGGTCTTCCCAGCCCTCCCGCAGCGCTTACCTATGCGTGGAGCACGGTCAGCGGGCCGGGAACAGTGACCTTCGGCAGCGCCTCTTCGCTTGCGACAACGGCAGGCTTCTCATCAGCGGGGACCTACACCCTGCGCCTGACGGTTTCCGACAGCGTCCTGTCGTCGAGCGACGACTTGGTCGTGACGGTCCAGTCCTCCACATCCACAAACCTGGCACCGGTGGTGAATGCGGGAGCAGATCAGACGATCACGCTACCCGGCAGTGCGGCCCTTGCCGGCACAGCCTCGGACGACGGCTTGCCCAGTCCGCCCGCGACGCTCACCTATTCGTGGAGCAAAGTCAGCGGGCCGGGCACGGTAACCTTCGGCAGCGCCTCTTCGCTTGCGACGACGGCGAGCTTCTCGGCAGCGGGGACCTACATCCTGCGCCTGACGGTCTCCGACAGCGTTCTGTCGTCGAGCGATGATGTGGTTGTGACGGTGAACGACAGTGGGGGGACAGAACCCCAGAGTTTTTCCGTGCGCGTTTCGTTGGGCAGCGACGATGCGGAAGAGTTCACCGCCTCGAACGGCTGGATATATCTCACCGGCAATGATCTCGAACTGATTTACGACACCCAGGTTCAGATTGTAGGCATGCGATTCAATAACATCCCCATTCCGAATGGGGCCACGATTCTCGATGCCCGCGTTCAGTTCACGGTCAAGGACGCCACAACCGGGGTCTGCAGCCTGGTGATTCGAGGGGAGGCTGCCGACCATGCCACGACCTTCACCACAACCCGCTACAACATCAGCAGCCGGCTGCTCACTTCCGCCGCGGTGAACTGGATTCCCGCGGCCTGGCCTGCGGTGGGCGCAGCGGGTCCGGACCAGCAGACACCCAACCTGATCTCTATCATACAGGAGATCGTCAGCCGTCCCGGCTGGCAGTCGGGCAACAGCCTGGCGCTGATCGTCACAGGCTCAGGAACGCGAACCGCCTCCGCTTATGAGCGCTCGGCGAGTCAGGCGCCGCAGCTCCTGGTCACGTATTCGACCTCGACCGCGCCATAAACCGGAGGGCGAGTAGAAAATATTCCGGCCTCTCCGGAAAATCGGATGGAATGGAAAAATCCGTTTGCAGAAGTCGGTTTTTCCCTTTACTCGAATTTTGGGTGTGAATTTTTAAATTTTTACATCCAGAAAAGGAACGAATAAATTAAATTATTGAACAAAATTTGTTTGCCGCATGGAAAAACAGGGCCGGATTGGCCCTGTTTTTTTTGTTTTCCAGGCTGTCACTGCCGATCAAAACTCACACCCCTTCTTTGAAAGTATGGGCTCCTGCTGAGGGCATGTGAAGAAGTCGTGGTATTTTTAATGCAAATGTGATTTAGATTTTCACCCTTCTCAATGGACAAAACGGGCTGGGCTTGCCGCAAAAATTCAGCCATTGAGAAGGCTGAACAGGAAAAAACCGAAACTCGGGTGAACCGTTCGAAAGGAGATATCGAGGATGAGGATTCTGGTTACGGGCGGGGCCGGCTATATCGGCAGTCATGTGGTGAAGGCGCTGGGGGAGCAGGGGCATGACCTGCTCATTTATGACAACCTGTCCACGGGGCACGACTGGGCTGTCCTTTACGGCAGGCTGGAGGTGGGGGAACTGGCAGATACCCGTCGTCTGGACGAAGTCCTGCAGGCGTTCCGGCCGGAGGCGGTTCTTCATTTCGCCGCGTCCATCCAGGTGGAAGAGTCGGTCCGGGAGCCGCTTCGTTACTACCGCAACAACGTTGCTAATTCGCTGAATCTCCTGGACGCTATGGAGCGCCACGACGTCCGGAATCTCATCTATTCTTCCACGGCAGCCGTTTACGGCATTCCCGAGCGGATGCCCGTCGATGAATCTCTGCCTCTGAATCCCATCAATCCCTACGGGGCCTCCAAGGTCATGATGGAAACGGTGCTCCGGGACATCGCCGATGCCAGGGAGAACTTCCGCTACATCGCCCTGCGCTACTTCAACGTGGCCGGCGCGGATGCCGGGAACCGGATCGGCCAGGCTTACGCGGACGCCACCCATCTCATCACCCGGGCGCTCAAAACCGCCAACGGGCAATACCCCAAGCTGTCCGTCTTCGGGACGGATTACCCCACTCCCGACGGCACCTGCATCCGCGACTACATCCATGTGGACGACCTGGCCGACGCCCACATCCGGGCGCTGAATTATCTGGTGGAGACGGGGAAGACGGAAATTATGAACTGCGGCTACGGCCACGGCTTTTCGGTTCGGGAGGTGGTGGACGTCGCGAAAAAGGTGACGCGGATCGATTTTCCGGTCGAGGAAACGGAGCGCCGCGCTGGAGACCCGCCGGAACTTATCGCCGACAGTTCGAAACTCCGCCGCCTCACCGGCTGGCTGCCCCGCCACGACGATCTGGAGTTCATCATTAGAACCGCCTGGGACTGGGAACTGAAGTACCGGTCCCTTCTGAAAGGAAAGGTGTGAAACCCCTGACAATAAAACTCATACAAGAAAGGAATCCAAGTGAATCAATCCGATAAAACGTGGTCTGTCAGTCCTGGTGGTGAATCATTTCCTTTGCCTTTGCCGGAAGAGTACCCGGGAGAATTCGAGCGACTTCAGCAGATCGTCCAGGAGCAGCGCAGCTTGGGCCGGGAGATTGTTGTCGTCATGGGGCTGGGTTTTGTGGGGGCAGTGATGGCGGGGGTCGTGGCCGATTCGGTGGATCGCGATACCGGCAAACCGATGAAGTTCGTCATCGGGATGCAGCGCCCTTCGGTACGATCCTATTGGAAGATCCCCCTGTTCAACCGCGGAATCGCCCCCGTGGAGGCGGAAGATCCGGAGGTCGTTCCGCTGATTGACCGCTGCGTCAACAAGAAAAAGACCCTGATGGCCACCTATACGGATGATGTCCTTTCCCTGGCCGATGTTGTGGTCGTCGATGTCCAGTGCGACTATTTCAAGGAATGCCTGGGCAATGTCCGGGAAGGGCATGCGGAAATCGCCGCGCTGGAGGACAGCCTGCGCATCCTGGGGGAAAAGATCCGACCGGAATGCCTCGTCCTGATCGAAACGACGGTTCCGCCGGGGACAACGGAATATATCGCCTATCCCATCATCAAGAAGGCCTTTGAAAAGCGCGGACTAAAGGATGCGGAGCCTCTGCTGGGCCATTCCTTCGAGCGGGTCATGCCGGGCCGGGAGTATGTGGCCTCCATCCGGGATTTCTGGCGGGTCTGCAGCGGGATCAACGATACCGCCAGAGAGCGGGTGCGGAAGTTCCTGTCGGATATACTGAATGTGGAAAAATATCCCCTGACCGTTCTGGACCGTCCCATCGAGAGCGAGACCTGCAAGATTGTGGAAAATTCCTACCGGGCGACCCTCCTGGCCTTCCTGGATGAATGGAGCCTGTTTGCAGAACGCAACGGCGTGGATCTGATCAAGGTGATCCAGGCGATCAAGGTCCGCCCCACCCATTCCAACATGATCTTTCCCGGACCCGGGATCGGCGGTTACTGCCTGCCCAAGGACGGCGGCCTGGGGGTCTGGTCCTACCGGACCCTGATGGGATATGATGATGAAATCTTCAGGCTGACGCCCATGGCAATCGATATCAACGACACCCGGGCGCTTCACGCCGCGGAGCTGGTGCGGGATGCCCTCAGGAACATGGGCAAGATCGTCGCGGCCTCGAAGATTGCCATTCTCGGGGCCTCATACCGGGAAGATGTGGGGGACACCCGCTACAGCGGCTCGGAGATCCTGGTCCGCAAGCTGACGGAAATGGGCGCTGAAATTTCCGTTCATGATCCTTATGTCCAGCACTGGTGGGAGTTTGAAAAACAGGAGAGCTATCCGGCAACCGGTCACTCCTGGTCCCGATTCTTCCGCAATCAGGAAAGGCTCAGTGAACTCCGCATCAGCAAGGATCTGGGGGAGGCCCTGGATGGATCCGATGCCGCTGTCTTAGCCGTCCGTCACCAGCTCTACCTGAGCTTGACGCCGGATGATATCGTCCGCATGGCCGGTCGGCCGATTGCCGTGGTGGACTGTTTCGGGATTCTCTATGACGAGGGAATCCGGCGGTTTATTGAACTGGGATGCGAAGTCAAAGGCCTGGGACGCGGCCACATCAGGCGGATCAAGGATCAGGTGCAAAAAAGATGAGAAAATGCCGGTCGCTGACACCGCCTTTCCTTCCCTCCAATCAGGCAATCATCCCCAGTTGTTGCTGAAACAACGCCCTGATTCAATTCATCATTCCTCCTGAAGCATTTTTGATGGATGCCCGTCAGTTTGACGGGCATCTTTTCTGTTACTCAGAGGATCCCATGCGGCATTCAAGCGTGGCCAGAGTGGAACAGTGAACCATATCACATTGTTATGAGTAATGATTATCACATTGCCACTGTTGAATTTAATCGATCATGAGGTTAATGTTGAATCAAAAGAGAGTCATTTTGAACACATCATGAAAGTGAATCAAGCGGGTGCTAACAGGGCGGGGTTATCACCAGTCAGAAACGGGAATCTGAGGTCCTTACGAGAGACGTGATCGTGATCAGTAAAAACCCTTAGTCTTTCTAAGGTTATTTTCTGGCCCAATTCAGGCTTTAATTAGGAATTATACTGAACATCCTGATGGCATTTTCCCCGTGATTCATGTAAAAAAAACAAGGGAATAACTGCAAGATACCATTGTCCACTATTATTCAATTCAATCTTTCACCTGCTCCCTGTTATTGAAGGGCGTGGCGAAGTGCAGAAAACACGGCAACAGAAAAGAAGGAAAGGTGGATAGAGCTTTGGCATCTCCGGTTTCACACAAAAAATCCGGCATGAAGAAATGGGCGGACAATGTCGTCCCGATCCGGGATTCCAGACCGTTTTCCGCCGGTTATCACGATCTTGTTGACAATGCCCGAATCGGCCTTTTCAGAACCAATCTCAAAGGCGATATTCTTTATGTCAACAAATGCGGTCTGGCGATGCTGGGTTTAGAAAATCTCGATGAGGCCAAGCCGGGAGACGCTCTCGCCTGGTATCGGAATCCGGAGGACCGGAAAACCTTCCTGGAAAGACTGGGGAAAACCGGCCGGATCGATCAGTTTGAGGCGGAATGTGTCACGGCAAAAAGGGAATCCATTGTTCTGCTGGTCAATGCCGTCCTTGAAGGGGACGTTATAACGGGGGCGATGATCGATATTTCCGCTTTGAAGCACAAGCACGAGGCCCTCATCAGGAGGGAGAAAAGGCTGGCCGACGCCCAGCGGATCGCCCATCTGGGCTGCTGGGACTGGGACATCGTCACGGGGGAACTGTTCTGGTCCGATGAGGTCTATCGGATCTTCGGGCTGCGTCCCCAGGAATTCGGCGCGACCTATGAGGATTTTCTCGCCCGGATCCATCCCGACGACCGCCGGACCGTCGAAGAGCGTGTGAATTTGTCCCTTGCCGATCCCGGTATCCCTTACTCGGTGAGTCACCGGATACTCCTTCCTGATGGAGCAGAATGCAAAGTATTCGAAAAGGGTGAGGTGACCTTTGACGGATTCGGCAAGCCGGTGCGCATGATCGGGACTGTCCACCCGCTTATTATGCGAAAACAGACCGAGGAGGAACTGATTCGTGCCTATGAGGAGATCCAGGCGCTGAAGGAAAAACTGGAGGCCGAAAACACCTATCTTCGTGAAGAGGTGGGTCTGCAGCATGGCGCCGGGGAAATCATCGGTGACAGCGAGGCGATCAAAAACACTATGCACAGGGCGCTTCAGGTGGCGCGCACTTCGGTGACGGTGCTTCTGACGGGTGAGACGGGTACGGGAAAGGGGATTTTCGCCCATTTCCTTCACCAGAACAGCGGCCGTGCGGACAAACCCTTCGTCCACGTCAACTGCGCCGGATTGCCCCACAACCTGATCGAGAGCGAACTTTTCGGCAGGGAAAAGGGGGCGTTCACCGGTTCGACGGCACGGCAGATCGGCCGCTTTGAACTGGCCCACGGGGGAACCATTTTTCTCGATGAGATTGGTGAGCTTCCCCTGGAGCTGCAGGCGAAGCTTCTCAGAGTCATCGAGGACGGGAAATTCGAGCGCCTCGGCAGCCCGCATTCCATCAAGGTGGACGCGCGGATCATCACCTCGACCAACCGCAATCTCGAGGACGAGATCAGCGAAGGGCGGTTTCGGGAGGATCTTTTTTTCCGGCTCAGTGTTTTTCCGATCATCATCCCGCCCCTGCGCGAGAGAAAAGCGGACATTCCTCTTCTGGTAGAATTTTTTACTCATAAATGCAGCAAGGTTCACAGAAAAAACATTCGCCACATCCCCGCGCAGACCATGAAGTCCCTCGAAAATTACGGATGGCCGGGAAACGTCCGGGAGCTGATGAACGTGATCGAGCGGGCGGTGATCGTCACCCAGGGGACCGAACTCCAGCTTGCCGGACAACTCAGCGCCCACTCTATCAGATCCAGGAAAGAGAGGGGGATCGAGGGTTCGGAAAAGCCGGCCTTCAAAGGGCTCAACGGAGTGGAACGCCGGCATATCCTCGAAACGCTTCAGGAAGCGGGATGGAAGATCGAGGGTCCGGGAGGCGCGGCGCAGCGCCTGGAAATGAACCCGAGCACCCTGAGGACCCGGATGAAAAAACTGCAGATCAAACGGCCGGAAACATTATAGAACCTGCCTGAAATCGCCTTCCTCTTCAATTATATTAATGCGGGGATTTCCTTCGGAGAATTCAGGGCGAGACGCTGATTCTTCCATTCGAATCCAGCGCGTATGTTTTTGTTCCCTTGGGGTGCTTGAACTTCGCATCGCATCGAATGGCAATGCCGGAAACGACATAGACAAACGAACCACGAAAGGGAGGCATATCGTCATAATCGGGAGGAAGGTGGTTGCCGTCGAAAAACTTGTCCCCGGTTAAATCGACATCGGACAGGCAGGCCAGATAAAAGTTCCTAGCGCCGTTTTCAGCCTGCCGGTTGAGCTCCTTCTGCTGGCAGGCGTTATACCAGTATCCGGCCATCAGGAGCAGTATCCCCAGAATCATTCCTGTGGAAACGGTAAGTTTGATGAGTTTGAAGTAACGCTTCTCTTTTTTGCCTGTCAATGTGGTCTTCATCTGCTCTGCATTCGGGTTTCCGATCTTTTAATCATTTCGCAAGAGAAATACGGGATGAGGTGTAACAGAATTCAGCCGTTTTACAGGCTGGAACGAAAAGAGCTGCATACTTAGAATAGAATCCGGCTGCCGGTCAATACTTGAAAATCAGTATTTTTACCTAAGAAAAAGACTTAAAATCAACCGCCGCAAAAAAGTTTTACGGGAAGCTATAAAAGAGTCCGGAATCACCGGCATCGACATTGGTATGTTTTTTCTGTTTCCGAACTAATCCCCAGTTGTGGCCCAGATAATATATTCCCTGTTGACGAAGGTAACCTTTTCGGATGCTTCCTCAGGATCTTCAGACAGAACGGTAATGAATTTATCCGTGCCCTGTTTCAGATAATCAGCCAACCGGTTAAAGTTGGCGATGTTTATTTTTCCTCTGATAAGGGAACCATCTGACATTTTCACGATGATATTCTTATATTTTACTTCATATGTCGGAATCATAAACGCTCCTCCTCTCTTCGCCCTTTCATGCAACGAAATATCTGCATGAAGGGAATAAGGGCAACCGCCGTCTTGAGATTCATATCCGCCATTTCCATCCGCCGCAACGCTTCCTGATCTATGAAAAAGCTGAATTTGTCGCCGTGCAGACGATTTTTGGGCGATATTCATGGGAAATTTCAGGGATAGATTTGCCTTTCATGTCATCACCGGCAATCTGAAACGCTATATAATCACAAACCTTTTTTTTCAACTCCTCATTGCCGCACTCACACATGAAGATGGTCATTCTGAGCAGTCGCCTGTCCCAATCGCGTTCCGCTTCAGCCTCATTCCAATTCTTCTGCTGCTCGATATTCATCACCATTTGGACGCCTCCCTGTCTTATTTTTTATGTAAATTTATCCTCACAATTGATTTTATTCAATATGGTCAATGTGATAGTCCTCACCGAGATCAGTGTGATATGTTTCATATGTGATGAAATGAAATCCCCAGTTTTTTCATGATTTGTCCGATTTGACATGGCCCACGAAAGTTCTTTTGCCTGCAGAAACCTGCCCGAAGCACCTTTTTCCCCCATCAAAAAATGAACCCGCAATATCCCACGGCATCCGTGTCATGCCACGGATAAATTTCGGTTCGATGGATGCCACGAAATCTTTTTGATTCATGATAAATACGTAAAATTAATTACTTATATCTTTATTTTCCTGAATGTATCAAACGGTATAAGTTTTGCCCTGATTACATTTACCGGTGTAAAACGTCATGAAAGAGAACTTTATGAAAAATGATGTCACGTCCGGGAAATGGTTTCTGGTTTCGTTGACACTGGTGTGGTGGAGCTGGGCGGGATAAGGCGAAGAACTATGAAATAACGTTAATAACCTGCATGAGGCAACACACGCACAGGAGGTAGAGGTATGAAGAACATGAAAGTAGTAAAAGTGTTTTTGACGGCGTTATTTGCGGTTCTCATGGTCTTTGGCATCATGACCAGCGCAAGTGCTTACGTAGCTCCTTACGACGTTCCTGTTGACACTTTACAGACATGGACGATAAACACCACCCCAAACCTTGATGCAGATGATGTAAAGGGGATAGTGGGGTACACTGGGACTGCTCCTTTTGTTGAACTATACAAGAGGAATGCCGGTGATTCTTACGATACTGGTCCTTATGCATCATCTTTTGATACCACTTACGGCACCGGTAACGAAACAGCAACAATAACATGGACGGGTTCAACTGCCGCGACATTCAATCCTCTTTATCTTCTTGTGAAAGACGGTGCGCAGGGCGATCCTGCACAGTTTATTTTTAATATAAGCAACTGGAACGGTACTGATCCCATCAATATTGCGCAATTATGGCCGACTCAGGGCAGTATTTCCCACGTGGCCCTGTACGCGCCTGTTCCCGTTCCCGCCGCCGTGTGGCTGTTGGGGACCGGATTGATCGGTCTGGTAGGTATCCGCCGCAGGATGGTGAAATAACGAACGTTTCTCCCTATATTCTCCTGTGAACGTGAGAGATGAAAGGTGATTTGAAGCCTCCAGGGGTGCAAGCCGTCTGCCCTCTGGGGGCTTTGTTATCCTGCCGGATGGATGAATCCTGCCGGATGGATGATCCCTGCCGAAGGTGGGAAATTGATTCGGAAACAGCCGGCCTCGAAAAATAAATCCGTTGAATGCCAAGGTTATCCACTGAATGCCACGGAAAATTGCCCGTCGATAAGAAGAACCGAAGTCTTTTCTTTCGTAAAACTATTGTAATATTAATTGATTGGAACTGTAGTTTCTTAATTGTTTCGATTGGTACAAGTTTTGCCGTCATATGTGGAAGATCGGTACGAGGGACATGAAAATTACAAAAGGAGGTTATTAATATGCGCAAGCAACAGAGGAAAATAATTATTTGTTTACTGGTCATTGCGGCTTTTGTTTCTTTTCTTCCCTTGGCCGCACACGCCTACACTGTAAATCTTACCTCTTTTCAAACGGATGGCATTACTTCAGGCGAGATATACGGTTCCGGGACAAGGGAAAATGGAGAAAGTACAAGTCCTTTCTTCTTCTGCCTGGAAACACAAGTAAACGTCGGAGTACCTGGAACGTATAACGTTACCGAAACAACATTAACTGATAATTTTTTGCGAGCGGCGTGGTTGATGAACAACTATTCTCCTACCTGGAATGGGGCATATTCGGGATATAATTTTCTGCAAACAGGCGAGGCGGTGCAATATGCCATATGGAAAACAATAGGGCAGACCCTGCCAGTCGCGCCTTCAGCGGTTATTACTCTTGCAGATACTCTGTTTTCACTTGCAGGCACACAAAGCCTGGAAAGTTTGACTTATCTTCAGTCGTCTTATTACCGAATGAACCTGACGACATTGGCGGGAGCGCCAGTGCAAGATCTTATCGGAGGGGGGCCGAGCCGTGTTGTTCCCATCCCCGCCGCCGTCTGGCTGTTGGGGACCGGATTGATCGGTCTGGTAGGTATCCGCCGCAGGATGGTGAAATAACGAACGGTCCTGCCTCGATCCTCCTGTAACCGTAAGACAGGAAAGGTGATTTGAAGCCCCCAGGGGTGCAAGCTGTCTGCCCTTTGGGGGTTTTGTTATTTGTCGCATGGCCAATCCCCTCCTGCTGCCAACTGCCAACCTTTACGCCCTGTTCTTACAAGGTGTTTCTCCCCGCATCTCATCCTCTGGATGAGATCCATTTAAGGGATAAAGAGGGTAATAATACTTAATTGCCCGATGCCATCCTTTTAGGTTTTCGTGGTAAAAATAGCAGGAAAAACGTTGAAGTCCTATAACAACTCTTCATTCCGGGAATGAGAAAATGGAATTGAAGGAGCGGAGCTTTGTTTGCTACACGGCATTTCATCCAGCAGCTTCGACTGTGCGGGAGCAGGTCCTGGCTGAATGTGTCATGTCTTCCAGCCGGATCGAAGGCATGGCGATCGATCTCCCGGCTTTATGAAATTCCTTGAAACAGGGACGCAGAAAGGGTAAGGAAGGCGGCATTACCCTTCTTCATATAATCGAGGAACGATCAGATTTTCGATAAGTCATTCCCAAGATAAGAAATAAAGGGGTTGTACGAATGGCTGGTATATCAAATGAAACAATCGAGACCGTGAGACGATTTGTCCGACTTGTCAAAAATGCCAATATCAAGGTGGAGAAGGTCGTTATATTCGGTTCTTACGCAAAGGGAACCGCGGGGAAATGGAGCGACGTGGATCTCGCCATTGTCTCGGAGGATTTTTCGGGGATCGATTTTAATGATCATAAAAAATTAGTTCCATTTTTGCTGAAATTGGATTCGAAGATCGAACCACACCCTTTCCGACCGGAAGACTTTACCGAAGATAATGCTTTTGCAAGGGAAATCATGAAAAGCGGCATTGAATTGCATCTGTCTGAATTATCCTGAGAGCGGAGGTGCGAATGAATAGAGTTGTTTCAGTGATAGGCCTTGGATACGTCGGGTTGCCGGTGGCCGTGGCTTTTGGAAAACGGAAAAGGACGGTCGGCTTCGACATCAATTCGACCCGCATTGCCGAGCTCCGCAAGGGACACGACCGCACCGGCGAGGTGACGCCCGAGGATCTGGCTGCCGCGGATATCCTCTTCACCAGTGACATCAACGAGCTGCGGCAGGCCGATTTTCATATCGTCGCCGTCCCCACGCCGGTGGATAACGCCAATCAGCCCGATCTGACCCCCGTCCTGCGCGCGTCGGAAACCGCGGGGAAGGCCCTGAAGAAGGGGGATATCGTCGTCTATGAATCGACGGTCTATCCCGGCGTCACGGAAGAGGAATGCGTGCCGATCCTCGAACGGGTTTCCGGCCTGACCTGCGGGACCGATTTCACCGTCGGGTACAGCCCGGAACGGATCAACCCCGGCGATAAGGAGCACACCTTCACTAAAATCAAAAAGGTCGTCTCCGGCCAGGACGCCGAAACGCTGGAGATCGTGGCCTCGGTTTACGAGTCCGTGGTGACGGCCGGCGTCCATCGCGCCCCGACGATCAAGGTTGCCGAGGCGGCCAAGGTCATCGAGAACACCCAGCGCGACCTGAACATCGCCCTGATGAACGAACTGGCCCTGATCTTCGATCGGCTGGGCATCGACACCGGCGACGTCCTGGAGGCGGCGGGCACCAAATGGAACTTCCTCGGCTTCCGGCCGGGGCTGGTCGGCGGGCACTGCATCGGCGTCGATCCCTATTACCTGACCCACAAGGCCGAGATGATCGGCTACATCCCCCAGGTGATCCTCGCCGGCCGCCGCATCAACGATTCCATGGGGAAATACATCGCCCAGCAGGCCGTCAGGGAGATGATCCTTGCCGGCCACAATGTCCTGGACGCCCGCGTCACGGTGCTGGGGCTGACATTCAAGGAAGACTGCCCCGACCTGCGCAACTCCCGCGTCATCGACATCATCCGGGAGCTGGAGGGGTACGGCGTTCAGTTGCAGGTCTCCGACCCGATGGCTGATGGGGAGGAGGCCCGGCACGAATACGGTGTCGCTCTGACCCCCCTTGACCGGCTGCTGCCCGCCTCCGCAGTGATCGTGGCCGTTGCGCATCAGGCCTATCGCGGCATGACGCCGGATCAACTCGCGGCGCTGACTCTGGGCAGACCGGTGGTGCTGGATGTCAAGGGAATCTTTGACCGGCAGGCCCTGGCGGATGCCGGAATCCGCCTGTGGAGACTCTGATCCGCCATGACTGAAAGAGGAAACATACTGGTCACCGGCGCCGCGGGATTCATCGGCTTTCATCTGTCGCGGCGGCTGCTGGCGGCGGGACATTCGGTCGTCGGCCTGGACAACCTGAACGACTACTACGACGTCCGCCTGAAGGAGGCCCGCCTGGCCCGCCTGACGCCCCATCCCAATTTCCGGTTTGTCCGCCAGGGTCTGGAAGAGCGGGAGAAACTGCACGCCCTCTTTGCCGCGGAGAGCTTCGCGACCGTCGTCAACCTGGCCGCCCAGGCGGGGGTGCGCTATTCCCTGACCAATCCCTACGCCTACATCGACAGCAACATCGTCGGCTTTGTCAATCTCCTCGAAGGGTGCCGCCATTACGGAGTCCGGCACCTGGTTTACGCCTCCTCCAGTTCCGTCTACGGCGCCAACACGGCGATGCCCTTCTCCGTACACCATAACGTGGATCATCCCGTTTCCCTGTATGCCGCCACCAAAAAGGCCAACGAGCTGATGGCGCACACCTATTCCAGCCTCTACGGAATACCCGCCACGGGCCTTCGCTTTTTCACGGTTTACGGCCCCTGGGGCCGCCCGGACATGGCCCTGTTTCTTTTTACCCGGGCGATTCTCGAAGGCCGTCCCATCGATGTCTTCAACTACGGAAAAATGCGGAGGGACTTCACCTATGTCGATGACATCGTCGAGGGGGTGGTGCGGGTGATGGACCGAATTCCCGAGGGCAATCCGGCCTGGAGCGGCGACCATCCCGATCCCGGAACCAGCTATGCCCCCTATAAAATTTACAACATCGGGAACAACAACCCCGTGGAACTGCTCTCCTTCATCGAGGCGCTGGAGGACTGCCTGGGGAAAAAGGCCGAAAAGAACTTCCTGCCCCTGCAGGCCGGCGATGTACCCGCCACCTATGCCGATGTGGACGACCTGATGCGGGATGTGGGCTTCCAGCCGTCCACCCCCATCGAGGAAGGCATCCGGCGGTTTGTGACGTGGTATCGGGAGTATTACGCGCTGTAATCATCGGCCAGGCAACGGTCAAAGGTATTGATGCTTTTCAACTCTCTTGAATTTGCCCTGTTCTTTTCCCTGACCGGTCTGGTTTATTTTCTCTCGCCATTCCGGCTGAGAGTTCCTCTTCTCGTTGTTGCCAGTTACATTTTCTACATAACCTGGCGCTGGGAATATGCTTTTCTGCTGCTCGCACAGACAGGGATCAATTTCGGTTGCGGCTGGGCGATCTCCTGCTCAAAGTCACAACGTTCCCGCTCTTTATGGCTTGCCTGTGCGGTTGTTTCCAGCTTGGGAATTCTGTTCCTGTTCAAGTATTATAATTTCTTCCTTGATGCTCTCGGTTTTGTGATTCCTGCATCGTCAGAAAAAACCGGACTTGCGGCGATGAACATCGCCATTCCCGTTGGCATATCCTTCTATACCCTGCAGGCCCTGGGGTATTCCTTTGATGTCTACAGGGGGAAAATTGAACGGGAAAAAGATCCGGTGCAATTCGCACTTTTCGTCGGATTTTTCCCCCAGCTTCTCTCCGGTCCCATCGAACGTGCCGGAAACATGCTCAAGCAGTTTCGGCCGGAAAATGCGTTCGATCTGGACAGAATGTACTCCGGCCTTGCCCTCATGCTCTGGGGGCTCTTCAAGAAGGTCGTGATCGCCGACCGCCTGGCTGTTTATGTCAATCTGGTCTACAACGATCCCCAAGGCTTTTCAGGCCCGACCCTTCTTCTGGCCACCTATTTCTTTGCGTTTCAGATCTACTGCGACTTTTCCGGATACTCGGACATGGCGATCGGCGCTGCACGGGTCCTGGGCTACGACATCATGACCAATTTCCGGCTTCCCTATTTCGCCGATTCCATCTCGGATTTCTGGCACCGCTGGCACATTTCGCTTTCTACATGGTTCCGGGATTACCTGTATATCCCGCTGGGAGGGAACCGGGGAAGCCTTTTCCGCCAACAGGCCAACATCCTGATGGTCTTTGCGGTCAGCGGCCTCTGGCATGGCGCGAACTGGACGTTTGTTCTCTGGGGGGCGCTCCACGG
Source organism: Syntrophus aciditrophicus SB (assembly GCF_000013405.1). GTDB lineage: Bacteria > Desulfobacterota > Syntrophia > Syntrophales > Syntrophaceae > Syntrophus > Syntrophus aciditrophicus. The sequence goes on from NC_007759.1 coordinate 420,378, forward strand.
CTTCTATTATATACTGGAGCGGGTTTTTGGGGGTCCGGCTGCGCGACTCTGCGCCATTCTGGGTGTCCAAGGGTCCCTTTTGAAAGGATTGAAGATTTTCATTATCTTCCACCTTGTCACTCTGGCCTGGGTATTTTTCAAGGCCCGCTCTGTGACTGATGCACTCCATGTCCTTCGAGGCATTTTTACGAATTTCGGAGGGGCGCTCTACCTTGGCCCTTCACAGTTGACAACGCTCATCGGCGCATCTCTGATCTTTCTTCTCATGATCGTTCAATTCTTCCAGTATCGCGGTCTGATACCCCTGCTCAGAGCCGAACGCAGCTTCCCGATCTACATCCGCTGGCCGGCCTATGCTGCCATGATTTTCGGGATCTCCATCTTCGGAATCAGCAGCAATGAATTCATCTATTTCCAGTTTTAGGAAGCGGGAAGAGCCCCACCGTAAAAATCCGAGCAAGCTCAGCCGATCTTTTGCGCGGGCTGCCTTTTTTATGATGTTCCTTGTTGTTTTCGATCTGATGATCGGTTCGGTTCTGGATGTGGGATTGCGCCGCTATTTCGGTATGGATGGGAAAGTGGATGTTCTGTGCGTCGGGCACAGCCGCACCGTTCTGGGAATTGACGCCGAAATGCTTTCACGGGAAACCGGCTTGAGGGTTGCCAAGTACGCCGTCAACGGTGCGAATATCGCGGACCGTGATGCCATGATCCGCCAGTTTCTTACCGATCATCCCGAGGTCCGGCTGATCATATATGATGTGGAAGCTTCCACCTTCTCGGATGACGGCCTGAGTTCAAATTCTTACCGTCTGTTTTTCCCCTTTCTGGATAACCCGGAAATGGGCGCTTACCTGAAAAAGCAAGGGCTTGCCAGTTCGGATTTTTGGCTGAAAAAAATTGTCAGGACGGCCAGATATGATGAAACGACCTTTTCCCTGGCCATGCGGGGCCTGCTGGGCATGAACCGAAACCTGAAACACGGGCGGTTTGATGAGGCCAGAGCCAGACGATGGATCGAACAGGGAAAGAACCGCTCCGTGAAGATCGATTCCAAAAGCTACAAGGCCTTCCTGGCCACGGTGGATTTTGTGCATTCTCGTGGGGTTACCATGCTGCTCGTGGATATGCCCACGGTGGACCTGCTGAATCAGGCTGAACGGCCGGCAAGTGAAGCGGTGAGGGCCATGTTCGGAAAGTTTGAAGAACAATATACAAACCTGGATTATTACGACTTGAGCACCGCTTACGAGAGCGACTATGGGATCTTTTATGACATGATTCATCTGAATGCCGGGGGGCAGAAGATAGTTACGAGTGTCCTTACTCAAGAAGTGAAAAAAAGAATTCTGAAAATTCAGGCATAAATGTCTGATTCATTAAAAAATACGACAATTCGCAATATAGGCTACACCTCAATTACTAAGGTCATACAAATTGTTACCAGTGCGATCGCAAACATTATTCTTACCAGGACTCTGCTTCCAAACGATTACGGTATTGTCGGTTTTGCCGTTATTTTCATATCTTTTCTTGCTCAGTTTGGTGATCTTGGTATCGGTAGTGCTATTATCCAAAAAAAGGATCTTAACGATGACGAGCTCTATACAGCCTTTACTATTAAAATATTACTTAGTTTAGTACTTTTTCTTTTCGCTTTTATATTTGCTCCTCTAACAATTCGCTTTTTTGACAATCAGGCAATAGTTCCCGTAATACGTGTTCTCGCATTTACCTTTGTATTGAATACCTTCTCTTTTCTACCCAATGTTCTTCTAACCCGCGATTTGAACTATAAAAAAATATCCTGTGCCAATATTGTTTCAGCGATAATCAATTCCAGCGTGGCAGTCGTTTTAGCATTGACGGGTTTTAAGTATTGGAGTCTTGTTATTGCTGGGATATGTATGACTCTTAGTCTTTCTGTCTTGGTTAATATCTTCCGCCCGGTTCGATACAGGTTTGCATACAATTCTGATGCCGCGAGGAACTTTCTGAAATATGGTGGGAATCTCTTTCTGGCAGGCTTCAGTGTCTTTCTAATCTTCAATGCAGATAATTTTATTATTGGTTCCGTGAAAGGCGCAACCAACCTCGGGTATTACAGCGTGGCTTTTACTTGGGGAACCATGGTTTGTAGCATGATAGGATCTATGGTACTGAATGTACTTTTCCCTACATTTTCTAAGATTCAGGGTAATAGGGACCGGCTTAAGAGAGCTTATCTAAGGATACTCCAGTATGTCAGCTTTGGCGGATTACTGATAAATATGACTCTGTTTGTTGCTTCGAGGGATTTCCTGCTGATTGTGTTGGGGCACAATACAGATAAATGGATGCCGGCATTGTCAGCATTACGCATCCTTTGTTTCTATGGGATAGCGAGACTTCTTCTTGAACCGGTTGGATCGGTCATGATGGCTCTCGGTCGGACAGATATTTTGAAGAAAGCTAACTTTCTGGCAGCAGCCATTGAGTTAGGTGGGCTATATCCTGTACTTTATTTTTATGGCATAGAAGGAGTGGCCGTTCTTGTTACGTGTGCTTATATTTCTCAGTATCTTTTGTATTACCTGACATTGAGGGGGGAATTACAAATCGGTTTTAAGGAACTATGTACATGTGTAAACCCGGCACTCATGGCCGTTGTTCCTTTAGTTATATTATTTTTTGCCGGTGAAGCAAAACACAGCGACTCCATACCCATCTTTATAGTCAAATTGATTGGGTGCACTTGCATGTATTTGATCACATATGGCCTGATAACAAAGTGGTCTCTTTATAAAGACATGAGACGCCAACTACTTAATCTGGATATTAGGTGAACAGGAATGGAACAATGCACATCCTATATACGTTTTTTTTACCATAATGTTTAATATTATGATGGACTCAATAATCGTCATAGTCGTAACCTACAACTGTGATCATGACTTACATGAACGCATGCATGCCGTGTAGAAGGCAGGCATTGATCTTCTGATTGTAGACAATGGTTCAGAAACTACAGGTACAGGTATTGTCGAACAATACACACAGGTAAACGGGATTGGCTCAATCTTAAACTTTGCTAACATGGGGATTGCATATGCCCTGAATCAAGGAGTGTCTTTCTCCAGAGAGCACGGTTTTCGGTGGATCTTAACACTTGATACCGTAGCGAGGCATAATGTTACTGCATTAATGAGTCCTATTGGAGATAGCGATAGTCTTGCTGGGAATATCATTCGGTTAATTGAGGACGTTGAATTAATGATGAAAATAGCGCAAAATGGTTATAATTGTATCAAAAATTTTACATGGGAAAGAGCGTATAACAAATTAAAGACTTTAATCCAAACTATCCAGTTAAACAAATGATTATTCGTTTCCACCAATGATCCCTTTGTATGTTCCAAAGCCAAATACAGACATGTATCCCAAAGTTACCCTTTTTGTTTATACATATAACCACGAAAGATTCATTCAGCAGGCCATCGAAGGGGCATTTGCACAAGATTATCCAAATCTTGAGATTATTTTATCAGATGATTGTTCCGCGGACAGTACGTTTGACATCATGCAACGGATGGCAGAGAGATATTCCGGACCATACAAAATCGTCCTCAATCGAAACGAGCATAATCTTGGTATAACAAATCATTTAAACAAGATAATGACAATTGGTCATGGTGATTGGTTTGTTCTATGTGCCGGTGATGATGTTTCAACCCATGACAGAGTATCCAGGATAATGAAAGCTGTTTCACAATGTCAAACGATCCTAGCAGTCAACACTGCCTACAACACCATTGATGAAGATGGCAGAATCACAGGTTATTGTGGGTTCAAAAAAGATAACCTTGTAGCCTTGGGGGCTACGGGTGCATGGAGACGAACTCTCTTCGATTATTTTGGTCCCATTACCCATCAAACTGTAGGAGAAGATGAAGTGATCCCAGTAAGGGCAATTCTTTTAGGGAAGCTGTTGTTCATGAACTACCCTACGATCCTCTACAGACATCATACCCACAGTATTTCTAGCCCAACGGAAGTGACTCACATCTCTGCCATTCAGCATATGAAATCATTGCATCTTTCACGGATCGCCTCTCTTTCTCAGCGTCTGGATGATTTGGAAATGGCATACCGCAGGAAAATCATAACAAATAATAATTATGAGTATTTACATCTAATTTATAAAAAAGAGATCGTGTCCTTGGAAAAGCTAATAAATGAAAAAACTATAATAGAAAAAATATATCAATCGTCGGTGTATGAAAGATTTAAGTATCTGAGGGGAATACGTTTGGGCAAAAGTGTCCCGGCTGTAAAAAGGTTGAAAACATTTCTCCTGTCCTTCAAGACTATATATATACTGAACCATAAAATAAAACGGTCGCGTATTTTATCCGAATTTATAGCAGACGATATCGTCATTGACATGGATTACTTCGTCAACAAAGAACATGGCCTCATGATGTGGCGATAATAAACTATGCTTCTCCCCCCCCCCAAAGTCAGCATTGTTGTTCCTGTATATAATGTCGAAAAGTATCTCCGGCGATGTTTGAATAGTCTAATTGTGCAAACATATGATGATCTTGAAATTATTATTGTTAACGATTGTTCCCCCGATGATTCGGAGCGGATAATTCAAGAGTATCAGATGCAAGATCCTCGTATTCGTTATCTGAAAAATGATGTCAATCTTGGATTGGGAAAGAGTCGGGACTGCGGTATAAGCGCTGCCACAGGTAAGTATATCATGTTTGTTGACAGTGATGATTTCATTCATCACACGACAATAGAACATTGTGTTGAATGGATGGAGAAATATGATAGTGATATCGTTGAATTCAAATTTGTCTACTATAGAGAGGGTGATGTAATCGATCTTGATAGACAGAAACCTGAATATAAAATTGAGTATATAGCGGTGGACAATAGGGAAACTGATTTAACCTGTATTAACGAAAAAATCGATGGTGTTTGTTGGAATAAACTATTAAAAACTGAGCTAATCAAGAAACTTGGACTGAAGTTTTATGCAAGATTCTATGAAGATAGCCCGTTCACAAGGGCATATGTAATGAACATCAAGCGAGCAGTAATTGTATCTTTGCCGCTATATTATTATTCTATAAACCCCTCTTCAATAACACATACAACAGATGTCCATAAGGTAATTGCCGCTGTCGATTGTTCTTGCAAAGCACTAGATTCCTTTTTTAAGTTTAATGCGCCCCTTCCGATCCGAGAAAAGTATCTCAACTCCGCACGAAAATCGATCCTGAAATTACTTCTAACTATACCTACGGATCAAAGAATCAAGGTTTGCTCTTACATCGAGCGAAAAAATGAGATGCTAAGCGGTAAAATGCATTCAATAAATCTACTTGTTTTAAATAACCACAAGTGTCTCTTTATTGGTCTATGCTTCTTTATATTGGGACCGAAATTTTGGTTTAAAAAGTCGATTCTATGGGACCAAAATCCATTATTTCGCAGAACATACGAGCATTTCCGCCGAAGATTAATAGAAAAAATAGAAAAGTTATTTCACTCTGATAATCTTTGTTGATTGGATGGGAAATCTTGCTCTCTATTTTCTGACGTTGCCAAAGGGTTGATTCACTTCCAGATCATAAAAAAGAGGGATAAGAATTGTATTCCTTGAGTGAAATGTGGATTTCTTTCAGATGAGTGAATTTGATCTGAAAATTGCCAGAAAAAATGAAAGTTGCAAGTATTATAAACACGTTAACGTAATTTTGGCGTTTATTTAAACCATCAAAATCAGGCTCCGTTTGCGGAGTTGTGCAAAGGTTTTAGAAGATTTCAATGAAAGTGTTGGTTGTTGATAATAGCAGATGGTGGGGTGGGGCAGAAAAAAATCTTCAAACTCTTGTTGATAACAGAAGTAATGCCATTGAATTTAATGTACTGTCTGATTATCCAATGAGTCATAATATTACTTATAGAGATTTTTGTGGTGTCCGATACCGATTTGACAACTCATATTTTATTAGGTATCTGGATAACAAATATCAAATCAAAGGAATGAGAATATTTCGATTGATTTATAAGTCTTTATATTTAATTCCATCTCTTGTAAGGTATAATCCGGATATAGTCCATTTTAATTTATATAGAAGTTCTGATATATTAGATATCATTGTCTGTAAAATCTTAAGAAAGAAAGTGGTATTACATATTCGCTCATTGGCAAATCGAATAAAAATAGCCCCCTTGACAATCAAATTGGCAGACGCAGTGATATGTGTTTCTAAATCAGTCAAACAAGGATTTTCTTTTACTGGCAATAAATATCATGTCATTTATAATGGTATTGACTCAAAGTATTATCATCTTGTTCCCCAAGATCAAGCAAGAGAAAAACTTGGAATCAACTTAACAAGCTTTGTCATCGGGTCGATTGGCAATCTTGAACGTGAGAAAGGTCACGATGTTGCTGTGAAAGCACTGAAAAAAATTATTGATGATGGAAATGTTGTAGTAGCACTAATTATTGTAGGGAAAGATTCAACAATTAATGAGTCGGAAACAAAAAGAATATTAACATTGAGCAAAGATTTAGGTGTTCAAGGCCATATTAAAATATTTTCAATATCTCACAAGGATATTCACTATGTATATAGTGCCTGTGATATTGTGTTGACACTTTGTATCGATGGGGAAGCTTTTGGTATGATTCCTTTAGAAGCAGCAATGCACAATCGTCCCGTTATCGCTACGAATGTAGGTGCATGCAGAGAGACAATCATCCATAACCAAACAGGGCTTTTATGTGAACCTAATTCACCAGTTGCTTTGGTTCAGGCTATTGACACTATTATGAAAGATAAAAAATATTGTGATCAACTTACCGAAAGCGCCAGGAATCGTGTTTTACATAAGTATTCAGCCGATGCATACCGTGATTCAGTATATAAAATTTACATAACGATTACGAAGGAAAATAAGAGAAAACTTTAACTATGGTAAATCATGGGTTAACAATGTATAAGTTGTGCTTTAGATTATTCTCGCATACTATTGACATAAATTTGCCTTTGTTTTTTTCTGTTTTTCTAATTTTCCTGTTTCTTGTTTCCCCCGCATGGCCTGCCAATTGGTATGTGAGTAATGACGGTGCTGGCATAAGAAATGGCACAAGTATTAATAATTCCTGGCCAAAGACTGCTATACAATGGAACCGGATGAGGGCGGGAGATACCTTGTATATCGTGGGGGTATTGCATGGATTGTTTACTTTTAATGTACAAGCGAATGGAACAATTAATACTTATTTCACGATAGCTGGTTATGACTCAACGTCAGGCATAGTTAAGGGGTATGAATATCCTTATAAAGCATGGACTGGTCCAGATATTTATGGAACATATAGAATTTCATATAATAACGTTTGTCATGGATTATACGAATGGATAACTGCTTTTGGGCCATTAAATTACAAAAAACTAAACGATGCAGGAAAAGTTCCCGATCGAACATGGGTTGAAGGAAGCTATTACTACGACAAGATGAACAAAATTCTCTACTGGAAACCGTATGGAGGAACAATAACAAATAAAACAGCTACGGTTTATCATTCATCTGCAGTATATCTTGATGGCAGGAGTTGGGTAAAAGTAACAAACCTCAAAACAGTAGGAACAGAATGGTGTATTGGTAGTACAGCACCCTCAAACCACATTTGGTTGGATCATCTTACAATAGAAAATACGATGAAAAGATGTTCTTACAATGCCGCAATACAGGTTGGTCTCGCAAAAACTTTACCTGGAACCGACAACGTAAGAATTAGTTACTGCACCATATCCGATGGTGATAACGGCATTTACACTTTCAGCCAGTCAACATCAACGAATAACGACAACATTAAAATAGATCACAACACGATTACAAATATGTATGGTAATGCAGATGCCCATTGTATCGGTTTTCAGGGTGGGAGCAATAACATAATAGAGTATAATGACTTATCCTACTGTAACACGGGAATTACCATGTTTTCGTTTGCGCGACAGCAAGCGAATAAAAACATTATCCGATATAACCATGTTTACAAAATGGAAGGGAATAGAGCCCCCGATCCAGGAAACAAAGGTTGGAATAGAGGCTATGGAATTGGATGGGAGGGTAATGTAACGGATCCATCTTTGCGAACTGAAAATTGGGTGTACTATAACATTGTTCATGACTGCTCTGGAAATATTCCGTTCGGGATCAATTCAAAAGCCGTGAAGGGTTCTCTTAATTACACTTTGAACAATGTAGTGAGAAACTGCAATCCGAGTTACAGAATATCCGGTAATGGATCAGGCATCGGAGTGGGTGGTGTTTATCAAAATAACATCAGTCTTGAACCAGGCGGAGCTTACTCGTGGCACTGGCAGGATGGGGCGTTTCATAACGGTGATTATTCCGGAATAACCGTTAATCATAACCTGTATTATCCAGATGGGAACAGATTCCGTTTAGGAAACAGGGATTATAATTTTGCAGGTTGGAAAAATCAATTAAGAGCAAAAAATGTAAGAGGGGCAGACTTAAAAAGTAATCTGTCCGATCCTTTATTTATTAATAGCAGCGGTTCATATTTCAAGGCCACCGACTTTCAGATAAAATCCGCCTCCCCCACCATCGACAACGGAGACAATTCTGCGTGGTCGGGAAAGCCGGGGATCTTTGACTTTACTGGTTCGACCGGCATAACAGATAGTTCGGGAACAATCATCGCACCCGGCGGTGTTGTTGATATCGGAGCTTATGAGGGAGCCATACCCGAATCAAAGCTGCCAAGACCACCAATTAATCTTAAAGTAATTAATGAGTGACAGCCTAATCTTCACATCGAAAGCAATAGTACGGGTAACCGTATGAATAAACATCATCTTTATTAATAAACTCGTTTCATCTGGAGACTTAAGAACATGCCGAATGACAAGTTACGTATTAGCTCACATTATCTTGGTGATTCGGGTAAAAAATACTTTGAAGATGGTTTTAAGAAGGAGAGTGAACCGGGACGACTATTCCAATCAAGATATTTCCAACCATACTGCGACAGGGATATAGATTTGCTCGATTTTGGCTGTGCCGATGGGTTCATCCTTAGGTCTCTGCCGGCCAGACGAAGAATAGGAATCGAAGTCAACCCCGCTGCCCGTCAACGTTGTGAGGAGTTGTGTCTCAAGGAAAACACGTCTATTGAACTCCACGATACTCTAACCTGTGTCGAAAATGAAGCGGTGGATACCATCATTTCAAACCATTGCCTTGAGCATGTTCCCAACCCCATGGAGAACCTTGAACACATGAAGCGATGCTTGAGACCGCGAGGTTACTTGGTTTTGGTAGTACCTTTTGATGATTGGAGAAATGCACAACACCGGGTTTGGCAACCAAATAATAAAGACCATCACCTCTATACCTGGTCCCCAATGAATTTGGGAAACATGGTGTCCGAGGCAGGGTTCCAGATCGTTTCCGTATCCCTTTGCTCCCAGGCATGGAGTCCGAAAATCATCTGGATTCAGAGAAAAATGGGCGATTTCTTCTTCAAAATTGCCTGCCGTGTACTTAGTATTATCAAGAACCGGCGTGAAGTCTTACTTGTGGCCAGGAAGCCTTGCGTACAGAGCTGTCATTATTAGCACCATCAATTAGAGAAGTTTTATGGATCTCGTTTCAATTATAATTCCAGCTTACAACGCTGAAGCAACTCTTAAGCGTTGTTTAGACAGTGTATTTTTTCAGACATATCGTGAACATCAAGTTATCGTCATCAACGATGGCTCAACTGATAACACCAGGGGCATTGCCTCTGAATACAAGGATGCCATTGAGTACATTGAACAGGATAATCAAGGGCCAGGGCGGTCAAGAAATGTCGGGTTAGGTCGTGCGAAAGGCAGCTTCATTGCTTTTTTGGATGCTGACGACTACTGGTTGCCAGCATTTTTGTCTAAGTGTTTAATTTTTATGAAAGAAAACCACGATGCTGCTGCGGTTACAACGGGGCAGTATATCAAACTGTGGGGTCATTCTGATATCATTCGTCCCCCAATTCTTAACGAGCCCAGCTGCCGAAAAGTCCCTTTTATTATTGATAATTTTTTTTCTTTTTGGGCTGCCCAGAATCACGTGGTCACTGGTGCAAGTCTAATAAGACGAAATGTCATTGAAAGAGCTGGCTATCAAAGGACCGATTTCCGTGTGTGTGAAGATCTTGAGTACTGGGGATATCTGGCAACGTTTGGCAAATGGGGATTCATACCCGAAGTCCTGTGGATCGGGGACCCGACACCGGCAGTGGCATCCCAGGGGTGGTTGAAAAAGCACTTGCGGCGGTGGGCGAACCTGCCGACCCTCGACCAGTGGGAGAAGCGGATCCTGCCGAGGCTCAGCACGGAAGACTTGCCTGGCTTCCACAGGGTAAAGGGCCGGGTGGCTGCAAGCCTCGTTCATCAGAATATCCTTGCCGGAAATGACAGGGAAGCGAAGCGCATTCTAAACCAATTGGGTAATAATGTTCCGGAGAGCCGCATTATGAAATTATTACAGACCGGCATCAAGGGGGGAGCTGTGGGATGGTATCTTGTTTGTCAAATGATCCGGTTGCGCGAAAGACTGAAATCAAATGCAGTCGCTATTTCCAGCCGGCACATCTCAAGATAATAAGGACACTTCAAGGTCATCATTTTTTTAGGATTCGGAGTAAATCATCAATAATATCTCCATAACTGATACTCGACTTTTGGAAAAGAGCACCGATCTATCATCTGATTCTTTGCCGGAACGCCGGGTAGCGCGCAAAGCTGTTCAGACGGTCGCCTGGGTCATCTGGATCGCCCACTTTGCTTTCATTGCCCGTCAGAAGATCTTTGTCAGGGGACGTCTGGATTTTGATACGGTCGATACCTATGCCGCAGTCGATGTGCTCGTTGTGTTTTTCCTGGCGCTTGTCCTTCTTTTCAGCCGCAAGATTTCTCAATTCCTTTCAATCGCTTTCAAGTCATCGCTTTTCTGGCTGCTGGCTTACTACATGGTCTGTGCCCTGAGCGCTATCTGGTCGTTACGCCCCCTCTATTCACTCTATCGTTCCGTCGAATGTGTAATATTTATATCATCCCTGTTTGTTGCGCTGTCATACTGCTCCTCATTCGAAAAAGCAGAGCGGAAAGTGCTGTTCCTTTCTCTTCTATCGGTTTTCGTGCAGATGGGGATTCATATGAGAAGCGGACTCGTCTTTTCACTTGGGGCATGGCACACAAATGCCTATTCCGCATCAGCAGCCGTGCTTTTTGCCTACTGTGCCGGCGAATATCTGGCCCTGGGAAAAAAGAAACTGCTGGAAACAGGGGAGCGGCTTCGACGAAAGATGTTGTTCCGTTACGGTCTGTTGTCTTTTCTGCTTCTAATTCTTGGCACCAGCTCGGCAAGCAACGTGGCGGTACTGTTTGGGATTATCGTCATCCTCTTCGCGCAGCGGCGAATTGGGCTGATGATGTTTATCATGTATGCTTCAATCCTTCTCTTTTTTCTTGGTGGAGGGATGGAACCACTGAAGGATTTTTTATTTCCCGGGAAAACGAATCAAGGGATAGAAACGCTTGGCGGTCGGACGATTGCTTGGACTTATTATGCTGAAAGAATAGCGAATAGTCCGATCTGGGGGTATGGGCTTGGGGTCGTACCCTCCGGTAAAGGGACGGTATTTGAGGCTTATTCAAAAGGTGGAGTGGGGGCTGCATATTCTCATAATTTTGTACTTTCAATCTTGATCGGGACGGGGGTTCTGGGACTTTTTGTTTTTATTATCTTCCCGTTAAAGCTGGTGCGAGAAATGATGCGGTCTCTGAGAAGAAAGATCCAAGGTGCGACAGGAGTGCTGGGGGCGATGGCGGCAGGTTTTGTAAACAGCCTTGCTATGCCGATGATCGCCGACCGGTGGGTTACGGCAAGTTTTGCCTTTTTCTCGATACTGGCATTGTTTATCCTTCACGTATATCCTCACAGTTCTCGATCTTCCAAACAATCTTTGGCTGAATTCTCAAAACAGACCTAAATTATTATGCATCTCAACAAAAACTCTCACTTTGAACCACCGACTGGGTAAACACTCTTGCATATTGCGTATATCGGCAGATCTTTTCTGGATTATAGGGTGCCAGTATTCGATGTGCTCAATCGAATGACGAATGGGGAGCTCCACGTCATTTATGGGAAGGAAGTTACTCCTTGTCGAGTTCAGAAAAAAATTTCCGCAGTTCTTGGGTCTCAGGGGATCGGGCTTGAGGGTGAAAAGAGAATAGGGCCAAAAGTGTTGAGCGGGTATGCGAATGAAACATTGCGAATTGTTTATCAGCCGGGTGCACTGTCAGCGCTGAAAAGGATAAAGCCTGATGTAGTCGTTGGGGATGGTTTCTTTCAATGGACAGCTTTCGCGTTAGCTTACAGGATTCTGTATGGCATCCCTCTTGTGGTTTGTTATGAGCGGACTGCATACACGGAAAGAAAAGCTCAATGGTATCGAAGTGTATATCGAAACTTAGTGCTTAAATTTGTTGGGGCGATGTCCTGCAACGGAAAGCTGTCGAAAGAATACGCTCAATCGCTCGGGATGGATAGCAGAAGAATAACTACGGGGCACATGGTAGCTGATACAGATAACTTAAAGCAGCGGACAGCTGAGATCAGCAATGCACAATGCCAGGATTTGCGGGCATCCTGGGGAGCACCGAAGATGGTGTTTCTTTCAGTAGGTCGCTTGGTTGCACTAAAGGGATTCAGCCACCTGCTGGAAGGATGGTCAAAATTTTCGGGAGCTTACGACGGGACAAGTGCTCTTGTAATTGTAGGTTCAGGCCCTGAGTATGCCGCGCTTCATGAACTGATCAAACGTATGACACTGAAATCCGTACATTTGGTTGGTGATGTGGATTACGATCAGATTGCAACCTATTACGCTTCTGCAGATATCTTCGTCATGCCGACCTTGGAGGATAATTGGAGCCTTGTGGTGCCCGAAGCCATGGCGTGCGGTTTGCCGGTTATCTGCTCAATTTACAATGGGTGTTGGCCGGAGCTGGTGCAGGAGGGCCGTAACGGATGGGTTTTCGATCCTCTGCAGCGGGACAGCATCGTTCGAACTTTGACAAAGGCCCTGAGCAGTGTGGACGACTTGCCACGGATGGGCTCCGAATCACGTTCAATTGTCGCGAATCATACACCTGAACATGCCGCCAAGGCCATATGGGATGCATGCAAAATTGCACTGGGAACAAAGCACTTGTAAGGTGAAGCCTGCCGGCGCCATGTATACGAATTGGTTGGAAAAGCGACTCTACCAGGGAGTCTTTTATAAGATAAACCTGTTCAACAAGGGAATATCTGAGGAAATGCTTGCGACCTATTACGGAAGGGATCTTTTAACTCAGAATCAAATAGCAGAAATCCAAAATGAAAAGCTAAGAGAATTCTTGAAGTATTGTAATGACAACTCTCCCTATTACCACAAACAGATTCAAGAACATTCCGTGAATCTGAGAGCCGAAGACATGTTTGCGGAACTTCGAAAGATTCCATCCATAAGTAAAATGGAAATTACCCGGAATTTGGAAAGCATCTTTTCTAGAGAATATGTGGGAAGAAAAGGTTTGATTGCAAAGTTTACGGGAGGATCGACGGGGACTCCGTTGGAAATCTGGGGGAATCATGACGATTATCGCGAAAATAATGTAATCATAGCCAGGCAGAGACGATGGGTAAACTGGGTGGGAGGAATGAAAACGATGACTTTGTTTGGCGGATCTGTCGATCTACCAAGCAGTCTTCGGCGCATTACGAAAAGGGTTCTCATCAACGATACCATATTGAACATAATGGACCGGTCGAATACCGATTTTTCGTCAATTGTAGCCGTTATTCGAAAGAAGACCCCTCACGCTTTAATAGCATATTTCAGCATACTCAAAGAATTGTCTCAGGTTTGTGAATGTGAAAAGCGGCCATTATCGGGTATCAACGTTGCCATTGCCTGTGCGGAACCGATAGAGGAACGTGCACGACGACATGCTGAACAATGGCTTAATGCACCGATCTACTTTCAGTATGGCACCAGAGAAACCGGAACCTTCGCACAGGAATGCAGAGCGCAGAATGGTTATCATTATGCACAGGATATAATCTTTTGCGAGGTTCTTGACGATGACGACAATCCTTGTGAGTTCGGTAATCTGGTGATTACGTGGTTCGCAAACAAGGTCGTGCCACTCGTTCGTTACAAAATCGGTGATTCCGCTTCCATCGTGACTGAAGCCTGTGCATGTGGGTTGCCCTACCACAGGATCGATAGAATAGAAGGGCGCATGGCTTCCATGATCATAACGCCTGACAATCGCAGGATCACATCTCTTATATTCCCACACTTGTTGAAAGATTATGACTGGATCATTGAATATCAGGCTGAACAAACTGCGAAAGACCACATTGTCATAAGAATAAGAACCAATAGGAAAAGCAGTATTTCGGATGCGTTAGAAGACATCAAAAAGAAATTCAATGAACTGCTTGGTAGAGACATATGTTTGGAATTCAAGATAAATGAAGATTTCCTCAAAGTTCCCACTGGAAAGCACCTATACTTTGTATCCCATCTGAATTCGATTCCGGGATGCACAGAGTAATGACTGCCGTCCCTGAAAATCAAAAAATCAAGATCTGACCCTGAAATTTCATGTCCTCCTTCATGAAAATCCTTTTCGTTCATAACGACTATGCCAAGCCAAGCGGTGAAGAGCATGCGGTTCAGAACATTGCCGGCCTTCTGACGTCTCACGGTCATCAGATTTCCTGGCTGAGAACCAGCTCCGACGTCATTGGGGATTCTGCATCTCAAAAGATAAAGGCTTTCTTTTCGGGAATTTACAGCACAGATTCCCGAAGGCGAATGGAAAGTCTTCTGGACCAGGGGAAATATGATCTCGTTCAGGTACAGAACCTCTATCCGTTTCTTTCACCTTCTGTCCTTGCACCTTGCCGGACCCGTGGGATTCCCATAGTCATGCGCTGTCCAAATTATCGGTTGTTCTGTCCCAATGGATTGCACTTATCGCACGGCCAGGTGTGCGAGCGCTGCGTGGGCGGCCGGGAATGGCAATGCATTCTTCGAAACTGCCTTGACGGCCGATTGAAAAGTGCCGGTTACGCGGTTCGGAATGCGTTTG
Source organism: Syntrophus aciditrophicus SB (assembly GCF_000013405.1). GTDB lineage: Bacteria > Desulfobacterota > Syntrophia > Syntrophales > Syntrophaceae > Syntrophus > Syntrophus aciditrophicus. The sequence continues at coordinate 435,614 of NC_007759.1, forward strand.
CAAGAATGACCAGGATGATTCTCGACAATGTCACGATATTCGTTGTCCTTTCGGAGTTTCAGAAACGGCGCTTCATGGATGCGGGTATTCCGGCTGAACGAATTGAAATCCTGCCGAATATTGCGCCGAAAATGGATGGGAATGTCGACGAAAATGATGAGAGTGACGCCATTTCTTTTGTTGGAAGAGTGAGCCCCGAGAAAGGCATTCTGGAGTTTCTCGATGCCGCCCGCAAGCTTCCCCGGAATCGGTTCGTTGTTGCCGGCAGTACGGATGCCATGCCGGAAGTCACAAGACTGGCTCCCGCCAATGTTGAATTTACTGGGTTTTTGCGGGGGAAGGATCTGGATGACATATTCTACAGGAGCAGGCTGCTTGTTTTCCCCAGTCTCTGGTTTGAAGGGTTCCCGAATGTGGTGGCCCAGGCGATGGCCTGCGGCAAACCCGTGGTCGCCATGAAAATCGGGGCTCTGGCGGAGATCGTGGAAGATGGGAAGACAGGTCTGCTGTGTGATCTGGAAGACAGGGATGAACTGGCTCAGAAGATCGATTTTCTGTGGAACAGGCCGGATCTTTGCCGGGAAATGGGAAAGGCCGGTCGAGAGAAAGCCCTGGCTGAGTATTCCGAAGAAAAGTTCTATTCCCGCCTGATGAAAATTTACGAGAAAGCCCTGAAGCGCTGATGGCACAAACCGGCACCCAGAGCTTGTTCGGCTATCGCATCAGCAACCGCGGCCTGAGTGGGGATATCGAGTTTGCCTCTCAAGCCCTTCTGGGAAGATCGCGGCCTTTCGTCGTAGCCTGTGCAAATCCTCATTCGCTGGTTGTGGCTTCGCGGGATTCGGAATTCCGGGATGCGCTGCAGGATGCGGATCTGTTGCTGCCCGATGGTTCCGGCATGATTCTGGCCGCGAGCATTCTGAAATTGCCCCTGCGGCAGAAAGTGGCGGGTTTCGATTTTTTTTACAATTTCTGCAACGCCGCCGCCGGCCAGAGCGGGCAAATCCGATTTTTTTTCCTCGGGGCATCGCCGTTTGTCCTGGAGCGTATCGTCTCCAGACTGAATACTGAGTTTCCTTCCATTTTCGTTTCCGGCACCTATTCACCTCCTTTCAAAGACTTGTTTACGGCACAGGACAATGCAGCCATGATCGAGGCCATCAACCGATCCGAAGCGGATGTCCTGTGGGTGGGCATGACCGCGCCCAAGCAGGAAAAGTGGATCCGGCAGAATAGAGACCGTTTGAATGTGCGGCTTGCCTGTGCTGTCGGGGCGGTTTTTGACTTTTATGCAGGCACGAAAAAGAGGTCGTCTCCTTTCTGGCTGAAACTCGGTCTTGAATGGCTGCCCCGCTTGCTGAAAGAACCGGTAAGGCTCTGGGAAAGGAATTTTAAATCGACTCCTGTCTTTCTCTCCTGGGTCGCAAGAGAAAAAATCCGCCAGATCGGGCGGAAAAACCCGGATTGAAAGCTTCAATCCGAGAAAGCATCTCATGCCAATGAATGAAATTCTGACTTTCCTGAAAAGCGTCAAGCCGGCAAGCTGGCTGAAAGGAATTCTCTATAGCCTTCTCATCGTCCTGATCTACCGGTCCAGTCTCCAGTGGCTGATCCTTCGCGACTGGCCGAGGGAAGACTATTCTTACGCCTGCCTCATCCCCCTGGTTGTCCTCTATCTGCTTTGGGAAAAGAGAAGCGAGCTGATATCAACGCCTTCAACGCCATCCTGGATGGGGCTGTTCCCTCTGGGCGTGGGATTGGTCCTGTTCTGGCTGGGCGAACTGGGGGGCGAGTTTTTTGCCCAGTATATTTCCCTGTGGCTTGTGATCGTCGGCGTGTGCTGGATGCATCTGGGCTGGCGGAAGCTGAAGACCGTCGGTTTTGCCTTCATCATGATGCTGGCCATGTTTCCGTTCCCCTATTTCATCAACGCGAAGATCTCCCTGACCCTGAAGCTCCTTTCCTCCCAGCTTGGCGTCTGGATGCTGCAACTTTACGGGATGTCGGCCTATCGGGAAGGGAACGTCATCGATCTCGGCTTTACGCAGTTGCAGGTCGTCGATGCCTGCAGCGGCCTGCGCTATCTTTTCCCGCTGATGATCCTGAGCCTCATCGTGGCTTACTGGTTCAAGGGCCGTTTCTGGAAAAAGGCGGTTCTTTTCCTCTCGTCCATTCCCATCGCCATTGTTGTGAACAGCTTCCGGATTGCCCTGACGGGGGTGCTGTACAGTTTCTGGGGGCCTGCCGTGGCGGAGGGATTCTTTCATGGATTTTCGGGCTGGCTGATTTTTCTGTTCACCACGGCAATCCTGCTGGCAGAAATGTGGGTGTTGAAGAAGATCGGGAAAGGGATGGAGAAGGACGAGGAATCCATACGATCAGAGGTTGGCCAGGCGGCGGATAATGCGGCAGGGGCCTCGGTTGGCTGGAGCCGCTCTTTCCTTCAGCCCCAGTTTATCGCCGTGGGAGTGGTTCTGGGGTTGACGCTGGGCTTGTCGCAGGGCGTGGAATTCCGGGAAAAGATACCCATCAAGCAGTCTCTCGATCAATTTCCTCTTCAGGTGGGCGAATGGAGCGGCACCCGGGAAACCATGGAACAGCAGTTTATCGATGAACTGGATTTCAGTGACTATGTCATGGTTACCTACCGGGATCGACAGAACCAGACGGTTCACTTTTACACCGCCTATTATGAAAATCAGCAGAAGGGGGAATCCATCCATTCACCCGAAAGCTGTCTGCCCGGGAGCGGATGGAAATTCAGCCGGGCGGAGGAGATCGCCCTGGCGGCTGGAAACGGCGCTTCCCTGCGGGTCAATCGAGTTGTCATGGAAAAGGAAGGAGAACGGCAGTTGGCCTATTACTGGTTCGCCCAGCGGGGCCGCGTGCTGACCAAGCTCTATCAGTTGAAGCTTTATAACTTCTGGGATGCCCTGACACGGCAGCGGACCGATGGCGCGCTGATCCGGGTGATCACACCCATTGCGGGCTCGGAAAAGCCGGAAGACGCGGACACGCGGCTTCGAGGTTTCCTGAATGAGGCCATTCCTCTGCTTCCCGAATTCATCCCCAATTGATCGATGTCCTTTTAACCCCACCTCATGCCCATCCTTTTTGCCTTCATTCTGTCCCTGATCGTCACGATCGTGCTCATCCCGGTCCTGATTTCGGGGGCAAAGCGGACTTCCGCCTACGACCTGCCCGGCGAGCGGAAGGTCCATACGCATCCCGTGCCCCGCATCGGGGGGGTGGCCATGGCCGTGGGCGCGTTTGTCCCCATCCTCCTGTATGGCAATCAGGAAGCGGCTGCCTGGCCTTTTCTGGCCGGAGCGGCCGTACTTGTGGCTTTCGGGCTGATCGACGACCTGATCGGAATGCACTGGAAAATCAAGTTCGCCGGGCAGATTATCGCCGCCCTGGTTGTGGTTCTCTATGGGGGGCTCCGGATCACCCACCTGGGATCCCTCCAGCCGGATTCCCTGGTCCTGACGGAATGGATCGGCGCTTTTCTGGCCGTGTTCGCCATCGTGGGGGTGACCAACGCGATCAACCTGGCCGACGGGCTCGATGGCCTGGCGGGCGGGCTCACTCTCCTGATGCTGCTGTGCATCGGCTTTCTCGCCTGGAAGGGTCAGGATCTGTTTATCGTTCTGGCCTGCGCGGCGCTCTCCGGGGCCATCTTCGGGTTCCTGCGGTACAATACCTATCCGGCCACCATTTTCATGGGGGACACGGGCAGCCAGCTCCTTGGATTCTCGGCAGTCTGCCTGTCTCTTGCCCTGACCCAGGGGAATAAGGCCCTGAGCCCCATCCTGCCGCTCCTCATTATCGGCGGTCCCATCCTGGATACCGTGACCGTCATGGTCTCGCGCATTGCGGAGGGGCGGTCTCCCTTCTCGGCGGACAAGGGGCACTTCCACCATCGGCTCATGGGGCTGGGCTTCTATCACACCGAGGCGGTTTTTGTCCTTTATGTCGTTCAGTCCCTGCTGGTGCTGGCAGCCTACCGGTTCCGGTTTTATTCGGAATGGCTTCTTCTCGGGGGCTACCTGGCCTTTTCCGCTCTTTTCCTGATCGTCCTGCACCGGGCTGAAGCCTCGGGCTGGAACGTCCGACAGTTTACCGGCATCGACCGGGTCAAGAGGCGCCTGCGGCAGCTGCGGGAAGGGGGGATTTTTATTCGGCTCGTCTTCGAGCCCCTGAGGATTACAATCATTTGCCTGCTGGTTCTGCTGGCTTTCCTCTCCCGGGAAATCCCCGGCTATTTCGCCCTCTTCACGGCGGCTGGGGCTGCGGTGCTCACGGGAAGCTGGTTCTTTTTCCGAAAACAGACCCCATGGATCCTGACCACGCTGCTGTACCTCTCTATCCCCTTTCTGCTCTACTTTGCCGAAACCAGTCCGGTTCCCTGGATGCAGGGGACCCTGCACTATCTTTATGAACTTTCCTTTCTGCTCGTGGCCGCTCTGGGCTTCCTGACACTGCGTCTGACCCGTCGCCGCCAGGGCTTCAGGACGAACACCATGGATTATCTGCTCCTCTTCATTACGCTGGTGCTGGTCTTTCTGCCGGAGCTGCGGAAGGCGTTCGGGCTGTTGGGGGTAAAAACGATCCTGCTGTTCTTTACCCTGGAAATTATTCTGGGCGAAATCCGGAGGCAATTTGGCAAGCTGACCCTGCTGACCGTTTTCGTCCTGAGCGTTGTCGCACTTCGAGGAATTTAACCGGGAGGTAGAAAAAGACATGAGAAAACTGTTTTCCCTGGGAATGGCTTTCCTGATCCTGGCCAGTCTGGCTGTTGCCTGCAGCGGACCGGAGGAGAAAAAAATGAAGTTCTTCAACAAGGGAAAGTCGCTCTACGAAAAAGGCGAGTTCGTCAAGGCGGGGCTGGAATTCCGCAACGCCATCCAGATCGATCCCAAATATGCCGACGCCCATTACATGCTGGGGATGGTGGAACTGCGGAAAGGCAATCTGAAGAACGCCTACGGGTCTTTCTCCAAGGCGGTGGAGCTGAACCCGAACCTGACGGACGCCCACATCCAGCTTGGAAATCTGTATCTGGCAGCCCGCCAGCCGGACAAGGCGCTGAAAAAGGCGGAAACGGTCCTGCAGTTGTCGCCCGGCAACGAGGATGCCCTGCTTCTCAAGGCGGCGGCCCTGATTGCCTTGAAGGACAGCGCCGATGCGCTGGCGATTCTGCGGGACATGCGTCAGCGGGGCGTGAAACGTCCGGAACTCTTTCTTCTGCTGGCTTCCTCTCATCTTCAGAACAACAGCATCAAAGAAGCCCAGGATGCCCTGAATACAGGGATTGCGGACAATCCCAAGGCTGTCATCCTCTATCTGACCCTGGCGGACCTGTACACGCGGGATAAGAAGATCGACGAGGCGGCGGCGACCCTCCAGAAGGTTATCGCCCTGGAGCCGAAAAACAGCCGCTACCGGCTGACCCTGGCGGGCCTTTACTGGCATGTCGGCCAAAACGACAAGGCGGTGGCGACTCTCCAGGAGGTTGTGGCAGCCGAACCCGCCAATGAAGAAGGGCGTCTGCAGGTCGGGGGATTCTACATCGCCCGCGGCCGCTTTGCCGACGCGGAGCGTGAACTGAAAGCGGGCATCCAGGCGATCCCCAAAAGCTTCAAACTGCGTTTTGCCCTGAGCGATCTTTACCTCAACACCGGAATGCCGGACCGGGCCATATCCCTTCTGAACGAGTGCCTCGCCCTGGAGAAAGATGCCGGCAACCCGCAGATTCTGCAGACGAAAAACGCCCTGGCCCGGATTCATCTGGCCCGGCAGGAAGTAAAGGAGGCGTCCCGGTATGTGGATGAAGTGATCAAGGAAAACAGCAAGGACGTGGACGCCCATTTCACGAAAGGCAACATTGCCCTGCTCAAGCGGGATGGGGCCGGCGCCGTTGCCGAGTTCCGCACCGTAACCAGTGAGAGGCCCCAGCTCATCCCCGGGCATATCCGCCTGGCGGAGGCCCACATGCTGAATAAGGAATACAACCTCGCTTCGGATACCCTGGAGAAGGCCCTGAAGGCGAATCCCCGGTCGGCGCCGCTCCTCTCGGCTCCTCTGGTGCAGGTTTACATGAAGCAGAAGAAATATGAATCCGCCCTGGCCCTGCTGGAAGAACGGATTCAGCAGAATCCGGGCGACGCCTTCGCGCTCAACCTGAGAGGGCAGGTCTACAACGCGCAGGGCGACGAGCTCAAGGCGGCGGAGTCCTATCGGCAGGCAATGGCGGTGTACGAGAAAGTCCTGCAGAAGCAGCCGGAGAATTGGGTTGCAGCCAACGATCTGGCATTTCTGCTCAGCGAATACGGCAGCAAACCCGGCGATCTGGACCGGGCGCTGGCCCTGGCCCGGAAGGCCTACGGGCGGAACGCGGAAAATCCCGCGGTGCTCGATACCCTCGGCTGGATTTATTACAAAAAGGGCGACTACCGCCAGGCCGAAGCACTGATCGTCAAGGCCATCAACAAGGCGCCTGAAAGTGTCATGCTCAATTATCACCTGGGGATGATCCAGCTCAAAACGGGTCAGGCCGAGCAGGGAAAGCAGAGGCTGAACTTTGCGGTACGCAGCGGCGATGGGTTTGCCGGCCGGCCGGATGCCCTCAAGGCATTGGGAATGCAGTGATAAATATCAAACAATTTCTTGATATATTGGACATATCGGAAGAAATGAGCTATAAATTCCAAATGTATATTGAAGGGGGACATCACATGAAGCACAGATACTTACCGCTTTTCTTGACTGTTCTGTTGATCTGCATTTTTGCATTGGCGGCTGGGCCGCTTTGGGCAGCCGGGCCGAAGGAAGCTCCTGCGGCAGCCGGAAAGGCCAAACCTGAGTCTCTGGGGCCGACTGGGGATTATGTCATCGGGCCGGGGGATGTTCTGGACATCGCGGTCTGGAAGGACGAAGCCCTGACGAAATCCGTCGTGGTCCGTCCCGACGGGAAAATCTCCTTTCCGCTGGTCGGTGAAATAGCGGCAGGGGGAATGACCACCGCCGAATTGAAGAAAGAGCTGGAGACACGGCTTGCCCGTTACGTTCCCGATGTGGATCTTTTCGTCAACGTTGCCCAGATCAACAGCATGATCGTATACGTCATCGGCAAGGTCAACAGCCCCGGGCGCCTGGTCTTGAATGCCCCCATCAATGTCCTGCAGGTTCTGGCCACCGCCGGCGGAATGAATACCTATGCCAAGCGGAACAGCATCCGAATTTTCCGGCAGGAAGGGCTTAAAACCCGCATTTTTTACTTTAATTATGATGATGTGTCCGAAGGCAAAAACGTGGAGAAGAATATCCTGCTTCAGCGGGGCGATGTGATTGTCATTCCTTAGCAACTTCAGCACGGGAAGGAATTGGAGAGGGAATACGTGGAAGAAAATACGCTGGAATTCAAAAAACTGATCGGGATTCTGAAACGCCGGAAATGGGAGATCCTGTTGCCGGCTGCAGCAATCTTTCTTATCGCCGCAATCGGGGCGTTCTACTGGCCGCCGACCTATCGATCCACATCGACCGTTCTGATCGAAGAGCAGGAAATCCCGAGGGAATACGTGACCACCACGGTAACCGGCTACGCAGAGCAGCGTCTGCAGACGATCAGTCAGCGGATCATGAGTTATAACAAACTGATGGAGATCATCAACCGGTTCAACCTCTATGCCGATCTCCGCCGCAAGTCCAACATGGAAGCAGTCATCGAGAAAATGCGCGAAGCAATCAAACTGGAAACCATCAGTGCCGATGTCAAGGACAGATCGGGATCGGCCAAGTCGGCCACCATCGCCTTCACCGTTTCCTACGAAGGAGAAAAGCCGGAAGTCGTTCAGCAGGTGGCCAATGTCCTGGCGTCTCTTTACCTTGAAGAGAACTTGAGAAGCCGGGAAGAGAAATCCGCCGGGGCGTCCAAGTTCATCGAGACCGAGGGGAAGCAGATTCAGGCTCAATTGGCGGAAATAGACGGCAAGATCGCCGCGTTCAAGTCAAGCAACCTGAATTCCCTGCCGGAGCTCGCGCAGTTCAACCTCCAGACCCTGGCGCAATCCGATCAGGAGATCGATCAACTGAACGATCAATTGCGGACGCTCAAAGAAAAGGAAAGCTATCTGCTGACCCAGTTGGCCAGCATTCCCCAGGATCTGGCCAATCCGGACAAGGAACGGCTCAAGGAACTGCGGGCGCAAATCGTCAATCTTCGGACCCGTTATTCTGAGGAATACCCCGATGTCGTCAAGGCGAGGCAGGAGATTGCGGAGCTGGAGCGCCGGTTGGGATCCGCAGGAAAGCAGAGCGCTTTGGGAGGACAGTCGGACAATCCGGCGTATGTGGCCATGTCCGCTCAACTGGCAGGCACACGTTCGGATATTCGCTCCATCAATCGGCAGCTCGGTCTTGTCAGGAGTAAAAGGGAAGGGTACCGTCACCGCATCGAGGCCTCACCGCGGACGGAAGAGCAGTACAAGCTTCTGCTCAGTGAGCGCAACAACCTGCAGGCCAAGTATGATGACCTGATGAAAAAGCACATGGAGGCCAAGGTGGCCCAGGGGCTGGAAGAAGTTCAGATGGGGGAACGCTTTACCCTGATCGACCCGGCCCGGCTGCCGGGAGAGCCTATCGAGCCGAACATCCCTGCGGTACTGCTCATCGGTCTGATCCTCGGGACGGGTGCAGGCGTCGGGACGGCTTCCCTGCGGGAATTTTCCGACAAGTCGGCGCATTCAGCGGAGGATCTTGAACTGGCAACGTCCATGAATGTTCTTGCGGCCATTCCCGAAATCGTGACTCTGGAAGACCGGGAGCGGGGAAAGAAGAAATGCAGGACCCTGATGATGAGCGCGGGGGCTGTGGCCGTGATCGGTCTGATCGTTTTTCATTTTTTCGTTATGAATGTCGATGTCTTCATCGCCCGGCTCATGCGGCGGTTTTCGATATGAGGGTTGTTCTCATAGAGGTTCTGAATAAAGTATCTGACGACTGATCAATAAAAGGTGAATGCCATGAGTAAATTGCAGAAAGCGCTGGAAAAGGCCAAGGAGGAGCGGGAAAGTACCTTGCTGGAATTAAGGCAGCTCCTGGAAAATCCACAGGATAACGAGGACCGGCCCGCGTTGAAGCTGCTTGACACGCCGGACAGAATAACCCAGCCGGCGGATGTGGATGAGAAAGTCGACCGGGTATCGCCCGTCTACAGCCAGTCCCGCGCCGTGACGCTGAACCCGGATGTGATGGAGCGCAACCGCTGTGTGGCCATGTTCCCGAATCAGGAGGAAGTCGAGGCCTACCGGGTCCTGCGGACGCAGATCCTGAACCGGACAAGGGAGACCGGCGGCAATCTGATCATGGTCACCAGCGCCCTGCCGGGGGAGGGAAAGACCCTGACGGCGATCAATCTGGCCCTGACCTTTGCGAGGGAATACAAGCAGACGGTTCTCCTTGTGGATTGCGACTTGAAGAAGCAGAACATTCACGAGGTGATGGGTTTTGAAAGCGACAAAGGGCTGGTGGACAACCTGCTTGGGGAGTGCTCCGCGGGCGACCTTTTCGTCTGGCCGGCCGTCGAGAAGATGACCCTGATTTCAGGAGGAAAAACCACCGGTGAAAGCAGTGAGATGATGGGATCGCCGAGGATGAAGAACCTGGTGGCGGACATGAAGCACCGTTATCCGGAGCGGTACATCTTTTTTGATGTTCCTCCCATCCTCACCGGCGCCGACGCGCTGGCCTTCGCCCCCCTGATGGATCACATCCTGATGGTCGTCCAGGCCGACAAGACCCCCGTGGGCGAAGTGAACAAAGCCGCCCAGCTGCTCCCGAAGGAGAAACTCCTGGGACTGGTGCTGAACCGCTATCACGCCTGAGGTCTGAGGACTGAGGCGGGCTGATAATCCGTCTCGACAGAAAATTCTCAAATTCTTCATTAAAAAAAGAGATTCCGGCTGCAAGAGAGCTTGAATCTTTTTTTTTGCCTGTTGACGGCGAGACCTGTCCAGGGACTCAAATGTGCAAAATCGCAGAATATGAGAAAGGGCTTGACAAGAAACGGAAGATTTATTTACTCTTGATTCGCCTCTTGAAGAAAGGAAAGAGTCAGTGAATTACGCTTCATACATTGAAAGATGGGCAATGCTCTGGTGGTGGACCAACATTTTCTGGTCTGCCGACACGATTGCTCATCAGTAATCTACAAAAAACGTTCTGAGACCGTGGGCAGATTCTTCTCCACGGTCTTTTTTTTTGCAAAAAAGGGGCGGTGAGGCGGTGAGTTTTTTTTCAGCCCCCTTTTTAAGAAAGGCTCAGCAGACGGCGTCGCGTGTGTCGTCGTGGTAAATTAACGTGTCATTTAAAACAGGAGAACCAATCGGATGATCACTGCACTTGTTCTTTTCAGAGTGGAAAAAGGAAAAATTCAGCGCCTGGCCAACCAGCTGGGTGCCATCGAGGAGGTCGTGGAGGTGCTTTCCATTACCGGGGAGTATGATCTCATGGCTAAGATCCAGGTCCAGGAATATGAAAGCCTTTCCGACATCGTGACAGATAAGATGCAGAACACGGAAGGTGTTTTGTCGACGAGGACAATGATGGCCTTCAAGACTTACAAATTCCATGAGCTGGCAACTGGGGCTCCCAATGGAATGATGATCCCGCAATCATTGGAAGAGACGGCCTTGGCCATCGAGACCGGCAAGAAGATGATCAAGCCGATTCTTGCCAAGCTGACGGAAAATTTTGATCTGGAAAAAAGTGAAATCAACAGTGTTATCGACGCCATCAATGCCGGAGAGCTGTCTGACGTCCAGATTGCCGGTTTTCTGGTTGGCATGCTGAGCAAGGGACCAAGTATCAAGGAAGTTGCCTGCATCGCCCAAGCCATGCGCCGAAACTGCGTTCCCATTCATGTTTCAATTAAATCGGAACTTACCGATACCTGTGGTACCGGAGGCGGTTCGGCCACCTTCAATGTGAGCACGGCAAACGCCATCCTGACGGCCTCGGCTGGCGTTCCGGTTGCCAAGCACGGCAGCCGTTCCATCTCATCTTCCTCGGGAAGCGCGGATGTTCTGGAGGCCCTTGGTGTCAATATTGATCTCACACCAGAGCAGTCTGCCCGGCTGATTGAAGATATCGGGATCAGTTTCCTCTACGCGCCGAATTTTCATCCCGTCATGCTCAAGGTATTCGGGCCGGAAAACCAACTCGGCATCAAGACGATTTTTTTCACGATCATCGGTCCGCTGATTAATCCGCTGGGCGCCCGGAACCATACCATCGGCGTCTATAAACCGGAACTGGTCAGCATGATGGCCAACGTCGTGGCGGAAATGGATTTCAACCACGTCATCGTGGCCCACGGCATTGATGGTTTGGATGAAATATCGCTGATCGGGAAAACCTCGCTGGCGGAGATCAGAGGAAAAGAGATCAAATATTATGAAGTCACTCCTGATGATTTCGGCCTTAAACGCTGTACCCTGAACGATATTTCCGGCGGATCGCCGGAATTCAACGCCCAGATCACCCGGAACATATTTTCAGGCGCGGAGCGTGGACCGAGAAGAGATTTCCTCGTCCTGAACAATGCGGCAACGCTTTATGTCAGCGGCAAGGTGTCGAGCATCCGGGAGGGAATCGACCTGTCCCGTTCTCTTATCGATTCGGGGGCCGCCTCGCGCAAACTCCAGGAATTCGTGGAAAAATCCCATAAGGTTTAATAGGGTGCGGTCATGTTGAAAAAAGATGCTTCTGCGGGACAGGGACTAAGACTGTCTCTGTCCGCATCCATCCGGAAAAGACAAAGTGAGAAGTACTTTCCCGTGATCTCCGAGGTCAAGGTGAGATCGGACAAGGAAGGTGATCTGCTGCGTGGCCGTGACCCCGTGGCGCTCGCGCAGGAAATGGCGCGGTGTCCTGTTGCGGGAATCAGTGTTGTCACTGAATCGGAGCACTTCGGAGGGCACATGGGCCTGTTGAGTGCAGTCGCCGCCGCCGTGGACATTCCCGTCCTCCACAAGGATTTCATCAGGAACGAGCGGCAGATCGAAGAATCGGCCGACTGCGGCGCTTCGGCGATCTTAATCATTACCGCCCTGCTGGAAACGAAGCAGATGGAACGGCTGATTGAAAAGGCAATGTGCTGCGGCCTGGAGACCCTGGTTGAGGCGCATAGTCTTGCAGAGATAAAAAAAGTGGAAGACCTTTCGTTTGATCTGATGGGAATCAATAACCGGGACATTACCGTCTTCGAGTTGGATGACAACGATGTGAGCAGGACGGAGGAGCTTGCCGGCTTCTGTAAAGGCTCGCGTATCCTGATCAGTGAAAGCTCGATCAGCTCTGCGGTGGAAGCCCGGCGTGCCGGGAAAGGCGGCGCCGATGCCGTGCTGGTTGGTACGGCTGTTTTGAAAGCGGCCAGCGTGAGAAATTTTCTGGATGAACTGACGTCTGTCGGATGGCCGCCATGACACGGATCAAGATCTGCGGCATTATAACCGGAGAGGACATCCGCATCTGTGTCGCAGCAGGCGTCGATGCACTGGGATTTGTCGTGGAGTATCCCATCGATGTGCCGTGGAATCTCGACCGGCACACTGCCGGAGAACTGATCCGCTGCGTTCCGCCTTTTGTTTCGCGGGTCATTGTGGTCGGGGACGTTCCCGACGTGGTCGTCGAATTGACGGAGATTCTGAGGCCGCACGTCGTTCAACTGCACGGAAATGAACCTCTTTCGGTGACGGCAACCCTCGTTGCGGCTATCCACAAACTTGGGGCACAGGTGATCAAGCCCCTTCGGTTTTCAGTGGAAACGGGGAAGTTCCGGTCTTCGTGTGAAGACCCAATTGATGCGGCGAGGCTGATCGAGGATGCCAAGGTGGATGCCCTGCTGCTGGACTCGGTCAGTGATTCCCGGCCGGCGGGAACCGGCCGGAGCATTGACTGGGGGCTTGCACGGAGGATACGCGACAAAGTGCGACTACCCGTCATCCTTGCCGGTGGCCTGGATGCGGGCAATATCGGCAAGGCCATAGAGGCTGTTAATCCCTATGGCGTCGATGTGATCAGCGGTGTTGAAAACCAGGAGGAAAGAAAAAAAGACCCTCAAAAGGTAAGGGCATTTGTTAAAGCGGTTGTGGATGCACAGCCCGTTCTCTCCTCAACATTTAATGAGAACTGTTACGAAAATTTCACTCAAAAAAGGTGACAGTACCTGAACCTCACCTTGACACAACATCGTCATTCATATAATCACAAAAAAATCAAGTTCTTATCCTTATCAAGGCATTGTCAATGGACGTCTTGTTTGACACTGCATGTCCTCGTCATTTCCGAAAACTTCTTCCTGTAGTTGTTCAGTTTCGCTTATCAGTGGGTATGCAAGATTTCAAATACAAGTATTAAGAGTGATTTTTTGAGTTGATGATTGAATTCCGGTTGAAACTTTAAACTCCTTGCCAGCCAATTTTCAAACGACCTTTCAGAAGAGCCATGCCTTTAAGTGGCATTGACTATCTCCGAGGCGGAATCTCGTGGACAATTAGAACCTAATAAGATATGGCATGTCGACCTATGGATTATTGCAGTTAAATAACGAGATTGGTTATCTGCATATACAAGGGCTTTGATTTGTTCACGATGTGGGAGGGTTTCTGCCCATATCAAGTCCGGTGTATCCTTTCGACTCCTCTATATTGTCGCGTGGAAGGACTTGGAAACAATGAGCATATCTAAAAGGACTTATAGGCGGCCAAAAAGATGAGTTGGTGCGGGATGTATCTATCAGCAGACATTTATCGAAACATATAGCAAGCAAAATGGCATTTGCCAAGCTTATGACCGGAAGAGCGCCCTTCTAGCTGCTGACATGCCAATGACAAGGCCCGTATTTTTAAGCATGTCAAAAACAGACATGATTTCGTAACATGTTGATTATGTACGCATAAATAAGAGAACAGCCATGTCAGATTTTTCGGCCTCTCGCACCGGAAACCGGGGGTCGATCCCCGTGGAACTACCAAAGCTTGTTATATAATCTAAGACAGTTACCCAGTTCGAGATTTCATGTTTTGACAGACTTGAGTTCATAGTCGCGAAGGACCGACCTGTTTTTCGTTTGACGGAATCTCCAGTGTCAGTCTGACCCTTTCAAACACGCTGGTGACTGCCAACATGCATCAGATCACTTCTTGAAGGCCGCTTAACATGTTTATCGGAAAAAAGACAAAATCGCAGCTCATTGAAGAATTGGAAGAATCGAGAAACAGAATTACCGAACTGGAATTTGTAGTCGCCGAGCAACAGCAGAACGTAAAGCAAAGATCGGCTGAAGAAAAATACAGAAACATTTTTGAAAATGCCTTACGCAAAGGACTTGAAGAGAACTACGAAGCATTGTTTGAAAGTACAGGTGTGGCAATTGCGTATGTCGATTCACAGGGGAATTATCTCCGTGCTAATGACAACTTTGTTGAATTTATCGGCTACTCCCGGGAAGAACTGATCAAGATGAACATTATGGAAGTAACGCATCCTGATTACATGGAGCAAACGAGGGAGTTCCTGGCCAAGCAGATTAAGGGCGAGATCGATCAGTTTACTCTCGAGAAGTATTATGTCCGCAAAGACGGGACGTTGCGCTGGGGAGAAATGAAGTACTCCCCAATCCTCGATGATCGGGGAAGAGCTCTTTCCGCTGTTGTCGCCATCATTGACAGGACCCAGCGGAAGCAGGCAGAAGAAAGGCTGAAGAAGTATCTGGCACAAATCGAAGATCTTTATGAGAATGCACCCTGCGGCTTCCACTCCCTGGGAAATGATGGAACGGTTCTTCTGATGAATGACACTCAACTCGGCTGGCTGGGTTATTCCCGGGATGAAGTGATCGGGAAAATGAAGTTTACCGATATGGTGACTCGAAAAGATATGGAACGGTTCCGCCGTCTCTTTCCCATTTTGAAGGAGCAGGGACGGTTAAGCGATGTAGAGGGTGAATTGATTCGAAAAGACGGCAGTGTGTTTCCTGTAATCATCAATACGACCGCGATTTATGATGAAAACGGGAACTATCGGATGAGTCGGGCTGTCGTCTTTGACAATACCGACCGGAAGCAGGCGGAAGATGCCCTGGCAAAGAGTGAAGCACTGTATCGAAATTTGTTTGAAAACGCGTCAATTGGCATGTTCCAGACGACTCTCGAAGGGACGTTCCTGCGCATTAATTCCGCCTTTGCAAAAATGCTCGGCTATGATTCGCCGAAAGAGGTTACTGAGACCATCACGGATACTTACAGCCAGATTCACCCTGATTCCCGAAATCGTACCATACTCCTTGCCGCCCTGCAGCAGCAGGAATGGTTTTATGCCGAGCAGCCCTATCTGCGAAAAGACGGCAGTATCATGATCGGGAAACTGGCAATCCGTAAAGTTATCGGTCAGAACGGTACTCCCGATTACCTTGAGGGGATTGTGGAAGACGTCACTGAGCGGAAACAGGCGGAGGAAGCTTTAATAAGAAGCGAGCAGGAGTTGCGGCTCAAGGCACAGAATCTGGAGGAGATGAATGCCACATTGAAGACTCTTTTAAATACCATAGAAAAAGACAAGGAGGAATTGAAGGAAAGAATTTTAACAAACATCAAGCAACAGGTTCTGCCTTATCTGGATAAACTGAAAAAAACCCCCATGAGTGCCATCCAGAAGGACTTTGTCAAAATCGTAGAGCAAGCTCTGGATGAGATCGCCTCACCCTTTGTACAGGTGTTAACGTCCAGGTATTTGAATCTTACCGCAAAGGAAATCCAGATTGCCGCGCTGATCAAGGAAGGCATGACATCGAAGGAAATCGCCGAACTTTTGAATATATCCAAGCGCGAGATCGATTTCTACAGAGGTAAAATCAGGAAAAAGATGGGCCTGAAGAATAAGAAATTCAACCTTCAACTTTTACTGCGAAACTTTTCATAAAAGAGACAATCCCTCAGGGACCTTGATCTGTGTAGTTATCGCTATTCCCTCAACTGCACTTCCCTTTTACATTCTAACTTCAAACATTCATAACTAACTGTTCGTAAAGCTTATTTACTACAGAATACTGACATATAGTGTTATAAATTCGCCACTAATTCAGCATTGTATTCCTCGCCATTACTGTTATGAGTGCCGCCTTAAATCATGAAACATTCTTTTCTTGACCAACGGATATGAGCTAAACGCCGGTATCTGAGAAAGACGGTCTTGTAACCGGGGGGTGGAGCTTTGCCCCTTAACACTGAAGTTTCACGAAAACAATCATTCAAGAGCTGGGAATCAAAGATGAACTGCAGAAACAAGAACCATTTCCTTGAAATGTGGAAAGCGACTTATTCCGAAAAGTTCGCTGACGAAGTGGAAATATTCAGCAAAATTCGCCGGGGGGATCGCATTTTCGTCTCTTCCGGCTGCGGAGAGCCCCAGTATCTGGTCAAGTCACTGGTTAAATACGTGGAATCCAACCCCAAGGCCATCTTCGACACGGAAATCATCCAGATTTATTCCTTTGGGGTCACACCTTACAGCGACCCGAAATTCCAGTCCAATTTCCGCCACAACACTTTTTTCATCGGCGACAACACCAGAACATCCGTAAACGATGGCACTTCCGATTATACCCCCATCTCCATGTCCAACGTTCCGACACTCCTGCGGAGCGGCTTCGTCAGAATCGATATTGCCCTGATCCAGACCTCTCTCCCGGATGAGAATGGTTTCCTCAGCCTGGGCGTGAGTGTCGATATGGTCAAAGCGGCCACGGAAAAAGCGTCCCTGGTTATCGCTCAGGTCAATACAAATATGCCGTATACTCACGGAGACGGATTCATCCATATTTCGGATGTCGATTATCTCATTCCCCACGATGAGCCCGTTCTGGAGTTACAGGGCTCCATTTCCAGCAAGACGGCGCAAAAGATAGGCAATTATGTCTCCCGTCTTATTCAGGATGGCGATACGATTCAAGTAGGCTTCGGAATTCTGCCTAATGAAGCCGTGGCTCATCTCAACAATAAAAAACATCTGGGAGTTCACACCTCTCTCCTAAGCGACGGCCTCATCAACCTGATCAAGCTCGGCGTGATTGACAATTCCAGGAAAAAACTGAATCGAGGCAAGACAATCGCTTCATTCTGCATGGGATCAAGAGAGGCCTACAAATACATCCATGACAATCATTCCATCTGTTTTCGAACTATTGACTATACGAACGATCCTCTTGTCATCGCTCAGGAGGACAATATGGTGGCCATCAACAGTGCCCTGGAAATCGACCTGACCGGACAGGCCACCTCGGAGTCCATCGGCGGACGGTTTTACAGCGGCGTCGGCGCTCATCAGGATTTCATGCGCGGTGCGGCCATGGCTCGCAATGGGAAGACTGTCTTGGCCCTGCAGTCAACTGCCATGGGCGGCAAGCTCTCCCGCATCGTTCCCACCCTGTCTGAATCGGCCGGGGTTACGCTGAATCGAAGCGATGTCCGTTACGTCATTACGGAATACGGTATTGCCTATCTTCACGGCAAAACGATCCGTGAGAGGGTCATGGAGCTCATTGCTATCGCGCACCCGAAATTTCGTCCGTGGCTGCTGGAAGAAGCGAAGAAACGCGGACTCATTTACCGTGATCAGACCTTCAACCACGGGCAAAAGGGAAAGTATCCGGAACATCTTGAAACACACTGGACAACAAATTCGGGAATGAGTGTCTTTTTCCGCCCCGTTAAAGTTACGGATGAGCCTCTTTTCAGAGATTTTATTCATGCATTGTCCGACACCAGTCTTTATCTCCGGTTCTTTTCAAAGCGTTTCGACATGCCTCACGAAAGGATACAGAGCATGATTACGACGGATTATACCAGGCAAATGGCCATCTGCGCCGTAGTTCCGCTGGACAGGAAAGAAATGATCGTGGGTGTGGGTCGTTACCAGATCGATGACAGCACTTACTGGGCCGATATCGCATTCGCTGTCCGCGATGATTACCAGAGAAGAGGCATTTGCTCGGCGTTGCTTTCCTACATGACCCATCACGCAAAGAAGAAGGGGCTTCTTGGCTTTACCGCCGCGGTACTGATGGAAAACGAGCCGATGCTTAAAACATTCGCCAAAGGAGGCTTTGATATCTCAGGAAAATTGGAATTCGGATTCTATAATTTAAAACTTGCCTTCCGGAATTGACAGTGCCTGACGCTTGATTTTTCAGGAAAGCAACCCATGGCGGCATTCCCAGTTTTCATCCGCAAAAAATCTCACGATGAGTGAGATGAATATTTATCCCGGAGGGATTGATTATGAATAGTAAAGAATACTTGAGAACGGATAATCACCTAGACAGTCCTGTCCTGAAATTTGAAACCTACGGTCTAGAGGTCATATCCAAGGAAGTAAAGAAGCACGGTGACAGCGGCCGGATTGACGTGCCTCTGGACTGGGTCGGGAAACATGTCGAAGTTATTCGGATTGACTGAGTTGCAGCAAAAAATGTCACGATAAGTGAGATCCCTGGACGGATTCATTATGAGTAGTGAAGAGTACTTGAAAACAGATCATCAGCTAAGCAGTCCTGTATTTAAATTTGAAGTCTACGGCGAAGAGCTCATATGCAAGAAAGTAAAGCGGAGCGGGGGTTGCGGCCACTTTTACGTGCCTGCGAGCTGGAGCGGTAAACATATCAAAATTATGGATGGAAAATCATTGCCAATGTCGGGATTGGACCCGGCTGTTTACCAGTCAGGTCAATATAGAGGAAAAGGCGATCACGAAGCGGGAAACCGTCATCTGAGGAGAATCATAGGGATGATGACACCAAAGTGATCTTTCTTAAATTTGAATTTAAAGGAGAAAGGAAAGATGTCCAAAGTAATCAGTGCAGAAAAGGCGGCGGAGCTGATCAAAGACGGAACGACGGTAGCATGGACCACGTCGGTCTTGTCCGGTTTTGCCGAAGAGATGGCAATAGCCATCGAAAAACGTTTCCTGGAAACGGGAGCCCCGCGCGATCTCACCATCACGTTCAGTAGCGGCAACGGGGATTATCCCTACGGAGATGTCAAAGGAATGAACCACCTAGCCCACGAGGGCCTGATCAAAAAAGTAATCGGCAGTCATATCGGCCAGTCTCCCCGCCTGGGCAAACTGGTGACCGAAAATAAAGTTGAATGCCATCTATTCACCCAGGGTATCCTGGTCCATCTCTATCGGCAGATGGCCGGCAAGAAAGTGGGGGTGATCACTAAAACGGGGCTGGGCACCTTCATCGACCCCCGCTTGGACGGCGGCAGAATAAACGAGATCACGAAGGAAGAACGCGTAAAGCTGATCGAATTCGAAGGAGAAGAATACCTCTACTTCAAACCCTTTCCCATTGATGTGGCCATCATTCGCGGATCCGTTTGTGACGAAAAAGGCAACATGGCGATGACTCACGAGCCGCTGCTCCTCGAATCACTGTCTCTGGCCAGCGCCGTCCACAACCGCGGCGGCATCGTCATTGCACAGGTACTGTACCTTGCCAAAACAGGCACCCTGCATCCCCGGAGAGTGAATGTGCCGGGCGGGCTCGTGGATTATATCGTCCAAGCAAAGCCGGAAAATCATCTCATGACCACAGGCACTTTCTTCGAGCCCGATCTTTGCGGCTACTTCCATACCCCCATGGGCTCTATTCCCCCCCTGCCTCTTGATCAACGTAAGGTTATCGTGCGCCGCGCGGCCATGGAAATGTTGCCCGATTCTATCCTCAACCTCGGCTTCGGCACGCCCACGTACGTAGCCAGCGTGGCCGTCGAGGAAGGTGTCCTCGAAAAGGTGACCCTTACTACCGAGTTGGGCAACTTTGGCGGCGTTCCGTGCAGTGGCCTTGATTTTCCCGCAAGCCACAACGCGGAATGTACCGTTGCCCATGAGGCCATGTTCGACTTTTACGACGGAGGCGGCCTCGACACCGCCATCCTGGGCTTTGCCCAGGCCGATGCTGACGGGAACCTCAACGTCAGCAAGTTCGGCGGCCGGATATCCGGACCGGGCGGCTTCATCAACATCGCGGACTCCGCCAAGAAAGTCGTCTTCGTCTCCCCCATGACCATCGACGCGAAGACTGCGGTGAAGGATGGCAAACTCGTAATCCTCAAGGAAGGCAAAGGGAAAAAGTTCGTAAATCAAGTCGAACAGGTATCTTTCAGCGGCACATACGCCCGGAAAAAAGGCAAGCCGATCTTTTTTGTCACGGAACGAGCTGTCTTTTCCCTGGAAAATGAAGGGCTGACGCTGATCGAAATTGCCCCGGGTCTCGAGGTGGAAAGAGATGTCCTATCCGCTATGGAGTTTAGACCCAGGATTTCTCCGGCATTAAAGGAAATGCCACGGGAATTGTTTATGCCACAGTGGGGAAAACTCCGACAAATCATGGAAGAAAACAGGTAGAGGCCAACAGTCCGAAACATCATAACGGGGGTTAGCTGATCATTTAAGCCCCCATTATGGACCACTAATGTCCGGAGATACGGTCATTTTTTTGAGGAAGCTTCTGAAATGCTCCGTCCATTTTTACTGACTCGAACCAGAAATCATTAAGAGGTTATCCCCAAATAGAATAGACTCTTTTCTGACGAGTTTAATTTGAGCAAAAAATTTGTTAGATGTTATCAATTACCGTAGAGTATTAAATAAATGGAGGTTGATATGGATATCGATCAATTTAAGAGGGACTTAGAAGCCCTGGAAGAGCATAAAAGTGAATTGAAGGATGAATTGAAGACTACTGATGACAGAATCAAGCGGTTAAGGCGGTTTTTGAAAGATTATGAAACAATCCAAAATCCTGACGCGGCAAAAAAAAGAGGACTGAAGAAAGAAGTTACTGAATAATCAGTTCTAAATAATCGGTTCTAAACAAAGGCGGGGAGAACCAATTGGATGCTACCCGCCTTTGTTTATTTGAAACGGTGATGAGTTCACTGACAAGTAATTGGTCACTTCCGTGCATTAACAAGTGAAATCTACTATGCGAAAGTATTCTCTGGAAATCTCAACTTCAACAAATAACTGTTGATCTGGTGATGCAATGGATAGTGTGGACTCGTAGATGCAATGGCCAATGTGACATAACGCAATGTATTTATAGGCATATTTATTGTACGGCACTGGCCATCCATTTTTCATCCTTAGTTGGAATCTCCTCGCAAAATCGCCTCAGCATTAACTGATGAAATCGTCATGTCAATTCTTTAATCAAAGTTGATTAGACCGTGGAAACGACATTGGCAAGCAGAAAATTACAGAAAGAAAGGTGTCAACTTAGAGGCGAGAAAATTGATGTTTCTAAACCGTTTATCAAGATTGTCTTTGTCATTTCCGAAAACTTCTTCCTGTTGTCGTTGGTTGAATGATTTTGTAGCAAGATATAGAATACAAATCAGTAAAAGATGGCTGTGTGCTCTTTTGTCGGCGTAATTTTGTTGAAGTGTGAGATTACCAACTGATAGTGAAACCATCGTAATAGGAAGGAGGTTAAAATGAAAGCCGCACAACGAAGTTGCCCTTCCCTATGCATTCAGACTGTCCGTGTTGTCCTTTTTGTAATTATCGTTACGGGCATGATTTCTCGCTTCGCAACTGGCGCGGAGCAGCCAGACTGTACTACTCCGTTGGATATTTACACGCCAGTCTACGCTGGTACAAAAGTGATCGGTCATGAAAACGGCACGCATGGTTGCCGGGTCCTGATTTATGCAGACGCCGATCCCAATCCGGTTGGAATCAGCGAAGTCTCTTTCTTGGGTTGGGGCAAAGTCATTCTGAACCGTGCCCTGAAGGAGGGCGAGACGATCACGGGAAGGCAGGACGCGGTTGGCTATTCTACCTTTCCCCAAAAATCACCCAAGGTATGGGCGGTCGAACGATAGTTGTCGATCAGATAAGCTGGCTTGGCATCATAATCGCTCTCAAAGCGGCGAATAAATTCGACAGAGGCCCCATCGAAAGCGTAGATGTTCTGGTCGTCGTCACCTACCGCGAAAAGGCTTAGCCTGCCATCTTCATCCTGCGAAGTCCGTCCGGCTAGAGCGGAGATGAGTTCATACTGCTCTGGACCGATATCCTGATACTCATCCACAAGGATCCAGCGGAAGCCCGCAAGCAACCGATCACGCTGTTCGTCGGCTTCCTCTGGCGGCAGACCCTCTCTTTTCAAAAGTGCTACCGCCTGCTGAAGTACCTTCTTGAATGCATCGTCGTCCAACATCTCCGTGTGCCCGGCAAAACTCACACCAGCGAGGCGCATAGCGAGCGCGTGACACGTGAGCACCGTGACACCCCTTGCGTCATCGCCTATCAAATCTGCAAGACGCCGTCTAATTTCGACCGCTGCATGGCGGTTATAGGCCAAGGCAAGAATTCCACGTGCATTTTCCCTTTTTACCCGAACAAGATACGCAATACGATGCACAAGTACGCGAGTCTTTCCGGAGCCAGGGCCGGCCAACACCAATACATTGGTCTTCTCGCGATCATCGGTGACAATATGTTGTTGCACGGGGTTGTTGAGGCTTTCGACGATGTTCCGCCAGGATTCGGGGGTGGTCTGCCGAGCCAACTCTTTCTGGCGCTCCGGCAGCCAGTGGCTGATGAAGACGTCACGCTCCAAGCTGAAGTAGGCCATGGCTAGGTGAAGTGCCTCGGCCATCCATGCAGCCTTGGAGGCGACGGCAGCCAACACGGTGTTTACAACCCATACACCGGTGCCGGCAGGACATGACCTCTTCGAGCAGGAAATGATCTGGGGCTACTTCAGAGATTGCTTTAACGATCTGGGTGTGCAGCGCGACGATTTCATGAGGCTGGGCGGCGCGAGTTACGGCCGGGATTTTAACATGACGAAACTGGCACTCAGCGGGACACGCCACCATAATGGCGTGTCCCGAATCCACGGAAGGGTTTCCTCTATAATTCTGTCCGATATGTGGCCTCAGGTACGTCCATGTGAGTCCCCTATGGACTTCATCACCAATGGAGTCCATGTTTCCACCTTCCTTGCCAAGGAATGGCAGGACCCGTTCGAGATGGGCTTGATGATGTGGCTGTGAGAACCATGCTGAAACGACCGGCACATGTCCGTAACTTCTTCAAACACCCAAAGGCGGCCTGCGCCGCCTGAGATGAACCTGTTAAATTGCTGGAGTTATAACACTGCAGGTTTTCCGTAAACATTCAGATTATTCACACTTTTTCCAGGTTAAACCCGCTATGAGCACTTTTGAGAAAAATCGTCAGGCTATTGACCGTTCTTTTACACAAGCGCCGGTTGAGTGATGGTGAACTGATAATTGTGAATGAAAGAAAGTGAAGACGAGCCTAAAATAGATGGAGATCAGCTGACCGAGCAGTCGCCCCGGTCAAAGAAATTGAATTAATGTTAGCCTTATGTCAACAAGCTATTCGTAATGTGTCCACATACGGATAACTTTAACTGTTTTGATATCATCAAGTATTTGATAAACCAGCCGGTGCTGAATGCTTGTCCTGCGAGAGCACGCCCCTGATAGATCTCCCAGAAGTTTCTCAAATGGTGGGGGTGTCTGATAGGGATCTTCTTTGAGAATTTTCAGCAGGTGCTCTACTTGAGATTTTAAGCCGGAGTGCGATATTTTCTTGGCGTCTTTCTCCGTCTGCCTGGTGAAAACTATTTTCCAAGTCACCAGTTTATTTCCTCGTCACATTCCTCTATGGGAGTTCCGTAATCGATATCAACCGGCATCAGCCAGCCTAATCAGGCGGCCATTTCCATGTAAAATCCCGGCAACTTTCCTGCGTGTCGCCCTATTCAAGCCTTGAAAAATCAGGAGGGCTTTGATAGGGTCCGTGACACAAATTTGTGCCGAATCGCGGTGCGCACTTTTCGATTTCAAGGAGAAAGGATTTTCTCATGGACTTTTCAGAACGCGTGTTTTGCGGGCATCTGACGCCGGATCATACGGGCCGCAGGGTGCTTTTAGCCGGATGGGTGGATGCCTTCCGGGATCATGGCGGGTTGCTGTTCATTCACCTGCGGGATCGCAACGGCATCATCCAGATTGTTTTCAGCCCGGAAGCGGCGTCGGCCGACGTCTACCGCCAGGCCGCGTCCCTGCGCGCCGAGTATTGCGTCGCCGTTCAGGGCGAAGTTCGAAAGCGCCTCCCGGGCACGGAGAATCCCCACATCGAAACGGGCGATATCGAGGTCTTCGTCTCGGAGCTGACCGTCCTGAGCGAGTCGGAGGCGCTGCCCTTCGCCATTTCCGACAAGGCCATGGTGGCCGGGGCGTCATCCGCCGGCGCGGACCATGTGAACGAGGATCTGCGGATGCAGTACCGCTACCTGGATATCCGCCGCCCGGCCATGCAGAAAAACCTGATCCTGAGGCACCGGATTTCCCAGTGCGTCCGGGAATTTCTTGACAGCCGGGGCTTCGTGGAAGTCGAAACGCCCGTGCTGACGATGAGCACCCCTGAAGGGGCGCGGGACTATCTCGTTCCCAGCCGCATCCATCCCCGGAGTTTCTACGCCCTGCCTCAGTCTCCCCAGCTCTTCAAGCAGCTCCTCATGATCGGCGGCATGGAGCGCTACTTTCAGCTTGCCCGGTGTTTCCGCGATGAAGACCTGCGCCCGAACCGCCAGCCGGAATTCACCCAGCTCGACATCGAGGCGTCTTTCATCGACGAGGAGTTCCTCTATGAACTGATCGAAGAACTGACGGTGAGGATGTTCGCCATCGGCGGGATAGCCCTTTCCCGGCCCTTTCCGCGCATGACCTACGCGGAGGCGATGGATACGACGGGCTCCGACCGCCCCGATCTGCGCTTCGGCCTGCGCATGGCGGATGTCACCGGAGTGTTCTCCCGGACGTCCTATTCCATTTTCAAACAGATCCTGCAGCGCGGCGGTTCCATCAAGGGCATCAATATCAAGGGCCAGTCGGAAAAGCTCAGCAAAAATGTCCTGCAGAACGAATACGCGAAGGAAATCGCCCCGTCTTTCGGCGCCAAGGGCATGACCTGGATGCGCGCCGAAGAAGGGAAGCTGGAATCCAATATTGTCCAGTTCTTCAGCGCCGATGAACTGGAGGCGCTGAAGCGGGTCTTTCAGGTGGAGGACGGGGACGTCCTGATCATGGTCGCCGATCCGTCCTGTGCCATTGTGAACTCCGCTCTGGGCCAGTTGCGCCTCCATCTGGGCAATCGCCTCGGCCTGATTCCCGAAGGCGTCTTCTACCCGGTGTGGATCACGGAATTTCCCCTGTTCGAACCCACGGACGAAGGGGGAGTCACGTCCAGCCACCATCCCTTCACCGCGCCGGACCGCACCGATTTCGATCCCGGCAACATCGAAGAGCTCCTGAGCCTGCGCTCCCGCGCCTACGATCTTGTGGTCAACGGCGAAGAGCTGGGCGGCGGCAGCATCCGCATCAACGACCGCGAGGTGCAGCGCAGAATCTTCGCCGCTCTGGGCCTTACGGAAGAGGATGTGAAGAACAAATTCGGCTTTTTCCTGCGGGCCTTCGATTTCGCCGCGCCGCCCCATGGCGGCCTGGCCCTGGGCATGGACCGCGTCGTTTCCATGATCCTCCAGACTCCGTCCATCCGGGAGGTGATCGCCTTCCCGAAGAACCGCTCCGCCGCCTGTCCCCTTACCGGCGCGCCTTCCGAGGTCAAACGCGAACAGCTGGCCGAGCTGGGGCTGCTGAACCTGGGCGATAAGGACGTCCTGCCCGGAGACGCCGAGAAGGAGGACCGGATCGATCATCTTTCCTGGGTATCGCGCATCGGCATTGCCGAAGGAGAGCGTCCCGTGATGGAAAGCATTCTCGCCCAGGCCGAGGAACTGGCTGCCCAGGTTGGGGATCTGGCGGGGAACGAAGAGCCGGTGCGGAGTGTGGCGCCCGTCGCCAACCGCGTCCGGGAGGGCCTCGAGGCCGTGCGGTTGTCGTTTTCCGGTACCGGCCGGCTGCTCAAGAACGCCCCGGCGGTCAAGGGAGATTACTTCAAAGTCGCCGGCATTCTGGATTAAACACACAACAGAAGGAGAAGCCTTCATGGAAGACATTTTTTGCTATACCAGTCCTCAAACTGCCTCCTCCGGGAGTGGCCCCCTGCGGGGACTCAAAACGGCGATTCAGCCCTGTTTCTGTGTGGCGGAATGGCCGACCGATGCCGGTTCCAGGGCTCTGGCCGGTTTTACAGCCCTGGAGGACGCGACCGTCGTGGAGCGCCTGCGCCAGGCCGGCGCCGTTCTGACCGGTCTGACCCGGATGAGCGAATTCGGGTTCGGCCTCGATGACAGCCGGGCCGGCATGGCCATCCGGAATCAGGCGGCCGATGTCGAACTGTCGCTGGACCTGATGGGCGAGACCCGCCTGGCCGCGGCGCGGGCTTCGGTCTGCGGTTTCAAACCCAGTTGGGGGATCGTTTCCCGTTTCGGACTCATCGGCCTGATGCCGTCCATGGAATGCTGCGGCCTCCTTTCCGGCGGTGTGAAGCAGATCCGGGAGGTCCTGAAAGTCATCGCCGGCCCCGATGAGCGGGACTTTTCCCTTCCCGATGAGAAAACGCCGGATTTTTCCCAGGGTGAAATAAACCCCCGGGAAACAACCATCGGTGTCGTTCCGGAAGGGCTGAGCAACATGACTTCCGAACAGAGGGACGCGTTCGAGGCCGCCCTTGCGGAGTTGAGGGAAGCGGGCTTTTCCCTCAGGGAGATTTCCCTGCCCGATTTTTCTCTTTTTGCGCTGGTTCATCGGATCGTCGGCTCCGTGGAAGCGTCGTCCAGCGCCGGGCGTTACGATTCGGTGCGCTACGGTCAGCGGGCAAAGGGGGCAAAAAACTGGAATGAGATGTATCTCCTTTCCCGCGGCGCCGCCTTCGGGACCCTTGTGAAAAGCTATCTGTTTCAAGGGGCTTTTTTCCAGTTTGAACGCTACGACGCCTATGAAGACGCCTGCCGCGTCCGGGCCCGCCTCCTTGCGGCCATGGCGGAAATCAGCGCCCAGGCGGACTTTCTGGCCCTGCCTGCGGTCAATCCCGGGGTTCCTGACATGGCTGCATCGTTGGATGATACGTACCGGCAATTCTTCTATACGGCCTTCGCCAACGTCACCGGCCAGCCGACTCTGTATCTGCCGCCCGGCGCGGGTGCGATTACACCGGGCCTGCAGCTTGCGGGACCGAGGCTCGGCGACGCCCGCCTTCTCGCCTTGGGCGAATATCTTCTGAGTGCACGCCAGGGAGGTAAATAGTCATGGAATTTGAAGCGGTTATCGGATTGGAGATTCACATCGAACTCAATTGTCCGACCAAGTTGTTCTGCGATTGTCCCAACAACCCCGGCGACGAACCCAACGTCAACACCTGCCCGATCTGCCTGTGGTTTCCCGGAGCCATTCCCCGCCTCAGCCAGGCGGCCCTGGAAAAGGCGTCGCTGCTGTGCCTGGGACTGGGCGCCGAACTTCAGCCCCGCAGCGCCTTCGACCAGAAGGTTTACTACTACCCGGATCTGCCCAAGGGCTACCAGCTGTCCCAGGCCCATCTGCCCCTGGCCCGGGGAGGCGGGATCGACATTACGGATGAAAACGGCCGGCCGAAGCGGCTGCGCATCCACCATATCCACATGGAAGAAGACGTTGCCAAACTGGTCCATGAAATCGAGGGACGAACCCCCATCAGCCTCGTGGATTTCAACCGCGCCGGAGCGCCCCTCGTGGAAATCGTCAGCGAACCCGATTTTCGCACTCCCCACGACGCCATGGAGTTTCTCAAGGCCCTCCGCACGCAGGTGCGCTACGTGGGCGCTTCCGAATGCAGTATGGAAAACGGCACCATGCGCGTTGATGCCAACATCTCCGTGCGTCCCCGGGGAACGGACCAGATGAATACCAAGGTGGAAGTCAAGAACATGAATTCCATCCGGCATGTGGGAGATGCCGTTGCCTATGAGATCAGCCGCCAGAGCGCCTGCGTCTCGTCGGGGGAGGCCGTGGTTCTCCATACCCGCCTCTGGGATCCTGACAGGAAGGCGACGTTCCCCATGCGGGCCAAGTTTGAAGGGCCGTGCGTCCCCGATCCGTCGGTGCCTTTCATCGATCTGTCTCCGGAATGGATAGAAAAGATGCGGGCGAGACTTCCCGAAATGCCTGCCGCGCGGGCCGAACGCTTCGTCGCCCGGTACGGCCTGACCGACGAAGAGGCAGTCTATCTGAGCGCCGATCCGGAAACGGCCTCTTATTTCGAAGCCCTCATCGCCGAGAAGGTCGCGCCGCGCACTGCCATGCACTGGCTCACCACCCAGCTGCTTGCCGCCGTCAGGGAGCGTGGGCAGGAGTTGAGCGGCACGCCGGTAACTCCCGCGCGCTTTGCCGCCCTGCTGAAAATGCTGGCCAAAGACGAAATCAACGCCAATGCCGCCCGGCAGGTCCTGATCGAGCTGTTTGATTGCGGGGAGAGTCCGGAGAAGATTGTCGAAGCCCGGGGGATTCGGCAGGTATCCGATCACGACGCCCTTGAGGGCCTTATTGACAGGGTGCTGGGTGAAAATCCGGCGGCGGTTGCCGATTACCGGGGCGGCCAGGGAAAGGCCGCGGGGTTTCTCATCGGCAAGGTGATGCAGGCCTCCGGAGGCAAGGCCAATCCGAAGATTATCAGGGAATTGCTTACAAAAAAACTGGACGCCCTGGGATAACCGGGAGCCCTGACAACAGAAATATCAGCCGACAGTCTTTGCAGGGGAAAATGATGAATATGAAAGACTGCGGCTGATTTGCCTGCAACCCCGCCCGATCTGCTGTCGTTCAGGAATGACGGGGGTGCGGGGGTAATCGGCATCCGGAAGATGTTTTTTTTCATTGACAACTTCCGTTGCGACGTATTAAAGGGAGCGCCATAAGGATTTCACATATCGTACCAGGCATCAGAGTGAAGGTTGTTTCACGCGTTTTTCAGGTTAATGAGTTTCCCTCGGTTTTGAGATTTTAGATTCCTCCTGATTTTAAAGACCCTTCCTGATATTCTCCGCCGCGTTTTAGTCTTGATTTGTTTTCCTGTAGTGCTGTTCCTGCCGTTGATCCCGTCCTTATGAAAAAATTTATAACGGGCGCTGTGTCAAAACGTCTGACTGACATTTGATGAGACGTTGCCGACAGGAAGCGCGCGTGACAGACGATTGGATATCTGCTGCGACAAAAGACTGGAGCGGCGGTCTTCATGTGTTGCATGGAGAGTCTGGTAAGAGCAATCAAAGGAAGAGGTGATTATGAAGGACAAATCCGGAGGTGAGTCAACAGGAGGGCTTGTTCTTTATGTCCTTCGGTCGTTGAATCCTTGAATTGGGTGTTGTTAAAAGATTTACAGTCGAGATTTTACTCGACAGGGAGGGAAACCATGTTGAAAAAGTATCTACTTTCAGTTCTCTGCATTTTGTTGGCCCTTGTTGCCGATAATCCCGCGTTCGCATTACCGGCTTTTCCCGGGGCGGAAGGCTACGGTTCGACTACGGTCGGAGGCCGTGGCGGGAAGATCTATAAGGTGACCAACACGAATGCGACCGGTGAGGGAAGTCTCGGGGCCTGCATTTCCGCGAGTGGGCCGCGAACCTGCGTATTCGCCACCGGTGGGACAATAACGGGAAACTTCAAAATCAATAATCCTTATATTACCATTGCCGGTCAAAGCGCCCCGGGTGGCGGGATTACGATCAAGGGTTCCCTGGGCGTCGCCACGCATGATGTTGTCGTCAGATACCTGACTGTTCGCGGAGGGAGCGACACGCTGTCCGTTTATGACAATTCCCCGGTCAATAACGTCTATAATGTCGTGATTGACCATTGCAGCGTAAGCTGGGGTTCTGACGAAAACTTGACCAGCTGGTATGATCCGAAAAATGTAACATGGTCATATAACATGACCTATGAGGGGCTGCTGTCACACAGCATGTGCATGATGGTCGGCGGCTATGCCGATGGCAGCGGCAACAGGAAAAATCCGGCGCAGCAGTTTTCCGTTCACCATAACTTCAGCTCGAGCTGCAATGACAGGAATGGACCCTATATTCGTGGTGCGGGGTACGTCGATATCGTTAACAATATCTTTTATAACCCCGGGGGAAACAATTTTACGTATCCGGCGCAGGAGGCCGATATGCTCCTGAAAATCAATTTAGTGAAAAACTATTATAAACGGGGTCCAGCCGGCGGCGGAACGAGAGGTTATCGGGCCCTGGATTACATGGAAGGCGGCCTGGGTGTTGAAACCTACATGCAGGGCAACTATCACAGTTCCCTGAGAACCAGGGATACTCAGCCGGAAACCGACATTTGCAGCCAGTCCAATGATAAAACCTATTTGGGTGTGGATACGACCGGATCGCCGCTTGCTCATCTTGTGTCGTCACGCTGGAGCAATCCACCCGCCATCACGCAATACAACGCGTTTGACGGATCATTGCTGGCTATTCTGTCAACTGTTGGAAATTCGCAGAGATTAGACTGCAACGGCAATTGGGTGAACAAAAGAGACGCCCATGATGCGCGGGTCATTGCGGATTTCAAGGCCGGAACGGGCAAATTGATCAGCAGCCCTTCGGAAGTCGGCGGCTACCTGACTATTGATCCTGGAACACCTTGTAAAGATGTGGATAACGATGGAATGCCGGATGCGTGGGAGTCGGCAAACGGCTTGAATCCCGGGAGTGCTTCAGATGCCCTGTCCGATGCCGATGGAGATGGTTATACAAATCTGGAGGAATTTCTGAATGGAACCAATCCCAGGGGAAGCGGCGCTCAAACGGGCACGACAAGTTCGACGACCACGAGTTCAACGAATCCGCCGACTGCGCCCACGGGACTGAAAGTTCAATAGTCTGTCCCCTTTCAGATCATCTTGAATCGTTATCCGTCACGGTGATTGCTTCCCTATTGCTGCCGGTCTCCTGACGGAGAGGCGATGTCTGCAGCCGTTCCCCCTTCCGCTGTGCAGGGGGGACGGCTTTTTCTTTGTGCAGCGGCGTAAGAGGCCGCCGGCGCCTGCCCTGTCGCCTGCGGCGAAAAGGCCGACAGACCGGTCGGTGCCAGCTGATTCGCCGTCATTTCAAACGCAGGCTGACGATGAGAGTCCCACCCTCCTGCCACTTCCTTATAAATCCCAGCTTCCTGGCGAGGCCGAGCATCTTGTCGTTGTCGGTCATGATCTGCCCTTCGATTTCCCCCAGACCTTTCCGCCGGCCGTAGTCGATGATGAGGTGCAAGAGCTTGGAGGCCAGTCCTTTTCTCTGATAGTCGTCATGAACAAGCAGGGCGAATTCACCGGAGTTTTTAACCGGGTCCGCGTGAAGCGTCCCCACGGCGATGATTCTTCTCTTACCGCTTTCCACGATTTCCGCGACAATGGCCAGGTGCCGGTCGTAGTCCGTGTCGCAGAACAGGACGAGCCACTCGTGGGTGATGCTGGTCAGGGAAGAGAAGAACCGGGTGCGAAGCGTTTCCGGTGACAGGCTGGAAACAAACTCGCGGGCCAGGGGTTCGTCTTCCGGTCGAATCGGCCTCAGCACGACCGGGGTTCCGTCCGTGAGCCTCCAGTTCTCGATCAGCTTGATCGGATAAGGACTGATGACCAGGTGTGGATACTGCGAACGGTAGTCGATGAACAGCCAGTCTTCGCTGGATTGGATTCCGAGGACAATCCGGGCATTGAGGGCGCAGGGTCTGCCGTCTGAGATGACCAGCGGATTGATTTCAATTTCCGCGATTTCCGGGAAATCGACGATCAAATTGGAAAAATTCACGAGAACTTCCTCGAGCGCATTGAGATCCGCGGGCGTTTTACCGCGATACCCCTGAATCAGGCTGTATGCCTTCGTCTCTTCCATCAGCCGTTTGGCGAGTGTGCGGTTGAGGGGAGGCAGGCCGATGGAGAAATCCCGGATCAGATCCGCGTTTCTCCCTCCCATCCCGAAGAGGATGAAGGAGCCGAAATCCTTGTCTCTTTGTGATCCCACAATGAGCTGGTAATCCACGTTTTCGATCATCTTCTGCAGAGTGATTCCCTCGATGACCGCGTCCGGGGCGCGTTGTTTTACCGCGCTCATCATTCTTCCCCAGGCGGCCCGAAGTTGCTCTTCCGAAAAAATTCCCGATATCACACCGCCCGCTTCCCTTTTGTAGAGGATCTGCGGAGATGCAATTTTAATTACCACGGGGTAGCCGATTTCCTTCGCGAGGGAGAGAGCTTCTTCCAGGGTTCCGGCGAGATGCGAATCCACTGAGGGAATGCCGTAACCTGCCAGAAAGGCTTTAGATTCCCTGTCGCTTAAGAGCGTCCTTTCCTCCGAAACGGCTTTTTCGATGATCCTTCTCAGCGGCGGTTTCGAAGGGGCTTTACGTTCAGGCAATTCCGAGGGGGTCTCATAGAGCAGATCCAGGTTTCTTCGATATTTGAACATGCTGACGTAGGCCCGGACCGCTTCCTCCGGAGTTTCATAGGTGGGGATGTTGTTCTGGACCAGGAGCTCCCTGGCGTTTCTCACCTGCCTTCCCCCCATCCAGGCGGCGACGATCGGCTTGGTGGTCTTTCTCGAGCTGTCGATGACCGCCCGGGCAACGTCTTCAGGGCCCGCGATGTTCATGGGAACGTAAAGGACCAGAACGCCGTCGACTCCCGGATCATTGAGGCAGGCGTCGATGGCCTTAACATATCCGGCGGTGTCCGTATCCCCGAGCACGTTGACGGAACTGCCTTCGCTCCATTGCGGCGGCAGGGTGTTCTTCAGCGTTTCGATGGTTTCCGGGGAAAGTCTGGCCGGTTCTCCCCCGAGATCGATCAGGGCATCCGTCGCCATGAGGCCCGGCCCGGCATAGGCGAATTCCAGACCGGCTGCCGTTACGACGGCCAGCCTCGGTCCGCGGGGCAGTTTTCGGGAATCCAGAACTCCGGCGGCCTGGAACAGACCCGCAATGTCCTTGACCCGGATCACGCCCACCCTTTTGAACGCCGCTTCGTATATCGCGTCGTTGCCTACCGCGGCATCGGTGTATTTCGCTGCCTTCGTCATCTCGGTCAACCTTCCGGGCTTGAGGACGACAATGGGCTTGCGGAGGGCGAACGCCCTGGCGGCGCTCATGAATTTTCTCGCGTTGCCGACTCCCTCCATGTAAATCAGGATGCTCTTCGTGTTCCAGTCATCACTGAGAAAGTCGATCAGATCTCCGAAGCCGATATCGATCATCGAGCCCAGGGAGGCGAACATGCTGAAGCCCACATGGGCATCGATCGCCCAGTTCAGGATCGCGCTGCCCAGGGACGCGCTTTCGGAGATGAAGGCGATATTTCCGGGCGGGGGGGTGTTTTCGATGAAAGTGGTATTGAGTCCCACATCGGGCCTGATGAAGCCCAGACAGTTCGGACCCAGGATGCGCATGCCGTACCGCTGACGGATATCCGATATCCGGCGCTCCCGAAGCAGTCCCCCCGCTCCCGTTTCCTTGAAGCCGGCGGAGATGATCACGGCGCCGTCCACACCGGCTCTGCCGCATTGTTCCACCACATCGGGCACCCCTTCTGCCGGGGTGGCGATCACCGCGAGGTCCACATGTTCGGGAATGCCGCGGATGTCAGGATAGCATGCGCGATTTAACAGGGTGCTCCTGCGCGGATTGACAGGAAAGATCTTTCTGTCTTTTGAACTGAGCAGGTTGGTCAGGAGAAGCCTGCCGACAGAGCCTGTTCTGTCCGAGGCGCCGATCAACGCGATGGTTTTCGGGTCGAAAACACTGGAAAGAATCGCCATCTGTCGCCTCCATCATCCCTGCCGAAGCCTGTTGAATTCTGATATTGTCTTATAAAGTCTTGAATTTCCGTAAAAAAAGGAAAATTTTCCATTCTATAGCGGAAAAAACCGGGAAAGAAAACAAATTTATTCCGCCTGAACCAGGAGGATAAAATGAAAAAAATTCAGACGGGTTTATGGACGGGTTCATGTCTGTTTCTCGAAATGGTGATAATCCCGGATATGAAGAAAAAGGCCGCCCCAGCGCCAGCCCAGCCGCAGAAAGGCCTGGACGACGGGAGAAGATTCCGTCAGGGCGCCCGGGGCCTCCGGACGGTAAAGGGCTCCCGGAGGAAGTATCGCGCCGTTTTCATAGACTACGGGGTTCTGGAAGGGGTTGAAATCGACGGCCAGGCCCGAGGCGTGACGGGAGAGTCTCCGGGTTCCGGCGATAAAACGGTAATTGAAGGCCGAGGAATTGTTGGCCGCCATGGAGGCCTCATCCGACCAGTCGTATCGCGCGATAGGAATGACCGAGCGCAGAGGGAAGCGCGCCTCCCGGATCAGGCTGAAAATTTCGTGAATATCCCGTTCGACGGACGAATGGACCAGAAGCTGACCGCCATGGAGCCTCCCATCAAAGCCGTAATAGGAAACGTTAACAAGGCAAAGGGCGGCCAGGACGGCTTCCGGGGCCGGGCAGCCGGAAACCGCTTCCCTGAAGGTCATGGCGCTGTCGGAAACAGCGATTTCGTTCACAGGGCGTTCCTCCGTTTTTATCCCGGCACGTTGTCGTCTTTGATGAGAATCCGGGCATCGGCCAGCGATATTCCCTGTCCGGCCGCATGAACGAAAACGGGATTCAGATCGATTTCGGCGATCTGGGGAACGGCGTTAAGCAAAGCCGCGACCCGGCAGATGAGATCGCTCAGGGCCTCCACGTCGCGCGGAGCCTGCCCCCGGCTTCCCTGTAGAATCGGCCACGACCGGAGTTCCTGCAGCATATCCAGCGCCTCTGAGGGGGTTACCGGGGCGATGCGGACAGCGGAGTTTCGGAATATTTCCAGGAATATCCCGCCCACACCGGCCACCACGACAGGTCCGAAAACGGGATCCTGTCTGCCGCCGACAAAGCATTCCAGACCTTCGGAGACCATTTCCTGAACGAGAAACCCCTCTACGGAAACATTTGGGAATTTTTCCTTGACGGAGATGCGGATTTCCGCCAGGGCTCGCATCAAAGAGATCCGGTCGGTCAGATTCAATCTAACCCCGCCGACGTCCGACTTGTGCGAGGCCTCGCTGGAAAGAAGCTTAACCGCTACGGGGAAGGTGATGTTCAGGCCGTCCAGATCGTCGGCCTCCGATATTTTCCAGCTTCTGACAAAGCTCAGCCCCGCGGCGGTCAGCAGGTCGATGCATTCATCGGCCAGGGGATGCCGTTTTTCCCGGATCAAGCGGTCCAGGCGGGCATGGGCCTCCGGAAGGACAAAGGAAAAGGTTCTGCTTCTGCCCCGGGTGTCCCGCCGCTCTCTCTGCCGCGCGTAGGCCGCCGAGGCATTGAGGGCTTTGATGGCCGCCAGGGGGCTGGCATAGACGGGATAGTTTTTGACGAGCTCCGTGGTTTCCGCAACGTCGGTGATGGCGGCGACCGCCACAGGCTTATTGTATTTCCGGATCAGGCCGTCCAGTTCCCCCAGAAACGTTCGCGACATTTCCGCCTCGTAGTGGGACTGGTAGATGTGATTGAAAAGGACGCCGTCGACGCAATCGAGCTTGAGCGTTTCTTCCAGAATCCGGCCATAGATCCGGTAATCGAAGATTTCTCCCAGATCGAGAGGGTTCTGACGGGCAATGACCCGCTGCCGATAAAGGGTGTCCAGTTTATCGAAAAAACTGTCGGGGAAAGGAACCAGTTCGAAACCATACTGGGAACAGGCATCGGCGCTGATGACGGCATGTCCTCCAGAACGGGACAATACGGCGATCCGCCGGCCCCGCATCAGAGGCTGCTGGAGGATTTTGACGGAGCGAATCGCTTCCTCATCGTCCTCCACCCGAATGATGGCTGCCTGACGGCAGAGCCCGTCGACTACATCGTCACTGGCGGACAGAGCGGCGGAATGGGAGCGGGCGATCAGGGCGCTCTGGGGGTTGCGGTTGGCTTTGTGAAGAATGACGGGCTTGGACGCGGACAGGGCGGTATGGAAGAAATCCCGCCCTCGTTTGAAGCCTTCCAGATAAATGATCACCTGGTCCGTATGTTCGTCTTCAAGAAAATATTCGAGAAAATCCGTTTCGTCGATCTGGAGCTTATTGCCGATGCTGACCATCTTGCCCGGCCGGACGGAATTCTCCGGAAGGTGCTCGAGGTAATAATGGCCGATGCCGCCGCTCTGGGAGATGATGCCCACCCGTCCGCCGGGCAGAGTATTTTTGTAGAGAAGAAAAGGCATGAGAAGGTTGAGATCGTAGTTGACCGCTCCGATGCAGTTGGGGCCGATGAAACGGATGTCGTGGCAGGCGGCGATATCCAGGAGTTTTTCCTCCAGGGCATTGCTTTTTTCTCTGGAAAATTCGCTGAAACCGCCGGACTCGATCACCACGCGGCGGATTCCCAGCTTCCCGCATTCCTCCAGCTGATCGGGGATTGCAGCCGCCGGGATAATGAAAAGAGCCAGGTCAGGTACTTCCGGAAGGTCAGCGACATTTCTATATACATGAACGCCGGCGATTTCACCTTCTTCGCTGCCCACTCCGTATAACCTGACTGTACAGCCCCGCTGAACATTGTTGATCAGGATGAGATGGCCCAAGTTCTGCTTCGTGGGAGACGCCCCCACCACGACCATGCTTCGCGGATAAAAAAAAGTTTTCATGACATTTTCCTTTTTTTCAGAGAGGGTAAGAGAATCTCCTTTACCAGGACAGTTTCAGCAATCGATCCCGCTTTCATTGCCGCTGCTCCGCATCGGGCCTGACCGGGGTGCGTCAACGTCAAAAGCAGGAAGAGTACACAAAGAGGTGACTCGGAAGTTAACAGAAAACCGGCAGCAAAGGAAAGAATGTAATGGAGGAGTTTCTAATAAATTGCCTGGAGAGTGTCAACCGCAAAAATTTTTTGCCGGTTGAGCCCTTTCCATACGAAGGCGGGCACCCGCCGTACAGGATTCGACAGGGGCTCCCCCTCGTACCCTCGTACGGGTTGCAGACGGGTTGGCATTCAGCCCCCGGCGGGGAAATTCAGGGGCTTCCCTCGCGCGGGTTGCAGACGGGACGCAAATCAGATTGAAAAACTGGTGACCTCGGCTCCTTCTCGCTCAGGTTGCAGACGGAGAAACCTGCCCGTGACCGTTTTTGCGCCAGGAGGAATTTATTCCTCGCCTGCAACATTGAGGTTGCGTTCAGAGGATTCCAGAGCATAATGGTGCTGCCTGTTCCATCAGGAAGCTTGAAAGGAATGGAATCGCGGGAGAAAAAATTTCATGAACCCTTCAGAAGAAAACGAACAAGCCATTCTTCATACCCCGGAAGACATCCGGATTTTTAGGGAGATTGCTGGTATGCCGGTGCGCGGCGGAGGCTGTGATTTTTCCTCCGGCGCCGGCATTGCGGCTGCGGGGCTCGCCTTTCTGGGCAGGCCGTATGGGGCGCATACGCTGGAAGGGGAAGGACCGGAGCGGCTGGTCATCAATCTACGGGAGCTGGACTGTTTTACCCTGGTGGAAAATGCCGTGGTTCTGGAGCGGCTGTTTCGGACCGGAGCGACGGGGTTTCCCGATTATGCCGCGACTCTGAGGCGATTGCGCTATCGGAACGGAATCCTGGACGGTTTTGCCTCCCGGCTCCATTATTTTTCGGACTGGCTTTTCGATGCCGGGGCGAAGGGATTTCTCCGTGATGTGACGGCGGACCTGGGGGGGCAGTGGCTGGTCAAGTCGATTTCTTACATGACGGATCACCCGGAACGTTATCCCGCCCTCGAAGACGAAGAAACCTTCCTGCGGTTGAGGGAGATCGAGGGGCGCCTGTCCGCGCGGCCACTGGTTTTCCTTCCCCGGGAGAAGCTGAGGAGAGTCGAGGATCGGTTCCAGGACGGCGATATCCTGGCGATCACGACCGGCAAGGGCGGCATGGATGTAGTCCATGCGGGGATCGCCCTCCGCCTGCGACGCCGGGTCCACTTTCTCCATGCTTCGAGCCTTGCCGGAAAGGTGCTGATCAGCCCGGAAACGCTTTATGGATACCTGATGAAAAAGAAGGGGCGCACCGGGGTGATCGTGGCAAGAGTCGTTTAACGACACCCCGGCGCGCCCACGGAATCAGGTTAAACCTTGAAGCTCGAACTTTGAACCTTCACCGTTTATCCCTTGATCATGATCAGCAGCATCTTGAACGGCTTTTCCGCCATGAGGGAATGGGGAGCTTCGGCGGGCATGATCAGCATGTTCCCCGCGGAAACGACGTGCGGTTTTCCCGACAGGGTAATCTTCGCTTCTCCGTCCAGGATATAGACGACGGCGTCAAAGGGGGCGGTGTGTTCGCTCAACCCCTGGCCGGCATCGAAGGAAAATAGCGTGATATTGCCGACATCCCTGTTCAGAAGGGTTTTGCTGACGATGGATCCGTCCGCGTAAGCGACCTCGGCATCCAGGTTGAAGGGGATTCCCTTCTCTTTTTCTTTTTTCTCTCCTTCCATGACAATCTCCTTTCTCTTTAACCGAGGATCGCTTTCAGATCCTCGTCAGGTGTCGATATGGGCATGATGTTGAAGTTCTGCACCAGGACGTTCAGGATGTTGGGGGTGACGAAGGCCGGAAGACTGGGCCCCAGCCGGATATCCCGAATTCCAAGATGGAGCAGGGTCAGGAGGATGGCCACGGCCTTCTGCTCGTACCAGGAGAGAACCATGGACAGGGGCAGGTCGTTCACCCCGCAGCCGAAGGCGTTGGCGAGCGCCCCGGCGATGGCGATGGCCGAGTAGGCGTCATTGCACTGGCCGATGTCGAGCAGCCGGGGAATGCCGCCGATGTCTCCCAGATCCTTGTCGAAGAAGCGGAATTTTCCGCAGGCCAGGGTAAGGACCACGCAGTCCTTCGGAACCTTTTCCACGAACTCCGTGTAGTAGTTCCGTCCCGGCTTGGCGCCGTCGCAGCCCGCAACCAGGAAGAAATGGCGGATGGCCTTGCTCTTCACGCCTTCGATGACCTTGTCGGCCACGCCGAGAACGGCATTCCTGCCGAAACCGACTAATACCGATTTCCCGGGAACATCTTCCGGAAATCCGTGCAGGGCCAGGGCTTTCTCGATTACGGGAGTGAAGTTCCGGTCGGCGATATGGGTGACCCCCGGCCATCCCACGAGTCCGGCGGTGAAGATGTTGTCCTGGTAGGACTCCGCGGGTTTCTGGATGCAGTTGGTCGTCATGAGGATGGCGCCCGGGAAGGCGGCAAATTCCTTTTTCTGGTTCTGCCAGGCCGTCCCGTAATGGCCGTAGAAATGGGGATGCTTCTTCAGCCCCGGATAACCGTGAGTGGGGAGCATCTCTCCATGGGTGTAGACGTTGATCCCCTTTCCGGCGGTCTGTTGCAGGAGTTCATCCAGATCCTTGAGATCGTGTCCGGAAACGAGGATGGCTTTCCCTTTCTTTGCCCCCAGGGGAACGGCGGTGGGAACGGGGTGTCCATAGGTTTCCGTGTGGGCGGCGTCGAGGAGTTCCATGGTCTTGAGGTTGATCTCCCCGCATTTCAGCACGAGGGAAACCAGGTCGTTGACTCCCAGTGCTGCATTGCGCGTAGCGGCCAGGGCTTCGTAGAGAAACCGCGTTATTGCCGCATCGGTTTTCCCGAGGATGCGGGCATGATCGGCGTAGGCCGCGACCCCCTTGATGCCGTAGATGAGGAGTTCCTTCAGGGCCAGCACATCGGGATCGGCCTGAGGATCGGATTTGATGCCCACTTTATCGCCCTGGGCGACCAGGCCCTCCAGCGTTGCCGCAGGCTGGAAAAGCGCTGACTCGTCGGCGAAGTCGGCCTTTCCTCCGGCTTTTTTCACTTTTTCCCTGAGCTGTTCGCGAAGCTTCACACCCTGGTTCAGAAGAACGACGAAACGGTCGGGATCGAAATCCACATTGGTCAGGGTGGAAAAGAGTGCTTCAACCGTAAAGCGGTCGACTTCCTCGTCGTGGATACCGACTTTGTCCGCTTCGAGGGCGCCCAGGGACAGCCCCTTCAGCTCGTAGATCAGAAGATCCTGCAGAGCCGCCACTTCCGGCGTTTTCCCGCATACGCCGCCTTTCGTGCATCCTGTTCCACCAGCCGTCTGCTCACATTGAAAACAAAACATGTTCTTCCTCCTTTTCCCTGCCGGGATCGTGAATTTTTTTGTCATGGGGGAAAAACTTCCTGAAAGCCCCCTTGATTTCTGGGGCCATTACCTCATAATGTTTACATTTTCTCCTTGACTTGGATCAAGAGCAAGGAATTTTTTAGGGAAAGCTTTCTTGATTGACCCGATGGGAATAAACTATTATAAAAAAACATAGCGTTTCATTCGTATCGTTTTACCGTGTCAACATAAACCAACGTATAGAAGCAAACTTCGACGAATATGGGTACACACAGGAAAACGATATCCCTTCTTGCCGCCGGTATTCTCGCGGGGGTCGTTCTTGCCGTCCTGACGGCAGCCGGCTATCATTACGCGGGAAGCACGGAATGGCGGGTGTGGCCTGCGCGGGATTGCGCCATATCAGGCGGACCTGTTCCGCCTTGACCCATCCCCTTGGTTCCGACTCTTCAGGTGGCGCCTGAATATCTCGACTGAATTTCCTTTTTTTATCTTTCCGGCTGTTCATGGCGGACTCATCTCCGCTTATGCAGTTTTGTCGAGAATTTCTCCGCGGGTGCTGATTACCGCCACTTCCATGGGAACCCGGACACCGGCCAGTTCCATGCCCTTCCGGACGAGAATCGGCAAGCCGGAACAGCAGGGCACTTCCATCGTGAGCACGGTGACGCGCCTGATCCCGGCATTGTGGAAGATTCCGGCAAACTTCTCGATGTAAGGCTGCGCTTCGTCAAATTTGGGGCATCCCGCCATCACGACCTTTCCCGGAAGAAACCTGCCGTGCAGATCCGAAAAGGCCACTGGAACGCAATCCGCAACCACGAGAAGGTCGGCGCCCTT
Source organism: Syntrophus aciditrophicus SB (assembly GCF_000013405.1). Lineage (GTDB taxonomy): Bacteria > Desulfobacterota > Syntrophia > Syntrophales > Syntrophaceae > Syntrophus > Syntrophus aciditrophicus. Next base: position 476,634 of record NC_007759.1, read on the forward strand.
GAGAAAAGGGGCGTTTTCCGGAATCAGGCGGATCTTTACAGGCCAGTGGGAAAGGGCGGAAGGACGGGCTTCAGAAGAGGGCGTACCCGCGGTAAAAGTCATGACCATCCGGGTGGACGGACAGCTCCGGGCGATTTCCACGGCCTGGGCATCAAATTCCTCCGCTTCCCGCTCCACGATTTTCAGGGCTCCCGTTGGACATTCCCCGATGCACGTACCAAGGCCGTCACAGAGGTTGTCGGAGACAACCCTGGCCTTGCCGTTCACAAGGGCCAGCGCGCTTTCCGCGCAGGCGGATATGCACTGTCCGCATCCGTTGCAGAGTTCCTCGTTGATTTCTATGATCTTGCGCAATTTTTTCATGACTGTTCCTCCAGTTCCATGGGGGAAAACTTCCTGAAAGTCCCCTTGATTTTCAAAGCCATTATCTCATAATGGCTTTATTGCACCTTGACCTGGATCAAGTGGAGGGCAAATTTTTTTCCAATGAGTGGGGTGAATTGTGGACAAGGTTCTGGAAATTATCGGGTCAATTCCTCTTTTCAACGGGCTTTCCGAGCAACAACTCGGCGAGATCCGGGGCATTGCGCGGGACCGCTTTTACGATAAGGGGAAAGAGATCTTTGCCGAGGGGGATGAGGGGGGCGGATTTTATATCGTGGCCTCCGGGCAGGTGAAAGTCTTCAAGCTCTCCCCGGAGGGAAAGGAGCATATCCTTCATATCTACGGGCCGGGCCATTCCTTCGGCGAGGTGCCCGTCTTTTCCGGAGAGCGATTCCCCGCCAGCGCGGAAACACTCCTGAAAAGCCACCTACTTTTCTTCCCCCGGACGGACTTTGTGGCGCTGCTCTCCGGCAACCCCTCCCTTTGCATGAATCTGCTGGCCGATCTTTCCCTGCGCCTGCGGCAGTTTACGATTCAGATCGAGAACCTGACCCTCAAGGAAGTTCCCGGACGACTGGCCTCCTACCTGCTCACCCTCAGCGACGAAGAAGGACAGGGGAACTCTCTGTCCCTCAATATCTCCAAGGGGCAACTGGCCGGCCTCCTGGGGACGATCCCGGAAACACTTTCGCGTATTTTCCTTAAAATGAACAACGCCGGTCTCATCGAGGTCAAGGGAAAGGAAATCACGATTCTGGACAGAAATGGCTTGCAGGCACTGGCGGAAACAGGAAAATTCGGCGGTTAGTCCGCCATCCGGGAGAGTTGGCGGCTCCATTCTTCAAGCCGGGCTGAATCGACGGACACTTCCCGATAGATATGACGGATAAGATCAGGCGTGAGCCGCTGAAAGTCCCTTTCCACGGGGGCGACCAGCAATCCTCCCATTTCGGCGCTTCCCGGACTGATCAGCACTCGATCCGGCCCTTCCAGCTCGTAAAGATCGGGGCGGTTTTTCTTTCGGGGGAAGATCAGAATCCGCCATTTTCCATCTTTAAACGCGGCGTGGAGATTCAACATGGGTTCCGTCCCGGTGCCAACGACGGACCTCATGACGGCCAGAAGCTTTCTTATGGCTCCGTTCAGGGCGTCGGCATCGGGGGACTCGATCATCAGCACGGCCCGCCCGAGGTTTTCCACGCGGGAGACCGTGGCGGAGCGGTTCTTCATGACCGGCAGGAGAGGGCGGCCGTCATTCACTTGGGATTCGATGGGCAGGCTGCCGGCCGGGCAGGCCTGAAAATGCAGATGATCCGGAGCGGAGGCGCCGCATTGGGGGCCATTGTAAAAAAGGGACAGGGACGGAGCGAAATCCCGGGCAAGAAGAGGGAGCAGATCCAGATGAGCCTCCAGGGATTGCGGGCGGTGGTTCAGATCGTTGATCGTGAAATGCTGTGAGAAAATGGGAAAAGGGTTGCAGAGGATCAGGAAGGTCCGGCGATAGAGAATCCCCTGCTGTTCCTCGGGAAGGCTGGCCGGGCAGAGGAAGCAGGGCCGTTTCGAAATGGAGGCCGGATCCACCCGAGCGCTGCTGCTGACGATCCGCTGGGGATTGAACTGAAGCAAAACCGAAAAATCACCGCAATCCAGGGTACGGACATGGGAGGCCGCAACCGCTTCATAACCGCTTTTCAGCTTCGGCCAGGCATCTTCCTGCCGGGTCAGGAGCTGTCCACACAGATCCGGCAGGCTCGTGCCGGCATCTTCTTTTCTTTCCGGGTTGAATTCGGCAAAAACGCGTGAATCGGGAAGATCTTCCGGTTTCATCGGAAAAAGTCGTTCTCCTTGTTTTTTGTCTGCAGAAAGGCCGTGATTCCCGGGCTAACGTGATCTCGAACCGGGAATGAAGCCCGCGTCACGGCTTGCACCCGTTCTGCCGCTGCCGGGCAAGGATTTCCAGCGTCCGGATCCGATCCTTGAAGAGGTCGTTACGGTTGATTTTTTCGATTGGCAGGGCGGCATCGGTGTTGTCCGTCCAGCGGCGGCAGAGGTAGAGACTCTCGTAAATCCTGCCGATTTTGTAATACCGGGAGAGTTGCAGGGCCAGGGCGTAATCCTCTCCGTAGCCAACATTGAGAAAGCCGGTTTTCCGGAGAATTTCCGTGGAAAAAGCACGCGGCGCGCCAAGGCCGTTAATCCGCAGGGCGTTGTTGCGTCCGTTTTCAGGGGTCCATTCCCTGTGGTCAACCAACCCGGGAGAAATTTCCTCCAGGTGCTCGTTTACCAGGGTGTAGGACCCGATGACCATGGCATAATGGCCGGTCCGCAGAAGATTTACCAGCTGCTGCAGGGCATCGGGTCGGCTGTAGAGATCGTCCGAATCGAGCTGGACGGCATAGCGCCCGCAGGCGGGATCGCTGACGGCTTCGTTCCAGCAGCCGCCGATATCCAGATCGTCCCTGACGGGAATGCGGGAGTGCAGGGCCGGGCAGGTCTTTGCCCGCTCGGCCAGGAGTTCGGTGGTGCCGTCGGTGGAAAAATTATCCACGACGATCAGGTTGAAGGGAAAATCCGTTTTCTGGGAAAGGGCGCTGTCCACGGCTTCGAGAATGGTTCGCTTCCGGTTGCGCACGGGAATGATGACACTGGCTTCCACGGGAAAATCCTGACTGCCGGGGGGCAGAGGCTTGAATATCGGAGACAGAAATGCGCCGAGGCGCTGCAGATGGTCCATGGCTACGTTTTCCATTTCCTTCTGGACGGCCTGCTGATCGGAGCGAACATAATCGAAGATCTTCTCGCCGCTGCTGCGGGAATCGATTTCCGTACGGGTGCACAGGAATTCCTGGAGGTGAAAGACGGCGGAATCGAGGGAAAGCTTCAGCCGGAGATCATACAGGGCCGCGTGTTTCAGAGGAGGGATTGCTCCCCGGATTTTCAGGGTCTGGGAAATCGCCGGAACGGAAAAGAGCATCAGGGGGCCGAAATCGAAGGTGTCCCGGATGCTGCCCATCGAATAATCGATCAGGGGATGGTCGTGAAGACGCCCGTCCGTCCCGCGATCCCGGAAATCGGCATAAACCAGACCGGCCCCGGTAATTTCGGCGACCTCCAGGAGGCGTTCCAGAGAGGGCGGGGGAATCTCCAGCCTCCGGGCATCGGGGATCATCAGGAGCCAGGGCGTCTCGATCCGGCAGAGCAGGTCATTCAGAGCGGCGCCGGAAGAGAAGGCATCCGGCGGGGCTTGGCGGCACCTGGGGGGCAACGGTTTGCCGAGTGGAGACCGGGAGGCGATCCAGATGGTTTCCACGAGGGGAGAGCCAAGAAACGGGGCCAGCATCGATTCCGCCTGTTCCTGATTTTCCGGCGGCTGAAGAACCACGGACAGAACAGCCATAAGGAGATCCTCCCGGGGATGAAAGAAGAAAAAATCCGGCCTGGGATATCCAGCACCATTGCCGCGCTTTATATACTATCCGCCGCGCTTCGGCAAGGCCGTATTCCCATGGGCATCTTTTTTCCCCCGGACGGGGGCAGGGTACTCCTTTCAGGATTCCGACTTCCATCCATCCGGTCAGGATCCGTTAGAAGTCAGATGAGGGAATTTGATCACGAGCAGTTGATCATTCCTTTCTGATCAAATCCCGCTGAGTTTCCAGAGAGAGTTGAGACTTTGTTCTGAAATCCCGCCATTTGTTTTTCAGCACTTCATCCCGGTCCTTTTCGTTAAGATACAGCGTGTTGTTTAAAGGAGGCGTAAAGGGAAGGAGCTGGAACGTCATGCCGGCCATGATGCCATTGGAGTGGTTATGGGATAAGATAAAGGCATGAAAAAACTCATGCACAAAGGTGCGGCAGTCCCTGGATTTCAAAACGATGATTTTCCTGTACGTATCATCGATATATCCTTGGTACATCGGTACGGGAAGAAACAGGTTCATCAGGCCCAGGGCGATATCCAGTGTTCCATAGCCGGCCGGATTGATCATGATGTCCCAGTCATTGCGACCTTCCCCTGCGGAGTGGAGGGCTGTCAGACGGCCGCTGATGTCGTTGACGGAAGGCAGGTTCTTTACCTGAACGAACTGAGCCGGCTTCAGGGTAATGCCGACCTGCTCATCGATCGTCCTGCCGCAGGTTTCAAGCCATTGCGTGAGTTCCCGCGTATCCGGCTCCTCTTCCGTAACAATCATGACATTCAGGGTCCGCTTCGGATGATTTTGAAGCGCGAAATCAGGGTTGTGAACGAGATCTTTCACGGTCCGGCCACAGGAACATAATAAACAGGGGATCAGAAGAATGGCGGACAGGAAAATTCTTATTTCCTGCAACTCGACATTCCGTTGCCTTTCTGAACGGAATGTCCTGGATTTGGCCATCATGGTCACCTCCAATTGCTTCGCGTCTGCCGGGGGGAAATAATTATTTCAATTCTTTTTCAATAACCTGCGGATGGCATCCACTGCCCCTGTTCCTCTTTTAGAAGCCGCATTTGCCCGTGATCCGGCTCCTGAGGATCACCAGAGGAATAAACCGAGCCGTTTTCATCAGGATCGAGCGGAACGCGTACGGGACTTCCGGGTTTTGATTAATATGACCCGACGATATGATTAAGAAAATCCGGAAAGGGCTGATTTTCGGGTTCGAAAAGAATGAAATTTGAGTAGGAAGAGAACGCATGCGAAGCAGGGATGGCGTAGTCTATCTAATGAATTATGCTGCACCTTTTAAGGGTTTTATGCACTGATCACCGCAGGGATCAGTGCAGCGGAGACAGGGTCATCCAGAGGAAGGTTTAAATATGGGGCTTATTTACAGGATAGTCTGAAACCTTTTTAAGATGAGAAAAAGAAATAGCAATTTGAAAGGGGTTCATTTTAAATAGAAAAAAGAGGTGCGCTTTTCTGACGACAGCAGGCTGCCCGCTACTTCTCCAGGATTTGCGTCATTGCAGGAAGGGGCGGAGGGGCAGGTTTTTGCACAATTTCTGCTCAAGAACAAAGGAGGGTACGGACATGATCCTGGTAGAAACATTAAAAGGAAAATCTGTAACCGAGCATCGGGTTGAAATTGTTGAACGCAAAGGCATCGGTCACCCCGATTACATGTGCGATTCCATAATGGAAGCGATTTCCGTCGCCCTGTCACAGGAATATATCCGGGAGTTCGGAACTGTGCTCCATCATAACATCGATAAGGGGTTGTTGACCGCCGGCAGGGTGGAGAAGAACTTCGGCGGAGGTCAGGTCCTTGAACCCATGGAACTGATTATCGGGGACCGGGCTACTCTCCATGTTGCAGGCCGGAAAATCCCGGTTGTCGAGATTGCCGTCGACACTGCCAAACAATGGATTCGCAGCCATATGCGGTTTATCGACCCCGACAGGCATCTTAAGTGTCGTGTCGTCCTTTCGCCGGGGTCCGAGGAACTGACGGATATTTTTACCCGGCCCGGAAAAGTCAGGGCTGCGAATGATACCTCGGCGGCAGTGGGATATTATCCGCTGAGTCCTGCCGAGAAGGTCGTTCTGAACCTGGAGCGGCAGCTCAATTCCTCTGAATTCAAGAAAATCCATCCTGAGACAGGCGAAGATATCAAGATCATGGGCTTGCGGAACGGAAAGACGCTGGAGTTAACAGTTGCCATGCCACTGATCGCCTCTTTTGTCAGCTCTGAAAAGGACTATTTTGAGAGAAAAATGATTATTCAGAAAGAGATGGAGCAAATGCTCGGCGGGCTGCCTGAATTCAAAGGAATAAATGTCCATTACAACAACCTCGATGAGCGGGGGAGAGGGCTTGGCGGCGTTTATCTGAGCCTCCTCGGGACATCGGCGGAGGATGCGGATTCAGGTCAGGTCGGACGCGGAAACCGGGTCAACGGACTCATCTCCGTGAACAGACCTCTGGGGACAGAGGCTGCCGCGGGGAAGAATCCTGTCAGCCATGTCGGAAAGATATACAACATACTGGCCCATAAGATCGCCCGGGAAATCTACGAAAATATCGAAGGGATCAAGGAGGTCTACGTCCTGCTTTTAAGCCGTATCGGAACGCCTGTCGACAGCCCGCAGATGGCAACAGCCCAGGTTCTTCTTGAGCGTGGGCGGGGAATTGATGAAGTTGCAAAAAGGACGGAAGAAATTTTCGAAAAGGAATTCTCGGAAATCAACGGGTTCTGCGAGGAATTAAGCGCTGGGAAATATTCCGTCTGTTAGAGTCGTTTTTCTGTTCCTCGTCATTTCCTGAAAACGTCCGTCGCGCCGGGCTCCGGGGATTCCGGGTGGAGAGCGAATTTTAACTGCTTTTCGATGACTTCCATCAGCCCCTTAAGCTCCGTTGTGGTTCCGTGTTCTTTACGGATGTTTAATTCATCCTGCAGGGCTTGAATTTTCAGGTGTTCTCTCGTGCATTGATAAACCTCAAGGTCAGCCCCTCTCAATGATTCCATCTCGTATTCCTGAATCTGCCGTTCGAGGTCGGATATCTCCCTTGCAAGCTCTTTAAACTTTTCCCTGTCTTCGTTTGTCATCGGTCCTTTTCCGACACGCTGAAGCGCGTAGATGGTCGCTTCATACGAGTATTTGCCATTGCGATGGGCGAGTTTCCCTCTGAGAATCTCGGCCTGCCTTTGCAGCCAGTAGATTTCCGCAAGCGCCTTGTGCAGGTTGAGAAGGGCGCCGGAATCCGCATTGGCCGGGTCCTTCTCCATCATAAGCAGCTGCTCGGCCGCATTTTCGATTTCGCCGTCACTGGGCGGTTTTGTCAATTGGGCGGCCATACGAATCGCAATGTAGGCGCACAAAAGATTTCTGTCGCTTTTGTCTCCGGGCAGCCATTTGACCAGCGTGCTCATGTCGCTGAACTGTTCCGAGTAGATGGCTTTTGTGGTGAGAGAGATGATCTGCCTCATCTGCTGGGCAATCTGGGTTTTTTCAGGTAAATCGGGTTGGACAATTCTGGCTTCCGGATCGGCGACATCGGAATCATCTCCGGCGAACGGATTTCTGCTTATATCGTTTGCTGCGGCTTCCGTTTCGGCATCCATTTCTTCCGAAACAGGGATGGAGATCCGTTCATTGGAGTTTTCTCTGTGTTCCTTGAGAGAAAAGGCATCCAGGGCGCCGAGAAGGTGTTCAGAGGAAGAAGGTGTAAAAGTTCTGGTCATTTTTTCGATCAAGCCGGAAGTGCGGCGATAAAGGGGCAGGGTGAGAAAACCGAAAAGGTTGGACATGACAATAAAGACGGGAAGGGCCTCAATCAGAGCAAGAATCCGATTCTGCTTCCAGATCAGAAAAACGGCAAACCCCGATGATACGAAGATCAAAAGATATCTGAAGATGTCTAGAAATTGAGTTCTTGCCGGTTCTTCCCGCTGCCATGCCATGTGGTCTTAATCCCCTTTCCCAAGTGATGGTGTGGATTCGATGACTTTCGCTCTTCAGCGTCAGGATGCCATATTCTAAAGAAATTGCATAATAATATTTCAAGTCGGATAGCTCTCGTCCCTGGGACTCGAGACGGGGGAGTTATTTGTGAATAACCAAATAAAAAAAGGACTTAGCATCTTTCAGCTAAGTCCTTTTTCATTGTTCATGGTTGGGCTGTGTGAATAGAATCACACTATCGCCCACGGAATCGCTATTCCTGCATGCTACAGGGCACTTTTTTGTTGCGGTATACCCTATTCAGGTCAATTTGTAAAATTCTTGCTAACTTCGTCGGGTTCTTTTACTAAGTCGATTCTTCCGCGTTTTTTAAATTTTCGCTGATTTCGTCAAGTTCTTTTACAAAGTCAATTCCCCCGAATTGTTTGAAGCCTGGTCTAAAAATCGTGCCAGGTTCTAAAGCGATTACAGTTCCGCCTTTGGTATTTACATATGAAATTTTAACACTAACCCAGGAACCATCCGGTTGCTTCTCGAAATCACCAATATTTACTTTAGCAAGTTCGCCCATTATATATCTCCTCTCCACCTTTGGTATTTCTAGAGGGGCTTAACCTTTCGGCCAAGCCCCTCTCCATGTGAATATTGTTTCCATTGTTGATACCCGGAATCAATATTTCTGCATTTTATGCAGTTGCTTCCTTGCTCTTTTTGACGACCGCTCGCTGGCCTTCAGGCAGAGGGGGCGGAGCAGGCTGGCCGACCAGCTTCACGATGGCGCTGAATTGAGGCGGACAGGCTGCAAAGCATGCCCCGCAGCGGATACACTTGTCCTGCTCAATGATGTGAACCTCCTTCTTGGCGCTGATGATCGCATCCATCGGGCATCTCCGCGCGCAGGTCATACAGGCCTGGCACTTTTCCGGATCAATATAGTATGAGATCTTCTCGCTGAATAACTTCTCCACGTCCTCCGTGGTGAAAAGCTTCTCCACATCCTCGTGATTCGTCAGCTGCTTCGCCAGCTTCTCATTCGTCATGATCTTGATGTAGGGGACCTGCCTGATCAGTTCGGCAAGACGGGCGTCAAGATCCTCCTTCCCGATTCCCTCCATCACGCCAAGAGGACCGAGTTCCTTGATCTTCTTGACAAAACTGTTCACGTGTTCCGTGTAAAGGTTCGCTTCCGCACCGGACATGAAAGCCATCCGCAGGCGCTCGGGGTTTAGCCCGATGCGCTCCAGCAGCTTCTTTGTCAGAGCCACCATGTTCTGCGCGTGATAATTCCCGTTCGTGATGTAATTGCACTCGCCGAGATGACAACCACCTACGAACACCCCGTCACATCCGTCGGCAAAGGATCGTAATATATGGGTAAAGTCCACCCGTCCCGTGCACATGACACGGACAAGCCTCATTTCTGATGTATATTGCAGTCTGGAAACTCCAGCCAGGTCAGCGGCGCCGTATGCTCACCAGTGGCACACGAAACCGATGATCCGGGGCTTAAATCTAAGATCAGCCATTCTTCTCTCCTTCCTAAGTTCTTCTTTGTTCCTGCTTCCTTCTCAGTCGACTTCGACCGACACCTGCTCCGGTACGATCGCGTCTATCTGGGCCAGGAGTTCATCCTCGGTATAGTGCCTCAGGGAAATCGCTCCGGTCGGACACATGGCGTTGCACAGACCATCCCCCTTGCAGAGAACGGGATTCATGGTCGCTTTCCGGCCCTGCTTGGTCTCGCGCATTTCGATGGCCCCGTAAGTACAGACCGACGCGCAAGCCCCGCAGCCCATGCACCTCTTCTCATCCACCTCGCAGACGGAACCCGAGGCGGTGACCGTGTCGCGGGACAGAAGGGTGATGACCCGGCCCGCCGCACCATACGCCTGGTTGATCGTCTCATTGATGTGCTTGGGATATTGAGCCAGCCCACAGAGGAAAACACCGTCCGTCGCAAATTCCACCGGACGCAGCTTCACATGGGCTTCCTTGAAGAAGCCGTCCAGGCTCAATGTCACCTTGAACTGATTCGCCACTTCCCTGGTCGCTTCCGAGGGAAGCACCGCGGCCGACAGAACAAGGTGATCCGCATCCAGGGCAAGACCCTGACCCAGAATCGGATCGAGAACACTCACCCGCAGCACCGGCTTCCCTTCCTCCACAACGGCTTCCACCTCGGGGGCGGTCTCCGGCTCATAGCGGATAAACTTGACATCATTCTCCGAAGCCTGCCGGTAATAATCCTCGGCAAACCCGTAAGTCCTCATATCCCGGAAGAGGATGTAGATATCCTTCGCGGGATTCTTCTCCTTGAGCTTCAGGGCATTCTTGACCGCATGACTGCAGCAGATCCGGGAACAGTAGTTCCGGTCTTCGTTCCGGCAGCCCACACACTGGATCATCACCAGGCTCTCGCCATTGATGACCGCTTCGTCGCCCCGGGCAATCTTTTCTTCCAGCTCCAACTGGGTCATCACCCGCTCGTCCTGCCCGTAAAGGTATTCCGTGGGCTTGTATTCCTCGGCGCCGATGGCGATGACGGCGGCCCCGTGTTTGATCTCCGCGGGACCTCTTTCCGAAGTCACCCTGGTGACGAAATTGCCGATATAACCCGTCGCCTCCGTGATGGTGGCCCCGGTGTAGACATGAATCAGCTGATTCCCGTAGACCTTCTGGATCAGGTCTTTCAGGTAGGCCTGGACATCCATCCCTTCCAGCGTGGTGTGAATCCTTCTGGCGTTTCCGCCCAACTCCTTCTCCTTCTCCAGGAGGTAGACCTCATGACCCTGTTCGGCGATGGAAAGGGCGCAAACCATGCCGGCAACACCGCCGCCGACGATGAGCGCATTGTTGTTCACCGGCAGGTCAAATTCCTGCAGGGCCTGCAGACGACGAGCACGAGCCACGGACATCCGGAGGAGATCCTTGGCCTTCTGGGTCGCTTCTTCTTTTTCCTTCGCGTGAACCCAGGAGTTGTGCTCCCGGATGTTGGGCATTTCATAATAATACTGGTTGATCCCCGCCTCGCGAACGGTATCCCGGAACAGGTTCTCCAGGGTTCGCGGCGAGCAGGCGGCGACGATCACGCGGTTGATCCCCTTCTCCCGGGTCATGTCGGTGATCTCCTGGGCGGAGTTCGTCGCGCAGGAGAAGAGCTGCTCCTGCGCGTAGACCACGTTGGGCAGCGTCAGGGCGTACTCCACGACCTCGGGGACGTTGACGATCCGACCGATGTTCGCGCCGCAATGGCAGACGAAGACGGCGATCCTCGGCTCTTCCCCGGAAACATCCTTTTCCTCGGGATAAACCCTTTCCCTGGACAGGTTCCCCCGCCGGTAGTCCAGAAGCTCGCCGCACTGGGAGCCGGCCCCGCTGGCGCCGAAAACCGACTCGGGAATATCCAGCGGCCCCTGGAAGCCTCCACTGACAAAAATCCCGGGCCGGCTGGTCTGCAACGAATTGCGGGGATCGACCTTGCAGAAATTATGTTCGTTCAACTCGATGCCGAACTTCTCCGCCATCGCCTTCACCTCCAGCGGAGGAGCCAGACCGACCGACAGAACCACCATGTCGAATTCTTCTTCCTTGACCCCTTCATCAGGCGTGGAATACCGGACGAAAACATTCTTCGTGACCGGGTCCTCTCGAACGATGGACACATAGCTGCGAATGAACCGGATCCCGGGAAGGGCCTCCGTCCGGTCGACGTAGCGCTCGAAATCCTTCCCATAGGAACGCACATCGTTATGGAAGATCGTGCACTCCGCATCGGGGTCGTGATCCTTCGTCAGGATGGCATGCTTCTGACTGTAGGTGCAGCAGACCATGGAGCAGTAGCTGTTCTCGCCCTCGGTCACCCGTCGGGAGCCGACACAGGAAAGCCACGCGATTTTATGGGGATGCTTCAGGTCGGAGGCGCGCAGGATCTCGCCCCCATAGGGACCGGTGGCGCACAGCAGCCGCTCGAAGTCCATGCCGGTGACCACGTTGGCAAACTCCCCGTAATGGTATTCCTTGCTCAGCCGGGGATCGAACGGCTCAAGACCTGCCGACAGGATGATGGCCCCCACATTGACCTCCATCTGCTCGGGAACCTGACTGAAGTCGATGGCGTCCTGCTTGCACACGGCTTCGCAGATCCGGCACTTGTCCTCCTTCAGGTAAAGGCAGCTCTCATCAATGTATGTCACCAGGGGAATGGCCTGGGCGAAGTACACATGAACCGCCTTGTTCTTTGATATCTCCTGATTGTAGACATCGGGATAGACGACCGGACAGTACTCCACGCAGGTAGTACAGCCCGAGCACTTGTCCTCGATGATGTATCTGGGTTTTTTCGTCAGTGTGACCTTGAAATCTCCCACCTCCCCGGCTACACGATCCACTTCCGTGTAAGTCAGGACCTCGATATTCGGATGCCGGCCGACCTCGACCAGTTTAGGTGCGAGAATTCACATGGAGCAGTCATTGGTGGGGAAGGTCTTGTCCAGCTGGGCCATGTGCCCGCCAATGCTGGGCGACTTCTCCACCAGGTAAACCTTGAAACCGGCGGTGGCCAGATCTAAAGAGGCTTGAATGCCGCTGATCCCGCCGCCGACGACCATTACATCTCCAAAATTACTGTTTGCTTTTTCCATTTATATCAACCTCATCGGATGTGATGATTTCCTAAATCAATTCCGAAATCACTTCCGTGATCTCTTTAACCTCGATCCTGTCATCCAGACCCATGGTGACCCGGCTGTCCTCGAAGTTGGTGATGCAGTACGGACAGGCGGTGACCAGCACCTCCGCCCCGACATCGACCGCCTGATCGATCCGCAGATCGCAGAACCGCTCTCCCTTGATCGTCTCCATCCAGATCCGACCGCCGCCGCCGCCACAGCACAGACTGGCGACATGGTGTTCCGGCAGTTCCGTAAACTCCAGACCGGGTACGGCCTGCAGAACATTGCGGGGCTCGTCGTAGATGCCGTTGTGCCGCCCCAGGTAACAGGGATCATGCCAGGTGACCTTCTTCTCATACACCTTGTCCGGATCAAGCTTAAGCCGTCCCTCGCCAATGAGCTCGGCCAGGTACTGGGTGATGTGAACGATCTCGAAGTTCACCCTGAATTCGGGATACTCGTTCTTGAAGGTATGGTAGCAATGGGGGGACGAAACAAGAATCTTCTTCACACCCGCATCGATAAAGGCCTTGATGTTCTCCTTCGCCAGGCGCTGGAACACCTCCTCATCGCCTGCCTTGCGGATGCTCTCGCCACAGCAGACTTCCTTGTCGCCCAGGATGCCGAAATCCACCCCGGCCGCCTGCAGAATCCTGGCTGTGGCAACCGCGACCTTCTTCATCCGCGGGTCATAGCAGGCATAGCAGTCGGGAAAATACAGAATCTCCATCCCCTCGGCAAAAGGCTTCACATCCAGGCCCCTGGCCCAGTCCGCTCGCTTGCCCCGCTCCTCGTTCAGCGGGTTCCCTGAACCGACAAGGCTGCCTCTGATGCTCTTGATCGGCTGTACGGAATGGGGAAATACGCCGTACTCCGTGGCAATCCTGCGCAGGGCAACCCCGGATTCGATCTGTTTTACGTCCCGCGGACACTGCTGGGGACATCTTCCGCAGGTGGTGCAACGCCACATCTCTTCACTCTCAATGTCCGTCAGGCCGAACGTGGCCTCGCGGACGATCTTGCGCATGCTGAACTGCCGCACCTTGTTCCAGGGACAGACGGCATCGCACAAGCCGCATTGGAAACAGCGTTTGAAGGCGTCTCCACCGTGCGCTTTAACTTCCTCTATAATTTCCTTGAAGGGGGCTATAGTCTCCACCGGTTTCCTTCCTTTTTCCTTTTTTATTTTTTCGATTCGACGGATTCGCCCTTTTTGGCTACCCGGGCGGCAGTATCCAGGACCTTCTGCAGGCCGTATTTGTCCACCATGGCTAACAATCCGGTCTCCACGTCCTCCATCTCAATCCCTTCCTCGACTTCCTCTTCCCGCTCCTCGTAAATCAGGGCGTCATTAAGGCACCACTTGACACAGAGGGGAACTTCCTGGGGAGGGTCGTCTTCACACATATCGCATTTGAGCGGAAGGCCGGAATCGGGTTCATGGAAAATGTCCCGGGACGGGCAGGCCGCCCGGCAGAAGGCGCACTCTTCGTACTCCCTGCCGTCAATGACATAGACGTCTCTGCCCATGCACTCGGCGGCTGTATACTCGCCGGCATAAACGGGAAGATACAGGTCGTTTCTCACGTCGCGATACATCCGGATGCGCGACCTCTCCGGATTGATGGTGCTGTACTTCGGAGTGGAATGGAAGGCGGAGCAGATCATCTCGCATGCCCGGCAGCCATTGCATTTCGACTCGTCAATCTTGATCGTCTTTATTTTTTTCTTTATCTTGGCCATTTTAGAAAATACCTCTCTTCTCAAAGTCTTCAGCAACGAAACCCAGATCCAGTGACTCCAGAGACTCTTTTGTCGGAATGCCTTCCGTATCCCAGCCCTTGTATGCCTGGTAGCCTTCCAGAAGCTGCTTTTCGTATTCGGGAAGTCTCTTTGCCCAGTGATCTTCAGGCGGCATATCGTCGATCTGCCTCCAGCCTCTGCGGACGTTGTTGGCCCGGATTAACTGACGATCCCTCTTGGTGATCTTGATCAGCTCTTCTTCGCTTATATCCATTCCGGTCGCCGCGGAGATGATTTTCGGGTAATTGTGAATATGATAAGGGGGCTTCAGGTGGAATGCCGAGATTCCGGTGCAGACCCCGCACATGTCGTCGATCAGGTGCATCCTCTCCATCCAGTCCACGATCTCAAAGATTTCCGGGATGCCCGGGAAATACGGCAGGGCGTGTTCGCCTTTCATCTCCCAGAGCTTGAACCACTCCTTGAACCGGTCATCGGGAACCTGGAACCAATCCTTCACATACGCCTCTCTGTCCTCCGGCTTGGAGTAAGGCATCTGGGGCCACTGCCCTTCAATCTGGGTGATGTTCAATTTTTCGTTGGTGCAGTACATCAGGTAGTAAATGGGGTTGACAGCGCCAAGCTTGAGCGGCGCCTGCTCATGTTTCCGAATGTTGTTGTGGGCGTATTTTTCCGCGCCCTTGCCGATCGTTTTGCCCGCCCAGTAGGTGCCGTCGGCGAAGATGTTGCCGATCCCTTCCCGGCGGACGATGCGGTCCAGCATCCAAAGGAATCTTCCCGCATTATCTTCCGGACAGGGAGGATAGGCATCCGTTCCGGCAAAATCTTCCTCGGTCAGAATCCCGGCTTCCTTCAACTCAAAGGCGTAGGCAACGACCTGGGGACAGGAAAATCCGTCCACGCCATACTCGATGGCCTTTCCCGCGGTCTGGAGACCCCACTCCAGGTCGTCCACGAAGGCGCCCATGGCGTAGGTCAGTTTCGTGAAGCATTTCATCATGTAAGCGGCGACTCCCGGAACGGAGATCAACGCACCGCATTTGATCGGACAGTTGTAGCAGCTGATCAACCGCTTCCGCGCGCTAAGCTGCTGCCTGGTCCACGCCTCCTCGATTTCAGGGGTCCAGAAATTCTTTCTCCGAACACGGGAATTTCCCCAGGAGAAGTTCTCCGTGTGCCACTTTTCGTCACATTCCAGCATCTCCTGCGGAGACCCGAGAATGGCCATGATGGGCATCATCTTGGGAATCGGATTCTCCTGCCGCCACCACATGTACTCCATCTGCCAGTTGTTGATCTCGATCAGTTCGGCCGGACGGGCCACATTGAGGTCCTTGGTTCCCCGAATGGCGATCGCCTTGATTCCCTTGTCTCCCATGACGGCGCCCAGTCCCAGACGGCTGGCGCTGGACCGGCCCTGTTCGATGGAGGCAAAAAAGACCCTGTTTTCACCGGCCAGCCCGATGGCCGCCACGTGAGCCCGCGGTTCCTTCAATTCCTGACGAATCAGTTCCTGAGTTTCCACGGAGCCTTTGCCGGACAGATGGGATGCATCCCGGATTTCCACCTTGTCATCCTTGATCCAGATGTAAACCAGTTTCGGGGACTTGCCGCGGAAGATGATCTTGTCGTAGCCGGCGTACTTCATTTCCGGCGAAAAAAATCCGCCCATCATCGAATAGGCCACGAAATCCGTCTGGGGCGAAACCGATGTAATCATGGTGCGGTTCGCTCCGGGACAGGACGTGCCGCATAAGAGTCCCGAACTGAAGATGAGCAGATTCTCCGGATCGAAGGGCTTGACTTCAGGACCGACCCTGTCCCACATGATCTTCGAGGATGTCCCCACGCCCCCAAGTAAAAATTCCGTGTCTTTCGGGTCCGTCTCGACCCTCTCAACGTTGCCTGTGGTTAAATCAATCTCCAAATTGTACCCAGTTTCTGAATACCTCATAATTTTCTTTACCCCTCTATCTATAAATGTTCTTTAAACGTCACTTACGTTTCCTGCTTCCTGATTTGTGCAAAAAACAACTGACATCCGGCTGTTAGTTGGAAACGAATGGCTTTTTAGATTGTCCGGCAGACCGAGGTTCAATTCCATGGTCTGTTGATTCTGTCCATCAAAACTGGAACAGTAGAATTAAGGGTTATGTCACACCTTGAATACATCAAAAAAAATTGCTCCAATTGAGCAGACAAAATACATTTTCATCTTTAGTTACAATAGGTGTCAACATGTAGCCATATCGTAATTACTTTGTCAAGAGAAAAAGTGTCTTTTTTGAATATGTCCATGCATTATTTAAGTAAGAAATATCGTGATTTTTTCCCGTAAAACAGGAGTGGAAGATCGGGAGGGGAGGGTGAATTTATCCGGATAAAATTCAATCTGTCCGTCCTGCAGGGAGCGAACTTAGAATAGGCACATTATCTGGGGGAGAAGAGGCCTGAAGGACTTATTAAGTTACAATACAGAAACGAAACAGCCGCCATCGAAGAAAAGTGAAATTGCCGCTGACAACGGGATCAGTCCTTGTTCTGGCGGGGGGCAGGCGGTATCCCAATTTCTGCATGATGGCATGCATCCTGCACAATCAGGGGAGCTAAACACAAGGGACTATTTCACCCCGATATTCTCGAGGTATTGCTTCACGCTTCTTATGGTTGAGATGAACATCCTGGATCCGGTCATTACCGTGAAGACGTCATCCCTGTTGCCGCAGGCATTCGCAAATTCCGGCCCGATGACGACCGCCGGTTCAGGGGCGTCGAGTTTCTGCTGCAGGGCGCTGACGTACGTGTCCAGGCGTTCCCTGAGAACCTGAAAGTAATCGATGGACTGACCGGCAAGCAGTCCGAATGTTTCGGACAGGCTTTGCGAAAAATTCTGAATAGCCTGCCAGTAGCACGCGCCGATCAGATCCTTTTGCGGGGAGTTTCCCAGGTAATAGGGAACGGCCCAGCCCACGCTGATGATTTTCAGGATCTGCAGTTCGTATTCGACGGAGCTGCGCTGAATGTCGGCCGATTCATCAAGGTGCGTCATCAGCGCCTTGACGTCGTCACGTTCTACGGCGAAATTGAAAAGATCTTCCGCTGCCTTCTCGATGCCGGATTTTTGTTCTGATAAATTTTCCATAGTGAAGATCCTCTTACATGGAAACGAAATTTCCATCAACCTTTTTAAATTTTACGGTGTCGTAAAACATTCTGTTGCCGTGTCGTGGATTATTGTCTATCGCATAGTCCAACCGGGGAATTGATGATCAGGGACTGAACGGTTGTTTTTATTGAAATACTGCGCCGCAGTTACGCAATATCCCGCATACAATCCCTCCTCTGATTCACAAAAACGAGTCGGCCGGTAGATACAATGAAGGGCCTTATGAAGATATGGATCATGGTCGCGGCTGAAAGATCATGCTAAGATGTCCCCTGTATGGGGAAATGTCGGTCTGGAAGAATTCAGCCCCTGTTACATGAATGGAGAGGTGAGATGAAAAAAGTACTTATATTCCTGATGCTTTGCATGATGTTTGCCGGGTGCGCCAATGCCCGGAAATACGCCAACCTGTCTTCCGGCGTCATCGGATGCAACCCTGATGAGATAGATATCGAGCATGCGACTCTGATCGCTGTCGGAGGCGTTCACAGCTGGGAAGCGATCTGTAAGGGAAAGCGGTATGTCTGCAGGTATCAGTCGACATCCGGCGTGCAGTGCGTGGAGAAGTTCATTCCCTTCGTACCCGAAGGAAGCCCTTCCGACACCCGATAATGATGAGGATAATCTTACGCGATCAGACAGAAATCGGTGAAATGGAATTGTCAGATATGCTTATCCTCATTCTGCTCAAAATACCACGGACAGGGCAATAATTCTGATAAAGGAATGGTCTTTTCAGTATCTACAATGACCAAAGTATTTTTATTTTGACTGTCAATTTGTATGATCATCTCGCGGCATCTGCCGCACGGTACAATGATCTTTCCTCCTTCATAAACACTGACGATCATGGCTATTTTCGTTTCGCGCATTTTGAGCATATCGACTATGGCTGCGTGTTCGGCGCAACTGCCGACATTACAAGCCAGATTCACGGAGATCCCCGTATAGATGTTACCCCTGTCCGTAATCAGGGCTGCCCCGACTTTTCCGGCGTAATTTGTTGGATAAGTATCAAACTGGAAGGGGCCGATAACTTTTGATGCTTCTGCAATGAGTTTTGATTTCATATTGTAGTTCCGCTCAAGGCATCAAGAGGCATCTTTTGCATCTGCCGATACAAAAGTTATCCGATGAACGATAAGACTTCTCGGATGGTATTGATCGAGGCATCGATATCATATCTCTGTTTCAGGATGCTTCTCAACTCATCCTCACTGGAGACGCCCCCGGCTTTCAGTCTTTGTATCAGTTCAGTCAGATCTTCCATGACATGCCAGGGAAAAATGACCCACCGCCATTTAATGATCTTTTTGAGAAAGTAATCAGGAGTGACCGCGGAGCGGGTTTTATGTACCAGAACCGCTGTCCTTACTTCCTGTGGCCTGAACTTTTTCAAGTGCTGGAGCGAGACCTTCAGTGTATCGCCGCTGTCAGTCACGTCATCGACGAGAAGGACTTTCCTGTTCCTGATCGGAGCGCAGAGCGGAAACTTGACGATCGCCTCTTCTTTCATAACGGCAGTTCCCCAGTGCTCGACTTTGATCGATGCCAGATCATGAATGAGGAGATAGTCACAGAGAATTCTGGCAGGGACATAGCCGCCTCTGCCGATTGCTATGATGATCTCCGGTTTATATTCCGAATCTCTTATCATCCATGAAAGCCTTCGAGAGTCCCTGACAATACCTCCCCATGACAGGATATCGCATCTGAATTTTTCTTCGGCAGGCAAAGGCATGGCTTACCTCAAATTCGGTGTCTTATTAAGGAAATTGATAAAAACCCGGTTTCATCCAGTTACGTAATTCTGATCAACATCCCGCTTTTCCATCTGTTTCGTTATGAGCTCCCTTTGTGTGGACCTGATTTTGTGCCATCATCTTATTGACCCGTTCCTTTGCCATCAAAGACGTCAAAACGTCGACGACGGACCGCTTCGGCTACCACCGTCCTGTGAAGTTCCTGAAGCGCCCATTCAATCCATCTGCAGCATAGCGGATTTTTATTCTTCCTACCCGCAATAATTTTTTTAATTATACCTGAATAACCAGAGCGGATCAATAATTCCTCAACGCGCCGTCCCCCGCCGGATTCACAGACATTAACCAGCCAGATTTCCGTGGAAAATAAAAAGCACAGGGAGGACAAAAACGATAAAAACAACCGTGTTTATGACAAAGAGATTGGTTGCAAGCCT
The DNA here is from genome assembly GCF_000013405.1 of Syntrophus aciditrophicus SB. GTDB lineage: Bacteria > Desulfobacterota > Syntrophia > Syntrophales > Syntrophaceae > Syntrophus > Syntrophus aciditrophicus. The sequence goes on from NC_007759.1 coordinate 496,206, forward strand.
CGTGTCCAGATTAAAAAGAACCGGCGCCACAACGGAGTATATGGCTGTCGGCATGAATGATTGAATCAGGATCACTTGTGAAACCAGATTATCCAGAGGTATGATTTTAAGGGTGATAAGGGTCATCATGGGTAGAAATAGAAACTTGATCGCGATGAGCGCGCCATTTTCCCTGAAGCACGAGAATATATTCTTCACGTTAAAGTTGATTCCGAGGGTGAAATAATACACACTGACAGAGATCAAAAGGATCAAGTCAACAGGAAAGAATATACTCGGTCTTTTTATTCCGAGAAGTTGCAGACAGAGCGCCGCCATAATCGCATATAACGGCATGTTCTGCATGTTGATGATGTTCTCCCGCAGGAATTTCATGCTGAACCGGACCTCTGATGACAATGATCGCGCGTAGGGAAACACAACCAGAAATATGCATGGCATAAAATACGATGTAAAGATCAGAGACAGGCCAAGCCCACGTTCCCCCAGAAAAAGATAACATAAGAATCCTCCCATGGTAAAACCATGATTCGCTAATGAGGAACTGATAATGAAAGTAGCTCTCGATTTTCCATGGAGGCGAACGAAAGGCATAAACAGATAGCCCATGGCTCCACCGGCGAGGACCAGACAGAATCCTGAAAAGGGGAGAGCGATGTAAGTCGACTCGAGGTTTAACCCCCAGATGCTCCACAAAGCAATGAGAGGTTCCAGACAGATCAGGTTCATCCTGATCAATGTCTGTGGCGCCTGTGCCATCTGTCTTTGCACAAGTGATCCCATGACGAAGGGTATGAGAATGACCAGCTGAAAGATGATGAATTTTGAAATGATACTCATTATATTTATATCCCTTAATAACCGTGTTCAAGATCTCAGACTGTGAACCCCGGTTAGTTGATAAACGTAATCATTTGAAGATTTACGGGTGAATTCTGTACAGATGACACATCTTTCACTTATGATGCCCGCTTTTCTCACAGCATCTGATCGTCAAGTCATTGAACAGAGCGCGTTCAAGCGAAAGGGAAACAATGATTAAAACGACCTTCCATATATCGAAAATGGACTGTCCTTCAGAAGAACGAATGATACGAATGAAATTGGAGGAATTGAACGGTATTCACTCCTTACAGTTTGATATACCTGGACGCAAATTGGAAGTATACCATACGGATAGCGGTGATAAAATTTATAACGCCCTTGACTCCCTGCAGCTTGATACTCAGTTTGTTTCCTCTGAAGTGACAAAGCCGGCAAGTATCAGCGATGATCAACATCAGGAAAGCCGCGTTCTATGGCAAGTTCTCATTATCAACTTTTTCTTTTTTGCTTTGGAAATCATAACAGGTTTTATCGCGGGTTCAATCGGGCTTGTTGCTGACAGTTTGGATATGCTGGCGGACAGCATGGTGTACGGGCTTGCACTGTTTGCCGTTGGAAGCCAAATTTCCAGAAAGAAAAAAGTAGCTGGCATTTCAGGTTATTTTCAACTCACACTGTCCATTCTTGGATTTGCGGAAGTTGTCAGGCGTTTCTTGGGGCATGGAGAAAATCCGGACTTTCTCATGATGATCGTCATCTCTTTGATGGCTCTTGCGGGGAATGCAAGTTGTCTGTACCTGCTTCAAAAGTCCAGAAGCCAGGAAGCTCACATGAAAGCAAGCATGATATTCACGTCAAATGATGTCATTGTGAACCTTGGCGTTATCGCTGCGGGGGGACTCGTGTATCTCACAGCATCAAAAGTGCCTGATCTGATAATCGGGACCATCGTTTTTATCCTTGTCGCGACAGGCGCATACAGGATTCTTCAGCTATCGAAATGACGCACCCTTTGTTTCCCTTTGTAATAGTTAAGTATGCTCAAAAAAAGCAGAACCATTCCTGATCCTGCCGATATTTTCGTTGATTCTCATGTTCTGGGCCAACCAGATCATTTTTCATCAGTGAGCTGCTCTGGGTTCGTATATCGCTGTTAGAGGAAAAAAGTACCCAGTGTCCAGGAGCTGCCGATGGCTTTGTATGAATCAGTCCATGACAACCCTGACTGACACTGGGCATGGCTGAATAACCATTTATAACAGGTCAAGAACATCTCTGTACTCCCACATCACTTTCTGCATTTCCGCAGCGCAGAATTTTAATTGTAACTTCAATTCTTGCTTAATGAGATACATGTCTCCTTCCTCATTTAATCTTTCACGTGATTTCTTTAATAAATCAAGAACATCCTGCATCCTCCCGGCTTTCTCATTCAACATTTTGTTTATATCTTCTTTGCTCGCTCCCATAGCTTTTTCCCTTTCTTTTTTATGATTGTTGAAATTGGTAATTTCCCCTGCTTGTTTTCACCGCACAGGTGCGCTGCCACTGACACGCACGGCGCAGAGGCGCGTGAAAAATCCTGTATATCGCCTACTTCAACATCAAATCAGGCTCAGATCCTCGGCCTCTTTCAGGAGATCATCGCGAAACCGGGGATCGGCGATGCTGATGATGTCCAGGGCGCGATCGCGGGTGGACTTGCCTTTGATGTTAATCACCCCATGTTCCGTAGCCAGGTATTGGGTATCCATGGGGGGGGTGGTAACGCCGGCGCCGGCAGCCAGGCGGGGGACAACCCGTGAAATCCTGCCCTCTTGCGCTGTTGAATAGAAGACAAGGATTGACTTTCCGCCTTTTGAACTGTATGCCCCACGGACAAAATCCAGTTGTCCACCTGTTCCGCTGAATTCAAATCCATCAAGGGTTTCCGCGTTGCACTGACCGGTAAGGTCGACTTCCAGAATGGAGTTGACGCTTATGAGGTTGTCATTCCGTGCAATATTCACAGGATCCATAATATATTCGGATGAATAGCTCTCCATCGTAGGATTGTCATCCATTAATTCATACATTTCTTTTGGCCCGAAAGCGGCTGCAAAAAGATGCTTTCGAGGATGAAAGTTTTTTCTGCGGCCGGTAACAGCCCCTTTCTTGATGAGATTGGCCATGCCGGGCACAAAGAGTTCCGAGTGAATGCCCAAATCTTTATGGCCTTCCAGGTATTCCGCAATCGCATTGGGGATGACCCCGATACCAAGCTGCAGGCAGGCCCCATCGGGGATAAGCTCGGCCAGCCTCTTGCCGATTATTTCATCTTCTGGTTTTCTGGGTGGAAAAACAGGGCTCAAAAGGGGTACATGATTTTCAACAATCGCATCGACCTCCGATATGTGAATCTGGGTGTCGCCGAATATGCGAGGCGAGTTTTCATTGACCTCCACAATCACCTTTTTTGAAAGCCGTGAAGCCACGGTAATATAGGTCGCCGCCCCAATGCTGAAATACCCGGCCTTATCCATGGGCGATACGGTGGTTATGGTGGCGTCAATCTTCATGTTTTCCCGCAGAAACCTGGGGACCTGGTAAAACACCGAAGGAATGTAATAGGCCAGGCCGACACGGATCATCTTGCGAACAGGGGCGCTGACAAACCAGGCATTCGCCTGTATGCAGTCAGCGACATCGGGGGCGAATATGGTGTTGCCTGCGTATTTCTGGGGATTGAACGAATAGGTTTTAATATTCTCCAGTTCTCCAGCTCTGGCTTTTGCGGCAATGGCATCGAGCAGAGCCGGGGGTTCGGAAAAATTCACTGCCACGACCACGCTGTTTCCGCTCTGAATGAGGCCGACCGCATCCAGAGGCGACGACATCAGCTTATTCCTGTACTCGCCATGATACGAATTCATATTGCCTCCTTTGTCTGAAAAATATTATTAAAATCTGCCGTTACAGTATATCACTCTCCCCTGTACTGGATCACCATCATTGTGATGTCATCGAACTGAGGAGCCTCTCCGGTAAACGCCCGGACATCAGCCATGATCCCGAAAACAACGTCCTTGATTTCATATCCTTGCAAGGCACGCAGGCGCCGCTCCAGCCGGTCATTGGAAAAAGCCTCTTCCCGGGCGTTTATCGCTTCGTTCACACCGTCCGTGTAAAGAAACAGACAGTCTCCCGGTTCGAGCAGAATTCGTTCGCACCGGTAGGGTGCATCCTCCATAACGCCGACCATCAGGCTGCCTGATCTCGCCAGCCAGGCAACTCCTCCGCCATGCTTCAGGTGCAGCGGAGGATTGTGGCCGCCATTGGCATAAATAACTTCCCCGCTCTCCGTATCCAGTATCCCTAAAAATGCGGTAACGAACATGCAGGAATCATTTTCGCGCGCAAGCACGTTGTTGACCCTGCACAGGATTTCTTCGGGGGGAAGGCCATAGCGGGCCGTGGCCTTGATGAGCGTCAGGGACATGGCCATGAAAAGGGCTGCCGGAACTCCCTTGCCCGACACATCGGCGATAACGAAGCATAAGTGGGTGTCGTCGACGAAAAAGAAATCATAAAAATCCCCCGCCACCTCTTTGGCCGGCTCCATCACAGCGTAGAGCTCAAACTCCTGCCGATCCGGGAAAGGCGGGAAAGTCCTGGGAAGAAAGTCCCTCTGGATGTCGCGGGCAATGCGCAGCTCACTCTCGATCCGTTCCTTGGCGGCAGTTGTCTCCGTCAATCTTTTAATATATTCCTTGAGCGAACTTTTCATCGCCGCAAAGGCGTCAGCGAGCTTGCCTACTTCATCCTGCGTAGATACCGGCGGCAGTTCCACGTCAAAATCTCCCCGGGCAATCGCGGTTGTGGCCCCGGCCAGAGTCTTCAGCGGAAAGGTAATGGAACGGGCGATCAGGACAACAGCCATCGTTAGAAGCATAATGCCGCCCAGTCCGATGAGTGCGCCGGTCAGGCTCAATGTTTTTACCTGATCCAGGAGTTCCGTTTCAGGAAAGACAACCGCCAGACTCCAGCCTGTGGAAGGGATGGGCGCATAATAGACCCAGCACTTGACGCCTTTGAGGTTCGTAAAGGGGATGAAATCCGAACCGCCCTTGATCATCTTCCTGCCCAGCTCACGCAGTGTCGGGTCTTTGGCGGCCTCGGCAAACCCAAAGATAGTGACGTTCATGATCATCGCCCGATCCGGATGGGTTACAATGGTACCATAACGGGAAATAAGGAAGGCATAGCCGTTTTTGAGCACCTTGATCGAGGCGACCAGTTCCGTCAACCAATCCAATGAAACATTGGAGAACGCGACACCCTTCAGACGTCGTGCCCCGTCGGTTGTTTCATAAAAGGGAACCGAACAGGTTGCCATCAGGACGTTTCCTTCATAATAGGGTTCTGTCCACTCTTTCTTTCCGGTCTCCCTGCTGATCTGGTACCAATCCTTCTGAAGGTAGTTCAGGGTATCGTCCGGGGCATAAACAATCCTGCCGTGATCTCTCTGAAAGTAGGTGATATAGGGGTGAGAATCCGGACCGGTGGCGTGAGGATCAAACGCAGCGCCGCAACCGTAAATCTCGGGGTTTTCTGCCAGCGTGGATCTGAGCAGGGATGAAAGCTCCTCGCGTGTCGGTCTTGTATTCTCAAGTGAACGCGCCACACCTTCGGCAACTTTGGTGACTGCGGTCAATACCGTCTCTATCCGGTTTACGGACGCCATGGTTAAATTGCGGGCATTGCGCACCAGCTCTTTTCTCAGAACAAGTCGGGAACGGTAGTAGTTGTAGCCGAGAAGAGATGCAAAAATGCATGTGCTGCAGAGTGTGATAACCAGTGTCAATTTGAATGCGATGCTTTTATTGCTGAGCATCGGACTGCCCCGTGAATGCTTTGAAATCGGGAAGTGTCCGGATTTCACCGTTATTGAGCAGAATATGACCCGCCGCTGTATAATCGTTACGTGTCAGCCTTCCCATAACTCTCCGGTTTTCCTTGGGAATGACCAGGTCACGCATCCGCTCCAGCATCCATTTCTGGTGCATCCGGTCGGCCGGAAGCTTTGCCTCACGCATATACCTGATGACGACATCCAGCGTTTCTTCAGGATGAGCGAAAGCATAGCTCCAGCCCTCCAGCGAGGCCTGCGCAAAACCCTTCGCCAGAGTTGGATCATTTTTTAGTGTCTTTTCAAGGGTGTAGAGACCGTCTTCAGGCAGGTCGATACCGTAATCCTTGAGCAGAAATATGCTCAGTTCATCGGGGTCAATTCCGGCATTCAGAATTGTATGATATTCGTTGTACCACATGGCGGAGGCGACATCGATCCCGCCATGCAGGAAAAGGTTTATCGTGTAGGACTGTGGCACTTCATGGACGCGCAGGCCGTATTTCTTAAAAAAAGCGCGCGGAGGGATCGCGAATGGGCCTTGCCACAGCCCGACCTTCTTTCCGTTCATATCCGCCGGCTTGGCGATGCCGCTTGATTTTCTGGCAATCAGCATCATGGACGATTTTTGGATGATCTGTGCCAGATTGACCAGTCTCACTCCAGCCGCTCGCTCACGAATGGCGGTGGCAAGCCAGAGCACGGCGAAATCCGCTTTCCCGCTGTGCAGATACTCTGAAGTCGAGGTCTCTGGTCCGCCGTTCAGGATAGACAGGTCAATGCCGTGTTTTTGATAGAAGCCCTTCTCCAGTGCCATGTAATACCCGGCGAACTGGGCCTGCGGATTCCAAGCCGGGATAAAGGAGACTTTTTTAAGCGTCCGTTCAGCAGCAGAGGCAGACGTAGAAGCGACCACGCAAAAAACTGCCGCGGCCAGTGCCAGAAATGCTCTCTTTGCCGTTGAAGGCGCCGCAACCATGACAGTGCCTCCTCTATTTACGTGTGTGCAGAACCATCCTGAGGATATTCTGCCCGTCTTTTCTCCGGTAGCTCACATCGTCAATGAGCTTACGGATAAGATAGACACCCAGTCCGCCGATTTTACGTTCCATGATGTCGGCTGTTGTATCCGGATCGGGTAACGACAACATGTTGAAGGGGATCCCATTGTCTGCAATCTCAAACTCGAAGGCATCGTTTTTACCGCGGCAGGTCAGTTCGACCTCTCCCGTACCGCCGGGATAAGCATAATGACAGACGTTCACAAAGGCTTCCTCTACGGCGATCAGCGCCTTGTTTTTTTTTATGCCGGTCAGACCAATCCGGTCAGCGCATCCGTCGACGAAATTAATGACTTCTTCAAGATTGCCGATGCGGGCCTCACATGTCATCCTGGTGACTTTCATGTTTATATCAGCCGATACCTTCCAGGGCGGAAGCCACCGAGTCGTGGATCTGGAAGATTGAGTCGAAGCCGGACGTTTCGAACACCTCCTTGACCGCCCCTTTCACATTGGCAAAATGAACTTCTCCCCCTTTACCTTTCAGCGCTTTGGCTGTCGAGAGAATCCCGCGCAGGCCGGCGCTGCCGATGTAATCGAGGCCTTCGAAATCTACTACAAAAGTTGTTGCTCCCTTTGCTATAAGCTCATTGAGCTTATCCTGGTAATCCGGAGCAGTCAGTGCATCCATCCGCCCCGTTACCGTCACGACTGTTATATTGTTTTCTGTCCTGCTTAGAATCTCCATGGCGACCCTCCTGTTCCCTGGAGTCTGAAAATGGCAAAATGCAGTCTGTCTACCCGGAAGATACAAAAGTGTGCGGATATGCATTTCGGAAACATTTTCGCATGCCTTTCGCGGTCGAATTATGGCCATTAGATGGATGCACAAACTGGCTGAAGACCTTTTGAACCATCGATGCGCAAAGGGCATCGATGGCAAGTGATTATGATGCATGAACAGGAAACTTATTCGGTAATGGCGCATTCGAAACATGGCTATTATCCGATGAGGGTTTTGGTTTTCGATTGGGCGGTAGAAGTGAGAAGATGACTTTGCTTTTCAATGGAATCCAGGATCAGCATCCCGACTTTCCAGTCGATACAGTTTATTTTTATAATAAAAATAGGCGAATGTATAGAAATAAATGGGAATTTATGTTGGATAAAGAAAATTGACCGATGATATCTCCATGTCGGTTATTTAATTAAAGCCGATTAGACCGTGAAAACGACAATGGCAAACAGATGATTAATTATACAGTTTCCGGGAAAAAGTGTCGCCTTGGAGGCGGGAAAAGTGATGGCTGTAAACCGTTTACAAAGATTGTCTTTGTCATTTCCGAAAATGTATTCCTGACAGAGTTAACTTCTATTATTTCAATTACATAGTAGATTACGATCGTTATCTGTTAATCAATATCCGGATTAATCCTACCTCTTATCCATCTAAGACTATAATTATCCAATGTAAGAATTTTAGTATCAAAAAATCATCCCTCTCCTGATTGCTTTATGCCGCGTGATCATCTAGTGATAAAATGAGACAGTGTGGAAAAATAAACCTATTGCATCAGGTCAAACCGGGAGAGATTAAAAGGACTTTTATATGGACTTTTTAGATCCTCCTCCAAATATCATTATCCAGCCTATGCAGCCGGGCGATGTTGCCGAAGTTGTTAGAGTTCATCTCGCAAGTTTTCCCGGATTTTTCCTGACTTTTCTCGGGAATGATTTTCTTTCCCTGCTTTATAAAAGCATTCAGAGCGATCCAATTGGCTATGTGCTGGTCGCTTCATGTAATGGGCAGATTCAAGGTTTTGTAGCCGGTGTGGCGCAGCAAAGCGGTTTCTACAGGCGGTTGATCGAAAAGCACAAATGGAAATTCGCTTTTGCGTCTGCATGGCCGGTTGTTAAAAAACCGCATATTGCCCCCAAATTATTGATGGCATTGCAGAAACCTGCCGATGTTCGCGATGCTGCCGCAGATGCTTGTTTAATGTCTATTGCCGTTCGGCCTGAGGCGGAAGGTCAAGGGATTGGAAGGCAATTGTTTGCCGCGCTTTATCGGGAATTTTCTGCATTCGGTGTCCCGGCAATATGCCTGACTACGGGTCGGGACGCGAATGAACGTGCTAATCGTTTTTATCAGAGACTCGGATTTGAACTTACTCGATGTTTCTTTACGCCCGAAGGTAGAGCCTTGAATGAATATGTGATTCAAGACTCAGGTACAAAACTAATCTTTGAATCCAGAGCAGATAATGGATGGTTGCATTGATCAGGCTCCAGTAGCTCAGAAAAGAGAGCGGGTTTTTTATTGTTGATTGGCTCCCAAGGGCGAGACGGGATTTTTGATCGGAGGAATCAACTTGAATTCTCTGCGAAATAGACTGAAGACCAGAATTCTCGTAGTCGCCGCGTCTCTTGCATTTACTTTATGGGTTTTTATAGAAGTGGCTGAAGAGGTTTGGGAAGGTGAAGCAGGAGTGTTTGATCGCTCCATTTTACTAAGTCTGCACACGTCCAGTGGCCCAGACAATGTGCTTGGGCCAATATGGCTGCAGGCAGTGGCACGTGACGTCTCAGCGCTGGGCAGCATTACAGTGCTGGGCATTATCGTAGCAGTTGTTACCCTCTTTCTTCTTCTTACCGGCAGGCGCATGATTGCGATGTTTTTACTGTTGGCCTCCACGAGCGGGGGGCTAGCAACATTCTTGCTCAAGGCGGTTTTCAACCGGCCCCGACCAGAGCTTTTTCAGCATGGAGACTATGTAATTTCGGCTAGTTTTCCCAGCGGACATGCAATGATTGCTGCTTTGGTATATCTGACGCTGGGAGCCTTGATGGCGCAGGTAATGCCGATACGCAAGCTCAAAGTGTATGTCATGACCGTCATGCTGGCGCTGACCGTAATTATCGGTGCCAGCCGTGTTTATCTAGGCGTACATTGGCCAACTGACGTGCTGGCTGGTTGGTTTGCAGGTGCATCATGGGCGCTCGGTTGGTGGATCATTGCTGAATTCTACAAGGTCAAATCGGGGAGCCGGGTTTGAAAGGACAATCATTTTACAAGCGAGTGGGTTTTGCCCTGTGCGGTCTGAAGATGGCGGCGCGGCGGGAGAAGAGCTTTCGCACTCATCTGGTGGCTGCTGCGGCAGTTCTGATTGTCCTTTATGTAACGCAGCCGGGAATCATTTGGTGGACAATAATAGCGTTAACGGTGGGTTTTGTTCTGGTAACGGAACTTCTTAACACTGCTTTTGAAACGTTGGCCGATCAGTTGTGTCCCGAAGAGCATTCCGGGATTGGTGCGGCAAAAGACATCGCTGCCGGAGCTGTTCTCGTTGCCAGCCTGATCGGCATCATAGTCGGTTTGGTCTTCATTCTTAACTGGATAGGTATATGAAAATGGCGGCATTTGTGATCTGGCAAGAGTGTTAACGACGGTGGAATATTAAAACCATTTCTTAGAATTATGGAGGTATAAAATCTTGAACAAAGTATTTCTGGTTCTTTATTCACCCGGCCCTGCCTGGATTCCCGGCCTCTCAATCTTCGAACAGCATCTGGAGTCTCACGGCAACTATGTTTGGAAACTCCATCAGGAAGGCAAAGCAAAAATGGGCGGTCCCTTCCTGGACAGCAGCGGAGGAGCCACTCTGCTTGAATTGGAAGGCGGCATAGAGGAAGCCCGTGCGATCGCCGAACATGATCCATGTGTCATTTCAGGGATCATGACGGTCGCCGTCCACCCCTGGCATACCATCAAGTGGGAGCAGTATGGCCAGAAGCAATTATAATTCAATATGAAATCCTTCTGGCTGTGTTTTATATTCATCCAGCTGTAACAACGCTTACAATGGCCTGCTCTCGTATTTACCAAACCGCCACCGTTCAACAAAATGCAGAATCAACATCAATTATATCAAATGCAAATCATTATAGTATATACATGCCATTGGAAGGAAGATTAGAAAATGCTGCACTGTGCAAGCATGATGGAGGGAATTTTAGTTTAACTAAAAAATGCCCGTTTCTTGTGAAATGAAGGGGTTTTTGACTATGACTCGATAAGGTCACAGGGGTTTTATTCCGGCCCAAATAAAAATGTTAGCCACCTACAAGGGAGTGTAGATATGAATGCTGACTCAAAAGCAGAAGAAGATCGGCACGTAGATCCTGTCTGTAGCATGGTGGTATCAAGTGACTCTGAATACTATTACGATTATAAAGAAAAACATTATTATTTCTGCAGTGAACATTGCTTGCGTAAATTTAAAGAACATCCAGAACAATATCTCAATAAAGAAATCTCCCCATCTCCTGAAAAATACAACAAGTTAATTACCTGCACATGCCCCATGCATCCTGAAATAAAGCAGCAGGGACCTGGCAATTGTCCCAAGTGTGGGATGGCACTGGAGCCAGTGGAAGTACAGGCAGCAGCGACCAAAACGGTTTACACCTGTCCCATGCACCCTGAAGTAGTACAAGATCATCCCGGCAACTGTCCCAAGTGCGGCATGGCACTGGAACCGGTTAAATTCAGAGTTGAAGAAAAAAATGAAGAACTCATCTACATGAGTCGTCGCTTTTGGGTCTGCACCATATTGGCACTGCCTGTGTTTTTCCTGGCCATGGTTGCTGATATGATGCCTGCCTGGTTGCCAAATTGGCTTTCGATGCAAGCAGTCCAATGGATTGAATTTGCGTTAGCCTCACCTGTTGTATTATGGGGGGGATGGCCATTTTTTGTTCGTGGCTGGCAATCCGTCCAGACCTGGAATCTTAATATGTTTACCTTGATTGCACTGGGTGTTTCGGTTGCCTGGATATATAGTGTAGTGGCCTTGTTATTTCCACAGATTTTCCCGCTTATCATGCAGATGGAAAGTGGATTGGTTCCCGTTTACTTTGAAGCTGCGGCAGTAATCACGACCCTGGTGCTTCTGGGGCAAGTACTTGAATTACGTGCACGCTCGCGAACCAATGCGGCCATTCAGATGTTACTCGGACTCGCTCCAAATACGGCACGCATTGTTCGAAATGATGGAACAGAAGAAGATGTCCCGCTGGAGCATGTACAGCCTGGAGATACCTTGCGTGTGCGTCCCGGCGAAAAAATACCAGTGGATGGTACGGTCATCGATGGTGAAAGTAACGTGGACGAATCCATGGTCACCGGAGAACCGATCCCGGTGGCAAAGTTAGCCGGTGAGAAACTCATCGGCGCGACGGTAAATGGGACGGGCAGCTTATTAATGCGGGCTGAAAAAGTCGGTTCCGATACATTGCTTGCACAAATTGTTGATATGGTGGCCGAAGCACAGCGTTCTCGAGCACCCATTCAAAAATTAGCAGATATCGTGGCAGGTTATTTTGTACCAGCTGTGGTTGGTGTCGCCGTGGTTGCATTTATCGCCTGGTGGGTGTGGGGTCCGGAACCGCGCCTGGCACATTCCATTGTTAATGCTGTTGCTGTCCTTATCATCGCTTGCCCATGCGCACTGGGGCTTGCTACCCCAATTTCTATCATGGTGGGAACTGGGCGTGGCGCGCTTGCCGGAGTTTTAATAAAAAATGCTGAAGCATTGGAGATCATGGAAAAAGTCGACACTCTGGTTGTGGACAAGACTGGTACGCTGACCGAAGGAAAACCAAAGTTGGTCTTGGTGCAGGCGGAAGCAGGGTTTAACGAAGACGAAATATTGCGTATGGCTGCAAGCCTCGAACGCGCCAGCGAACATTCCTTGGCGGAAGCAATCGTACATGGAGCGGAAGAGAGGGGGGTTACGCTGGTTAAGGCCAATAACTTTCAGTCGATTACTGGAAAGGGCGTTACAGGCGAAGTTGATGGACATACAGTTGTGGCCGGCAACGCAAAGCTGCTGGAAAGTTCAGGTATCAGAGCGGGAGACTTATTGCACCAAGCGGACAGGCAACGCGTCGAAGGAAACACGGTTATGTTGATTGCTATTAATGGAAAAGCAGCAGGTTTAATTGGCGTTGCTGATCCCATCAAAGACTCAACAACAGAAGCCATTCGCGATTTGCATGCCGACGGTATCAAGATAGTGATGCTTACCGGTGACAGTCTTACCACAGCGAAAGCCGTTGCAGGTAAATTGGGGATCGACCAGGTGCATGCCGAAGTATTGCCTGAACAGAAAGCCGAACTAATTAAGGAGTTGCAAGCAGATGGTTGTATCGTTGCGATGGCAGGTGATGGTATTAACGATGCCCCTGCGCTAGCACAGGCCCAAGTCGGTATCGCCATGGGCACAGGTACAGATGTGGCAATAGAAAGTGCAGGGATCACTTTGATTAAAGGCGACCTGCGGGGCATCGTCAGAGCCAGAAGGTTAAGCCGAGCCACCATGCGTAATATCAGGCAGAACTTATTTTTTGCCTTTATTTATAACACCATCGGCATTCCCATTGCTGCGGGAGTGTTATATCCATTCTTCGGGATACTGTTATCACCAATGATCGCGGCTGCTGCAATGAGCTTCAGCTCAGTCTCCGTCATAGGAAATGCACTTCGATTACGAGGAGCAAAGCTTTAGTTCACGACGTCCTGATTCGCTTGTAATGTCGACATATCTTCTTGTTGACGAATTGTATCCATTAAATAAAGAAAGGAGACGAACATGAAAAAGATTTTTGTTGTTTTCGCGTTTGTACTGGCTCTTGGAGTGGCATTTTACCCAGATGCGGGACAAAGCCAAGGTGGTTATGGATACGGTGGAAGACCCGGTTATGGCTATGGCATGGGGCCTGGCATGATGGGCGGTTATGGTCCCGGTGGTGGTTGGTACTGCCCCCACTGTGGTTCGTATATGGGTGAATATCGACAGCCTCAGAAACCGATTGATGAAAAAGAGGCCGTATCCATTGTGGCGAGATACCTTGAAGCTATGCAAAATCCAAACCTAAAAACTGGTGCAGTGAAAAATGTTGGTACTGCGTTTGAAGTAGAGATCAGGACCAAGGACAATTCGCTGGTCGACAAGATTCTCGTGGATAAGAACACGGGGTGGATAAGATCTGCTTACTAGAAGCCTGTCGCACATAGTAGATCACGATAGCATGTCATACTCATGGTAGGGTCTATATGCAGCCCTGCCATTTTCACACTTTTTAATCAATGATCGTCTTGGCCAAATAGGAACATTGCTTCCTCAGCTGATCACCTTCAATTCGTTCAAACTGACATCCTGTTTCAATGCACAATGGACACAGAGGTTAATGGCGAGCGGCCTTCAATGAAGTAGGTAAAACACAGTGATCAGGCCGCCCCCAATGACAACAGACAAGAGAATCATCTGGGACAGCTTCTCAGCAACCCGACAGTCTGGCTTGATTATTCCTGAGAAGACAAAGCCCAATATGACAAAAAGTCCAAGTATGATCATTCCATGGGTTATCCAATGGTGGCCCGTGGCATCAGCCATGGTTTTCTTGAATGAAGGTGTCAGTTCCTTAAAAATCACCAGGAAGGCATTGAGAACATTTACAAAGCCGGCAGAAAGAACAAACCCGATTGTTGCCCTATCCAATGTATTTTTCATGGCCCTACCTCCCCCATGCAGCCCATAAGAACCCCTCTGCTGATGACCGCTCCCGCGCCTTCCATGGCAAGGCCAATGAGAACGATCAGTGAAGTGACAATGAGAGTAAGTCTCCGGTTTTCAGGGATTAAGAGATTGTTTCGATAGGTAATGACAGGCAGAAGAATACTCAGAACGAGCAGAGAGAAGAAGAAATGTTCCTTCCACTCCATGAAAAATGAATGTGCCCATTCCCATGGTCCATCAAGGATGATGGCCTTATCATGGGCATAGTGAACAACATACCACCATCCTCCGATAACATAAGAAACGACCAAGGACAAAGCCAAACAGAGGCTCAGCCCTCGAATTGTGGGGATATTTTTTTCATTCACATTCAGGACGTAGACAAAAAGTGCCACCGCCAGGAGAATCCCCAAAACGCCGAAAAGGACGTGAACCATGACAGAAACCTGGACTCCAAATAGTGACATAGCGCCCTCCCTTTAAGGAATTGACTGCATCTATTATTAGCTTGGGAAACTGATCAAAACACGTTTTTATAATAATCCTGGTAAATTTTCTAATCAAGTAACTTTTCTTTTTTATAGATTTGGTAGAATTGGCTCTATAATGGCTGCAGAAATTTGGAGTAATATGATAAATTTTCTTTCAGAGAATCAAAGGAAGCGGCCCCATTTTGCAACGGGAAGTTGGGACTGAAAGTGAGGCCGTTTTTCATGCAAGGGTGAGTTCCTGGTCAGGTTCCATCAATTGACGACAGCAAGGAAAGGACTGATGACACTCTATACTGCCGAAGAACTTAAACTGGGCGATGGAAAAAACGGACGGCCTATTCTTTTTGCTTACGGAGGCAATGTATACGAAGTATCTCCAGAAAGTAAGCTATGGAAGAATGGGCTTCATATGGGCAGACACGTGGCCGGAACGGATCTCACAAAAGACATGGAAAATTCTCCGCATGGTATAGATGCCCTGTCCAAAGCTCAGTTGGTAGGAAAGATAGTCGCCAGTCCTTTGCCATCAATTGAACATCCTCCTGCGTGGGTTAACCTATTGCTTTCCAAACATCCCCATCCCGTATCCTCGCATTTCCCTATCGCACTCTCTGTCACTGCTGCGCTGTTTTCAATTGTCAGTATCTTATTTGACTTACGGATCATGGAGCTGGCTAGTTTCTTCAATCTGGTTGTAGCAACAACGGTAATGCCTTTTACAATCCTGACAGGTTATCTCAGCTGGCGTTACAATTACCGTCGTAAAAATTCATTTGAATTCAAGGCAAAGATCCTCTTGTCTATTCTTCTTCCATTTTCCATGCTGGGCGTCCTTTGTTTATTTGGATACCAATACTTTTTTACCGAGTCATATCCTACAGGGCCGATTCATGCACTTTATCATGTGCTGGTAATATGTACGGCCCTGAATGTTGTCGCACTTGGCTATTTTGGCGGCCGCATTACATTTCCTGAGAGACGTTGACAGAACAGATCTGTTCAGCCTGTCTATAAATAAGGGTCAGAAAATTCCCCGCCTTATCGTCCATATTTCGAATGGTAATAGATGCTTTTTTTATTGCTCAGAGTGCATCCTTTGTAGATGCAAGGGCCAATGTGGCATAACGAAATGTATTTACCGGCATGTTTATTGTGCGACACTGGCCATCCATTTTTCATCATCAGTTGAAATCTCCTCGCAAAATCGCCTCTGCATTAACTAATGAAATCTTCATGTCTGTCCTTTAATCAAAGCCGATCAGACCGTGGAAACGAAATTGGCAAGCAGAAGATTACGGAAAGAAAGGTGTCAACTTAGAGGCGAGCAAATTGATGTTTCAAAACCGTTTATCAAGATTGTCTTTGTCATTTCCGAAAACTTCTTCCTTGTAACATAGCATCCAGCAATTCTGACAGAGATCCATCTTTTCAATTGGTAATAGTTCATTCAAGATTTTCAATAATTATGATATAAAATAAAAAATAATTGTCAAAATATCAATGTCTCCAATACACGAAAGAGAAGGTTTTTATTAAGAAAATCTCGAAGGAGGGCCATGCCATGAAGCGCATCATGGTTATATCTCTTATTATCGCGGGCGTGCTTACGATCGCCAACACTGCCGTCGCTGCGCATAAGATCATTGGCCGGAACGTTGAATACACGGCTGGCGGCATAACGATGAAAGGGTACCTGGCCTATGACGGAAAGGTCCAAGGAAAACATCCGGGTGTGCTCGTCGTCCATGAGTGGTGGGGACAGAACACCTACGTCCGCAAACGAGTCCGCATGCTGGCGCGGCTTGGCTATACGGTCTTGGCGCTCGATATGTACGGCGAAGGCCGGACCGCACAGCATCCAGATGATGCCGGCAGGTTCGCTTCCGAGGTGATGAAGAACTTTCCCGTAGCCAAGGAACGGTTCCTGGCAGCATTGGAGTTCCTGAAGAAGCAGCCGACCGTGGACCCTGACCGGATCGCAGCCATTGGCTACTGCTTCGGAGGAGGCGTCGTTCTGAACATGGCGCGCCAGGGCGTGGACCTGAAGGGTGTTGCAAGCTTCCACGGCAGTCTGGCGGTAGTAAAGCCCGACCAGCCAACGCCTATCAAGGCAGCAGTGCGTGTTTATAACGGAGCTGACGACAAGTTTTCCACGCCCGAACAGATCGAGGCGATCAAGAAAGAGATGGCCGAGCAGAAGGTGAACTTCAAGTTCGTGAACTACCGCGGTGCAGTACACAGCTTCACGAACCCCGAAGCCACAGAGATCGGCAAGAAGTTCAAGATGCCCCTTGCCTATAACGCCAAGGCGGATAAGGAGTCCTGGGCGGACATGAGGCAGTTCCTGAAGGTGATATTCACAAAGTAGCCGGTGAAAGAGTGAGCCTCTCCGCCAAAGCTGAATAAGGCTTATCTGATCCCCCTCTCATACCGGAAATAGCAATCATTATGGTACAAGGCCTGAAGCCAATTACAATGGGTCATCTTCCCCTCAATTCTAGAATGGTCATAGTCACATCTTCTATTGCCTGACGGTAATCAGGCCAAGGAATCAATGAAACCAAATGGGAAATCAGTGTCCCTGAGTATGTTATTGGAGACAGAGTTGAATCGATTGCACTATGAGAGAATCAGTCAAGACATCTTGGCATTCGCAGCGGTTTTATTCGGCCTTGCAACGATTATCGCAGGCACTCGTGTCCTTGTTGGCGCTGATCCGGGATACATCGTGTTTCGGCCACTTCTGATCTACAATGCAGCAATGGGAATAGCGTATGTTGCGGCAGGCATCATCATGTGGCGGAGCCTCGACCACGGCAAGTATGCGGCTGCCACGATCTTCGTTCTCAATTTCCTCGTCCTGGGGACAATCGGCTACTTGTATGCTGTGGGAAGTGCGGTTGCTATTCAAAGTATTTGCGCGATGACCTTCCGAACCTTAGTATGGCTCATTCTGTTTCTCGGACTGGCGTGGATGAGCCACAGAGACAAGATCTCAGGTGTCAAGCGGGATGACCACCCCATCATTCCACCGGATGATGCTGGATGAAGCCACGCAACACCGGTTTGCTCAAACGTTTCTCTCTTTCTAACCATAATCAGCAATTCTGAGAACTATCGCCCCATAACCCTATAAGAACACAAGACGCAAAGGAGAAACAAATGAATAAAAGGCAAATGAAGAAGGCACAAAAGAAGATTTTGATACAGGCGTTTCATGCGGTTTTAGAAACATGTTTGGTATCGGATGATCCTCTGGCAACATTTAAGGAAATCAAGACTCAAGGCGAACAACATTTCAAAGAATTGGGCCTCGATGTTCCTCCAGCAATATTTCATGAAATCATGACTCAATTGGAACCAGTTGTCGAAGAATTGGTACCTAAGCAGTAAATAGTTTCAGGGGAAGACTGGTCCTTATATCCTATTTAACTGAATGCGTAATAAAAGGGCAGCACGTCGTACAAAAAATTGCGCAGCTGATTTAATTGAGGACACCATTGATGATGTAAACGTATTAGTCAATGATTTAAGGAAAAGAACCGCTGGTGTGGCAGATCAGGGAGTAGATCTGTCGGACAAAGCCAAAAAAGAGATTATGGCAGCACTTGAGCAGGGACAGAAAGCGATAGCAAGGCAGAGACAAAAATTCACGGAAACCTTCGGCCTATAGGGTTTTAAAGACCGATTACATTTTTACGGATGAGGCAATGAGAGGCACTATACAAGTCGACAACCGTGAGCAGGATATCCTGGCAGAGATGCGCGTCCTCGCTAACCAAGCCTTCTCACGCGCTGCCGGTGCTCCTCTCGTCGAAGGAAATCATGTTCGACTGCTCAAAGACGCGAGTGAGAATTATCCGGCGTGGCTTAATGCCATCGGCGGCGCGAAACATCACATCCACATAGAGAACTATATCATTCGTGAAGACGATACAGGACATTTGTTCGCTGACGCTCTGATTGCAAAAGCCAAGGAAGGCGTACGCGTGCGGCTAATCTACGATTGGATGGGTGGATTCGGCAAAACTTCTCAGCGGTTCTGGGACCGCTTATATCTGGGAGGGGTCGAGGTTCGTTGTTACAATCCGCCGCGTCTTGACAGCCCGCTCGGTTGGCTCTCACGCGATCACCGCAAGATGCTCGCAATTGATGGAAAAATAGGCTTCATAACAGGCTTGTGCATCGGGCAGATGTGGGAAGGCATCCCTGAAAAGGGTATCGAGCCGTGGCGTGACACCGGAGTCGAAGTGCGTGGGATTGCCGTCGCAGACGTCGAGCAAGCATTTGCGCAAGTCTGGGCTTTGATGGGTGAGCCGATCCCTGAACATGAAATAGTCAAAAGAGAAGCGCTTTGTCGGGCCGGCGATATGAGTATGCGCGTTGTGGCGAGTATGCCGACGACGGCCGGCATGTTCCGCTTAGACCAACTCATCGTCGCGCTCGCCAGAAAGAGGCTGTGGTTAACGGATGCTTACTACGCGGGGACGAGCGCCTACGTGCAGGCGCTGAGAGCGGCATCGAAGGACGGAGTTGACGTGCGCCTGCTTGTGCCGAACGGAACAGACATCCCTATTTTGAGACTTTTAGCCAGGGCAGGTTATCGCCCGCTCCTGGAGGCGGGAGTTAGGATCTTTGAGTGGAACGGCACGATGCTGCATGCGAAAACGGCAATAGCCGACGAAGGCTGGGCACGTGTCGGATCGACGAATCTGAACGTTGCCAGTTGGTTCGGCAATTGCGAATTGGACGCTGTGGTCGAAGACGAATCTTTCGTGCAGGAGATGGAAGAGATGTACCTTCAGGATTTAACGAATGCGACAGAAATCGTCCTGGACGCAAAACTGAAGGTGTGCGCGCCGGGTGAGCCGCACTTGACGCACAAGGCAATGAAAAGAGGCGGTGGGAGTGTCGGAAGAGCAGCAGCCGGAACGATTCGTGTGAGTAACGTTATCGGCGCAGCATTCACCGATCGGCGCGTCTTGGAGCCCTTTGAGGCGCGCTTGATGACAGTTGTTGGAACTTGCTTACTGGTATTAGCCAGCCTCTTTGCATACTTCCCGCGTGGGCTTGCGTACCCAGTGTTAATTATTTTCGTTTGGTTTGGTGTCGCTCTGCTTTACAGAAGCTATAAGTTGCATCTCAAAGGCAAGCAAACAAAAGCATCGGATACAAGCAGAAAACTGTGATGAACTGTAAGAGGACGGACTTGAGTTGACAGTTCGTGAAAAAAGATGGTCAGATACCTCCCGGATTGTTAGGCAGAGTTTACTTGACAGCATTTGTAAAGACGGCCTCTGGTCATTACTTCCTGAAATCATGACGAATCTTGTCTTGTGTTGACGGTGTCTGTCAAGTTATGTATAGGTCAAAACAGATGAATAATTGCGGCAAGGCAGTGAGTTAACGCACCCTCCATCAAGGCACCCATACCCCCCCCCCTGCTAGTTGGGCCGAGGATTAAAAATTCTTTCTATTCAGGTTCAGATTGCTGATTCTTATATAGCAAGTGTCGCTGAATCAGCATTTAAAAAGTTTCTAAGACGTTTTTTCCCATCAGACGACCGTTTACACGTCCTCCGAATTATCTCTCGAATTTGAACAATAGAAGCTTATTCAGCTTTGTTTTTTGGAGTTTGACTCTGTACAGCCTACCTCGCAGGATTCCTTCCAAATCAAAACAGGGAAATCACCGAATTCTCTCTTCCTAAATTGATGTTCATCGAGCAAGGATAATGATGTATATTTCAAACATGAAATGTGGATACATGCAAATATCTGGATTCGACGACTGGATATAGGGAGCTTGTACATGGAGACAGAGAAACTACTCAAGATTCTGAGGGAGGGGCCAGAAATTTGGAATCAGTTGAGATCCGAAAATCCACAGCCGTTCATTGACCTCAGTGGCACAAACCTCAGCGGGACAAACCTCAACAGGGTTAATCTCAGTGGGACAAGCCTCAGGAAGGCAGACCTCTGTAAAGCATATCTTAACGGTGCAAACCTGAGCAAGGCAGATCTCAACGGGGCAAATCTAGAGAAGGCGGAACTCATAGGAGCCAATCTCAGCAAGGCCAACCTCAAGAAGGCAGACCTCAGCGGTGCGGACCTTGACGGGGCTAATCTCAGCGGGGCTAACCTCTGGATGGCAGATCTCATTGGTACAAACCTCTGGAAGGCCAACCTCCAAGGGGTAAACCTCGGCGGGGCAAACCTCAGAAAGGCATGTCTCAGTGGAGCGGACCTCCGAGAGGCATACCTTTTTAAAGCGAACCTCTGGAAGGCAAG
This sequence comes from Syntrophus aciditrophicus SB, assembly GCF_000013405.1. Classification (GTDB taxonomy): domain Bacteria; phylum Desulfobacterota; class Syntrophia; order Syntrophales; family Syntrophaceae; genus Syntrophus; species Syntrophus aciditrophicus. The sequence goes on from NC_007759.1 coordinate 517,282, forward strand.
CCTCCATGAAACGGATCTCCACGGGGCAAACCTTAACGATGCTTACCTCAGCTTAGCGGACCTCAGCAGGGCTAACCTCAGTAATGCAACTCTCAGGATGGCGGACCTCAGTGGGGCTAACTTGCAAGAGGTAAACCTCTGTCATGCGGTTGTGGTACAAGCTGATTTAAAGTACGCCAAACTCAAACATTGTAGAATTTATGGGATTTCGGCGTGGGGAGTAGAGATCAATGAATATACTGAGCAACGGGACCTGATCATTACCCCTATTAACCAATCATCGATCACCGTCGATAACCTCGAAGTTGCTCAGTTCATCGACCTTCTATTGAATAATGTAAAAATTCGCCACATTATCGACGCTATAACGTCAAAGGTTGTCTTGATTCTGGGACGGTTCAGTAAGGAGAGAAAGACTGTTCTGGATGCCCTACGGGAGGAACTTTATCGGAGAGACCTTACACCAATAATTCTTGATTTCGAAAAACCTGCCAGCAGGGACATAACGGACACCGTTGAGACCATAGCTCGGATGTCTAAGTTTGTTATCGCCGATCTCACTGATCCCAGCAGCATCCCGCATGAACTCACCGCAATCGTGCCTTTACTCCGGAAGACCCCTGTGATTCCGCTGAGACATGTTGGCTCGGGAGACTATAGTATGTTTGATGAACTGAAGAACTACTCTTGGGTTTTGAAGATCCACGAATACGACGATGCTGGTTCCCTACGCTCGAACTTGCCGATGGTAATTGCTCCGGCTGATCAGATGGCGGAGAAACTGCGTAAGTAAGGGAAATTTTCTCTCCCCATCAAACTGGCATGGGGGGCCGAATCGGGTAAATCTCGCCTTGAGGGGAAAATATTATTCAGGGCAAAGTAGGGTGAGCTCTTGTCGGCAAACATAAGGGAGTTTCGTCCGTAAACGCAAAAGCCAAACGCTGGGAAACCTAAGCAATGCTTCCTTCGAAAGGCGTTCGCTGAAAAGTATTTACCTCTTTTGGCTGCACGTTATTCCTTCATACTATCGACCCACGAAATTGAAGCTGCCACGTTGGGGAACCAATGGTGCTCGTCAGTACGATTAGTTTAAAATTCTGCACCATAAAATGAAATGCCGGTCTTTTAGATATTTGACCGGCATCTATCACGTAAATTAGATTTTACAACTGGTTAATGTAAGGTTTTGTCGTGGTCTTTCCTGAATTCATCTCCTTGCTCGTACATAAAATTAGCTTTGTCATCAAATTCCGCTTTTTCAATTCCATTCTCGTCAAATTCCTTCATCATGTTGTCCATTGAATAATACTCTCTGAGTATGGGATCTTTTTTGCCAATATTTACGACAAAGCGGTTAGAATTAAATGTAATCTTTACAGAATCTCTTTGTTCTTCCGTTAAATTCAGTATCATTTTTCCTAACCTCCTTTCGCTTTTTTCTTCCATCACATGTCAACTATTGCATTTCTTCTTGTTATTGTCTTGTCATTTTGTCACAAAAAATGCACTTTACCGCTGAAATTTACCCCATACAGAACGTTGCCATGCAAAATTATAAAAGTTACGATTATGATGTTTGTCAATGATTGGAGGCAGCTTTCCTGAAAAAATATTTATTGACAGAATGCGCATCTTTAATAATAGGCTCCGATTGCTGATCCTTATATAGCGAGTGTTGCTGAAGCGGCGTTTAAAATTTTCTAAGCCGTTTTTTCCCATCAGACGACCATTTACCCGTTTTTCGAATTATCACTCGAATTTGAACGATAAACGGCCTTTCAGCGCCAGTGTACAGAGAGTCATTAGCTCCTGCCTTGCAGGATTACGACAAAGAGTTTTTATGAATAAGACCTCAGCAAAATTGCAAGGCTCCCTTTTTTATTATTCAACCCCAACTTTTTTCTGATGTTTTCTCTGTGGAAGTCGATGACTCGCTTGTTTGAATTTAAGAGCTCAGCTATTTCCTTTGATGTCATGCCTTCTCTCACTAGAGATGCGATCTGGATTTCTGTTTTTGTAAGGTTCAGATAGTTGGAGGTCAATTTCTGTACAAAGGGTGAAGCGATTTCATCAAGATTGGTTTCTGCTATTTTAATGAGGCCTTTTTGAGTATCGTCCAACGATGTATTCTTGAGTTTTTTCAGATAAGGCAGAACCTGTGCCTTGATATTGTCAAGGAATCTCTCTTTCAGTTTTTCTTGGTCATTTTCCATGGTATTCAGCAGGACCTTCATCGTGGTATTGACATCCGCCAGATTCTGCGCCTTAATGCTCAATTCTCTTTCGTTTTTTATTAAAGCTTCCTCCATTTGCTTTCGTTCAGCTACTTTTCCTAAACGGTCGGCAATGGCATCGATCAGATCACGCTCTTCTTTTAAAAAAGGTCCTCCGTCTCTCTGGGAAGTCTCTTTCAGATAGTGAACATTCACCGTGCCTGCCAGCCTGCCATTGACATTGATGTTAGCCGATATTTGCCATGGGGTCTCTTGAAAATTCGCAGTTTTAAATTCCAGATCTTCATAGGTGATTCTTGCGCACATATGTTCCGGATAAGGGAAGCCGCTTGGCATGAGGTCGGCAGTATTCCGGAATATTTCCTCTATCGTATCTGCCTTCTCAATCACATTAGCAATGGAATACAGGCAATTCAGTTCCTTGATTCGTTCCCGTAATTCCTCTTCTGCCCGTTTCCGCTCAGTGATGTCTTCCACGATTGCTTCCACATACTCGTCAACATCATTCTGTTTACTCACTTTCCGAGCCGCCACGTTGGCAAACATGATGCTCCCGTCCTTGCGGCGACAGGGCTGCTCTGAATAGATCCAGTTCTGTTGTTCCAAAATGCGAAGGGCTTTGTCATGATTGGCGGGATCGACCTGAATCTGGGTTGCTGGATCGGTGACGTTGAACATCAGGTCCTCCGGAGAATCATAGCCGAGCATCGACGCAAAGGCCTTGTTGACCCGGAGAATTCCATTTTCAGGGAGTGAGATTTGCAACATGCCGATTGAAGCATTTTCGAACAGGTTTCGATACAGTTTTTCGCTTCTCTCAAGAGCTTCCTCAGCCTTTTTTCTTTCGGTATTGTCAAATGCGGAACAACGATTCATCAGATAGTTGCCATTTTTATCAAAGATAGCCGTTGTATTGACAATCACATCAAGCACACTGCCATCCTTGCGAATCCATTTATCTTCGACATCACGCACCCATCCACGCTCTTTTAAAAGAGAAAAGTCCTGCTGAAATGCCTCTATTCCTTCAGGTGTCAGTAAATCAGTGATTTTCATCTTCCCGATGACCTCATCTCGGGAATAGCCCAGCCACCTCAGTTCCGTGTTATTAATACGGATAATCGTCCCGTCCTCCGCAAGAGAATGGTAACCACAGGGAGCGTTCTCGTACAGGTCGGTTATCTCGTCCAAGTGCTTCTTCTCTGTTTCTTCTAACCGTCTCTGCTCGGTAATATCTTCCACAAATCCGTCTGTGTAGTCTATCGTCCCATCGGGCTTGAGAACCTTACGAACCGCTACTTTTGCGATTATGATGCTACCGTCCTTTTGGAGAAGCGGCTGCTCGGCATAAAACCAGTCCCGCTCTTCCAGAGTTGCAAGCGTATTGATGTAATTCTGAGGATCAGTGTGGATTTGGCTGGTGACATCAGTGATGGTTGAAATCATTTCTTCCGGCGATTCATATCCCAGCATCTTGGCGTAGGCGGCATTGACCCGAATCAGTCGGTTCTCAAGATGGGAATATTGGAACATGCCGATTGGAGAGTTGTCGAACAGGTTGCGATAAATTGCGGTTCATCCGGTTAATGAGTACCTTGGTATTGCATAAAATCACATGGACATGGCAAGAGCCCTGTTGTTTGAGACCAATCGAACAACAAAAGGAGGCTCCAGACCATGTCCACATCGGTTCTTTATCATGCTTTCAATCTGAAGGGTATTACTTATAGAGCAACACGCTTCACGGGTGACGTCATCGAATATTTTGCAGATGTGAAAGAAGAATACATTCGCTGTCCAAAGTGCGGGCAGCGTAAATTTACCTTTAAAGGACAGAAAACACGGAGTTTTCATCTGGGACCTATGGGGCGTAAGAGGTGTTTCCTTGTACTTTCCCTTCATCGAATAAAATGCAACACTTGCGACACCCTTTGGTGGCCCGATCTGCCTTTTATGGTGGGGAAGCATAGATTTGCCCGATCCTTTGCTCTGATTGTTCTGGATCTGCTTCGATTCGGCACGATTCGCTGGGTTGCCGATTACCTCGGCGTGGGTTGGGATATGATCAAAGAGATTCATAAGTTGAAATTGCAGCGCCTCTATCGGAACATTCCTCTTCATAAAGTTCGGTATATCGGTATCGATGAATTCAGCATCCGGAAAGGCCATGAGTACATGACCACGGTGATGGATCTCTCCGAAGGACGAATCCTTTACGCCACTGAGGGAAAGGGCAAGGAGGGGATTTTACCCTTCCTGAAAAAACTTGCACGCAAGGGGAAAAAACTGCGAGCGGTTGCAATGGACATGGGAATTTCCTTCTTCTCCGCCGTCCGGGAAGCCCTTCCCAATATCGATGTCGTCTTCGACCGTTACCATATTATGGCTCTGATGAATCAAGGCATCGAAAACTTGCGCAGAAATCATCAGAAAGAACTTGATGATACCGGGAAGCAAACCCTCAAGGGAAACCGCTTCCTCCTTTTGCGAAATTATGATTCCCTGAAGCCGGACCATAAGGAACGTCTCGATGCCCTGATGCAGGCCAATCAGCCTCTATTCGTCATGCATTCCATGAAAGAGCAACTCAGACTCTTCTGGGAAATACCGGAGTACGCCCAGGCTGTTACCTTCCTTGACACCTGGTGTAAGGACGCCATGCTGTCCGGAATCAAAGAACTCGTCAAAGTAGCCAAAACGCTCTCCGGATACAGGACTGCGATACTCAATTATTTCAAACATCACATTACAAATGCCGCCCTTGAGGGCACAAACAACAAGATTAAAACTTTAAAAAGGCAGGCCTATGGATTCCGGGATATGGAATACTTCAAACTCCGCCTCTATCACCTGCATACTCAGAGGTACTCATTAACCGGATGAACCTAAATTGCTTCACTTTCAGCAAGGGCCTCTTTTGCATGTTTCAGTTCCGTGATATCTGTGACAGTAGCTACAATGCCGCCCAAAGAACCGTCGGCTTTGTGAAAAAGGGCTTTATGGACTATGTCATTCCGCACATTGCCATCTTTGGGGCGGTTCTTTGCTTCATAAATCACACGGCCGCCTTTTTGAATCAATTCTTTATCCATTCTATGATGCAGTTCTATCATGTCTGCCGTCTCAATATCCTGAACATCTTTCCCCAAGATTCCTTCCTGTTGAACGTCCAAGTATTCCTCGAAAGCCTTGTTGCAGCCCATATACTTGCCATCAGGATCTTTATAAAAGACGGGATCGGGAACGTTATTGATAACTGCTTTGAGAAGATACACCTGTTGCTCCAATTCCTTTTGATGCAATTGGAGTTCATGGACGAGCCTCTTCAGTTCCCCTTCGTTCAAGGGGACAGCTACGCAGTCCTTCTTTCTATTCGTCATGGTTTGTCCTTTCCTATATATGTACTGGTCTCGTGGATGTCCAGATGCTGAGAAACTGGTGACTTGGTGTCAGGCGGGCTAAATTCCTTTAATTTTATGCCACAAGAACTATTCCCATTCAAGCATGAATTACTGAAAGCATAATAATAGAATTTAAAGATCTACCCAATAATATGGCTCGGTTTTCATCTATGGAAATCCGTCCTTGATATTTTCTGATTCCTTTACTAGTTTACCAATCACAGCGGTGATTTGGATCGGTTACTTGCAACCGCTATAAAAATGATGCTAAAGGCCGGGATCAGAATGTCTGTTTTAAGCCCTATGCCTTTCTTGGCATGGGGTTTTTTGTTTTGCGAAAGGAGGAATACGACTATGCCAGTAGGGAAGAAGAAGGGACCACTACCGGACGGGCATCCACTCAAGGGCGGGTTAATCATCGTCGGAATGAAGAAACCAGTGCCACTGGAGAGGCAATCGACAGAGGGACAGCCAGCAAAAGAGGAAATGCAATCAGACACGACAAACACAAACACAGATCAATAGAAAAAATCGGGAGGAGAATATGGTTATGTCCAAAACTGGGCTGATGATACGGAAGGGAGCGGGATCATTGATCAGGGAAGCATCAGTGGATGAGCCGATTTACACTCGAGGATTCGCAATCTGAGGGTTTTATTCGATACAGTCCTTGAAAGATACAGCGGAGAAAACCTCGCCAGACTCGAACCAGAAATTGAAACAGCCGGACCAGAACGCTACTCAATCAAGGCCGGCATAGATAGAAGGAGGATTGGGAGGAGTTCGAGCGGAACGAGAAGCATCTGACGGAAGCGCTCAAAAAGCATAAACCCCAGCCCCGGTCAAAGTAACCTCGGTCCATTTTTCAGAGAAATTTGAAAAAGGCTCTTTTGAAATTACTCGCCACGGAAAGGCAGATGTATAAACGGAAGCGACCCTCAATTCCAGAGGCCACCACCCGGTCCTGTCTTCTTGGACCATTACAAGAATTCTTGTCCGGACCTCGGGTTGCTTTTCAAAATGAAGCTGAAGGGCCTTTAAATTTGTGAGATTACTTTTAGTATGCGAAAAAGTAGGAACTGAAAAAGAGTTAATTTTTGTTGTGGGGAATCGGGATAAGGCGTGATTATTTGGGATGTTACGGGATAGATAATGCTTGGAGGTTAATTAAATGGAGGTTTGCGACAGATTTTTGAAATTTAGTCATTTTTAAGAAATTTTACATTTAGTTTGCGACACGTTTTTTTGATTTTCTGTCTTTTTTTGTGCCTTTAGAAAGTAATCAAATACTCCAGCTAAGCGTAAAATGGCTAAGGCAGCGGCAACTGCAGAGAAGAGAGCATAAACAAAAGTCGTGAAACCGATAAAAGCAAATACGCCTGTCTTGACGTCCCATCCAAATGATATTAATGCAGCGAGAAGAGCAATGATCTGCAGAACAATGAAATGAATAAATGTGCCATTCACCTTCATGAAGGCAGATGGTTCACCATTGCCATCATCGCCAGCTAATAAATCCTGAAATTTTTCATTCCCGAAAGCCAGGAGCATTGCATAGCCACCTAAGGTAAATCCAAGTATATTGGGAATAACATCGACACAGATGCTGTACCATGCCCAGCCTTCATGCTCTATGGCCCAGACAGGGCGACACAATAAGGAAATTAGGATGGCGAAGTGAAAATATGGTGAGCGCAGCAAGGCGCTGTACCCACCATATGATTTCCAATATATACCCCAGCTTTCACGCACGTGTTTATATTGGGTTAAAACTTCGTTTTGATTTGAACGAGTCATTTATTCCCTTTAATTTTATGTAGCATAAATTCCGATGTTTCAAGAAGTGCGCTATGCTCCGTCTGTATTTCCGGATTATAAAGTGTCTGTTCTATGAAGGGATGTAAATCTGTTGATATTTCGACTTTCTGCTCGGCATCGTACCCTTTGGCTTCTATGCGCCCATTCGAAAGGGCCAGTTTCATCAGTGCCTGTGTTTCATCATCAGGTTTGATGCCAGCTTCATGCGTTGATGTTGCCGTTTGTTCAAGCTTCCTGATATTCATGTTATCTATCTTTTGCAATAGAGAAGCTGCCAAGCCGCCCAAGTCATCATCATTGGGCCGGTTGAACATAATGTGAAGCCTTGTTAGTCTTGGTATTGCCAATATTCTTTCAATAGCTTCAGATGTGGACTCTACAGACACATCAACTTGCCCGTATTTCGTGGCAATCGTATCATCTTTAAAGAGATCATTCATTAGTTTCATCATGTCTCCAGGAGAGATATGACGACGGCTAAAGAAGAATCTATGGGATTTCGGGTAAAATACATAAGAGATCATTTTTAAATTTGGTTTTAGATGATCTGGTACGATCGGTCTGATCTCGAGCTGCTCTTCGTCGATCGGAGTGTTGCTTTCGAGGTCAAGCCAGGGAGCTTTTGGGTCTATATTTAAGAAACGATACACCATTCCCCTGAGTATAGGAACATTATTGTGTCCTTCCTCTTCATAGAGAGATCCGATGATTCCCCAATCCGATCCTCTTATTTTCCCTGTGGCTTTAATTTTATGGGAATCTTTGAATAGACTGATATAATTTTCTGAGGAATGCGGTTGTGTTGTAATGTTCAGCGCGGCAACTTTAAGTGTTTTTAAACGCGGCATTAATACCTCCTGCATTGGTGTTTATCACAATTATCTTGATTCTCAGTGGTTTTATAAAAGCTTAAAGCGGCGTGATTGCCGCTTTTTTTATGCCATGTTTAATTCCAGCGATTGTTCAGGATTGAGGGAAGACGGCCGGTCTGGGTGTAATTCGTGAAGTCTGCGTGGATCACGTTGCCTTTGCGGATGGTGATTACGCGGCGCCTTCCCCGGCGGCACCGGCTGGCCAGTCCGACTTTGTGAGCTTTTCCTTCAAGTAGGCGTTCTCTTTCCTGAGGATTCCGATCTCCTCCTTCAATGCCGTGTTTTCTTCTCTGAGCACTTTGATCTCGGCCTTGAGTCCGGCGTTTTCCTCCCGCAGCGTGACGATTTCGCTGTTCAGGCCCGCTATTTCCTCTTTCATTGCCGTCATCATGGATTGCATTCTTTCCTCGAAACTGCGGCTTTTGGCCTCCATTTCGGCTTGCATCTGTTCAACATGGGCGATGCGTCCCCGATCCGCGACGGCATCGGCGAAGGAACGGATATTGAGGTGCAGTGCGGTAGCGTAGGGCGTGCCGGAGGACAGCACCTGAATGGCTAAGGTGACATCGTCCCCGATGCTTATTTCTCCGGTCTCTGCGGATGGAGCTGAAATCGTGCGGGGAACAGTCGGGGGTTCCGGGACTGGGGAGCCGGATTGTTCAGGAGGGCCGCAGACTTCCGGGTATTTCTGCCGGGCGCCAGGGAAGGGTTCGCCTTCACCGTGAAAGAGCCACATGGGGTTGAAATGGTAGTGTTCGACAATGCGTTCGATCACCTCGCCTTTTAGAAGCCCTTTCTTATTGCGATAGGCCGCCAGGGTGTCTTTGTTAGTCCCGAGGATCTTGGCGAGTTTTATGTCCGTGATCCCTTCATCCAGATCCCGATCGGCCTTGATTGTCTCGATGGCCCAGGCGACTCTTTCGGTTAAGTTGGAAGACATTTTTTCCTTAAATCAGGTTGTCACTTCGGTGCCTACTTTTTGTGCAGAAGTGACAACCAAGTGACAACCAACCATCGAACGGTTTAATTTCTGATTATCTACAATAATACCAATTAGTTATTTCTGTTTAGCGAAAAAATAACACCCTTCGGAAGTGACAACCGAAAATATCGCTTGACGAAGCGAAATTTTCGGTCTATATCCCCTGTAAAAGTTAACATGAAATTTAAACAAACAAAATAACCACCCCGGCGACCAGGCCGGGAGAGGTAAAAAAGGACTTCATATGACTGAGACAGAAATCCTCCAATCCATCTCCGGCGGATTAATCGCCCTGGGAGGCGTAATCACCGGTATAATCCTTACCCTTGCCGCTCAATTTTCTGATCAAGTTTTTTCCAAAATAGGCCGTTTTCATTGTGTCCTTAGAAAATTCGTCGACACAAAGCTCTTTCCTCATCGCATCGAGAGACGTCTTGCAGCCGAGGAGTACATCTTCCTTTATCAGATCCGTTCTGAACTCCGTCTCGAACGGGCTCTCCATTCTATGCGCAACAATGTCCCTAACATCGACCGCTTTAAAGATAAAGCAATGAGCTTTCTGGAGGACATCGTCGGACATGACCGCCCCGTGACGCCAGAGACAGTTTCGCAGTTGATCGACGAGGGACGCAAACTCCGTCAGTTCGGCTACGAGATGGCTTTCATCAGGAGGAGCACCCTGGGCGTTCCTTGCGATGTCGATGATGGTCCCGGTCTTCATAAGCAGCTTCCGGCATCCTTCCGCAGCCTCTTTGTATGCGACAAGGCACTCTTTGTAGAGGACCTCCTTGAATTTCTCCTTGCGCAAAAAGAGCTGAGTGAGAAGCGTCCCGAGGATGCCCAGGATAACGCCCAAAAGAGTGAACAAACCGGTAACAACGTTTTGAGTCATCAGTAAAACACCCTTTAAGGAGCAGCATCATGAAACCAAACCAGATAAAGGCCGCCCTGGCGGAGAGAGGGATTCGGCAGCGGGAGATCGCCCGCGAGTGTTCCGTTACGGATACCCAGGTCAGCCGGGTCATCAAGCAGTGCGACTTCATAGTCTCCACCAAGGTGGCGAAGGCTATCGCAAAACGGCTCGGCATGCCACTGGAGAAGGTTTTCCCGGCGTACCGACCGAAAAAACAGGCCGCGTAAACAATCAACTGCTTTTTACGTTAAATTTTAACGTTTGACAATGGAAAAAACAGGAAAAGATTTGAACAGGTTGCACGGGTTCACGTTGGTCATTTCGGGTTCATGTTTAAACGAGGAGGAGAGCATGAGGAGACGGAATTGCGGAAACGGAAACCAGTTGTCACTGGAAGGCCTGATCGAATTGCCGAAGCCGCCGGAACTGATCGGGGGGAGCCTGGCTTACGGAGCGGAGCTGCGGGCGACCCTGGCAGCGGCGCTCAAGGAAACCCGGCTGTCCCGCTACGAGGTGGCGGCGAAGATGAGCGAACTCACCGGGACGGAGATCTCCAAGGCCCAGATTGATTCCTGGGCTGCGGAAAGCCGGGAGGGCTGGCGGTTTCCCTTCGAATACGCCGCGGCCTTCGAGGCCGCTCTGGGGACGTACTGCCTCACGGAGCTGCTCGCCCGGAAGCGGGGCTACAAGGTTTACATGGGAGACGACATCCGCCAGGCGGAGATCGGCAAGATTTCCCAGCAGATTGCGGACCTGAACGCCAAACTGGCCATCCTCAAGAAGGGGAAAATCGAAGAGACTATATAAGGAAGGACAACGCCATGACTAAGGAAATGCTGCGGGATAAATCACTGGACTGGTTCGACAGACTGATGAACAGCGCCCTGCTGGAGGTGATCTGCTGGTACGTGTGCGCTTTCGCCGTTCTATTTTTTACCGTGAATTTTGTTTATCGGCATTTCTGAGGTAGGTCATGGGCTCCTTAACGGTGGACTGCACAAAAGACCGGTTCTCGGCAAAGGAACTGGCTGTCATCATGGGCATATCATGGCAGGCGATCCAGAAGCGGGCGGATCAGGAAGGCTGGCCTTGTGAAATGGAAACGGGCAGAGGCGGCAAAAGGAAGCTTTTTCGCCGCGCCGTCCTCCCCGTCGATTGGCAGGCCCGCATCGCCAGACAGCGCGCCGCCCAGGCGGCCGCCGCCATCGCCCCCGAGTCTCCGGAAATGGCCGGCTATCGGGCCGCCCGGAACTATCTGGAAGACCTGGAAAGGGAGAAGGAAGAGAAACGCCTTATAAAGGAGAGGGGGCTGGTCGAATTCGCCCGGTTGCCGGAGGCCCGGAAACGGGAGGCGGAGGCCTGCTGGGAGGTCCTCAAGGCGAAAGACGCCTTCATCGAGGCCGGCGGTTTCGGAAGGATACAGGGAGCAGCCCTGTTCTGCGCCCAGTTCAATGAGGGCAAAATTCCCCTGGACGACGGGATTGTCGAGATCGTCAACAAGACCGGCAAGCTCCATCCCTCCACCCTGTACCGCTGGGAGGAGAAATACGAGACGCAGGGGCTCGCCGGCCTGGCCTGGCATTACGGGAAGAACGCAGGGCGCACGCTGCTGACGCCGGACATGCAGGACTTCATCCGCGCGATGATCCTGGAGCACAACCGGGTTTCGGTTCCCAAACTCATGGCGGGCCTGGAGGCGCGGTTTGCCGGGCAGGAGATCCCCGCTTCCCACGTCGTCTGGAGATGGGCGTCCCGCTGGCGGGACGAGAACCGCGTGCTGCTTTTATCCATTCACAATCCGGACGAGTGGAAATCGAGGTACGGCGCCGCGTTCGGCAGCGCCTCCGCCTCGGTGGGCCGCCTCAACCAGTTGTGGGAATCGGATGCCACCCCCGGCGACATCATGCTCGCCGAAGGGCGGCACACGGTGATCGGAATGATCGACGTCTGGAGCCGCCGGGCGAAGGTACTGGTCGTGCCGTCATCGAAGGCCGTGGCCATCGCGGCGCTTCTGCGGCGCTGCCTGCTGGACTGGGGCGTTCCCGAAGTCCTGCGGACGGACAACGGCAAGGACTTCACCGCCCGCCACATGACGCGCGTCCTGGAATCCCTGGAAATAGAACAGGATCTCTGCCCTCCCTTCACCCCAGAAATGAAGCCCCACATCGAACGCTTCTTCCATACCTTCTCTCACGGCATCGTGGAACTGCTCCCCGGCTATATAGGCCACAACGTGGCCCAGCGCAAGGCCATCGAGTCCCGGAAGTCTTTTGCCGAGCGCCTGATGAAGAAGGGCGCCGTCCTGGATGTGAAGCTTGCCGCCCGGGAGTTCCAGGAGATCTGCGACCGCTGGATCGAGTCGGTCTATCATCAGGATCCTCACGGCTCCCTGGACGGGAAGCGCCCCGCGGAGATGGTCCGCTCCTGGACGGCCCCGGTGCGGAGGATCGCAGACGAGCGGGCCCTGGATGTGCTGCTCGCCCCCGCCCCGCAGGACGGCGGCGTCCGGAAGGTGGGCAAGAAGGGCGTGACGGTCAACCGGAGGCATTACGTCAACACGGCCCTGATCGGTTACGAGGATCAGTCCGTTCAGGTGCTGCTCGATTACGCCGATGTGGGGAAGGCCTACATCTTCGCCGCTTCCGGGGAGTATGTCTGCACGGCGGTGGATCCGGACTGGAGCGGCATTTCCGCCGCCGATCTGGCGAGCCACGCGAAACACACGCAGAAGAAGGCCTACGCCGAAATGCGCAAGGAAGCCCGGAAGCTGATCCGGGAACACAAGATCGCCCTCGTCCCCGAAGACATCCTGGCGCACCGGGAGAGCCTTCTTGCGAACGTCGAGGAACTGCCTCAAAAGACGGTGGAATATTCCACGCCCGCCCTGAAGGAGGCCGCCTTTGCCGTGGCCGATGCCGACCGGACGCCCAACGCACAGGCTCTTGCCGGCAGGATCGAGCTGCCGCCTGAGGTCCTTGAATACGAGGAACGGCAGAAGAAGGTGGTCGACCTCCGGCAGAAGCGGCGGGAGCGACGGGTCTTCGCGAACAACGAAGAGATATACTGTTGGATTCTGGACCGGATCAAGGCCGGCACAGTCACGGAAACCCAGAAGCAGTGGAAGAAGGAATACGAAGCCTGGCAGGAAACCGAGGCCGGGAAAGCGAGAAGGAAGCCCTTCACCAGCACCATTGGAATACGCGCACTGACAGGGGAAACCGCCGAGGCGGCCCTGTGAAATTAAGAGGAGGAAGTTGAAATAGGCAATGAGACACGAACTGGCAAAAACGAAGAATGTGCGGCTGTTTATCTCCGCTGTCGGCGAGCTGCGCAACCGCCCCCTGGGGGTGGAAGGCATGGGCCTGCTGTGGGGAGAGCCGGGGGAAGGAAAGACAACGGTTGTCGCCTACGCGGCCAACACGATGGACGGGATCTTCCTGCGGGCGAATGCCTGTTGGACGGTGACGGCCATGCTGGGCGCCCTGGTCACGGAACTGGGAGGCGCTCCCCGCGCGCGGAGATCAGTCATGATGGACGACATCTCGCAGCGGCTCATGAATCAGGACCGGGTGATCTTCATCGACGAGGCGGATTATCTCTTCCGTCAGACGGAGATGCTGGACACCCTGCGGGACATCTACGACCTCACCGGGGCAGCGGTAGTCCTGATCGGCATGGAGCGCATCGCCCGCACGATCCAGGACCGCGGCCGCTTCGCCCGGCGGATCACCCAGTGGGTGGAGTTCAAGGGGGTGGATCTCGACGACGCCCGGACCCTGGCGGACACGGTCTGCGAGGTGAAGCTGGCGGATGATCTCCTGGAGCATCTGCACCGGGAGGCGAAGGCGAACGTAGGCCGGATGGTCGTCGGGCTGTCGCGGATCGAGCAGATGGCGAAGACTTCGGGGCTGGAGACGGTAACCCTTGACGACTGGGCGGATCGCCCTCTGTACTTCGATCAGCCGAAGTTCCGGAAGAGGGGGTAGCCATGCCGGGAGTGAAGGGAATGAAACAGAAACCCGCCCTCTATTCGGCGCGGCAGAAAATGTGGACGACGATCCGGATCAAGCGGCGCTTCGATATCCGGGACCTGCTGATCACCGTGCCGGGGGCGAAAGCGGACAACGCCCGCAAGCTGCTCAACCTGCTGGAAAAGGAAGGATACATCACCGCCATCGGCGGGTACGTTACCGGCCGGGGAGGCAACTATAAAGGATACCGGCTCGTAAAGGACGCCGGTCCGGAATGCCCGGTGAAATCGCCGTCCGTCCCGGCGCGGAAAAAAGAAGGACGGGAGGAGAGGCATCATGCCGCAAGAGGATCGCATCGCGCTGCTGCTGCGCACTATTGAGGAAAAGGGGCAGGCCGCCACGGCGCGGGCCCTTGGCGTTTCGGCCTCCGCCCTCTCCCAGATCCGCAAAGGCACCTACGGGGCGGACATGTCCCGGATACTCCAGCGGGTCGGCGAGGTCTTCGGCTCGGAGACGGTGAACTGCCCGGTCATGGGGATTATCTCCCTGAAAAGGTGCGCCGCGGAACGGCGGAAGCCCTGCGCGGCCACATCCCCCCAGCGGGTGCGCCTATGGCGGGCGTGCCGGGAATGCAGGGAGGCGCAAAAATGACCATCTCGAAGAAGGAACTGGCGATCATCCACATCGCCAAGGCCCAGTGCGGCTGGACTGACGAGGAATACCGGCACACCCTGAAGGACGGCTTCGGGGTGTCTTCGTCGAAAGAACTGACCTCGAAGCAGGCGGACAGGCTGATCGCCCTGTTCCAGGCGGACGGCTTCCGGATCGTGAGCAGACCGAAGCGGCAACCCTCCGGCAATCCGGCGAATTGGGACAGGCTGCCCCTGCTGAAGAAGATCGGCGCGATCCTGGCCGACATCGGCAAGACGGAAGCCTACGCCGACGGCATCTCCCGGAGGATGTTCAAGGTGGACGCCTGCCGGTGGTGCACGCCGGAACAGCTCTGGAAGATCGTCGTCGCCCTGGAATACACGCGGAACAAGCTGACCGGCGAGGGGCCGACGGAATCGATAGCCCGGAGAAGAAAGAAAGCGCTCAAAGCGCGCAACGCTTAAGGAAGGAGGCAGAAATGGACGTGATTATCGTCAAGGACGAGGGAATCGTGGGCGTATACAACAAGTTCCAGCGGCTGGAAAAGCTGATTTACGTCATGGCCGATGAGCCCTATGAACCGATTCATCACCGCATCCTGCGGGAAATGTGGGATGCCATCAAGGCCCACGCCACAGGGAAAGGAGGCCGGACATGAACAGCGGAACAGAAAATCTACCGCCCCGGAAGAACCGGAAGGAGGCGCGGCAGAGGCTGCAGAAAGAACTGCATGAATCCCGGAAAAGCCGCCTGAAGGACGAGCTGATGGAGCACATCGGCCGCCAGAACGCCATCGGGATGGCGGAACTCCATGAGCTTATCTACGGGGAGAGCTGGGAGAACCGGATCAACGACACCCGGGGCATCCGGAAGCTGATCACGGAGCTGCGCAACGAAGGCCGTCCGATCTGCTCGATCTCGAACCGCAACGGAGGCGGCTATTACCTGGCCGCGGCGGGCAGCGAGCTGGAGAATTACCTGCAGGCCAACGAACGGCGCGCCCTGCGGGTGCTGGCCCGGAATTCCCGAATCAAGAAGATCGCCCTGCCGGAATACCTGGGACAGGTGCGGCTCAGTCTGGAGGAGGCGGCGTGATGGAATTGAAACCGTGCCCGTTCTGCGGGGAGAATGATGTGGAGGTAATCCATACGGTTATGGGGAATTACTATTATGTGATCTGTCGGGACTGCGGCGCTGCTGGTCCTGTCCAGTATTCATCAGCGGCGGCGATTCACATATGGAACAGGAGGGCGGCGTGATGGCGAAGATGACGGCGACAATATGCGAAGGTGTTGACTTCCGTGAGAAGGCGGACGAACTGCTGCGGAGGCTCCTGTGGTTGAAGGCGGTGGAAGTTCAGGTGGAGACCGACGCCAATGCCGAAATGGAAGCGCTGGCCGCCCGTTATCGGGACCAGCTTTCCCGGACTCAGCAGTCCATCAGGGACAAAGAGGCGGAACTCCAGAAGCTGATGAAGGCGGGCCGGAGCGTATTTTTCGCCGCCGGCGATGTCTGTCTGCTGGCCGCCGGATCGCTGCTTCGCCAGGTGGAGAACAAGGTGAGGATCCACGGGAAGAAGGACGAGGTGGTCGGGAGGCTGGAGGCCGCCGGCTTCCACGAGGCGGTTAAGGTGGAAAAGACCTTCGACCGGGACCTGATCAATACCTGGAACGATATGAAGCTCGGTCTCATCGGCGCGGAGCGCAAGGCCGTGGAAACGTTCAACTACGATCTGAAAAAGACGTCCTGATGACGTCTTCCTTTCCTTCCGGAGGGCGGGGCGGCGACTTCTCTTCCGGAGGGGAGGAAAGATTTCATTTTGAGAAGGGATGGAAGAATGACGGTTGACGAACAGTTGCGGGAAATGGTGAAGGCCTGCGGGCTTCCCGTGCGGGGAAGTTACCGGAACGCCGAGGTCTGCATGATCCTCGGGTTTTCCCGGGCGACGTTCTGCCGGCTCATCGATGCGTGGCAGCCCGACGACAACGGCAATCCCGTCGTTCCCTATTCCCTGAAATCCTACATGCTCCGGCAGGAACGCCGGGTAAGCTGGGACGAGCTGGCGGCCTTCCTGGAGCGCAACGACACATGGGAGCGCCGCTACGGGATGCAGGACGAGCGGCAACTGAGCCTGTTATAACAGGTGTTATCCGGCGACAAACTTTTAAGAACGGGGAGAGGCCATTTCCCGAATGGTATTCTCGTCAAAGAAATCGATAGCGGGCAGCCCGGCCCTTTCCCGCAGCTCGTTAATGGCGACGGCCAGCGCATTGTATTGCATCGCGTTTTGTATCGCCGCCCTGATCCTGCGGTCCTGCTCGGCTGCGGCTTCTTTTTCCCGGGCAATGCGCCGGCGGCGAAAAGCGTCATAGACGAGCCAGACATTAAGCCCCACGGCGAGAAAGAAGAAAGGCCAACCGAAAATTCTGCCGGGGTCGGCCTGAAAGTAAGCAATAACGTCCTTGAAGATGTGCATGGCATGACCTCCGTAATCAAGGAAGAACCTGAAAATAACGATGCAGTAAGAAGAGACCGTCAAGACGGTCATAATCCAGCGAGGGATCACGGGCGTTCTCCGGAGGGTCATTTTGATTGGCGAATCGGAATATAGTCCTCCGGAGCACCCGTGTCAATAACAGAAAAAGGACGCTTCAAGATGTCTTCAACAACGATTAAATGCCCAGTGTGCCTGGCGGAGATCGACGTCCTGGAAGCCCTGGCGGAAGGTGATCTGCGGGCGGTTCTGGAGATGCAGGACGCCTTTTATCCGCATGGCCGCCTGGTGCGGGCCTACTTCGAACTGTTCGGCGTGTCGCCGGGATTCCGGAATGTTCACCGACTGCGGGTCCTCACGGAAGAGATGCGGACGCTCTTCGAGCGGGAGGAATTCTCCTACAACCGGAAGTTCTACCGGATCTCCCGCGCCGGCATTGCCGAGGCCCTTTCCGGCATGGTCAAACGCCGCTTCCCGGAGCCCCTGAAGAACCACAATTATCTGAAGTCCTGTATGATCACGATTTCCGAGCGGGAAGCCTCGACAGCTTCGAAAACGGCGGAACGGGATCTGAGGAAGAAGGAAACCGGCCTGCGATCCGGAGCGCGATATCCCGTCACGGAGGAGACCGTGACGGTCCCGAAGATGAAGGACGTTCCTCCGGCCCGCCTGACGCCCGAGCAGATCGAGGCCAACCGGAAACGGCTCAAGGACATGATCACCGGAATCGGATAAGAAACATGCCGCCGCCCGGCGCCGAGGCGGGGAATATCGGGCCTCCATACTCAGGTCCCGCCGGAACCGCCCTGTGGAATCCGGCGATAAACCTTAATGATAAACTGGCATATTTTTATACTTTCCCAAGCGTTCTGGTTGGCGGAGACGGCATATTTCGGCTGGAACCTTACCCCGCAGAGTGATGCCGATATTATCTGTGATGGAATGGTTGTGCTCATCGGCGCTCTGGCATTCCTCAAGCCGAGTTGAAAAACGACAAGGAGAAAAGCGTGAAACAGAAGTATTTTCCCACGGAAGAAGAGCTGGAACTGATCCGGAAGACATACGACGGCAGTTCGCTGGCTCTCAACCGGATCATGCGGCTTCTGGGCCGTAAATATCCCCGCTGGTATGTGCGCAGATTAGCTGCACACATGGGGCTGGCTATCCCGAAGCCTGCGGATTGGACGGCCGCCGAAGAATCCTATGTGGCGGAGCACTACCCGAAGATGGGAGTGAAAGCCCTGCAGAAAGGCCTGCGTCATAATTTTGGAGTATCCCGCTCCACCACGGCAATTCACGTGAAAGTCAAGCGGCTCGGACTGCTTTCCGCCGACGGCGAAGGCTTCACGCTGCGAGGACTGTGCAAGCTGCTCTGGAACGACCAGGAGAATCATTCCATCGTTTACCGCTGGATGGAGAAGGGATGGCTGAAGGGGAAGCGTCGCGGAACGTTGCGCAAGAAATGCCAGGGCGGCGATCACTGGTATTTTGATCCGGAATGGGTGCGGAGTTTCATCGTCGCCCATCCCGAGGAGATCGACCTGCGCCTGGTGGATCCCGTGGCTTTCATCCGCCTGGTGGCCGGCGACAAGGAAATACTCAAGATCTGCAAGTGCCCGGCCTGCGGACTGGAGCATGAAACAAAAACAATCAACCCCGGTCTGGTCATGCCCCGGATTTACTGTCCGTCCTGCAAAAAGCGGATCGCGGAAACGAAGATGGACGATGACTGGGTGCGGGCAATGGAGGGATAAAATGGAATTTTCGTCACTGTTAGAAGCGTTTGCTGTGTACCACCGGGAGCCGGAAGGCAGCCGGGCATATCTGGACGCAATCGCCTATATCCTGCGCAGCGTCCCGCCGGAGATCAAGGAAGAGTTCTACCGGATCGTCTTCTCTCATTTTCCGGAACTGAAACCGGATTATTACGACAAAGAGGGAAACCCGCTTTACGACCTGGATCATGCCTGCGAATTTCTGGGCCTGTCGGACGAGGACAAGGAGCGGTTTATCGAGTGGGCGCAGGATCAACAGGGTATCTTCGCCGATCCGGAGCGCCTGCATAAGATACAGTAAAAAATAAACTTGACAAATTCAAAGGATTTGGGGAAGCTCTGGCTTCCTAAATATCCTACGGGGCTGCCCCGGCCTCAAGTGCGACCACGCATGGCGCGAAAGGGGGTTTTTATTTGGATCGAATGGTCCGAGTTGCCGGGATACCGCGAGGTCCTGGGCGCTACCGTAGGTGCGTAGGAACAACTCGGGCTTTTTTGCGCCCCAACCCTAAAACTTACGGAGGAAGAACCATGAGCAACAAGCACAGCATCGCCCCCGAGCACCCCAGCCATCCGTCTTTTGATTCCCTCAACGAACTCTGCCGTCCCCTCTTCGGCGGCAACGCCTTCGGCGATCCGCGGGAGGAGCAGGCCGTCCATCTCCTGCCTGGCCGGGAACCCTTCATGCTGGACCGGCAGGTCGCCGCCGTCTACGGCGTTCCGACAAGGCGGTTGATGGAGCAGGTCCGGCGGAACGCCCAGCACTTCGATTCCGACATGCTCTTCCAGCTCACCGCGGAAGAGCTGAAAAGCCTCCGGTCGCAAAATGCGACCGCCCCCGTCAACCAGTATCTGCCCTACGGCTTCACCCAAATCGGGGCGAACCATGTGGCCTTCTTCCTCAAGTCCGAACAGGCCCTGGAGCGTTCCAAGAAAATCAGCCGGTACTTCGTCGCCTTCGAGAACCTCCTGCGCTCCGCAAAAGGACGGTCGGAGCTGGGGAAACTGGCCCGGTCGCAACCGGAGACCGCCCCGCAAACCGGCGCCGTTCCTGACGGCAAGACGCTGATGGACACGGACCGGGTGATCGAAATGTATGAGCTCATCATTGCCATGCAGAAGGAGAAGATCGAGCATCTGAAGTCGGGGGCCGGTTCCCGCAAGGCGGTCAGCCTGGAAGAGGTGCGGCGCATCCTGAAGCTGGCTGCCGCCGGTTACGGTTACGCGGACATCGCCAAGGCTGTGGGCCGGAAGAAAGAGACCGTGGAGACCGTACTGCGTCGGGAAAGGCAGCGTCAGGCGTCCCTGAAGAAGGAGGCCCATCAATGAACACGCTGTTCTGCCCCTGGGCTCCCGTCTGGGACGCCCACATCGAGGTTGCCCGACTGCGGGGCGTCGTGGATCTGATTGCCATCCTTACCGGCCCCGTCCATTGCAAGGATGACTCGGAGATCGCCATCTTTCATGAGGTCTTTGCCGATCTCTCCGAGCGCCTTGCCGAAGTGGAAAAAACGCTGACCGGCAGTCTGGACCATATGAAGACACTCCCAACGCAGACCTAACCATTTTGCCGTCCCCGGCAAAATGGCAAAGCCCAAAAGGCCCGGAACCCCTCCGGGCCTTCTCTTTCTTAACCCGTTTCACCCCCCTTAATCCCTGTCTCAAACCCCATCACACCAGAAGGCCATCCTTTTATACCCCTGCTAAAGTGCACGGGAAATTAAGGAGGCCGTCATGTCGGAAGGGCTAATCACCTGGGAATCAGTCAAGAAGAAAGGTTCGGAGCATTACAAGAGCAAGGGAGGCGTCGAGCCCATCGATCTGTACCGCTCCCTGGGCATCCTGGACAGCTTTGCCCTGGGCAGCATCATCAAGTATGCCTCCCGGCAGGCAAGAAAGGGGCTGAATTCGGACGACTGCCTGAAGATCAAGCATTATGCGGACATCCTGATCTCATCCCTGTCGGTGAAGGAGCCCAAGCCATGAGCCGCCTGATTTCCGACTGCCTTCCCGAACTCCAGGAGAAGGCGGAAGCCTTTTCCGTGGCGATGGTCAACGCGGGGATCCCTTTCATGTACACCTGCACCAGGCGGACACAGGAAGAGCAGGACGCCCTCTATGCCCAGGGGCGGACGAAGCCGGGAAAGATAGTCACCTGGACGCGCAAGTCCAAGCATATCGACGGCAAGGCCTTCGACATCGCCATCCTCAGGGATTTCAAGCCCTGCTGGGATGTGAAGGTCGACGTGAACGAAAACGAGATTCCCGATTACGAGGAAGCGGGCCGGATCGGCGAATCCGTGGGTCTGCGCTGGGGCGGGAGATTCAGGAACAGCAAGGGGAAG
Source organism: Syntrophus aciditrophicus SB (assembly GCF_000013405.1). Taxonomy (GTDB): domain Bacteria; phylum Desulfobacterota; class Syntrophia; order Syntrophales; family Syntrophaceae; genus Syntrophus; species Syntrophus aciditrophicus. The sequence goes on from NC_007759.1 coordinate 538,738, forward strand.
CCGCGCCCGGATTATCCCCACTTCGAGATCGCTTAGGAGGAAACAATGAGCAGATGGTTCTGTGTGAAGGAAAGCGTTGAACCGGCCGTCTCCATGCTGGCCTTTGTGGCCGGCGGGCTGGTGAAGGCCAACAATCCTGCTTTGATCGAACCGGCCACGCCGGTGGCGAAAGGACTGCTGGAGACCATCGAAAGCGGGGCGAGCCGGGAGGCGGTCAATGCCCTGCTGAAGGAAGTCGTCTCCACCCTGTTGGAGAAGGTGGACAAGCCTGAAGTTCAACTGGCCGTCAAGGCGGCCCTGAGCAAGGTCAGCTACAATGCCGATTCCGGGGACATGCCGGACATCGATCTTCCCCTGATCAGGAGCCTGACGACAGGGTTCCTGGAAGGACTGACGGCATAGGGGTTGACGATGACGAAAATCCTGGGTCCGCTGCTGACAGACAATATTGACGATACGAAATACGTCCGTCTCATCGCTCCTTTCCGCTTTGTCTCGGACGTTCTTTACAGGGAGGGCCTGGCCAATGATGTCACGATGCCGGCGGGTTTTGTCATGGATTTCGAGAGCGTTCCGCTCATCCGGGGAACGAGCAAAAGAGCGGGGGCGGCCCACGATTACCTCTGTCGATCTGATTCGGATCCGGTGGTGAGCAAGGCCGTCGCTGCGCAGGTTTATCTGGAGATCATGGCGTATCGGGACGGCCTCCTGGAAGACGGACTGCTGGGAAAACTCGACCGCTGGTGGCGCCGCCGGCTGAAATATGCCGTAGTCCGCGTGGCTCCCGGCTATTTCCACAAGCATAAGGTGTCGGCCACCTACGAAGAACTGGCAGGGCTGATCTGACATGGATGAAATCGATCACGCCCAGCAGCACGAAGCCATGCACCGGGAGATCGCCCTGCGGGAGCACTTCCGGAGAAGAGACAATTATTCAGAGAGAGGCCGGAACCCCGGCCTGCATCCGAAAGGAGCGGGACCGGGGGAAAGGCGAATCTGCCGGGACTGCGGCGAGGAAATTCAACCCGCCCGGCTGGCCGCCATGCCCTTCGCCGTGCGGTGCATCGAATGCCAGGGGATAAAGGAACGGAGGGAGCGTCATGGGTGAATCCTGGCCGCTTTTCCTCTTTCTCGCCGGCCTGATCGCCGCCTGGAGCATGCTGATCCTGGGCGTCATGCGGTCGATGCTGAGCAAGTGCATTGGAGACCTGGAAGATAAGATATCCGGCATCAGCGGCCTCGGCAAGGATCTCCAGCGCCTGGAGCGGGAGTTTCTGGAGATGAAGGCGACGCTGCCTCTGGATTACGTGCGCAAGGAAGATCACATGCGCTTTGAACTGGTGCTGAATACCAAGTTGGATCGACTGCATCAGGATATGATGACAGCCATCAATGCCAAGGAGAAAACCCGATGAAAGAACCTTGCCCTGTGCCCGTGGATATCGAAAAAGCCCGCCGTGAAGAGCTGCGCTGGCTGATCCTGCGCGCCCTCTATGCCGCCCGTCCCATCGGGACGACGGAAACGATCATCAAGAACGCCATCGAGCCGGTGATGCTGGACATTACCCTGCTGGAGATCCGCCGGGAGCTGGACTATCTGGAAGACCGGGAACTGCTCGCCGTCGAACGCTCCCGCGCCGTTCCCGTCTGGTCCGCGAAGATCAACCGTCTGGGCGTCGATCTCGTGGAATACACGGTGCCCTGTGATCCCGGAATCGCCCGCCCGGAGAAGTGGTGGTAGCCATGCCGCGAAGATCGAAAATCCTCGACCTGCCCCCGGATGTAAAAGCCGAACTGGACCGCCGCCTGATTACGGGCGGTTTCTGCGACTACGAAGGGCTTTCCGCCTGGCTCCAGGAGCAGGGTTACGACATTTCCCGCTCGGGGGTTCACCGTTACGGCCAGGGGTTTGAGGGCCGTCTGGCATCCATCCGGATCGCCACCGAGCAGGCCCGCGCCGTTTCCGAAGCCGTGGGGGACAGCGAAGGCCACATGAACAACGCCCTGATCACCCTGGTGCAGGAAAAGGCCTTTGACGTCCTGGTCAATCTCCAGACGGAAGACCCGCAAGCCTTCGCGAAGATCTTCCCGAAGCTGGGCGTCATGGTGGCGAAACTGAGCAAGGCCAGCGTGGATCAGAAGAAATGGATGGCGGAGAGCCGGAGAAAGGCCTTGGAAGATGCCGCTGATGCCGCTGAGAAAACGGCGAAACAGGAAGGCGTTTCCCCGGCGACCATCGAGAAGATCCGGCGCGACGTCCTGATGATGGCGGGCTGATGAGATGAGCAAAGGCAACGCGAAGATCACGCCGGCCAACCCCGGCGGTCTTTTTCTCCCCTACCAGGAGCGGTGGATTCTCGACCGGTCCCGCCTGAAGCTGATGGAGAAGGCCCGGCAGATCGGCCTTTCCTGGAGCACGTCCTACGCCTGCGTGGAGCGCACCGCCGAAGCGGGCGCCCGTCATGATCAGTGGGTCTCCAGCCGCGACGACCTTCAGGCCCGACTCTTCGTGGAAGACTGCAAAATGTGGGGAAAGGTGCTTCAGCTCGCCGCCGAGGATCTGGGGGAACGGGTCATCGACGAGGAAAAGAAGATCTCCGCCTATGTCCTGCATTTTTCCTCCGGGAAGCGGATCCACTCCATGAGCTCCAACCCGGACGCCCAGGCCGGCAAACGCGGCGGCCGCGTCCTGGACGAGTTCGCCCTGCATCCCGATCCTCGCAAACTGTGGAGCATCGCCTATCCGGGCATCACCTGGGGCGGTTCCCTGGAGGTCATCTCCACCCACCGGGGGAGCGCGAATTTCTTCAACGGCCTGGTGCGCGAGGTCAAGGAACACGGCAACCCCAAGAACATCAGCCTGCACCGGGTCACCCTGGAAGACGCCCTGACCGACGGCTTCCTCTACAAGCTCCAGCAGTCCCTGCCTGCGGACGACGAGATTCAGGGGATGGACGAGGCAACCTATTTCGATTTCGTCAAGTCCGGCTGCGCCGACGAGGAATCCTTTCAGCAGGAATACATGTGCAACCCCGCGGACGACGCCACGGCCTTTCTGGAATACGACCTGATCGCCGCCTGCGAGTATGGAGCGACGGAAAACTGGCGGATGAGCCTGGACGGGCGAAGGCCGGAAGGCCCGCTGTACGCCGGACTGGACATCGGACGGAAGAAGGATCTGACGGTGCTGTGGGTCCTGGAGAAGCTCGGGGACGTCCTCTATACCCGCGAGGTCATCGCCCTGAGAAACATGAGCAAGCCCGACCAGGAAAAGGTGCTCTGGCCCTGGCTGGCCCGAATGAACCGGGCCTGTCTGGATTACACCGGCCTGGGCATCGGCTGGGGCGACGACGCGAAGAAGAAGATCGGCGAATACCGCATCGAAACCGTGACCTTCACCCCCCATGTCAAGGAGGCCCTGGCCTATCCCGTGCGGGGGACGATGGAGGACCGGAGGCTGCGGATTCCCTACGACCCCAGGATCCGGGCCGATCTGCGGTCCGTGACGAAGGAAACGACGGCTGCGGGAAACATCCGCTTCACGGCGGAACGCTCGGAAGACGGCCACGCCGACCGCTTCTGGGCCCTGGCCCTGGCGATTTCCGCGGCGGGTACTGACATCGGCGGCCCGGTGGAATATCAGGCCGTCTCCCGAAGACGGTTCTCGACAACATCTGATCAATCGCCGACGGGCGTCTATCGACAGCGAGGTGCTTACTGATGGCAATACTATTCGATCAATTCGGGCGGGAAATCCAGGTCGAAAAACGACCGGAAACCCGGCAGATCGCCGTGACGACGATCCGGGACCGGTGGAGCAATTATCCGTCGCAGGGGCTGACTCCCGAACGGCTGAGTGCGATCTTCAAGGAGGCCGACGGCGGGGATGTGGCCCGGCAGGCGGAACTCTTCGAGGAAATGGAAGAGAAGGACACACACCTGTTCTCGGAGCTGCAGACCCGGAAGAATGCCGTCCTGGGGCTGGACTACGACATCACGCCCTGGTCGGAATCCGCCGAAGACCGGAAGATCCGCGATTTTGTAGCCGACTGCCTGTTTTCCCTGGAACCCCTGGAGGAATCCCTGCTTGATTTGCTGGACGCCGTCGGCAAGGGCTATGCTCTGTCGGAGATCCTCTGGGGATTCGACGGCTCCCGTGCAGTGATTGAACGCCTGGAGTGGATTCACGCCAAGAAAGCGGTCTTCTACGAACGAGGCGCTGATATTACAGCCCGGAGCTTCGAGGTTCCCCGGATACTCACGGAAGCGGAGCCTGTTTACGGGGAGATTATGCCTCCCTTCAAGCTCGTCTATCATAGATACAAGGCCCGCTCAGGATATGATACCCGCGCGGGAGTGTTGCGGGTTTGCGGCTGGATGTACCTCTTCAAGAACTATGTATTGAAGGACTGGGTGGCCTTCGCCGAAGTCTTCGGCATGCCTCTGCGCCTGGGGAAATACGATCCGCTGGCAGGCAGGGACGAAAAGGACGCTCTGCTTGCCGCCGTCCGTTCCCTGGGTTCCGATGCAGCGGGGATCATTTCGAAGAATACGGAGATCGATTTTATTGAGTCCGCCAAGGCCACAGGGGCAGACAACCTCTACGATGCACTGGCGAATTTCTGCGATAAACAGATGTCCAAGGCCATTCTCGGCCAGACTGCGACGACGGAAGGCACCCCGGGCAGGCTGGGCAACGATGATGTCCAGGACAAGGTGCGCCATGACCTGGTGGTGTCCGACGCCGAAGCCCTGTGCAGGACGATCCGTTTTCAGATCATTCGCCCCCTGGTGGGGTGGAACTTCGGCTGGGACAAGCCCTTGCCGTGGTTCAAGATTTTCCATGAACAGCCGGAAGACCTCAAGACCACCTCCGAAGTTTACGTCAATTTGAGCAAGATCGGTTTTTACCCCTCTGCCGAGCATGTGGCGGAAAAGTTCAAGATCCCGATGCCTCAGAAAGGGGAAACGATCCTGATGCCGCCGGAAAAGGCGGAGCCTCCGGCACCCGTAGCGAACAAAACGCCGGGAACTCGGGTCATCGCCGCCAAGGATGGAGCGACGGAAGCGGAAAAGGACGCCGCCGACCTGATCGCCGACCGTCTTGGCCGGGAAAGTCTGTCCCTTACGGATGAATTCTTCCTGACGCCGCTCAAGCGGCTCGTGGAAAAGGCGGAAAGCCTGGAAGAGCTTCGGGACAGCATCCTGGATCTCTACAGCGGCATGGACCCGGCAGACCTCGGCGGCTTGATGGCGCAAGCCATGATGATCGCGGATATGGCGGGCCGGTATGAGGTCGGCGATGGCAATTGATCCAGCACTGTCAATAGTTTTTAAACTGCCTTTCCAGGAGCAGGAATCGTTCTTTAAAAACAAGCTGAACATCCCCACGGCCCGCTGGGACGATCTGTGGAAAGGCCAGCACGCCAGAGGATTCATGATCGCCGGGGCGATGAAGGCCGATCTTCTTGCGGATTTCCGGACCGCCGTGGACAAGGCGATCAGCGACGGCGTCACCCTTCGGGATTTCCGCAAGGACTTCGACCGGATCGTGGCGAAGCACGGCTGGAGCTACAACGGTTCCCGCAACTGGCGCAGCGAAGTGATCTACTCCACGAACATCCGGACGTCCTACGCCGCTGGACGCTGGGCGCAGCTTACCGATCCGGACATGCTGAAGTTCTACGGCTATCTGGTTTACCGCCACGGCGACAGCATCCATCCCCGCCCCCTGCATCGGTCCTGGGACGGCACGACGCTGCCGGCCAACGATCCCTGGTGGGATTCCCACTACGTCCCCAACGGCTGGGGATGCAAGTGCAAGGTCTTTGCCGCAGGAAAGGACGAATGGCAGGCCGCCCGCAAAAACGGCAAGGGCGAGGCCCCTCCTTCCCCCATCGACCCGAAGACGGGCGAGCCGGTGGGGATCGACAAGGGCTGGGGCTACAACGTCGGCAAGGCGGCTTTCGGCAAGAGTTGGATTCAGGAAACTGGAAAGTTCATCGAACTGGGACCCTGGCGCCGGGCGGAATACCCCTTCCTGCCGAAGAAGCTGACGGGAGAGCGACCGCCGGTGGAATTGGGAGAGCGGATCCGCAAAGGAGATGTGCAGGCCCTGCGCACCGCAGTTCCGGAAGGAATCTATCGGGACAAAATGGGGGATTCCGTGAGCGTTACAACAGCCATCGCCGATCATATTGCCGGTGACGAGCAGCGGTGGGACGGTCGGGAACAATACCTGCCGCTGATTCCGGACATCCTGGAGAATCCTCAGGAAATATGGGTGGGATTCATGCAGTTTGTGGACAGCGGCCGGGTATATCTCCGAAGACGGTACGTCAAGGCGTATGACGTCGGAAAAGGACGCGTGGCGGGGATCGTGGCGGATACAATTAAAGGACAGACAATCGCGTTTGACGTGATTCGAAGCGAAAATCCGAGCGGCGGCAGATTAAGATCCGGAAGGCTGATTTATCCGGAACCGGAAGAGAGATAGTGCGCATCACGCCGCCGCACCGGCGCATGGCCTACGCCTGCCGGTTAAGGGTGCGGCCCCGACAGGCCAGATAGCAATAAGATAGCACAATATTCAGGAACCGCAAGGATGAACTGTAAAAGGCTTCGGGTGGGGCCTCCCATTGAACCCCACATATCAGTCCGCCTGACGGTGTCTTACGGCCGGGAGAATGTCACCGTGTCACCGAAGCCTTAATAAAAATATCAGCCCCTTGCGGTGAAAAGTCAAGGAGAAACGGCAGATGCCCGACATCACCATTCGAATCGACGACAAACCCGTCCTGGACGCCCTCAACCGGCTGTCCCGGAAAATGGGCGACCTTTCCCCGGTTCTCAGGGTGATCGGCGAGGAACTGGTGAAGTCCACGGAGTCGCGGTTCAACAGTCAGGGTCCTGCTCCCGACGGCGCCCGGTGGGCGGCGCTGTCCCCGGCCACCCTGAAACGGAAGAAGCATTCCAAGATTCTGACGGAATCGGGACACCTCCGGGGAAGCATCCGCTCTCAACTCATGGGGACGCATGCCGTGGCTGTGGGGACGAACAGGGTTTACGGGGCGATCCACCAGCTCGGCGGAACTGCAGGAAGGGGCCGCAAGGTTCGCATCCCCGCCCGGCCCTACCTGGGGATCAGCCGGGAGGACAGCGGGCGGATTGCGGGGATCGTGGAACGGTATCTGGAGGGCAAGGTTTAATGCTTTTTCACTTAGCTTCTTAAGCCACACTTTAAGGGGTTCATTTTATGAAGAAAATGAACGTTGACCGTCCGGAAAAACGAAATCGGTGACAGACTGGAGGACCCTTTTGAGGTCTTTTGGCGGAAAAACGACGCTCAAATTTGCCCTGTAAGCGGTTATCTGTGTCAGGCGCGATCAAACCTTCGCGCGAAAAACGATCTCAAAATTTAAAGTATGTTTAAAGCTATTTCCGGGGAAATTGCAGTCTGAGTCAGGAGGGGTTTTGACGATGGGAGAGAAAATCCGGGTTCTTTTGAAGGAAATGACGGGAGTGCCCGGGGAATTCCAGGTACTGCCCGCGGGCAGGATCGACATGAAAGGTTACGGGTCGGCAACCCTGGACGAAGCCGGCGCGACGGAGATCATCGCCGAGTTCGCCAGACGCGGCCTGGATATGGTTATCGACTACGAGCACCAGACCTTGAAGGACAGCCAGGCCCCCGCGGCGGGATGGATCAAGGCGCTGACCTGGAAGGGCTCCGATGGACTCTGGGCGGTCGTGGACTGGACGCGGCAGGCGTCGAACTATCTGGCCAACAGGGAATACCGGTATTTTTCCCCGGTGGTGCTCATCGAGGAGGCGTCGGGACGGATTGTCGCCATGCTTAACGTGGCCCTGACCAACATGCCCCGGATCGACAACCTGAAGCCCCTGGTGGCGAAATGGAATTTAACCGGAGACGGGGAACCCGCCTCCCAAAACAAAGCGAAGGAGATTGTCATGATCGAAAAATTGAGGAAACTCCTCGGCCTGGCGGACGATGCCGGGGAAGACAAGGTTCTCGAAGCGGCGACCCTGGCCGTCAACACGGCGAAGGAGGCGGGCGGCAAGGGGGAAGTCGTCGCCTGCAGGGAAGTCCTGGAGGCCCTGGGAGCGAAAGAGAATGCAGACAGGGAAGAGGTGATCCGGATCGTCGCTTCCCTCAAGACCCCCGGTGACGTCGCCGTGCAGTTAAGCCACCAGGTGGCTGAGCTCACCCGGAAAATCGCCGAAATGAATCAACAGGATCTGATTGCCCTGTCCCTCAAGGAGGGGAAGACCTCTCCCGAAGAACTGGACAAGTGGGGGCGGGACCTGGCCCTGAAAAATCCGGATCAGTTCAAACTCATCGTCCTGTCCCGTCCCGCGGGAAGCGTCATCCCCGTGGAAGGGCTGCGCGTTCTGAAAGACTCCGATCCGGGGAAGATGGACGATGCCCAGAAGAGCATCAACGCGATGATGGGCATCGATGAAGACACGTTCAAAAAATACAACCAGTAGCCCTGAGCGGGGGAAGGAGGAATAGCATGACTGCTTTAGCAGATGACAAGAAAACCGAATACCGGGAAGGCGTCGAGATTTCCATTCCTGTCGATGACGGAGACAAGATTTATGCCGGCGCGATGGTCTGCGCCAATGCCGACGGTTACGCCGTTCCCGGCGCCGATACGGCAGGGTTGATCTTCATGGGCATCGCCCGTGAACAGGCCGACAACGCATCCGGCCAGGCCGGCGACATCAGTGTTCTGGTCCGTCGGCGCGGCCTGTTCAAGATGTCCTTTGCTACGGCGATTACCGAGGCCAACGTGGGAGACAGCGTCTATATTGCCGACGATCAGAATGTCGATCTGGTCGGGAACGTGACCAACGACATTTTCGCGGGAATTATTGCCGAATACATCGACACGACCCACGCCTGGGTGGACATCGAACCGGCCGTCCGGCAGTCGGATGCCGCCGCGCACATCGCCGACGGGAACGCCGCCCATGCAGCCAGCGCGATCTCCATTGCCGACGCGGGATCGTTCACCTCCCAGACCGAAGTGGAGGCGGCCCTGCAGGAGATTTACCAGCATCTGAAAAGCGCGAAGGGGATTATCGATATCCCGATCCCGTATTTTACGAATGCAGGCGTAGCCCTCGCCGCTTTTTCCGACGGCGCCAGCGCCACTCCCGGATTCTGTGTCACGGCGAAGGGTCTGGGGATCCGCTGGAACAACCACGCCACGCCCGGCGCGGTGGGAACGAAGGTTATCGTTCCCCCCGACATGGATGTGACCGCGAACGCGGTTCTGCACGTCCTTGCCGCAAAGACCGGCGCAACGGTTGGCGACGCCACGAAGTTCACCGTCGCGGCTTACAACAACGTGGTTGACGCGGCCTACGACGCGGATGACGACTTCGGTGGCGACACCAGCGCCATGACCGGCGACGCCACGGCCAAAACGGTCCAGCACGAATCGCTCACCCTGGCCCTGGCCAACCTGGCAGCCTATCCGGCGGCGATGGAGTTGACCATCAAACCGAAGGACGGCACGCTCGGAACGGACGATGTGATCCTGCTGGCGGTCTGGATCGAATACAAGAAGAAGCTGCTGACGGCGTAACATGAACCATGAACCGGGAGAGAGCGCCGCTCTCTCCCGAAAACCGGAAAAGGAGTGCATGACATGATTGTCAATCAAGCGAATCTGCAGGGAATTTACAAATCCTTCAACACGATCTTCAACCAGGCATTCGATGCTGCCCCCAGCCAATGGCCCCTGGTGGCCATGCAGGTGCCGTCCACGGGGCGCAGCGTGGATTACAAATGGCTGGGCGATTTCCCCATGATGCGGGAGTGGCTCGGCGACCGGGTTTTAAAGGACCTGTCCGCCTTCAAGTACGAAATCACCAACAAGGACTATGAATCCACCATCGAGGTGGACCGCAACGATATCGACGACGATCAGATCGGCGTCTACACGCCCATGATTCAGGGGCTTGCCCAGGCCGCGAAAGTGCACCCGGACATCCTGGTCTTCGCCCTCCTCAAAGCGGGATTCGACACGGGATGTTTCGACGGACAGTATTTTTTCGACAGCGATCACAGCGTCAACGGCGCTTCCGTTTCCAACACCGGCGGTGGAGACGGAACTCCCTGGTATCTCCTCGATCTGTCCCGGCCCATCAAGCCCATCGTCCTGCAGATCAGGAAGCGCCCCCAGTTCGTCGCGATGGACAAACCGGACGACGAGAATGTCTTTATGCGGAAGAAGTTCCGTTACGGTGTGGATGACCGGAAAAATGTCGGCTACGGTCTGTGGCAGCTTGCCTACGGCAGCAAGCAGACCCTGGACGCGACAAACTATGCCGCGGCCCGGGCGGCCATGATGGCCTTCACCAACGACGAGGGCGTGCCGTTGGGCATTACGCCGACCCACCTGGTGGTCCCCCCGACGCTCGAATCCAACGGCCGGACCGTTGTGGAAGCGCAGTTCGACGCCAACGGGGCAAGCAACGTATGGTACAACACCGCGAAGCTGGTGGTTGTGCCCTGGCTGGCTTAGTCGACAACCAATAAACAGGCGGTGGCATGTCCCACCGCCTGAATTACAAGGAGAAGGACGATGATTCGTATCAGAAGCAAAAGGGACGGCTTCCGCAGATGCGGAATAGCTCACCCATCGATGACCGTTGAATATCCGGACGGCCGGTTTTCCAGGGAAGAACTGGCAGTGTTGAAAGCTGAGCCGATGCTGCTGGTGGAGGAAATCGAGGAGGAGGAAAATCCCGGTCCGGAAACAGAAACAGGGGGCGGGGGAGAGAAAAATCCCTCTGCCGGAGAAAACAGAAAAGAGCAGGTCAAAACCGGAAAGAAAGGTAAGACATCGTAATGGCTTACTGCACCCAGGAAGAGTTGGAACAGCTGGTTCCGGAACAGGATCTGATCCAGTTGACCGACGACGCGATCCCCCCCGCGGCGATCGACGCGGACAACGTGGCCCGCGCCATTGCCGATGCCGGGGAACTCATCGACGGCTATCTGCGGGAGCGCTATACGCTGCCTCTGGAGCCCGTTCCCGGTCTGCTCAACACCCTGGCCGCGGACATCGCAGTCTGGCGGCTCTACGCCCGGAGGGCGAACATCGACCCGATGGAGGGCGTCAAGGAACGGTACCGTAACGCCCTGAAGCTGCTGGAGCAGATCCGCGACGGCAAACTCGCTCTCGGGGTTGGGGCGCTGACCACCCCGGAGACAGGCGGCGGTTCCGCTGCCGTCTCCACACCGGGAAATCGCATCTTCACCCGCGTCACCCTGAAAGGATACTGAGATGCTCAGCGAAATCGAAGAGGCAATCGCCGCCCGGATCAAGGAGAAGCTCGCCGCCGCGGCGGGTTATGTGGCCGTGCAGCGGGGAACGGAAGGGATTCCGCAGCCGGCGGTCTATGTCTCCCTGGAAGAAGGGGCCTTCGAGAAGGTGTCCTCCGATTCGTTCCGCCAGACGGTGAAGGGGTATGTGGACATCGTTTTTTCCCATCTGGGAAACGAGGAGCAGCGCCGCCGGGGGATCTATCCGATCCTGGAAGGGATCGTCCAGACCCTCCTGCTCCAGACCCTGGGGCTGGGGATTGCCCCCCTGAGGCCGAAGGCCTTCCGGAACGTCACGTCGGAGGCCCTGCGGGCGAAAGGCCTGCTGGTTTATTCCCTGGAATTCGAGACGGGCTGCCATCTCCGGAAACTGGACGAGGAGGCGGCTGCCGATCTCCTGCGGGTGGGGCTGAACTATTACCTGCAGGATCCCGAGGACGACGAGGTGGCCGATGCAGCCGATCTGATCGGCGAACCGGCCCCCGAACCGGAGCCGTAACACCAACGATCATCTCATAAAAGGAGAAAGCTCATGAAAGTGCTGGCCAAACCGGGCGCGAAATGCCCGATGGAACACAAACCCCGGGCGTACATCACGGACTCCGTTCCCGTGGACGTTCCGGATTCGATCTATTATCGGCGGCTGCTCGCCGACGGCTCCCTGATTTTCGCGGGAGCGGACGCGGCCGTAGAACCGGGAGGTGAAAAGTAATGGCATCGGAAAACATTTCCTTTGATTCCATCCCCGCGTCCATCAGGAAACCGGGGAAGTATTTCGAGTACAACACCAAACTGGCCGTGCGCACCCTGCCGGCCAACAGGCAGCGCCTGCTCATTGTCGCCCAGCGGCTGAGCACCGGGTCGGTGGCGCAGAAAGTGCCGGCGCAGGTCTTCTCCGACTCGGAAGCGGCCGCGTATTTCGGCGAGGGCTCCATCGCCCACCTGATGGTCCGGGCGGCGATCAAGGCCTATCCCTATCTGGATCTTTCCGTCTGCGCCCTGGACGATTCGGCCACTAATCCCGTCGCCCGCGCGGAAACCCTGACCCTTACCGGCCCGGCGACGACGTCGGGAGTCATTGCGCTTTCCGTCGGCAATGTCGTCATTGAAGTGGGCATCGCCACCGGGGATACGGCGGTCGAAATCGCCACGGCGATCAAGGCGGCCCTTGACGACGGATATCCCGATCTGCCCTTCACGGTTTCCCAGGGAACCGCTCCCAACGACCACATCCTCACTTTCACGGCCAGGAACAAGGGAACCGTCGCCAATCAGGTGGACTTCGCCGCCGAGGCGACCGCATCCGGCGTGACGGCGGCTCTGGCCGAAACGACCCCCGGTTCCGTCGATCCCGACATCGACGACGCCCTGGAAGCGGTATTCGCCGAGGATTACACCCTCATTGCGACCCCATTCAACGATCAGACCTCCCTGACGGCCCTGCGGGATCATCTGGACAGCGTCTCCGGCCCGATGGAGCAGCGGCCCGCCGTTGGGATTTACGGATACGACGGGGTGCTCGCCGACTGCACGACCCTGGCGGGGAACATCAACTCCGGCCGCATCCTGTGCGCCTATCTCCGCGGAACGAAATCCCCCGCCTACGAGATTGCGGCGGCAATGGCGGCGGTCATGGCCTCCGAGGAAGACCCGGCACGGCCCCTGAACACCCTGGAGTTAAAGAAGATCGCGGCGCCCCCCGTGGCCTCGCGCCTGTCCCGGACGGAGCAGGAAAGCCTCCTCTATAACGGCGTCACGCCCCTGGAAGTGGGGCCCGGAGAAAAGGTGCAGATCGTCCGGGCGATCACGACCTACATCCACGATCCCCAGGGCATCGATGACGTCTCCCTGCTGGATGTGACGACCATCCGCACCCTGGATTACGTGCGCAAGGCCTGCCGGGAACGGATCGCCCTGCGCTTCCCGCGGGAAAAGCTCTCTTCGAAGACCCCGGACAAGGTACGCGATCAGCTCCTCGACGTCCTCTATTCCCTGGAGTCGCTGGAAATCGTGGAGGAAGTGGACGCCAACGCCGCCGGTCTCGTGGTGGAACGGGATCTCCAGGACGTCAACCGCCTCGATGCGAAGATCCCCGTGGACGTCGTCAACGGCCTGCATGTCTTTGCCGGGCGCATCGATCTCTTGCTGTAAGGAGGGTTAAATCATGTCTGAACTGTTTGTATCCCGGGTGCTCCTGGAAGTGAACGGGCAGAGCGTGACGGACTTCGCGTCCGTCGAGGAAAACGAATACGAGGTTTACAAACCCGTGAACCTCATGAACGGGACGGGCCACTTCAAGACCACGGAACGCTATGGGCTGAAGCTGGACTACGTCGTCCCCGCCGACGGCGAGGAATTCGATTTCAACAGCGTGGCCGGCGGCGTGATCACCATCGACAAGCAGAACGGGAAGCGGACCACCTATACCGGCGTCTATGTCACCAAGATCGGCGCGGCCAAATACGGCGATGACAAGGAAGTCGTCAAGACCATCGAGTTTTCCGCGAAGGCCAGAAAGGAGAATTAGCCCATGCTGACGGAAAAGGGAAGTCTTCCCGTGGGGATTGAATACGCGGGGAAAGTGCACCGGGAGTTCGAAATCCGGGAGCAGCGGGTCCGTGACCTGGTGGCCGTCTATGACAACCCGGAAACGGCGAAGCGTGCCGAAATGAACGACGCCTTCATGGGCTTATGCATCCTGGCCGGCCAGGTCGTGTCCCTGGGGAGCCTCCCGGCGGAAGCGATCACGCCCGAGCTGCTCCTGGATATGGCCCAGGAGGATTTCAACGAACTGAGCGCGGCGGCGAAGCGGCTGGAGGAACGCCGCAAATCCTTTCGCGGCGAGGCGTAGGGACACGTACCGGAAGATCGTCGCCCTGCTGAAGCTGGGCGTCGATTATCCGTCGATTCTGGCCATGCCCCTCGGCGAGGCGGAGAACCTCCTGGAGGTCTGGCACGAGATGGTCAACCCGGAAGAGAAAAGGTCCGTGAAATACCGGGTGAAGAGGGATTGATACCACCATGACGAACATGAAGGTCTTCTTGGAACTGGTCGCAGATTCCCGCAGGATGAAAGACGGGATGAAACAGGGCGAACGCGCCATGTCCGGTTTTACGCACAAGGCGAAGGCGGAAATGGCGTCGCTCCGGAATGCCGTCGGCAGCCTCCAGGGCAGGCTTGCCGGGCTGGGCGTGTCGATTGGAGCGGGCGCCCTGATGTGGCAGTCGGCCAATCTGGACAAGTCTCTCACGCAGATCGGCCAGACGGCGGGCGCAACGGCCCTTCAGGTGCGGCAACTCCGCGGCGATCTGTTCCGGCTGGGAAAAGACTCCGGGCAGGATGTGGATAACCTCAAGGAAGGTTTCAATGTCCTGGTTCAGTCCGGACTGAACATGAAGGAAGCGAAGGCGACCCTGGAAGGGGTCAACACGGCGATGGCGGTCACCGGCTCCGAGGCCCGGACACTGGCCGGTGGTCTCACCGTGGCGTCAACGGCTTTTCAGTTCGATCTGGCCAAACCGGGGCTGGCCCTGGAACTGCTGGACAAGATGACCGTAGCGGGGCGGCTGGGGAATGCCGAACTGGAAAACCTGTCCGGTATTTTTGCCCGCGTGGGGGTCAACGCCGCCTCGGCGGGAATGAACTTTGACGCGACCCTGGCCTTTGTCGAGGCGCTCTCCCAGATCGAACGGGAGCCGGAGAAGCTGGCTACGCTGGCAGACAGCACTCTGCGCGTCTTCACCAATTTGAGATATATGGCGGAGGCCCAGAAGGCCACGGGCGTCCGCTTCTTCGATGCCGAGGGGCAGCGTCGGGACGCGATGGCCGTCCTGGAGGACATCCGGAAGAAATACAAGACGTTGACCACGGATGCCCAGCGGGCCGAATTCGTGCAGAAAGCCTTCGGAAAGGCGGATCTCGACACGATCAAGGGATTCAGAACCCTCTTGAGCGGGAACTCCCTGGACGACGTCCGCCGGTTTTCCCAGGAGATCGGCCAGGCGGGTGGGACACTGAAGCGGGACATGAAGGACGCCACGGCGAATCTCGTCGATCAGGCAGGCCGGTTGAAGGCTTCTCTGCGGGAAGCGGCGGACGGGTTTGCCGCTCCAGTCAACAAGGCCCTGGCGGATCTGATTGCCTGGAGCATGGCAGGCAAAAAGGACGGTGGACTGGGTCTGTCGGGCAAGGAGATGCTCGGCTATGGGGCAGGAATCAGCATCGCAACCATGCTGGCCGGTCGGTATGGCGGGAAGGCAATCGGGGGATTCCTGAAGAAACGGGCGGGAACGGCGGCGGGCATCGCTGAAGGAAAGGCCGTGCAGGCCGCCACGGGTGTGACGCCTGTCTTCGTGACGAACTGGCCGGGAGGATTCGGGGGAGCAGCCCTGGAGGCGGCAGGTGCGGGCGCGGTTGCCAGAACGGGCCTGGGAACCCTGAAAAAACTGGGAGGAAACGCCCTGAAATTCGCCCCGGCGGCGGGCGTCTGGGGACTGGGAGCGGGAACGTCAGCCCTGGCAGGCTACGGTATCGGCAACCTGCTTAACCGGGGTCTCGGCTGGCTGTCCGGAAAGGCCAGCGGCGGAAAATACAAAGGGGAAGGCTGGCTGGGCGACATGCTTTACAGCCTGGTGCATAAGGAGAAAAAACAGGAAAACAAGATCAATCTCTCTATCCGGGTTGACCAGTACGGCCGGGTGATCACCAACTCGAACGACATGAATACGACACTGAACGTAAGCATGGCAAGGGGGGCCTTCTAATGGCCGCCGAACTGAACGTCGGAGTTCTGGCCGGCATTCCCCTGGAAATGGAGATGCTCGACGATTCCTTCGCCTGTGCCATCGCCCGGTACGCCTATCCCTTCGCCGACGGCGCGGATCTGGAGGACATGGGCCAGCGGGCCCGCATGGTGCGGGTGCGGGCGTACTTTTACGACAATGCCGAAAAGGACACCTACGATGACCATATCGCCCTGATCTCCCTCCTGTCCGACCGGAAGCTGGTGGATTTCGAACATCCGAAATACGGCCTGATGAAAGGCAAGATCGAGGAGCTTAACGTCCGCCACGACGACCGTCAGCGGTGCGCCGAGGTGGACATCGCCTTTGTCGAACAGATGCGGGGAACCATCGAGCCCCTGACGCGGCCCGCGGTCCTGTCCACGGTGGAGGAGGCGTACATCGCCGGGCAGGAAGAACAGATCGCCGTCCTGCGGGAGGACCTTCTGGGGACGATCCCCGTCACGGATGCCGCCGTCCTGACGCAGATCCTCGATGCCGCCTCGACGATGCTCTCTCATGTGCAGGGCTTTTCGGCGGATCTCCGCAACGTGGTGGGCGCGGTGGAAACTTTGCTCGGCACGGCGGAGGCGACCGTCGCCGATGTCACCAGTCCTGTCGATTCCCTTCAGTCCACGCTCACCTATGACCTGACAATCCCCGGCCGCATCACGGGCGGTCTGGCCGCGGCGCTGGAAAAGACCGCCCGTCTCTGCGATTCATTGCGTAACTATCCCGCCCGGTATGTGCAGAGCCTCGATCTGGCCATGAAGGATCTGGAGGACTCCTTCGACAATCCGGCCGGTTCTCTTTCCGGATCAGCGGAAACGGATGCCGGCAGTGTCATGGCATCCCACCTGCGGATTGCCTGCGCCCAGAGGATGGCCCTGGAAACGGCGCAGGTGTTCGAGGAGGATCAGACCGCCTTTTCCGATCCGGACGATGCGGATGATTATGAGGTGCTGACGCTGCCGGAACTGGAGCAAACCCTCGCTGTCGCCCGCCGCCGTCTGGATGAGGCCGTGGATGCGGCGCGGGAGATGGGGAGTCTCAAGGAGATGGCGAAAGCCCTGCTGGAGCATGTCAACGCCGTCCGGCTGGAGCGGGAAAAGATGAAAGCGGTGCTCCTGGACAATCCCCTCCCCCTGCATCTGGTCTGCCTGCGCTACGGCTTGCCCTGCAAGGATGCGGAGAGGCTGCTTAAGGTCAACCGGGGGATCCGGAACCCGAACTTCGCCTCCGGGGAGGTTCTTGTCTATGTCCGATAAGATCTCCCTCCGGATCGGGGACAAGGCTATCGAGCATTTCCTTTCCTACAGCATCGACACCGACCTCTACACGCCGGCGGACGCCTTCCGGATGGAGCTGTCCGCACCGGAAACACAGGTTGAGGCGGGGATGCGCTGCGAGGTCTGGGTCAACGATCAACGGGAGCTCACGGGTATCATCGACCGGGTGACCCGCCGGGTCACCGAGCACGGTCAGACCCTCTCCGTGGAGGGCCGCGACCTCATGGGGCTGCTCGTGGATTCCTGCTGCGAATCGTTTGTATCTGTTAAGAACAAGTCTCTCAGGGAGCTGGCCGCGCTGCTGCTGCGCGCGGTTCCCTACATCAACAGGAAGGCCGTCGTTTATCAGTCTGCCGCCTCCGGCAAGGCGAAAACCACGACGGATCTCCTCGATGAGCCGCAGACGATCACGCAGATCGAACCGGGGATGACCGTCTTCGAAGTGCTCAAGGCCGCCGCGGTATCCCGCGGCCTGCTCTTCTACTCCCTGCCCGACGGGACTCTTGTTTTCGGCAGGCCGAAGGCGAAAGGGGAACCGGCCTTTACGCTCCAGTTGACCCGGGATGGGAAGGGAAACAACGTCATCGAAAGCGAACTGGCGCGGGACATTTCCCGCCGCTGGTCGAAGATTACGGTGCTCGGACAGCGGCAGGGGCAGGACAGCTTCGGCGCGGACGCGACGGCGATCAGGACCGGAGCGTCCCGCACGGATTCGGAAATTTCCTTCTACAAGCCCTTTGTGCAGTGCAGCAACAACGACGGCGTTTCTCCGGCCCTGATGGCCAGACTGCTGATGGAGAAAGGGAGAAAGGAAGGCTGGCAGTACGGCGTCACGGTGGCCCGGCACTCCAGCAACGGAAAAAACTGGACGGTCAACGAACTGGCCCGCGTGACGGACGAGGTGCAGGGTCTGGACGGGGTGTATCTCATCTACGGAAGGACCTTCGAACTGGACAAGAATCTGGGGCCGACAACGCGGCTGAAGCTCGGCCGGGTAGGCCTTATATAAAGGAAGGATGACGTATGGGAATGATCCGCGGCATCGTGATGTCTGTTCTGGAAGGCATGATCAAGCGGTTTTCCGCCTCCGGTCGATCCGATGAAACGATCGAGGATCGGGAGTATCTCCAGCATTACGGCTTCACCTCCCGACCGAAGACAGGCGCGGAGCTGATCATCGTCAACGAGGGCAATCACTACGTGGCCGTCGCTTCCGACGACCGCCGTTACCGGGTCGCCGTCGAGGACGGGGAAGTCTGTCTCTATACGGATGAAGGCGACAGGATCCACTTCAAGCGGAACAGGACCATCGAGATCGTCAGCGGCAACAGGCTCAAGGCGACCGTGGAAAATGACGTGGAAATCACCAGCAAAACGGCCCTGGTGACCGCGTCCGTCAGTTGTCAGGTGAACAGCCCCCTGATCAACCTGGGCGGCGACCGCGGCGGGTTGAAGGCGATCTGCGACGAGCGGCTGATCTCCTGGCTCGGTTCCCACACTCACGACGGGGGGGCAACCCCGGATCAATCCCTGACGGCGTCCGATGTCTGCACGGCCATCACGAAGGCGGGATAAAACGGGCATGAAATGGACTTCAAAATAGAAATCGACAATACGACCGGGCTGGCCGCCATGACGTTCGACAAGGCGGACACCATCATGAACAATGTCTGGCTTTCTCTGACGGTACAGCGGGGGAGTTTCTTCGCGAATCCGGGCTTCGGGTCCCGTCTGCACCTGCTTAAACGGGCGAAGCTCACTGCCGCGACGGCGAGGCTCGCGGAGGATTACTGCCGGGAGGCCCTGCAATGGATGCTGGATTCAGGAAAGGCGACCGCGATTTCCGTAACCGCCGAGCGGGACAGGACGCAGAACATCAACCGGCTGAAGCTCCTGGTGGAGGTGACCCCGGCCTCCGGGGAGCCCGTGGAATTTTCGGCCTTCGTAACCGTGGTGTGAGGACTTTTAAATGAATTTTCAACGCGATTTCAATGATCTTTTGAACGCCCTGCTTACGGACTGGCGAAACCAGTTCCCTGATGCCGACCTCTCCCAGGGGAGCCTGATTTACATGAAGTCCGCCTGCCTCGCCTCCGCCCTGTGGGGCCTTTACAAGTATCAGGAATGGATCTCGAAACAGATTTTTCCCGATACGGCGGAAACGAAATACCTGGAGCATCACGCCTGGGTGCGGGGTCTCTCCCGGCGTTCCGGAGAAACGGACGAGGAGCTGCTGGCGCGACTGCTGGAATACATCCGCCGGCCTCCGGCGGGCGGAAATAAATATGACTACCAGAAATGGGCGCTGGAAATCGACAACGTGGCGAATGCCTGGTGCATCCCTCTGAGTCAGGGACCGGGTACGGTGGACGTGATCATTGCCGCCGACGAAACAGTCACGGGTTCGGAAATCCCCAGCTCCCATGCCCTGACGGGGACAACCACGGCAATTACGGAAAACAAACTGGTGGACGGCGCCGCTGATTTTATGGCCACCGGCGACGGCGGACCGGTCCGGATCGGCGACATCGCCGTCAATGACGACACCGGCGGCCAGGCAGTAATTACAGCAGTGGACAACGCCACCCAGTTGACTCTGGATACGGACATTTTCAGCTCAATCGGCCAGTCCTACACCCTGAAGTCCCTGACGGCGCAGGTTGGAGAATACATCGACGACGTGCGGCCCGTGACGGTTTCCATCGTCCGTATCCTGCCGCCGGCGGTAACCCTCCAGGATGTCACAATGACCGTCACCGGAACCGTGAACAAAGAGGCTATCGCATCCGCAATCACATCCCTTTTGCGCAGCCTGGTTCCCGGGCAGACCCTGTATCTCAGCCGGCTGATCGCCATCGCCATTCAGGAGGGAGCGACCAATGCGTCGATATCCGCGCCGGCTGCCGACATGTCCCCCGGCCCGTACGAAATGCTCAGGCCGGGAACGATAACCGTATCATAATGAGGCTGAACAATGACCCATGAAGAGGTCCTGAATCTCCTGTTCCCCGTTCGATTGACGGGGGTGCATGCGAAGGACACGGCCAGGGAAGGCGCGGCCCTGGATGACGTGCAGATCTCGGCGGAGCGGCTCCTGACAGAAATGTTCCCCGATGTGGCCCATAGCCTGTTATCGGACTGGGAGCGGATCTGTGCCCTGATCCCCGATGAAGACGCTCCCCTGCAAGCCCGCCGCAACGCCGTTCTGAAAAAACTGAGGGAGATCGGCGGATTGTCGCGCTCTTATTTCATCGACCTGGCTTCTTCCTACGGCTGGATCATCGCCATCGATGAACTGCTGCCTTTCATGGCGGGCTGGGGTCGCTGCGGCGATCCGCTCTATGAGGAGCAGGTCCGCTGGATCTGGCGGGTCAATGTCTCGGGCCAGGCTGCCTATTCGTTCCGGGCAGGATCATCCGCCGCCGGAGAACGTCTTTCCTGGTGGACACCCAACATAGAGCTGGAAACCCTTCTGGAGGAGCTGAAACCAGCCCATACGGTCGTGATCTTCAACTATGCATAGAGTGACGGAAACGCAAAACCCGGTGCTGCAGTTATTATTGAACACTATTGAACAATAAGGAGGAATTATGGCCAAAACAAATTTTGTGGACGGCAATCCCGCCGAGCAAATCGAAGGGACGATCGTCACCGCGGCGTTCCTCAACGCCCTGAACAACCACCGTCACCGGGGCCTGGCCGAGGACGGCGACGGCGCAATCGACTATGCCGCCGACACCGGATCGGCAGATGCATACGCGATAGCCCTGTCTCCGGCCCTGGCAGCCCATGTGACTGGAATGCCGATATCGTTTAAGGCGGCCAATGCCAACACGGGAGCGGCAACCCTCAATGTCGACGGGCTGGGCGCGGTTGCCGTTAAGAAAAAGGGCGGCGTGACACTCGTCGCCGGTGACATACCGGTCGATGGAATAGCAGTGGTTGCCTATGATGGCACCTGTTATCAACTGCTCAATCCGGCCTCAAGCTCATTGAAACAGATCCAATCCATCGCCGCATCGGTAGGCTCCAACGCCCTGTCGCTGACCTACAACGGCGGCACTTTGGATTTCAGGAACGCCACATTGGCCGTCGGCGCTCCCGTGACAGGCGTGGATGTATCCACAATTTCCCTTACTGTTCCTTCCGGGGCCACTTTGGGAACGGTTAACGCGATCCAGGCCATGCTTGCCCTGGTAGTCCTTTACAATGGAGGCAGTCCTGCTCTCGGTGTCGTCAATATGGGTGGCAGTGTAAATCTCGATGAAACCACCTTATTGTCCACTACGGCAATCAGCGACGCCGCTGATTCCGCTGCTGTTGTTTATTCAACCAACGCGATCACCAACAGTCCTTTTAGAGTAGTTGGCTTCATTAACATCACGGAAGCGACGGCAGGAGCTTGGGCCACGGCTCCTACACTGGTCCAGGGACATGGCGGTCAGGCAATGGCAGCAATGCAGTCGCTTGGATATGGCCAGACCTGGCAGAATGTAACTGCAAGCAGGTCGGTGAATACGACCTATTACAACACGACTTCACGCCCGATTATGCTGTCCGTCACATCGAGTGGAGGCTCTCCAACTTTGACGATGGAGTTATATATCAACGGAGAGTTGATGCAGCGACCATCGGTATCTGGCACTGGCGTAACAACTCAAATGTTCGTATCAGCAATTATTCCATCGGGAGCAAGTTATAAAGTTGCGGCCGGGGGGGTGGCATATTGGCTTGAATTAAGATGAGAGGAGGAGAATACATGCCATATTATAAAGATAAAAATAATAATATTCACTTTCTGGATAATGAAAAATTTGAACAACTATTGCCGTCAGGGTGCTTAAAAATCACAGATATTGAAGCAAACGCAATCCAGAACCCGCCGTTGACCCTTGATCAGGCCAAAGCGAACAAACTCACTGATCTGGCAAATTATCGCTATGAAAAAGAGTGCGGAGGGACGACGGTCTCTGGTATGGAAATCAAGACCGACCGGGAAAGTCAGGCCAAAATCAGCGGCGCTGTGGCTCTTGCCATCCAAATCCCAACCATGACCTTCAATTGGAAGTCCAAGAAAGGATTCGTGGCTCTGGATAAAACTCAGATCACGGCCATCGGTCAAGCCGTCGGCGTGTTTGTTCAAGCTTGTTATACCAACGAGATGGCTCATGCGAAAGCCATTGAAGCCTTGACGACCGTGGCGGCTATCGAGGCATACGACATCACGACCGGCTGGCCGGGATAGCTCGATTGAGTAAATACAGAATATTAGCTTTTAACGATTTTCTGGAAGTCCTGTGCCGTAAGATGGACACATTTTCTTCAATATAAATGTGCCATATAATGGCGATTACCCACGATCCGATAAGGATTCCAAGAGAGCAGAGGAAAGTCCCATTAATGGCTATGCCTGTATGTCGTAAAAACTCGATAAAAATAGTGTGAAGCAGATAGCATGAATAAGATGCGTCACCCATTAACATAATTGCTCGTGGTTTCAAATCGGCGCAGGAATTCGATGCGAGGATTGCCGCCATAAAAAGAGACGGGACCGCAAAAACAGGATTGACAGCATAAAGTGTGGCTGCAACGTATGCTGAAAGGGAAACTGGAAACGTCCAAAAAGGCAAGCGAAGCGTGGTGTATTTTGATTTTATCCATTCGGAAATATACCAGATAGCTATGCCGAAAACGAAATACTTTACGTAGCCGTGTGTATAATAATAGAGAATTGCCTTATTGCCGGTAATGTATGGCAGGCCGCCCATTAAGGCAAGTATAATCGCCCCAGCTATAATCGGAGCCTTGGATTGATTGATTATAATTGACAGTGTAAAGACCGCGTAAAAATACATCTCCAGATTGAGTGTCCATCCAACGCCGAGCACAGGGAAAAGGCCTGCTATTGAGGCGTGAGGAATAAAAAATGCGCTTAATAGTGTGTGTTCAAGTGGCCAGTATGTCCACATCGTAAAGATGGTGAGCAATGCTGCCATTGATACCCAATAGTTCGGGACGATACGCCAGATTCGATCACGTGCGAAATCTAATGCGCTACGGTCGCTGATCTTGCACATAAGATAACCAGAGAGCACAAAAAAAAGTGCTACACCATGAAACTCGGTATGTACGCCAGCAATGACAGCATTAGTGTGATAAACGACAACTCCGGATGCCGCAAAAGCTCTTAATATTTGAAGATTTCCAATCATAAAGACTATCCTCAGAGAACAATTAAAACAGATAGAATGGTGTAAGGACGATCCGGGAGTTTGCCAGAAGAATCTTCAAAAGTCAATTGAAGCCCTTGGAATTATTTCCCCAAAGCGTAGACAATTGTAGACAAATTAAAAGGATTTACACTTGTAACCCTATGATAGGTGACGTGCGATTCGAACGGCTTTATTAAAACCATGTAAACATCATAAATAGCCGGTAGAGCTAATAAAAAAAACGAGTGAACGAGGAGCTGCTGAATATGAATTTCACACCTAAAAAAAGTTGATAAAAAATGCTTTAAAAATGTGCCCAAAAAAGGCCAATTACACCTAATTTAAAATGAGTATAATTGGCTCAAAAAATCAAAAAATCGTGTCGCAAACTAAAAGTAAAACAGTCGCAAAATAAAAGTAAAATGACAAAATTTCTACAAGCCACGATCTCACCCTGAGACGATAACCGGCATATTTATCCTCCTTAAGAGGATTGTTCCAATGAAGGGTTTATTAGTTTTCAGCAGTTATGCAGGACTAAGGAAAAGGGCGAAAAAATTCAGAAGTGGTAAAATAGCGGTAAAAATATGGTGTAAAAGAAAAAAGGACTTAACCAAATCTGGCTAAGTCCTTGATTTAAATGGTGGGTCAGGGCGGAATTGAACCGCCGACACTCGGATTTTCAGTCCGATGCTCTACCGACTGAGCTACCGACCCAACCTGATGTTTTAATACCTTTCAAAGATGGCTGTCTGATTATAGGATGTGCGCTTGTTTGTCAAGGTTTTTTTACTCACCTTCAGTTTCAGTGCCAAGCGATCCTTCCTGCCTGTAAATCACGATGGTCCCGGCAATTTTGTCGTGCCAGCCCTGTTTTTTGCCGTCAAAGATGATCCAGAGAAATCCCAGATAAAAAATCAGCGCCGAGAAGATGTAACCCACCCAGCGGAGGAAGGCAATGCCCGGAGTTATCTTTTCACCGGAGGTTTGGACAACTCTCAGCCCGAAGAGCATCTTGCCCGGCGTTTGTCCCGTGGTTCCATGAAAATAGGTAAAGTAAAGCATTCCAAGGAGATGGGTCATTGCATAATAGATGATCATGAAACGCCCCATGATATCTCCCGGCTCTACCGCGTCAAATCCGGCGCGCAGGGCGGAAAGACCGACGAGCAGAAAAATCAGGCAGATGAAGAACAAAATCAATTTGTCGACAAGAAAGGCGAGGGCTCTTATCCAGAATCCTCCATATCGATAAGGCGTCATTCGTTATTCCTCGAGAATTACGGCTTTTTGTGCGTTTTCGAGACCGATTCCGAACAGGCCGACTTCATATTGAATAATGGCCAGAATGGCGACCGCAGCGGTTTCCAGCTTGAGGATCTGCTTTCCCAGACTGACGGAAACAAACCCCGCGGCCGTTGCCGCTTCGACTTCTTCGGAAGTCAGGCCCCCTTCGGGACCCACAAGAATTGAAAAAATACAGGTGCCGGAAAATTTTTTCAAAAGATCCTTCAAGCCCTGCCGGGATTCCTCTTCCCAGAAGATCATCTTTAATGAATCCGCGTCCGCTGCCTTCAGTATGCCTGCAAAAGACTGAATTTCCGGTATGTTCGGCACATCGGAACGGCGGCACTGCCTTGCCGCCTCGCCCGCGATTTTGCGCCATCGCTCCGTTTTAAGGCGCGCTTTTTCAGGAGGCAGTCTGGGAATCGAGCGCTCTGAAGAAAAAGGAAGAATTTCATCGACGCCCAGTTCCGTCGCCTTCTGAACGATGAAATCCATTTTCTGCCCCTTGGGGAGCGCCTGAATAAGGGTGATTCGGGCCGGTCGTTCCGGTGCGGACTTCCGGTCGATGATTTCCGCAAGAGCCCGCTCTGCTGAAATGTCGACAATAACGGCCGTGTACTCCTGCCCCCGCCCGTCAAATAGGGAAAGCCTGCTGCCCGGCTTCATCCGCTGGACGGACCGGACATAGTGCAGGTGCTCTTCGCTCAGGAAACAGCGATCGCCCACGGTCAAGACGCAGGGATAATAGAGTCGGGGAATTGTCAAGGCTGAGCCGTCTCTTTTTTCATGACGTAACAGACCCACTCCTTGTCCGTGATGGTGGAGTGGAGAATCAGAGGATCATGAAAAAAATGAGCTTCCATATCTCTCCGATTCTGATCAATGATGCCGGAGAGGATCAGATAACCTCCGGGGCGGAGCAGTGAAATCAGTTTTTTCCTGAGCTTGATCAGCAGATTGGCTGTGAGGTTGGCAACAATCAGATTGTAGGTTCCCTTGAGGGTTGAAATCTCCTCCTGCCTGACGGAAACCCGGTCTTCCACGTGATTGATGGCTATGTTTTCCTTCGCGATCTCTGTAGCCTTCGGGTCGATATCGACACACAGGACGCGTTCCGCGCCCAGTTTCGCGCTGGCAATCCCCAGGATGCCCGTTCCCGTGCCCACATCGAGAACGTTGAGCGGCTCCGGGGAACGCCTGGTGAGAATCAAATCCTCCAGGACTTCAAGGCACATCCGGGTGGAGGCATGTTGACCCGTTCCGAACGCCATCCCGGGATCGATTTCGATGACGATATCGCTTCCCAGGGGAGTGTACCGTTCCCATGTCGGTTTGATCACAATGTTCCGGCTGACCCGGAGCGGTTTGAAATATTTCTTCCACTGTTCGCCCCAGTCCGGGTCTGTGATGACTTCCGTTTTCATTTCCGGGGCGCTGAATTCGGGAAAAATCTCTGAAAGACTTTGAAGATATGTCCTGAGGGCGGCCAGGCGGCTCTCCAGGCGGACATCGCAGGGCAGGTAGGCGTTTACTGATTCATTCAGGGGGGATTCCGGGAAATCCCCCTCGACTTGAGGTCCCAGATTTTCCTGGAAAACGCCTTCAGCGCCCATTTCCGTTACAAAGTTGGAAAGCGCGTCCACCAGTTCGGGTGGCGAGGTCAGCACGATTTTCAACCATTTCCCCTTGTTCCCCGTATCTTTACCGGCGCGGCTCGGCATGTTCGGCCTCCTGCTGACTGAAAAATTTCGTTGCTGGTTCAACCTGCTGTTCCCATTGACACTTCCACAGATTGCCGAGGAAGCGATTGATTCGTCTTATAACGCCTTTCCATCGATATTTCAAGCAGCTTGAATTTTCCCGGTCATCATGATAGCGTCGTTCCTCTGTTTTCAGATCCTATTATCAGGGATTTTCTTTTCGATGAAATATTACCCCGTTTTTTTTGATTTGAGGGAAAAAGTCTGTCTCGTTGTCGGCGGCGGGGCGGTTTCGGAACGCAAGGTCCAACGGCTTCTGGAGTGTGGCGCCTCTGTCCGTGTCGTAAGCAAGTCTCTTTCGGCTGGACTGCAGTGCCTGCTGGATCAGAAACAGATCCAGTGCCCGGCTGTTCGGTATTCCCCGAACTGCCTGGACGGGGTCTTTCTGGTGGTCTGCGCCACGGATGACAAGGCGATGAACGAGCAGGTGATGCGGGACTGCCGGAGTCGGGGGATTCCCGTCAATGTGGTGGATGACCCGGAGCTTTGTGATTTTATCCTGCCCTCGATTGTCGAACAGGGGGACCTGACCATTGCCGTTTCCACGGGTGGAAAAAGCCCGGCTCTGGCGAAATGTCTGCGTGAGGAACTGGAGTGCAGGTATGGACCGGAATACCGGGAAATGGTGGATATTATGGGAGAACTGCGGAAGCGGATTGTGGCGAGAGGCCGGCCAACTGAAGAAAACAGGACCCTTTTCGAGGCCGTGGTTTATTCGGACATTCTGGAACTTCTCCGCAGGGGGGACTTGGAAGGCGTCAGAGTCAGAGTTCGGGAGCTTACCGGGGAAGACCTGGAAATAAAGGCAACATGAACACATTTTTCTTCAAGGCGGCGTTTTGCGCTTATCTGGTCAGCGCGCTTGGTTACGTGGCTTCCCTGCTGGTGAACCGGTTCCGGATAGCAAAGATGGCCCTCTGGCTGATGATTTCGGCCTTTCTGTTTCACTCCCTTTTCCTTCTGTATCGACTTTTTGAAACGGGGCAGACGCCTCTTCTGGGTTTCCACGAAGCTCTGACCTTTTTCGCCTGGGTTATGGCCGGGATTTTTCTGGCTCTGCAGTTCAAAACCCGGACGGTGGTTCTGGGGGCCTTCGTATCGCCTGTCGTTTGCCTGCTGATGATTTATGCGAGTCTGGGGCTGCGGAGTGCCGTCACGATCCCCGCGGTCCTGCAGGGTGGCCTGGTGCCGCTCCACGTGATTCTTTCCGTGACGGGCGAGGCCCTTTTTGCCCTGGCGTCCTGTGCGGGGGCCATGTATCTGCTGCAGGACCGTTTCCTCAAGAGCAAGAAAGCGGGGCGCATCAGCCGGCTGCTTCCTTCACTGGGAGATCTGGACCGGATCAATCATCTCTGTCTGCTATGGGGATTTCCCCTGCTGACCATGGGGGTGCTGACAGGTTCCCTCTGGGCCCGACTGGCCCTGGGGAACTCCTGGCTCTGGGATCCCAAACAGGTCTGGACCTTTACGGTCTGGGGAACTTATGCTGTTTTGCTCCATCAGCGCCTGGCCATTGGCTGGAAGGGTCATAAAACCGCCGTTTTTTCACTTCTGGCTTTTCTCCTCTTTCTTGCGGCCTTTCTTGTGGAAAGGGCTTTTTTTACCACGTTTCACCGGTTTCTCTGAGATCATGGGCATTCTTCTTATCGGCATGAGCCATAAAACCTCACCCCTGGCCGTTCGGGAGCGGTTTTCCCTTTCCTGCGAAAACCGGGATCATCCTCTGGATCGAATCCGGCAGATGCCGTCGATCCGGGAAGCCCTGTATCTGGCTACATGCAACCGGGTGGAGGTGCTGGTCAGCGCCGCGGAAGAAGCGGAACAGGCGGTTGAAGAAGGACTGAAAGCTCTGATGGCCGAACGGGGGGGGATATCCGGGCAGGAACTGGAACGCTGCCTTTATACGCTGAGCGGGGCGGAGGCTGTACGGCATCTGTTCCGGGTGGCTTCCAGTCTGGATTCCCTGGTCATGGGGGAACCGCAGATTCTCGGTCAGGTCAAGGAAGCTTACCGGGAAGCCGTGGAACATGGTGTCACGGGGATCCTGCTGAACCGGATTCTTCATCATGCCTTTCAGGTGGCCAAACGGGTGAGAACGGAGACCGGCATTGCCGATAACGCGGTGTCCGTCGGGTATGCCGCGGTCGAACTGGCGAAGAAGATCTTCGGGAGGCTTGATGGGAAAGTAATTCTCCTGGTGGGGGCGGGGGAGATGTCCGAACTGGCGGCCCGCCATCTGCTGAAGCAGGGCATCAAATCCATTTTCGTCGCCAACCGGACCCATGCCCGGGCATTGGAGATGGCGGAACAGTTTGAGGGAAAGGCGGTCGTTCTGGAGCAGGTGCCCGAGGTTTTGAAATCGGTGGACATCGTGATCAGCTCCACGGGCGCGTCCAACTATGTCCTGACCCGTGACATGGTCGCCGCGGCCCTGCGCCGGAGAAAAAACCGTTTTCTCTTTCTCATCGATATTGCCGTTCCCCGGGATATCGAGCCGGCGGCGGGAGACATAGACAACGTTTACCTTTACAATATCGACCACCTTCAGGAACTGGTGGATGAGAACCGAAACCATCGTCTGCGGGAAGCGGAAAAGGCCGAGGCGATCATTGAAGAAGAGGTGGGCAATCATACAGCCTGGCTTTCCACTCTGGATGTGGTGCCCACCATTGTGGAATTCCGGGAAAAGATCGAGGGAATCATGAAAGCGGAGCTGGGAAAATCAGCCTCATGGCGGCACTCGCTGAGCGAGATTGACCAGCGTCATGTTGAAAGCCTGATGGCTTCCATCGTCAACAAAATCCTTCATGAGCCCACGGCCTGCCTGCGGGAGCAGAGCCGGAACCGGAACGGAAAGGCTTACGCCGCCGCACTCCGGAAGCTCTTCAAACTGGAAAGGTAGAAGGAGAGGGACGAACTCATTCGACAGTCATTGAAAATCGGAACAAGGGGAAGCGCCCTGGCCCTGACGCAGACACGCCAGATCGCGGCGCGTCTGCAGGGCCAATATCCCGAAATGCATCTTGAGATCGTGGTGATCAAGACCAGCGGTGACATCCAGAAGGACGTGCCGCTGGCGAAAATCGGGGGGAAAGGGCTGTTTATCAAGGAGATCGAAGAGGCCCTGCTGGCCGGAACGGTTGATCTGGCCGTCCACAGCATGAAGGATCTGCCGGCGGAGCTTCCAGAGGGACTTCAGATTGCCGCCGTCCCGAGACGAGAGGATCCTCGGGATGTGCTGATTTCCGGGATATGCCGGGAATTTGATAATCTGCCTGCGGGGGCGCGGATCGGGACAGGCTCCCTGCGCCGGAGCGTGCAGCTTCGGGACTGGCGGCCCGATCTGGAGATCGTGCCGCTCCGGGGCAATCTGGACACCCGGATCCGGAAGGTGGCGCAGGCGGCACTGGATGGGGTCGTCGTCGCCGCGGCGGGAATCCGCCGGATGGGCTGGGCGGAGAAGGTGACGCAGTTTATCCCAACGGAGAAGATGCTGCCGGCGGTGGGGCAGGGGGTCCTCTGTCTGGAAACCCGCGAAGAGGATGAGGACCTGAAAGCGGGGCTGGCCTTTCTGGAAGACAAGAGGACACGGAGGGAAGTTACGGCGGAGCGCGCCTTCCTGCGGCGTCTGGGCGGCGGTTGTACCCTGCCCGTAGCCGCCTTTGCGGAACAGCGGGGGGATGTCCTGACGATTCGGGGGATGGTGGGAAGCCTGAACGAACGGACGATGATCCGGCAGGAAATTTATGGGTCGGTGGAACAAGCCGTGGATCTTGGGACGGAACTGGCTGAGCGTCTGCTGGACGGAGGCGGGCGCATTCTTCTGGAACACCTGGAGGATGGGCAGCCCTGATCAATCCATTTCAATATAGCAGAATCGCCGCATTCCGTGGTGGGAGCGCATTTTCAATAAAGGCCTCAAAATGGGGCAGGGGACGGATTCGATGAGCAAAAGGGGGAGAGTTTACATTATTGGCGCGGGACCGGGAGATCCGGGACTGATGACGGTGAAGGGAACGAAATGCCTTGCGGAAGCGGATGTCGTGATCTACGACCATCTGATCAATCCGGGAATCCTTCATCATGCCCGCGAAACCGCTCGTCTGGTGTATGCAGGAAAAGAAGGAGGAAAACATACCCTGTCACAGGAAGAGATCAACGCGAGGCTGGTGTCGGAAGCTCAGCAGGGGCATGTCGTGGCCCGGCTGAAAGGGGGAGATCCCTTCATCTTCGGGCGTGGAGGGGAAGAGGCGGAGGTGCTGGCCCGTGAGGGCATCCCCTTTGAAATCGTCCCCGGTGTGACTTCGGCGATCGCCGTCGCTTCCTATGCGGGCATCCCGCTGACTCATCGCCGCCATACCGCCACCCTGGCCTTTGTCACGGGACACGAAGATCCTTTGAAAGGACAGAGCGAGATCGACTGGAAGGCCCTGGCCGGAATAGGGACTCTTGTTTTTCTCATGGGGGTCCGCAATCTGTCCCGCATTGCGGCCGGCCTGATCGCCCAGGGGAAAAAGCCGGAAACTCCCGCCGCGCTGATCCGCTGGGGAACGACGGCGAATCAGGAAACGCTTGTCGGTACGCTGGAGAATATCGCCGACCTTGCCGAGGCAGCCGGATTTGCGCCGCCGGCCATCCTGGTGGTCGGCGGGGTCGTGGGACTGCGGAAGGAACTGAACTGGTTTGAGACCAGGCCCCTCTTTGGAAAGGGGATCGTGATTACCCGTCCCGAATCCCAGGCGGAATCACTGGCCGCACTTCTTGAGGACGCCGGAGCGCGGGTCATTTCCTTTCCCACCATCCAGATCGTTGCCCCGGAGAGCTGGGAGGGACTGGATTCGGCAATTCGCCGTCTGGAGGATTACGCCTGGCTGATCTTCACCAGCGCCAACGGTGTGCGCTTTTTTCTGGAGCGGCTTTACGTCACGGGAAAAGATGTGCGGGATCTCAAGGGAATACGGCTGTGCACCATCGGGCCCGCCACGGCGGCGGCGCTGGAAAACCGCGGTCTCCGGGTGGATCTGGTTCCGGAAACCTACCTGTCCGAAGGGGTGGTGGCGGCCTTCGAGCGGGTTGCGATTTCAGGGCAGAGGATACTCCTTCCCCGGGCGGAGAAGGCCCGCGATGTCATTCCAGAGGGGCTGACCCGTCAGGGAGCGGTCGTGGATGTCGTTTCGGCATACCGCACGGTGAATTCCGGCCGGGATCGTTCGGAGCTGGTGGAGCTGATTGCCCAGAGGCGGGTCGATGTCCTGACCTTTACGAGCCCATCCACAGTCACCAATTTTCTGGAGATCATGGGGCCGGATTTTCTTCCCCTGCCCGCCGGCATCCGGGTGGCCTGCATCGGACCAGTGACTGCGGCCGCCGCTGAAAAAGCCGGCCTGCCCGTGGATATCCTTCAGGAAATCTACACCATTCCTGGGCTGGTCGAATCGCTCAAGGTCTTTCTGGCAAAGGATAAGCCGCATTGACAGCCTCTTTCTTATATGTTTCCCGTAACAATGTACCTGAAATATAGGGGATGGCAATTCCTGTGAGGAGGGCAACTCATGATGGAAAATTTTCCAAAACCCGTCGTCGTGGTCAGTAAGTGTCTGGGGTTTGATTCCTGTCGATATAACGGGGATATCATTGACGCACCCTTTGTGGACAAGCTGAGGTCCCATGTGACATTTGTCCCGGTGTGTCCCGAGGTGGAGATCGGACTGGGCGTGCCGCGAAAACCTATCCGGATTGTCTCCGATAAAGGCATCACTACCCTGTATCAGCCAGCCACAGGGAAGGACTTTACCGGGACGATGCGGAGCTTTGTCGATGACTTTCTTGGTTCCCTGACCGAAGTGGATGGCTTCCTCCTGAAAAACCGTTCGCCTTCCTGCGGCGTGGGGGATGTCAAGATTCATGCCGGTTTTGACGAAGGAGCCCGGATGTTCCGCGGCAGCGGATTTCTGGGCGGCGCCGTCCTGGAGCGATTTGCCGGTCTTCCCGTAGAGGATGAAGGACGGATCCGTAACTTTACGATCCGGGAGCATTTTTTAACCCGGCTTTTTCTCTTCGCCCGTTTTCGGGAAGTGAAAAAGAGCGGATCCATGAGAGGCCTGGTCGATTTCCATTCCCTTCAGAAACTCCTGCTTATGGGTTACAATCAGGCTCAGATGCGTCTTCTGGGAAAAATCGTGGCGAACCATGAAAAAGCCGATTGGAATACGATGATAACCCGCTACGAGGAACAACTGAAGCGGGCGCTGGCAAATCCCCCGCGTTTTACCGCGATGATCAATGTCCTTCTTCATGCCTTTGGAGGCTTTTCAAACGTACTGGCGAAAGAAGAGAAGGCCTTTTTTCTGGATCTCATCGAAGAGTACCGGGACGAACGGATTCCCTTGAGCGCTCTTCTTCAGGTGCTGCGGGGCTGGTCCATCCGTTTTCGGAACGACTATCTTCTGGGGCAGACCTTCCTTCAGCCTTATCCCGGTCAATTATCCAAAATTACAGATTCTGGAAAAGGGCGAGAGCCGTAATGCCTTTGCCATCGGGATCCCGCACTTCGAATGCCGATTCCTCTTCTTCCATTATGCAGGGAGTATTAAAGACTTTGCCGCCGGGGGGGCTGGGCGCTCCTGCCACGTTTCTGGCGGGGGCAACCTTCGCAATGCTTGCAGTGATCGGGTTGCTCGTCTGCCGATAGAAGCCTTCATCCTGATTTTCTTGAACCCCTTTGGCAAAAGGAAGAATTCGAGAAACAAGTCCCGGCGATTTTCCTCCAGCTGATCATCTGTTTGACACGCCGCCTTGATAAGTCTATTTATATCATTATGTATTCATTTTGGAGACAAGGTCATTGAAAAAATGTGCAGAGCCACCACTTGGGCGATTGTCCCGGACAGGTTCAGACACTGGATCGTTATATTGAGGATGAATAGTCATGAATGCATCGGTCTCGACAGCCTGGTTGTCGTTTATGCTCTGTGTGATCCTCATCGGGGTTGCCGGTTCGCGTCTTTCGCGCTACGGCGACGTGATTGCCCACAAAACCGGGATGGGAGGCACCTGGGTCGGGTTGATTCTGCTGGCGGCTGTCACATCGCTGCCTGAATTGATCACCGGTGTCAGCTCGGTCACGCTGGCAGACACACCTGATATCGCGGTGGGCAATATTTTGGGCAGTTGCATTGCCAATCTCACCCAGATTGCCGTTCTCGATTTTTTGATCCGAGGCGCGTCCGTTTACAGCCGAGTGAGTCGAGGACATATCCTTTCTGCGGGATTCAGTATCATTCTCATCGGGATTATCGGCTTCAGCCTGCTGATCGGCGCCAATGGCTGGTCGATATCCCTGGGACATATCGGGATCTACTCACCGGTCATTGTCGTGCTCTACTTCGTTGCCGTGCGTTCCGTGTTTCGCTATGAGAAGGCGCAACAGGGGAACCCTGCGGAAGAGGAGGATCCTTATCCCGGTTTTCTGCTCCGCAAGGCCGTTGTTCTTTATGTCCTGGCCTCGTTGGTTGTGGTCGCCGCGGGTGTATGGCTGCCTTTTGTCGGGGTGAATCTTGCCCATGTCATGGGGTGGAGGCAGAGTTTCGTCGGCACGCTATTTGTTTCGCTGATAACTACAATTCCGGAAGCGACAGTGACCATCTCATGCTGGCGTCTGGGCGCCTTCGATATGGCCATCAGCAACCTGCTGGGCAGCAATCTGTTCGATATTACGATTCTGGCTGTCGACGATCTCTTTTTCTTAAAGGGGCCGTTGCTTTTCCGTGCGTCAACATTGCATGCGGTCTCGGTTCTCTCCGCCGTCATGATGAATGGCGCCTTGATCATCGCTCTACTTTGCCGCCCCCAGGTGCGCCTTTTTAAAACCGTGGGCTGGACCAGTCTCTTTCTGTTTTCTCTCTATCTCCTCAACTCACTTGTCCTTTATCTCTATGGAAAATAAGCATGGCAGGAAAAGGGGATGACCATGGGTGAGCGATTTGTCAGCGAGGTCATCTCCCCTGTCGTTTCCACGTGTGACACGTCCCGCATGGCCATCGGGGAGCCCGGACTTCCCCGGGAGTTTCTCTGGCGGGATCGGACCCTCCGGATTGCTGAGGTTCTGCGGACGTGGCGGGAAACCGGGAAGTGCCGTCATGGCAGCCCCGAACGGTATGTCCGCAAACACTGGTTCGAGGTGATCACGACGGCTAATGACATTATGAACATCTATTTCGAAAGACAGTCCCATCGTGGAAAGAAGGGGGACCGATGGTGGCTGTTCAGCATCCGGGAAGCAGAGGAAGAGAGGAAGGAGGATTCTTTTCATCCTTGACAAAAGCAATTTATTTTTAGATAGATTGCGCTTGCCGATAAATAAAACCGCCAGCATCTTTCCTGTTGTGTTGCCTGGTATTTCAGATCACGGTTTCCCGGAACAGGGCACTGCTTAAAGGTTAAGGTCGATCGGTCTGTCCGAAAGACTCAAAAGGCCGGTTTAATAATATAAAGAAGGTTAAAAGATGATTGGTATTTCCAAGCTATACTGCGGGGCGGTGGAGCCCGCGGATGTGCTGCGGTACAACCGGGAATCGAGCCGGCTGCCTTCCCATCTGCTCCAGTTTTCTATGGACAAACGGCCGGTTGTTGTCTGGAACATGACCCGACGGTGCAATCTGAGGTGCATTCATTGCTATTCCAGTTCTCAGAACATCCAGTACAGCGATGAGATGACGACGGCCGAGGCAGAAGAGATGATCGAGGATCTGGCTGCCTTCGGTTGTCCCGTCCTTCTCTTTTCCGGGGGAGAGCCCCTCATGAGGGAAGACCTTCCGGAGCTAGCGCAATACGCCGTATCTCGAGGCATGCGGGCGGTCCTGTCCACCAACGGGACTCTGCTGACCCGGGAAAAGGCGTCCGTTTTCAAAAAAATCGGCCTGTCTTATATCGGCGTCAGTCTGGATGGCCTCCAGGCGACGCATGACCGCTTCCGGGGCGTTGCCGGGGCTTACGAAGCCGCGATGAAAGGCATCCGCATCTGCCGGGAAGAAGGGATCAAGGTAGGGGTGCGCTTTACCATCAATCGAAAAAATGCCGCCGATATTCCCGCCATTTTCGATCTGCTGGAGGCGGAGGATATTCCCCGGGTCTGTTTCTACCATCTGGTCTATTCCGGACGGGGGTCTGCCCTGGTCGCCGAGGATCTGTCTCACGAGGAAACCCGGCGGACCGTCGACCTCATCCTGGACCGGACCCGCGATCTTTTCGAGCGGGGGCTGCCCAAAGAGGTGCTCACCGTCGATAATCATGCCGATGGCCCTTACCTGTACCTCCGGATGCTGAAGGAAGACCCGAGGCGGGCGGCTGAAGTCCTGGAACTGCTGAAGATGAATGAAGGAAACAGCTCCGGCAACGGCATCGGCTGCGTTAGCTGGGACGGCGAAGTGCATCCCGATCAGTTCTGGCGGGGAATATCCCTCGGCAATGTGCGCCGTAGACCCTTCAGCGGGATCTGGACCGATCCGACCAATGACCTGTTGACCCGCCTCAAGGACAAGAAACCTCATCTGCAGGGACGCTGTGCGGCCTGCCGCTGGCTGGACGTCTGCGGCGGAAATTTCCGCGCCCGGGCGGAAGCGGTGACGGGCGACCTCTGGGCTCCGGACCCGGCCTGCTATCTGACGGACAAAGAGATTTCGCCGTCGGTGGATTCCTGACCATAAAAAAGAAAAAACTCCTGAGGATATCTATTGATCAGGGGCGATGAAAAACGGCCTTTGCATGAGACATGCAACCGTAGTTATATATTGAGGAAGTGTGTTTTGATGAAAACGTATCAGGAAAGATCCCAAGCGAGGTGAAAACCCTATGAATTTCCCCGAGTATCGACCCCGGCGACTCCGGAAGAACGATCTTTTCCGGCGGCTCATCCGGGAAACCCGTCTGTCTGTGGATTCCTTCATTTTTCCCCTGTTTGCAACGGTCGGCAAGGGAGTGAAAAAACCCATCGATTCCATGCCGGGTCATTTCCAGCTATCCGTTGAGCTGCTTGTAAAAGAGGTTCAGGAATGTCGGGAACTGGGAATCCCGGCAGTGTTGCTTTTCGGGATTCCGGAGAGGAAGGACGAAGCGGCTTCCGGGGCCTTTGCCCGGGATGGAATTGTGCAGCAGGCTGTCCGGCGGATCAAGGACAAGGTTCCGGATATTCTCGTGGTGACGGATGTCTGCCTCTGCGAATACACAGACCACGGCCACTGCGGGATGATTGAAAAGGGAGAGGTTCACAACGACATGACCCTGGAGGTGCTGGCGGAAACGGCCGTCTCTCATGCGAAGGCGGGGGCGGATATGGTGGCCCCCTCGGCCATGATGGACGGTCAGGTCGGGGCGATCCGCGAAGGGCTGGATGAGGCGGGATTTGAAACGGTTCCCATTCTGGCCTATTCGGCGAAGTATGCCTCCTGCTTTTACGGCCCCTTCCGGGAGGCGGCGGAAAGCGCCTCCCGCTTTGGCGACCGGAAGGCCTATCAGATGGATCCGGCCAACAGTGATGAAGCCGTCCGGGAGATGAACCTGGATGTTCAGGAAGGCGCCGACATCCTCATGGTGAAGCCGGCCCTGCCTTATCTCGATGTCATTCGTCGCGCGAAGGAAGAATTCGATCTGCCCGTTGCGGCCTATAATGTCAGCGGCGAATTCGCCATGATCAAGGCCGCTGCCCGACTGGGCTGGATTGATGAAGAAAAAGCCATGATGGAATCTTTGACGGCCATCCGCCGTGCCGGTGCGGACATCATTCTGACCTATTTCGCTCGGGAAGCGGCGAAAGTTCTCCAGCGATGAACAGTTCTCCGCTCCCTTCAACTCTGCGAATGGTGGCCTGGGAAGTGACCCGGAGCTGCAACCTGTCCTGCATTCACTGCCGGGCCTCGGCGGAGAAAGGTCCCTATGCCGGGGAACTCTCCACCGAAGAGTCGAAAAACCTTCTGGAGGAGATCGCCGCGTTCAGCAGGCCGGTGGTCATCCTGACAGGCGGGGAACCCCTGCTGCGGGAAGATATTTACGAGCTGGCCGCTTACGGAGACGGACTGGGATTGCGAATGGTGCTGGCGACGAACGGCACCCTTGTCACGGAAGGGATCGCCCGGCGGATGCGGGAGTCGGGAATCCAACGGGTCAGCATCAGTCTGGACGGGCCGGATGCGGAAAGTCACGATGCCTTTCGGCAGATGTCCGGGGCTTTTGCCGGTGCAATGACGGGGATTGCCGCCTTAAAAAAAGCGGGAATGGAATTTCAGGTCAATACGACGATCACCAGCACCAACAGGCATCAGCTTTCCGCCATGATGGATCTGGCCGTTCGCCTTGGGGCCGCGGCCCATCATATCTTCCTGCTGGTGCCCACCGGACGGGGACGGGATCTGGCGAATCAGGCCATCAGCGCGCAGGATTACGAAGACACTCTGCAGGCCTTTCATTCGGCGAGCCTGACCTGTCCGATTCCCCTGAAGGCCACCTGTGCGCCGCACTATTACCGCATCCTGCATCAGAAGGGCTCCGCCGGGAAAAGACCTTCCACTGAAGGGCACGGGACTCTGCATGCCGTGACCCGGGGATGTCTGGGAGGAATTTCCTTCTGCTTTATTTCTCATACCGGTCAGGTGCAGCCCTGTGGCTATCTGGAACTGAATTGCGGGAATATTCGAAAAGCCGGTTTTGAAATGATCTGGAAGAATGCCGCCGTTTTTCAGAAATTGAGGAATCCAGAGGCATTCTCGGGGAAATGCGGCCACTGTGAATTCTTCCGGGTATGCGGGGGCTGCCGCGCCCGAGCGTATGAGCTGACGGGCGATTATCTGGCGGAAGAGCCGTTCTGCATTTACGAACCGGCGAGGAAGGCGGCCGCCTTGCCATCCCGAGGGGAAACGGAACCGGGGAGTCCCGAATAGGCCGGACAGGTAAACATGGACGGGATCGATAAAAGAATTCTGAATATGCTTCAGACGGAATTTCCCGTGACGCCGGAGCCGTTCAGGGCGGTTGCGGAAAGGTTGGGGATTTCTGAAGGCGAAGCGCTGACGCGCATTGCTAGGCTGAAGGACGAAGGGATAATCCGGCGGATCGGCGCTGTGCTGGACAGCGGCAAACTGGGCTTTGTCAGCCGTCTCTGTGCCGCCTCCGTTCCCGGGGAGCAGGTTGACTCCTTTGTCGAGTGCGTCAATGCCCTTGAAGGCGTAACACACAATTATGGAAGGAATCACGCCTGTAATATCTGGTTCACTCTGATCGCCTCTTCGGAGGAAGATCTGGAGAAGACGATTGCGCGCCTTTCGGAAGACACGGGAATCGGCCCTGTTCAGATGTTCCGGGCGGTTCGGACATTCAAGATCGACGCCCGGTTTCTCCTTGATGAAAACCTGCCTGAAGATCGGAAATGATCGGTTGGAGGGTGCGTTTCGAGATGGAATCGGAGAGAGAAAAGGGAGTTGATTCCAGGCGTTTAAAAGAGGGGGGGAGTTTTTGTAGAACCTTGAAAAAACTTCGTTTGACAGCCGTCCTGGTTTTTGCGCTGCTGAGTTTTTCCTTTACGGGTTTCGTTTCTCAGGCCAATGCGGGGGAAAAGCGAATCCGGATTCTGTATGTCAATGATTTCCATGGCTTTTCACAACCTTACCGCCCCTATGGCATGGATGACCAGTGGGGTGGTGCGGCCTTTCTCGATACGAAGATCCGGGCGCTGCGTGCCGATCCTTCCATTCCGACTCTGCTGCTGGCCGCCGGAGACATGATTCAGGGAAACAACTGGGCCAATCTTTTTCAGGGAAGGTCGGTCATCGAACTGATGAATCTCATGGCCTTCGATGCCATGGTGATGGGCAATCACGAGTTGGATTTCGGCCAGGACGTTCTGAAACAGCGGATCAGAGAAGCGGCATTTCCTGTTCTGGCAGCCAATGTTCTGGGGCTCCCGGAACTGAAGCCTTACATGATCAAGGAACTCGACGGGATTAAGGTAGCAGTGATCGGCCTGGTGACGGAGCATACACCCACGTGCACCCACCCGGCGAATGCCGTGGGACTGACCTTTCTTTCCCCGATAAAAGTTCTGAAGACTTATCTTCCGGAGCTGCGGCGTACCGCTGACGTGGTGATCGTTCTGAGCCATCTCGGCCATGACGTGGATCGGTTTCTTGCGGGACAGGTGTCCGGAGTGGATGCCATAATCGGTGGACATTCCCACACACGGGTGGCAAAGCCTCCCTGCATCGGCAATACGCTGGTCCTCCAGGCCTGGGAGCACGGCAGGGCGCTGGGCGTTCTGGATTTAACCGTGGAAGAGGGGCGGGTCACGGATTCCAGTTCCCGCCTGATAGATGTGAAGCCGGAGGATGGAGCTGCCGGTGAGTCTGTGGCTGAGCTTGTCCAACGGTATCAGCAGCGGATGGATGCGGTGTTGGATTCGGTTGTCGGCCGGACCCGGGTCAGTCTCAACGGGGCTGAAGTGCGGTTTCGGGAAACCAATTTTGGCAATCTTGTGGCCGACGTTGTCCGGCGGACTGCGGGGGCGGAGGTTGCTCTGATCAATGGGGGGACGATTCGCGCGAGCATTCGGAAAGGGCCCGTCCGGCTGAAGGAACTCTATTCCGCCCTGCCGTTCAACAATTACGTAGTGGCGTTCCGGCTGCGTGGGGACCAGCTTCGAGCCGCACTGGAGCATGGCCTTGCCCGGGTTGAATTTCGCGATGGCGCCTTTCCGCAGATATCGGGAATGACCCTGACCTATGACCCGTCAGCACCGGCAGGGCGGCGGATAAAGACGCTTTTCGTGGGCGGGCAGGCGCTGGAGGCGGGAAGAGAGTATACCGTGGCGACGAATGATTTTCTGGCGGCGGGTGGCGATGGATATAAGGCTTTTGCGGAAGTCATTCATGCTGAAGACCTCGTTGAACCGTCTGCTGCAGGCCGGCCGGGAGCGAAGCTCGTATTCAATGATGCCGGTCGCTGGCTGCGGGATCTTGTGGCCGACACGCTCCGGACGCAGGGTGAAATCCACCCGGTTCGCGAAAACCGCATCGTGGAGATTTTTCATCCTTGAAGATTTATGTCTGCAATCAACCCGTGTTTGTCGCCGCGGGCATGACCGTCCGTCACGCCCTGCTGGCGGCGGGATGCCGGGAAAAGCCGGAGGAACTTCTTGTCCGGGATGAATGGGGAAATGAAGTCGGCCTGGACGGCGCACTCCATGACGGTCAGCAGCTCTTTGTAACAAAAAAAAGTCAAACGGATGTTCGGCCGCGGTCTCTGTGACGATTCTTCCCATCTTCAATCTGATCCTCGTTTTCCTCTTGTTTCCGTTCCATGCCGCAGCGTGTTCCCTTTGGGTTTTTTATTCTCACCTTTTCGGCTGTCCTGTGCACGCCTGCGACGACTCTGACTGACCGCCTCAATATCATTTCCGGTTTGGAATGGGAGTGAGATCTCAATTTTCCGGACCTGCAGGCGAAAGAAATAAATCAGGTTGTCGATTGATAAAAAAAAGGGATCTCTTTTCTTAATCCAGAAATCTTAACCCAAACGGGTTGCTCAGGGTAGATTAAGAAGAGAGTCCTGTGTTATGTTGAACGAAAATTTCAGGAGACTGAACAATACCGAATCTCATGTCAACAGGCGACAATACGGAAAACAGCGAAAAGAGTACGATTTATCTGGTCGACGGCAGCAATTATCTGTACCGGGCCTTTTATGCGATCCGGGAACTTTCCAATTCCAGGGGGCTTCCCACCAATGCCGTCTACGGATTCACCAATATGCTGATCAAGCTTCTCCGGGAGCGGAAACCGGAATACATTGCCATCACCTTTGATCTAAAGGGGCCGACCTTCCGGCATGAGACTTACGCGCAATACAAAGCCACCCGGAAAGCGACCCCCGAGGCCCTGATTCCCCAGATCCCCTATATAAAGGACATCATCCGCGGTTTTTCCATCCCGATTCTTGAACAGCAGGGGACGGAAGCCGATGATATCATCGGCACCCTGGCCTGCCGTTTTGCCGGGGAAGGCCTAAAGGTCATCATCGTCTCCGGCGACAAGGACATGCTGCAGCTTCTTTCCCCCGATGTCATCATGATCGATACGATGAACGACCGGACCTATGATGTCGCGGCCGTGAGGGAGCGTTTCGGCGTGGATCCGGAGAAGGTGCCCGAGATCCTGGGACTGACGGGGGATATGTCGGATAACATTCCCGGCATTCCAGGCATTGGTCCGAAGGGTGCCTTGCGGCTCGTTGAAGAGTACGGCTCGATCGAAGAGATTCTGCGGAATGTGGAACGCCTGAGGAATCCGAAACTCCGGGACAGTGTCCGGGTTTACGGTGAACAGGCCCTGCTGAGCCGCGATCTGGCCCGGATCCGCACCGGTATCCCGCTGACCTTTGATCTGGAAGAGGCCCGCCTCCAGGAACCGGATCGAGAGGTTCTGACTCGACTGTTCCGGGAACTGGAATTTTCCTCCCTGCTTCAGGAATTCAGCGTCGTTGAAGATTGCGGCGACAATTCCCATACACTGCTGCGAACACCGGAGGCTGTGGCGGCTTTCATGGAACCGCTGAAAGAGGGGGGATTTCTGGTCCTGGAAATGGTGCTTTCCTCGAGTGAACCAATGCGGGCGGAACTGATTGGAGTGGCCCTTGGACTGGATTCCGGGAACGCCGGTTATATACCTCTGGAACCTGGCGCAGCGGAAAAGAGCGCTTCAAGTCTTTCGGAAGAGCAGGTTTTTCCCGTCCTTTTTCCATTTCTAGCGGATAAAAAAATCGCCCTTGTCGGTCATGATCTCAAAACGGTTCTGATCGTCCTATCCCAAAAAGGGGTGAAGGTGCAGAATCCCCTCCTGGATACGATGGTGGCGGCCTACATCCTCAATCCTGCGCGGCGCGGGTATGAACTCTCCGAGATTGTGCAGGATTATCTGCACCGGCAGGTGGAGCCGTTGCGGAAAAAACTGGTCGGCGGGAGCTCGCCAAAACAGTCTCCTGCGTCCTTTCCGCCTGAACGTCTGCGGGATTTTGCCTGCCGGCGGGTGGAAGCTATTGGGGAGCTGGCTTCGACTCTGATTGAAAAAATGGAAGAGACGGGCCTCCGGGAACTGTTCGATTCGGTGGAGATGCCGCTGGTGGCGGTGCTGGCCGCCATGGAAGAAAAAGGGGTTCTCCTGGATTTGCATCTGCTGAAGGAGATGTCTCAGGAACTGGGTCACCTTCTTTCTCTTTCGGAG
The DNA here is from genome assembly GCF_000013405.1 of Syntrophus aciditrophicus SB. GTDB lineage: Bacteria > Desulfobacterota > Syntrophia > Syntrophales > Syntrophaceae > Syntrophus > Syntrophus aciditrophicus. The sequence continues at coordinate 581,689 of NC_007759.1, forward strand.
GCGAAAATTTATGCCCTGGCGGGGGAGCGCTTCAATATCGCGTCTCCCAAGCAGCTCCAGACCATCCTTTTTGAAAAGCTTAATCTGCCCAAGGGGAAAAAGACGAAGGGAGGATATTCTACGGATGTGGAGGTGTTGAGCAATCTTGCCCTGAACCATGAACTGCCGGCCGAGATCCTTGCCTACCGGAGCATGGCCAAGTTGAAATCCACGTATATCGATGCCCTGCCTTCCCTGATCAACATCCGGACAGGACGGATTCACACCTCTTATAACCAGACGGTGGCAGCAACAGGTCGCCTCTCCAGCAGCAATCCCAATCTCCAGAACATCCCGATCCGCACCCTGGAGGGGAAGCGCATCCGGCAGGCTTTTATTGCCCCGCCAGGATGGGCGATCGTCTCCGCCGATTACTCTCAGATTGAATTGCGCGTGCTGGCCCATCTCTCCGAAGATCCGGTCCTGATTAATGCCTTTGCAGCCGGTGAAGACATCCACAGCCGGACGGCCGCCGATGTTTTCGGCGTGTTCCCGGAAATGATCAACGCGGAGATGCGCCGTCAGGCGAAGGTCATCAATTTCGGCGTGCTTTATGGGATGAGCGCCTTTGGCCTGTCCCGGGAACTGGGGATTCCCCAGAAGCAGGCCCAGGCTTATATCGATGGATATTTTAAAAAGTACGAAAGCGTCAAAACCTATCTCGACGGCATCCTCCAACAGGCCAGGGAACGGGGCTATGTAACCACACTCCTTAACCGCCGCCGTTATCTTCCGGAAATCAACAGCGTCAATCCCGCGGTGCGTCAGCTGGCCGAGCGCATGGCCATCAATGCGCCCATTCAGGGGACAGCGGCTGATCTCATCAAGATGGCCATGCTCAGGATCGCAGACCTCATCAGGGAAAAGGGGATGAAGTCTGCCATGACGATGCAGGTTCATGATGAACTGGTCTTTGAAGTGCCGCAGGAAGAAAAGATAGCGCTCATGAACCTGGTCCGGCAGGAGATGGAAGGGGTTGTCGAACTCAAGGTCCCCCTCAAAGTGGATATCGCCTCCGGACGAAACTGGGATGAGGCTCACAGTTAAAAAATCCCCTCGGCAGGCGGGAACCCGGTAAAATGATGTAAAGAAGGAGTATCAAGAGAATGAAAAAATTAGCGATTTTATTTTCCATTTTACTTACGGTCTTTTTTATCCAGCCCTCTGAACTCATGGCTCGGAAAGCACCAAAGAAGAAAACGCCGGAGGTTAAAGCCGCAGTCGGGAAATCCGTCTCCAAGAAGAGAGTCGCCCGGAAAAGTCCCAGAAACACGGCTCCCGAGATCAAGTCCTCCATCCTGATGGACATGACCGACAGGCGGGTCCTTTACGAGCAGAATGCAGACCAGCCTATTCAACCGGCGTCTTTGACTAAAGTGCTTTCTCTGTACCTGACTTACGAGGCCATGGCTCAGGGCAGGGTTCGCTGGCTGGATTCCGTGGTTGTCAGTCAAGCGGCCCGGCAGGCGGATGGATCACGGATGTATATAGAAGCAGGGGAGAGGGTTCCTCTGGAAACCCTGATTAAGGGAATGACGGTCATCTCGGCGAATGATGCCTCCGTGGCCGTAGCTGAGCATGTCGCGGGCAATGTGGACCGCTTTGTCGAAAGGATGAACCGCAAGGCCGGTGAACTGGGAATGACGCACAGCGTCTTCCGGACTCCCAACGGCCTGCCTGCGGAAGGGCAATATACCACGGCAAGGGATATGATGATTCTGGCCGATGCCTATCTTCGACGCTTTCCTGGTTCGCTGGCCCTTCATTCCATGCAGTATTACACCTATAAAAAAATCACCCAGCACAACTGCAATGCCCTTCTGAAAAAATATCCCGATGTGGATGGGCTGAAAAGCGGTTTTGTGAGGGCTTCCGGATACAATCTTATTGCCACGGCAAGGCGGGGCAATACCCGCCTTATCGCTGTTGTCATGGGAGCGAGGACTCCTGAAATCCGGGTGCGGGAAACCCGCAGGCTTCTGGATGCCGGATTTCAGATGCTTCAGGCAAGCCGCACTGGCGTTTCCTTGAAATCCTGAGGGCCTGCGCGGCTGTATGCTGCGAAAAAAGCCTTTAGTGCGCTGTGCGGTAATAGAACGTTATTTGTGCTATTACAGCACAGTATATATTATGTTGATAATAAAGAAAAAAAACAAATAACCCCAATTCTGTTTTAAGCCAGAAAGCAGATTCCGCACTTGTTTTTTATCTGACGAGTTCGATCGAAGAACTCTTTCCCGTTTTTCTTGGATATTTCTCAGGGATTGTTAATCCGGTTATATTTCTTATCTTATTGATTATAAAGATTTATTTTATTTCTATGGCTATGATGCAAAAATCTCATCGAGATTGGGATGATATTGGTATTCATCTTGCTGAATACAAAAAATGAAAAGTGGCACGTTCCTTATACAGATCGCGTTTAGTCGTTTGTGGATTGTTAACGTTGAAAAGGCTGAAAGCTAATGCGGAATGAATTCAGATGCTGGTTGCAGATTCGCGTCTCATGGGTAAGGAGGACATAAAGGAACAACCGCATAATAGAGAAAATCGGGGTGATCTTTTCAGTGATCAGGATCAGCCCGGCGTCCTTAGTGAGTATGAGTTTTTTCTTCCGGAAATCGATTTGTCCAAGGAAAAGCCTCTGAAGGAGATATCTTCCGGACAAAAAGAGAAGGGTGATGATCTTGAATGCGAGATGATTGGTTTTTTTGTACCTGATTAGTGTTTGTTTTTTGGTTTGTTTTAATTGAGCGGTGGATGGTTGTTTTCTCCCCTCCTTTCCCCATTCACTGCTCATTTGCTCATGATCTGAGAGTGGATCTTTAACGGCGATTCCTTTCAGTCAGCATAGTGGTGGATGGTTTTTGACTCCCTCCTTTTCCATCCACCCTTTTTTTTCTTTTAATTTCCATAATATACCATCTCTCCAAACACCCCCTTTCGCTCAAGACTTCTTGACTTCACGCCGGAAAATTTTGTAGATTAACACCTTTAATAAAATCGATTCATTCGGACGCCGTGGATGAGGCGTTCTGCGGGGGTGCTCAAGATGTCCAGTCCGAAGGGTTCAGGGACAGGATCAGATCGTGATCTGTTGGTTTCAGACAACGCGGGGGTGTCGGAAAACCTGGGTCCTGCCAGGTTGTTGAAAGGAGAGGAAACCATTCTTCTTGTCGACGATGAAGACGTCAATATCGAAGTGATGAGCGAAATCCTGGAGATGCTGGGATACCGGGTCTTCTCGGCGGAGAATGGCCAGGAGGCGCTCCGGATCTACCGGGAAAAGTGGAGGGAGATCGATCTGGTTATCCTGGACATGATCATGCCGGATTTGAAGGGGGGAGATGTCTTCGACCTGATGAGAGAAATGAACCCCCGGGCTCGCGTCATTCTCTCTACCGGCTACGGTTGGAAGGGACAGGCCGCGGACATCATGAGCCGGGGTTGCCGGGCCTTTATTAAAAAACCTTTCCATATTGAAGAACTGTCCCGGAAAGTTCGGCAGGTCTTGGACGAGACGGAGTAATAAGGAATTATTCCTTCCGACGCAGGACCAGGGCTGAGCGGGTCGGTAGATAGAGAGTCGCCGTGTGCCGTATGTTGCCGTCCGGAAGGGGCTCCGGTTTCGTGAAGTAAACCTGGCCGGGATGCAGGCGCCCGTGACCGCCGAATTCAACGGCATCGCTGTCCAGAATCAGGTGATATTCCCCGGGTTGCAGATCCACCGGATAGTGGGCCAGGGATTGATGGGGGTGGAAGCAGAACAGGAAAACCAGACCGGCCCGCTGGAAACCCAGAAGCAGGTTGGCCTGATTTTCCAGGATCAGGTATGGTCCAGAGGCGTCAAGCAGACTGTATTCCGCTGCAAGATGCATCATGGCCTTGTCAAATGCCGCCAGAAAACGGTAACGCAGGTTGGTGTCGTCCCGGAGGCGCCACTGGCGGCGGGCATATTTGTATGACCAGTTATTTCCTTCGCGGGGGAAATCGATCCATTCGGGATGGCCGAACTCGTTGCCCATGAAATTCAGGTAGCCGTTGCCTGCGGTGGCCAGGGTAATCAGACGGATCATTTTGTGAAGGGCGATTCCCCGGTCCACCCGAAGATTGGATTCGAAAACGTTCATGTGAGTGTACATTTCCGCATCGATGAGGCGGAAGATCAGTGTTTTGTCTCCCACAATAGCCTGGTCGTGGGATTCCGCGTAACCGATCGTTTTCTCGTCCGCCCTCCGGTTGGTCAGTTCGTAATACAGATGACCTATAGGCCATTGCTCGTCCGGGGTTTCTTTTAAGAGCTTGATCCAGTAATCCGGTACGCCCATGGCAAGCCGGTAATCGAAACCAAAACCGCCCTCCTCGCGAGATGCGGCAAGGCCCGGCATGCCGCTGACATCTTCCGCAATAGTAATGGCATCAGGCCGCAGAGTGTGAATGACTTTGTTGGCCAGGGCAAGATAGGTCAGGGCATCTTCATCCACGTTGTCCCCGAAATAATCGGCGTATTCCGTAAAGGCCTTTCCCAGTCCATGGTCCAGGTAGAGCATGCTGGTCACGCCGTCAAAGCGGAATCCGTCGAAATGATACTCATCCAGCCAGAAGCGGCAGTTCGAGAGGAGAAAATGAAGGACTTCCGGCTTGCCGTAATCAAAGCAGCGGGAATCCCAGGCAATGTGGTCTCCCCTGGGGCCTTCATGGAAATACTGATAGAGGGTTCCGTCGAATCGGCTGATTCCTTCCTGTTCATTTCGGGCGGCATGGGAATGAACGAGATCCATAATGACGGCGAGGCCGGCCTCATGAGCGGCATCGATAAGTTCCTTCAATTCTTCCGGTGTGCCGAATCGGGATGAGGCTGCGAAAAAACTGGACACATGATAGCCCAGGGAACCGTAATAGGGATGCTCCTGAATGGCCATGAGCTGGAGGGTATTGTATCCAGCATCGATGACACGGGGCAGGATATTTTTCCGGAATTCATCATAGGCGCCGACTCTTTCTTCCTCCTGAGCCATGCCGATATGGGCCTCGTAGATCCGGGGCGATTCCGGTGGACGGCGGAAAAAGGGACTGTGCCACGCGTAAGGCTGCTCAGGTTTCCATACCTGCGCGGCGAAGAGGTGCGTGTGCGGATCCTGGACCGTGCGCCGGACATAGGCAGGGATGCGCTCGCCGCTGCCGCCCGGCCAGCGCATCAGGAGTTTGTAAAGCTGTCCTGATTTCAGTTTGTCGGCAGGAATGCGTACTTCCCAGTTTCCGCTTTCCCCTGTTCTATGGAGTGAATAGTCTTTTTCTTCGCGCCAGTCTGTAAAATCACCGATCAGGGAAATCGATGTGGCATTGGGGGCCCATTCGCGAAAGACCCACTCGGCGCCTTCACGGTGAAGACCGAAATATTCATGTCCGGACGCGAAATCTACCAGTTCCATGCGGCCTTCGGTAAGACGCTGTTCCCTGTCGCGGACTTTTTCAAGACGGCGCCGGATTACGGAAAGATAAGGGTACAAATAGGGGTCTTTCATATTGGTCTGCCGCCGCAGGCGCTTAATCGATCGTGGGCGGACCGGAGCATTTCCTCCGTCGTTCGCCAGTCAAGGCAGGGATCGGTTATCGACACCCCGTATTTCATCAGAGAGAGGTTCTTGGGAATCGGTTGATTCCCCTCCTCCAGATTGCTTTCAATCATTATCCCGCAGATGCTTCCCTGACCCGACTCGATCTGCTTAAAAATCTGATCCATCACAGAAGGCTGTTTTTTGTAATCCTTTCCTGAATTGCCATGACTGCAGTCCACCATGATGCTGGGGGGGAGCTGTGCCTGCTTCATCAATTCCACCGTTCTGGAAATATCCTCAGGCATGTAATTCGGTTTTTTCGCGCTGCCCCGGAGAACGATGTGGAGATCGGGGTTGCCCGTTGTCTGGAGAATGGCGGTTTTTCCATCTTTGTCGATGCCGAGAAAACTGTGGGAAACGAGAGCCGATCTGATCGCATCAATGGCGATCTGCAGGTTGCCGTCTGTCCCGTTTTTGAAACCGATGGGGAAGGAAAGCCCGCTGGCCATTTCCCTGTGAGGCTGAGACTCCGTTGTGCGCGCTCCGATTGCTCCCCAGCTCAACAGGTCGGCCAGATATTCGGGGGTGATGGGGTCGAGCATCTCCGTGGCGATGGGCAGTTTTTTTTCCGTAATGGCGCAAAGCAGGCTCCTCGCAATGCCAAGGCCTTTTGATATCTGATGAGTGCCGTCCATGTCCGGATCGTTGATCAATCCTTTCCATCCGATGGTGGTACGGGGTTTTTCAAAATAAACTCGCATGATGATGAAAAGCCGGTCGGAGAGTTGTCTGGAAAGATGGGAAAGTCTTTCGGCATATTCCAGTGCGGCCTTCGGATCGTGAATGGAGCAGGGACCCACGACCACCATGAGGCGCGAATCAAGCCCCCTTAGAATATTGGTGATATGCATTCGACTCAGGGTAACAAACTTCCCCGCCGCATCGGAAACCGGGAAAACCTGTCTCAAGTCCTTCGGGGCAATGACAGGTGTAATTCGTTTTATTTTCAGGTTGTTGGTCTTGATCATCGTTCGTTTTTCAAGGTTGCTGGAAAAGAATCGCTTCTGATATTTTCTTCTTTCTACACTTTCCTGCACAAAATAGTAATCAAAATATTGATGGCAAATGCGGTTTTTATTCTGGATTGCGAAACGGCGCAATTCAGGGATCTTCGTGAACAATGATATTCGGATTTTGGTGGTAAAAATTTGAAGAGGAACGACAAATCCGGTGGAATCGAGTGGAGAGATGCAACATTGATCAGAAATGGTGCCGGAGGTGGGAATCGAACCCACATGACCGCAAGGATCGGGGGATTTTGAGTCCCCTGCGTCTACCAGTTTCACCACTCCGGCGTGGGTTCTGATTAGCTTAGCCTGCCGTCCTTTGTCAAGAAAAATCTATTGACAAGCAGCAAAGGCCTGTGTTAAACGTCCGTCTCCAACTTCAACGGGGTTGTAGCTCAGTTGGGAGAGCGCTTGAATGGCATTCAAGAGGTCAGGGGTTCGACTCCCCTCAGCTCCACCAGAAAAATCAGGGACTTAGGCCAGCTTGACTTAAGTCCCTTTTCTTTTACTTCTTTATTTTACCCATTCTTTACCCATTTATTCTGCGTCCCTGGAAATGAAGAAGGAGAAGGAAGTTCAAAGAGCTTCAAAAGAGGGAGGTTCCAATACAAGCCCCCGCATGGGGGGCGACAATATCGAGAATCACAAAAGCATCATTTTTACTAATCCAGATCTCTATTTCAAAGCCGCTTTAGATTTCATCCAGAAGGGCGATTTTGTATAAGAAATTTTTCCTGTTATTGAAGAGGTTTATTAAAGAGCAAGTTTATGCGATGACAATATTGCCACAGTTTCCCGCAATCACTTCCCAATGGTCTGAAGAAACAAGGAACTATAATTGTGAACAAAATCACTAGAGCAATAACAATACATAATTATTAGATTAATTGTTATCTAAAGATTAAGTTCAGGGAATGGCACATTGACTCCCTGCCGTTAATCTGGTAAAAGCATCTACAACATATATCTACAACATATTAATTTCACACATTGTTATTTACCGCCCGCCACCCAATGCTATAGAAATTTCCGGCAAATGGCTCCGAGAAGAAAAACAAGGTCAGCTCTTTCAACTTTATAGTTCATCAGCAACGTTGCCCTGCTGTTCTTTTTCCAACTCGTGTGCATAAATTCACGGTCATGGAACAGCCTATTCATATTCCGGTGAGCAGATGCATGTTGTACGGCAGATATTCATTTTTTAATAATTTTCTGGATGATGCGGTCCTTCCTTGTTATAAGGGATCAACCTTCCGTGGAGTTTTCGGTCATGCCCTTAAGAAGGTAACTTGCGCACTGAAGCGACAGGAATGTACAGGCTGCCTTCTGCAGGAAAAGTGTGTTTATGCCTTCATTTTCGAGATTCAGCCTGACGCAGATACCGTAAAACGCCGCCGCATCGCTGCCCCACCTCATCCTTATGTCATTGAACCACCCATTGAAACCCGCAACCGATACTTACAAGGAAAATCTTTCAATTTTGACTTAATTCTCTTCGGCCCCGCAAATGATTACCTGCCTTATTTTGTTTATGCCATTGAACAGATGGGGCAGTTAGGGATCGGTCAGAGAATGGGGGGGCAACGCGCCCGTTTTCTTCTTCAATCTGTTCGTGTTGCAAACTCCACCGTATATGACAGTCATAATGGCAAACTTAACAGCGGCTGTTTTACGGAAGATCTCGCACTTTTCGATGTTTTAATCTCCGATAACCCTGATCACTGCACAGAGCTTGAACTGACCCTGTTGACTCCCCTCCGTCTCAAATATGAAAATAAGTTTGAAGCCACGCTCCCTTTTCATGTCCTCATCCGCGCAGCTCTCCGTCGAACTTCATCTCTTTGCCATTACTATGGGGCAGGCGAACCATCGCTGAATTACCGAGGACTTGTACGGCGAGCCCAAACAATTACTGTCAAAGAATCTAACCTCCACTGGTTTGATTGGAAACGATACTCAAACCGGCAGGATCAGGCCATGCTCATGGGAGGATTGACCGGAAGCATCCGCTACGCAGGTTCCCTCTCCGAATTTCTCCCCCTTCTCCGTTTCTGCGAAAAGACGCATCTGGGCAAGCAGACATCCTTCGGACTGGGTAAAATCGACATTAAAGAGGTTGCACCTTGAAAAATATCCTCCTTGCCGTTACAGGTCTCTCCCCTCAGGTCCTCACAGAAACACTTTACGCGCTGCACCAACAAGGACAGATTGTTCAGTCCATTCAAGTCATCACTACGCGGCAAGGAAAGGAGAAGATCAACGCCTACTTGTTGTCACCTACTGATGGCCAGTATTACAGTTATTTGAAGGATTATGGCATCAACCCGTCATCGATTTCCTTCTGTGCAGAAAACATTCATGTCATTAAAGACAGAAACGGAATCGAAATCGATGATATCGCGGGTGAGGATGACAATGAACGCCTCTTGGAGCTTTGTCTATCCCTGACTTTCCAATTCACAAGCGATTCACAAAATACGGTTTTCTTTTCCATTGCAGGTGGACGCAAAACCATGAGTGCCTGCTTGATGACTGCGGCACACCTTTATGGACGACCTCATGATAGGGTGTATCATGTCCTTGTGTCTCCGGAATTTGAGAGCAATAGAGATTTCTTCTACCCACCCCGTGAGTCCGTTTCTATCGAACTGATGGACAGAAATGGTGAGCAATATGTCAAGGAGACCCGATTCGCTCGGATCACTCTGACTTCGGTTCCCTTTATTTCCGTTCGCAACCGAATTGAAGATGATCTCCTAAAGGAGCCTCAAGATCCGCCCACTTTGATGCTCTCCCTCATTCGAGAAGAACCACCTTCCCTGACCATCGATCTCATAACTTGTAAACTGATATTTAAGGGGCGCGAGTTGGATATGCCCCCAACTCGTCTGGCTCTCTACGCGTTTTTTGCCAGCATCAAAAAAGATTGCCTACGTACCGACACTAATTGTCGGCACTGTGCGGACTGTTACCTTAATAGCATAGCCATTGAACAACGTAACAATGAAATCGCAGAATTGTACAAAAGGATTGCCTTTTCCCGTGATTTCCACGCCATGCGGGAAGCAAGTGATGGCGGCATTCTGAATCTCGATGAAGCCAACTTCAAGTCCTATCGAAGCCGCATCCGGAGGGATCTGGAAAGGGGCTTCGGGCTCTCCGCCAGCCGGATGCTGGAGATCGCCTCGACGGGAAAGCGTCCGGACACCCGCTACGGAATTCCTTTTGAACGGGAAAGAATTCGCATGATCTTCTGAGCGGTTATTAGTGAAAGCGGCACATCAGCAACGTTGCCGTTTTTGAACGTAAGTCATTTTCGTATGAAATAAAGTGAAATACGTAAAGTTACAAAAGTAAGGAGGAAATGCCCATGGACGACACCGTCCTGAAAATCGCACTGGCAAGTTTTCATAACAAAATAAATAAGAATAGAGTTCAGACTCAAAATGTTGACAGCAAAATAACGGGAGGTCGAAATGTTTAATATCTCTCGATTCAAGGATATTGAAAGCTATGATTACAAATTCGAGGTAGTAACACCGCTTTTTCTTGGAGGTGCTGATCCACAAAATGCAGAAATACGATCTGCACCGATTAAGGGTGCTCTCAGATTCTGGTGGAGGGCACTTTATGGCAGTGATGATATAGAAGAAATGAAAACAAAAGAAAATGAAATTTGGGGCTCCACTCAATCTAAATCACAGGTTACGATCAAAGTAATATTTCAGGACATTCAGACATCAAGAGAAAAATTGGATAAGGGAAATTTTAATATTTACGAATATCTTGGCTACGGTTATCGCGTCAGCAATAACGTGCGAAGCTATTTTAAAAGTGGATCTTTCACAATTCGGCTTACATACAATAAAAATCACCACGATCAGATAGCAAATACTATTTCGTTTTTGATTTATTTCGGCGGTATTGGTGCAAAGGCGAGAAATGGATTCGGTTCCTTATACTGCTCAGATGTTCAGAAACCCTTATTTGTACAATTCAAAAAAGGACGTATCAAATCATTTACCGCACTCTCTGAGCAATCATTACTATTCGATAATTTCACTCCAAAAGAATCATGGAAAGATGCTCTTGCCGAAATTGGCAATCTTTATAAGCAAGCAAGGTTCGAACTTAAAAATCAAGGAGAAAAAAGAGAGTTACTGGCAAAACCATTCAAGCGAGACAACTCAAGGCATGCAAAACCATATTTCCTTCACGTTACAAAACTGCCTAGCGGCCAATATAAAGCTCACATTCTTTATCTGCCCTATGAGTACTACGATGAAAAGAAACGACAAGATTACTTTAGGTTATGTAATAAAGTGAACGAGATACTAAAAAAATAATTTAGTGGAGACATAAAATGACATGGCAGATACCTGATACATCCTACTGGGAAAACAAGTTTGCCGCCTACTGGCATGACCCTATCGATAAAGTCATCAGCATTCAAAACCACGAAGAAAGGGCTGCTGATTATTTGCAGATATTCGGAATCGACAGACCGAACGATGAATTCTGGCAAATGGCTGATGCCATCGCTGCCGGTTTTGAGCGGGGGCAGGTTCCCTCACATAGTACTGACGATACTAAAAATGGGGCTGTAGACTTTGCTGAGTCACCGGTTATTACGCATCCGACTACCGGGAAAAAAGGTTTGCTGAAGATTACAGGTGTGAAGATGCATATTAATGACCTTCATGCCGCCATCATGGAATTTCTGGGAAAACATATTGGAAAAGAAGCAGGAAATGGCGATTATGCAGATTGTTTTAAGGGTGATTACGCACGATTTGCCGTTGCCCGGTTTCTCTATACCCATCTCGTTTTGCGTTTTATCCTTGCTGAAAAGAACATCGGCGGACTTGGCGCACTTTGGCACCGCATCCCTGCTGATTCCCGGTTTCCCGACCATTCCATCTGGCAGCACAACGCGCTGTGTTCCGCCATCAGTTCCTGTGTTGAACTTGGCGGTAGAGCAGAAGAAGTCAGTCTCATGGTATTTTCCATTACACCGGTTCAAGGATTTATCGCTCGTGCCAGAAAGATGCGCGATTATTGGACAGGTTCTGTTCTCTTGTCCTGGCTGGCCTTTGAAGGGCTTCGCTGGGTGATGGAGAATTTGGGGGCAGACCATATCCTGTATCCTTCCTTGATAGACCAACCACTTGTAAACAATTATCTGGAAAAAGAATGGAATGTCTCAGGTCCATTCAAACCTGAAATTTGGAATAATCAGCCCAATGAAATCGCCAGCCTGCCGAATAAATTTCTATTCCTTATTCCTTTCGGCAAAGCGGATGAAATAGCTGCAGAGTTGGAAAAAGCCATTTCGGAAAAATGGGCTGCAGTTGCCGACAAGGTAGCCGCTTATCTGATTGACAGGATAAGCATGGGCAATGATGGCAGAGAACATATCCAAGAGATGTTTAAACGTCAGACTTCCGGATTCTGGGATTTCCAGTGGGCTGCGACCCGCCTTGCCGATTATACGGACAAAAAAGAATTGGAATCTCTACTCGACGAAACCCAGTGGAAAGATCAATTTGCTTACATGGAAGCAATTCAACCAATTTTAAATAAAAAAGGATATTCTTCAGAAAATACCAGCAGAGGAATTCTTTATTCCACAAGCCACAGTCTGGTGCAATCGGCCCTTGCCGCAGAGAAGTCGATAAGATCGGTAGCGCGGACAGAAGAACCGGGAGAAAAATGCCAGATGTGCAGCGAATTCGAGGTTTTGCATTCCAAGCAATGGAATGGTGAAGTTGCAGGCCATTATGCCGACCATCTTAAGGAATTTTGGAGCCAGCTTAATCCAGAGCAAAAGGACGATGTTGATTTTAAAGAGAATGAACGGCTTTGTTCCGTTTGTTTAATCAAACGTCTTGCCCCGCATATTTTGAAAAATTCAAATGACCATATTCTTTGTAACGTTTTCCGTTCCATCGACAACGTTCCTTCAACAACGGAAATGGCGCTTCATAACTATTTTCAAAGATTTGGCATTACCGATAAAAAAGACCAAAGGGTTATTGCTCAGAAACTCCACAAAGATGAAGAGCATGTCAGGGGCGAAAAGATCGATAACAGAGACAAATACTACGCTCTTCTCATGATGGATGGAGACAATATGGGGAAACTGATCAACGGGGAAACGATTGCCTCATGCTGGAAGAAGATTATGCATCCCCAAATTGCTGAACGATTAACGGGAGTCGACTTTTATCCTTTGTATCGAGACGTCTGGCAGAAGATTTACGGCAATGCCGGGTTGAATAAAAGATTGGTTACACCGGCAATTCACGCGGCCATATCGGAAGCTTTGGGCGATTTCTCCATCTATGGCGTCGCGTCCATCATAAAGGATCATGATGGACGCTTGATCTACGCGGGCGGCGACGATGTCTACGCATTTCTCCCTATCGGCTCTGCACTGCCGGCGGCACGTAAAATCAGAGATTACTACACATCCATATTTCGCTATGTAAGTATGGATCGCACATCTAAGCCGATTACAGAGAAAGAATGGATGCCCGAACGAGGAAAGCTTTCCGTAAATCTCGGCATCGGCAATGAAATATCCATATCCGCCGCCATTCTAATTTGTCACCACAAGGAAAGCCTTACCCAAATGATTGAACGGGCACATCAATTATTACAATCGCAAGCAAAGGATAAGGCTGAACGTAATGCATGCGCGATTGAACTGCGAAAACGTCACGGCGGCTCCCGTTATTTCACAAGGAAGTGGGCAGATAAAGAAACCTGGGACGCTTTCGAATTCATTGGGAAGATGACGGAAGAGAATCATCGCCAAGTTTCCCGCTCCCTTTTGTATCGTCTCGAAACCCTACGGCCCGGCATCGAAGCAATTATGATACAAGACACGAAGGCGGAGGAAAATCTGAACGCGTTCATAGCAAAACAAATCGAACGATCGGGTACTGAATCATTGGAAAATAAAGAACTCATAGCCCGTTCGATCGCCTACATCGTATGGGACAAGAACAATCATAAAAACCCTTTCAATCCAGAGGGATTGATGATTGCCGACTTTCTTGGAGGTTAGGAAGGAAATGACTGATTGGTACAGTTTCAAGCCACAAGACACGTTATATTTCCGCGGTGCGGAACCGGCAAACATGGGTGAAAGTCATGCGGCATCCATGATTTTTCCTCCACCCGCCCATACCATTGCCGGTGCTTTGCGGACTGCTACAATCATTCAAAATGATGTAGCCTTTGAAGATTATAAAAAAGGTTTGTGTTCGCAAGAGGTTACTGATGCAATCGGCAAATCAGGAGAAGACAGCCCTTTCAGCATTCTTGGTCCCTTCTTTCAATACCAAGAAAAGACATGGATTCCCTGCCCGTTTCTTTGGTTTTCTGAAAAGAAAAAGACCGCAGAAGACTCACAGTCAAGACTACGTAAGATCATGGTCAGCGCCCCTCTTCACAACAACATTATGGTGAAAACGGCCAGCGGGAAAAATCTCTTATGGGTTAAGGGGAAAAACCTTGAAAATCTCGGAAACCAATGGGTTAGTGCTGATGAATTATGCAAGGAAGCAGAAGAGAAAACGATTAGAGAAAGCAAAGATTTCTTCGTAAGCGAAACCCATACTGGAATAGCCCTTGACGTGAAGGTTAAACGGCGCACGGCGAGAGAGGGGCATCTCTATTCATTTGTCCATGCCCGCTTACATCAGGATGTTGAATTGATCTTTGGGGTTACGCGGAGACTGCCGATAAATGATTCCGGCGTCCTCAAGCTTGGGGCTGAACAGAGATTTGGTGAATACAAAAAAATAAATGATATTCATTTATCAAAAGGAACAACAAATTTTTTCATGACATTGTCCATTTTGGAGGGCAATAGAGAAACTAATCGGCATTGCATTGCCACAGGTCGTATTCGCTATCTTGGAGGTTGGGATCTGCACAAAGGGTTTCACAAACCGATGAGGGGATACTTTCCCGCAGGAACCGTATTTGACAAAAAAATCAATGAATCATGTATCCAATTATAGGAGAAACGCCATGCTGAAAAGAGGTCTTTTTTCCATCTGTACATTTTATGCCGTATCGCCCATCCATGCCGGCAGCGGGTCATCGTTCGCCGCCGTTGATTTGCCTATCCAGCGTGAACGACACACCAACTGGCCCCATATCCAGGCATCAGGAGTTAAAGGAGCCATGCGGGCGCACTACCGAGATTTCGCTGAAGATAAATCGTTGATCAATTTCCTTTTCGGATATGACAAAGACGATGATGATTATCATAAGTCCTATAATTCCAAGCGGCAGGAAAACGAACGATTTGAGGTGAAGGACAATTTTCCCGGCGCCATTTCCTTCTCCGACGCCAAATTGTTGGCCTTTCCCGTCCGGTCAAATATAGCACCTTTTGTCTGGGTCACCTGTCCCGCAGTTTTAAAAAGATTAAGTGACGATCTTTCATTTACAGGATTGGGATCAATTGATGACATACAGAACATCGATGGTGAAAATGCCCTATGCCTTGCAGGTAACATTTCGGATAAAGTGATTCTGGAAGACATGTTCGTTAATGTTGTAAACGTAAGCACTTCAAATCCCATCCCCCAAGGTTTCCCTACTTTAGATAGGCTACTGCTGGTCTCCAATGAGACATATAAATATGCTGTCGAGTCTTGTACGGAGATTCAAACGCAGATAAAAATTGATTCTGAGAAAGGAACGGCCCAAGACGGTTCACTACGCTACCAGGAATTACTTCCTGCGGATTCTGTGCTCTACACTGTCGTTTATTACAGCCGCGCTGTTTTTGATAATGCGTTACAGGCCGAAACAGTATGTAGCCATGTCCAGGATATCATCACAAAATTCATTCAGATAGGTGGCGACGAAACGCTGGGTCGTGGCATCTGCAAGCTTAATTGGATTTCCGGAGGTGGCAAATGAGAACGATGGCGCAGAAACGGGCGGAATATGCACTTGAAAAGGTGCTTGCCGTTGAGAATAAAAGGGACTTTCAATCATTTTCTGCTGGTGCTCCGGCTACGATCCTTCAGAACGGGTTCGGACAAACGCTCGCCTTTTGGTTAGCAAAAGGAACAAAAAACGGGAAAATTGAAATTACGGATAAACATATTGTGTTGTTCGATATGGTGACAGAATGGCTATCCTTCAAGAGAAAAGACGTTAATAATGAATTCATTAAAGTTGTTAAAGACAGACCTACAATAATAAAGGAATTAACGACCATGGATCAAAGACAGTATCTATCTGCCCAAAGTGAAACTTTATCCCTGCTCGAATGGATCAAGCGATTTGCCAATGCCGATTTGACATAAGGGAGGATTTATTATGGCATTCTACCCTGTTCATAAGGAATTACAGAATATTTCCCAGAGCATGCCGCAAGGAAACTTCGGCCTCTGGTATAACAAATTCATCCCGCTCAGTGATGATGCATTCAAGCCGTCCGATGATAAAGGTTCTAATGGCAAAGGAGATGAAAACAGGCCTGTGGATTATTATTTCGGACAATACAGCAAGCTGAGACTCAATGCTGCGGAAACGGCTGCAATACTTAAGCAGAAGCATGAAGACATGGATGATTTTTGCGCAAACTTCCCGCCGCAAAAATATGAGGAAATCGCCATTTGTGCGACTCTTGATTCTCCCTTGATCACAGGCATCGGCGAATCGCACCCCCACGAGGTCAGCATGGTCTTCGATCACAATATGGGCATCCCCTATATACCGGCATCAGGCGTGAAAGGAATTGTCCGCTTTGCCCATACGATTTCTTTAATCCCTGAAGCAATGAATAAGGCTGAAGTTATTGATAACGTCCGGTTTGATGATGAAGCAGATTGGACATCTGTTCCGCACATGTTCGGCACCCAAAAAAATCGCGGAAATGTGATTTTCCTTGATGCCTATCCGGAGGATATCCCCGCCCTGCACATGGACATCATGAATCCACACTATTCACCCTATTATAGCGAAGGCAAACCTCCAGCCGACCACCACAATCCAACACCCATAAAGTTTCTTACCGTTGCCAAGGGAACTAAATTTATTTTCAGGGCTGTTGCAAAGAAAGAACAGAATCTTCCTCAAAAAATTAGAGTCGCATTTGCAGAAGCCCTTACGAAGGAAGGCGTGGGCGCAAAGATCGCCCTCGGCTATGGCCGTTTCGTAATCGATGAAGATGGTCAGAAAGTTCTTTTGAAAAAGCGCAAACAAAGGCATGAAGAAAAGAAAAGACGTCTTTCTCCTTGGCTCGACTATATTGAGCTAATCAATCAAGTTGGCGACTGGGGACAATTTAAACAAATCGTTCTTGATAATGAGAAGCTCGTTGAATACCGGAAAGAAATGGATGTGACTGAAGCCGTCAGGATTAAAGCGCTGGAGATCCGGAATAAATGGCGTAAAAGTTGGGGTGCTTCGCGTGACGAACAAATAGCGACATGGTTGCAACCAGCCGGAGTTGAATGGCCCTGCATTGTAGCAGGAATCGAAAACCCGGTTAAAGAAAAGTCAGCGGATTATGAAAAAATTATGCAACTAATTGATTGGGGTGCATACAAATCAGCCGGTATCGACCTTTCAAAATTACCCTTAGATGCCCTTCAACTTCTCAAACAAAAAATGGAAGAATGGGGATGTTATTCTAAAAAGGCAAAAGAAGATAAAAAAACAGCCTTCAAGAAAGTAAAGGATCTATTGAGACAGCATCAAAAATAAGAAGCAGAAATAACATCTGTTAAGCTTTTAAAAAGGAGCCCCCAATGCGTGACACGCTGATCTGCACCGTAGGCACCAGCCTCAAAAACAACATCGCCGGTCAACAGGAATCGCCTCTATATCCACTTCTTGCGGCACATAATGCCAAAGGCGTGGTTCTGGAGCTTTTGAAACGTTCTCCGCAGGATCGGCTTAATGGCGCGGAGATCAATTCCATTCACAGCATTATCGTGGGCAAGCATCTTAATCTATGTGAAAATCTTGTTTTCCTGGTCTCCGACACTCCCGACGGCTTCCTGACCGGACAAATCCTGAATCATTACTATACAAATCCAAGAAATGCTGATCGTTTCACCACTGTGTCAGTAAAAACCATCGAAGGACTCACGGACCAGGACGTGAAACGCTTTCGGAACGAAGGAATGCGGAATCTCGTCCGCCTCATCGGACAGGAGGCCCGAGTCCTTGGATCGAATCGTTTACTCATTAACGCAACAGGGGGATATAAGGCACAGATTTCCTTCGCAGGCATGATCGGCCAAGCTCTGGAAATCCCCGTCTGCTATCTTTTTGAGCGTTTTTCCGAAGTAATCCAATTACCGCCCCAGCCCGTTGCTCTTGACCTTTCTTTCTGGCTTGAACACGTGGATATTTTTTTTGATCTCGAGGAAGGAATCGAATCTGATCAACCCTTTTCATCGCCGGATGAGCGGTTCGCGACGATAGTGGACGATACGAACGTCGATAACCGCTGGCTTACCTTTCTTTCTCCTACCGGCCAACTCTATCACGAAACCTTCCGCTATCATTTTGCCCACAGTGCTAAATCTCTTCTGCCGCCCGATTCAGGTCTTCCCCTGGAGAAAAAGAAAATCCGTTATGAGGACGACAATAAAGGAAAGCACAAAGGATTACGTAACTTCCTTGATAAACTTAAAAATTATCCTTATGTGAAAGAGATCTATACTTATTATTATAACCCGAACCTCAATGAACCTGTCCGATTTCGCAAATCGGCCAAGGGTAAAACCGGACAGATTGAAGGAATATACAGCAACGTTGGGGCAACAACAAAGTTCGATCTCATCACCACTGCTCAGAACAGCAGACAACTTCAGGCCTGCATCGCCGATTTGAACGACGGCCTGACATCATAATTAACGGAGTATTTCCATGACACGACTCATTATCATGTCCATCGGTGGTTCCCCCGAACCTCTCAGGAAAAGTATTGCCGAGCATCAGCCGGAACGGATCATTTTCTTTGCATCACATGATTCAATAACGAAAGCGGGAGAAGTCCTTGAACAGGTCAATCCGAAGCCAAAGTGCGAATGGGAGATCACGGAAGACCCGAATTCCCTGTTTGAATGTTATAAAACGGCTAGGTGTTGTGTTGAACGCGCGATGCATGCGGGATTTAGTCCTGAAGAAACAATAGTTGATTATACGGGCGGCACCAAGGTTATGACGGCGGCGCTGATCCTTGCAACCGTTGGCTGCCCTTACCGTTTTAATTACGTCGGCGGCGAAACTCGGACAAAATCGGGCTTGGGTGTTGTGGAAAACGGCTGTGAGCAGATGTATTCTTCCATGAGCCCTTGGTTGATCTTTGCCGAGGAGGAACGCCGCCAGGTTATTCTCCTCTTTAACCGTGGCCGCTATTCCTCGGTCGGTGAGATCATACGCATGGCCTTGACCCGGAAACTTCCTGGCGAGATTACCGACTACTTCAAATTTGTCAAGTATTTTGCTGAAGGATTCCTTTTCTGGGATCAGTTCAACCATAAAAGGGCTGCAGATTGTCTTTCAAAGGGTATTAAAAATTTAACGGAATATTTGGAAAGACATGACCATTCCCAGTGGAATTCTTTCACTGAAGATGTCCGTCACTGCTTTGACATTTTAAACGATCTTCTTCTGAAGACGAATAACCTGAAAAAATTCCATACCGTTTTGATTGACGACCTTCTCAACAACGCCCGTCGTCGTATCGCCGCCGGCTGTTTCGATGATGCCGCGGCTCGCATATATCGTTCTCTGGAACTTTACGGGCAGCTCACTTTTGAAAAAGTAACAGGCTGTTCAACCAGCAATGTCCCACGAAACAAAATTCCGGAAACCATCCGGGAAGTGTATGTCCAGAAACATACAGACTCTCAAAGTGGTGTTATCAAACTCCCTCTGCAAGCAACCTTTGAATTTCTCCATACAGCGGATATTGATGTAGGACATCGTTTTTTCCAAATAATCGATGAGATCAAAAAAATTCAAAGCAACCGTAATGAATCCATCCTTGCCCATGGAATAAAACCGGTTACAGAAAATGCTGTTGAAACAATTTTTCAGACGGTGTCCAATTTCACGGAATTCAAAAACGCCTATAATTTTCCCAAATTGCCACAATCGTGACAAAAAAGAAACGGGATTGCCCATTTTCCGCGAACCCCGATTATCAAACAGAGGGAACATACAATCATTTGATATTCTTAGTATTATATAAATACTTATTCTTTAGGTTTGCAGGTTTGGAAATTATTCAATGAAATCGGATAAATCGATTTAAGAAATGGAGTCTGCAGTATGGAGAAATCGATGTTTTTTGGGTTTGTGGATACAGGTTCGCGATTATGGTACCTGGAATCCTTGTATTTTCTCCAAAATCGAAGGCCGCGGACAGAATTGACCTGATTTACGAAGGGATTGCGACAAAGCATAGCGTCTGCTCCTTAATACGTTTACATTATAACGACAGAATTGACCTGATTTACGAAGGGATTGCGACGCCGCTGCCATTCCTGCAAACATCAAAACCATTGCCAGACAGAATTGACCTGATTTACGAAGGGATTGCGACTTGAACATTAATCCCGCTCCATCTGAATTGTTTTCAAAACAGACAGAATTGACCTGATTTACGAAGGGATTGCGACTGATACACACCTCTGCAATTATCACACGTGAAATAATTGGACAGAATTGACCTGATTTACGAAGGGATTGCGACCTGAGCAAAGCCTTACATTCTGTCCGGGTAATACGGGACAGAATTGACCTGATTTACGAAGGGATTGCGACACAGTTACGATCAACGGTATTCCAACAGCAATCAAAACAGGACAGAATTGACCTGATTTACGAAGGGATTGCGACCGTAAATCCTGATTCCCGCTATCTCCCTCACACCCATCTTGACAGAATTGACCTGATTTACGAAGGGATTGCGACATACCGCTACAATGGTCGCATGTAAAGTAACCGTTATCGGACAGAATTGACCTGATTTACGAAGGGATTGCGACGGTAAATCTCCACTCATAAAATTGGAGGAACTTCTATTGGACAGAATTGACCTGATTTACGAAGGGATTGCGACCTTAATACATCCATTTTAACCTCCTAATCGCTGTTATTTGACAGAATTGACCTGATTTACGAAGGGATTGCGACGCCTTTATGGTTTGTTATTTGGTTGCCTTGGTTGCCTTGACAGAATTGACCTGATTTACGAAGGGATTGCGACTTTGCATTGCATCCACCATACGCCCCATTGCTTGCAACGACAGAATTGACCTGATTTACGAAGGGATTGCGACTGTGAACTGTGCCAGACTGAAACAAAATTCGATACTTGCGACAGAATTGACCTGATTTACGAAGGGATTGCGACTGCCTTTGCAGGCGCTACATCTACAGGGTTAACCATTGCGACAGAATTGACCTGATTTACGAAGGGATTGCGACCAGCAAATTGGCGTTGTGATATTGAATTTTCATGTAACCATGACAGAATTGACCTGATTTACGAAGGGATTGCGACTCCTCTGCCGTGTTGACAATATAAATCCGGTCATCAAAATGACAGAATTGACCTGATTTACGAAGGGATTGCGACTATGGCTTGTAATTTTGGAAATGGTCGTTGATGAGTTGGAAGACAGAATTGACCTGATTTACGAAGGGATTGCGACGACCAATCGACAATAGGCTTTTCGATCCAGGGAGCGATGAGACAGAATTGACCTGATTTACGAAGGGATTGCGACATCATACACGTCCTCACAATATGTGTATATCCTCTCTTTGACAGAATTGACCTGATTTACGAAGGGATTGCGACAAGACTCAAGATCAAAAATATATCCTCTGCTCCTTGGTGACAGAATTGACCTGATTTACGAAGGGATTGCGACCATATTTCCTCCTATCGATACCGATCCGTTACATCCTCGACAGAATTGACCTGATTTACGAAGGGATTGCGACTTTTCTTGTATCCATTTATTCGGCCCATCTTCTTTATCTTGACAGAATTGACCTGATTTACGAAGGGATTGCGACTCCACATTCCAGTTCAAAAATCACTTCCCCATCCCATCGACGACAGAATTGACCTGATTTACGAAGGGATTGCGACGAATCGGTATAGTCTCATGTGCCATAGCTCTATACCTGACAGAATTGACCTGATTTACGAAGGGATTGCGACCGCGAGATAGGATATTCAGGAACTCGGAATGATTGCCCGACAGAATTGACCTGATTTACGAAGGGATTGCGACCGCGAGATAGGATATTCAGGAACTCGGAATGATTGCCCGACAGAATTGACCTGATTTACGAAGGGATTGCGACTCAGGGATAACCCTTAGAATCCTCCTTTCTTTAGTGAAAGACAGAATTGACCTGATTTACGAAGGGATTGCGACGAACGCATACGAAACACGAACTGGCTGGCAGGCTGATCAAGACAGAATTGACCTGATTTACGAAGGGATTGCGACCTCAATACCGAGTTCGTTCAATACCCGCACGGAGTTCATCAGACAGAATTGACCTGATTTACGAAGGGATTGCGACTATCTATCTGCTTTTCAAATATTCTTTCCCAATTCGTTGACAGAATTGACCTGATTTACGAAGGGATTGCGACCCTGCATTGACTCGTTTCAATAGGCCGAGGCTCTTGTCCTGACAGAATTGACCTGATTTACGAAGGGATTGCGACCTTTTCTCCTTTTCTTCTTTTTCTTTTTCGTCTATTTCCGACAGAATTGACCTGATTTACGAAGGGATTGCGACATGATAACCGTGAATAGCATTATCATTATCGTCATTATCGACAGAATTGACCTGATTTACGAAGGGATTGCGACATGATAACCGTGAATAGCATTATCATTATCGTCATTATCGACAGAATTGACCTGATTTACGAAGGGATTGCGACTAAAGATGAAATCATGGAATACATCGGCGGAGTTTCGGGACAGAATTGACCTGATTTACGAAGGGATTGCGACCATCAGCCATAAGGTTGATATCATCCTGAGTACACTCCGACAGAATTGACCTGATTTACGAAGGGATTGCGACCAATTTTGATAAATCCATTCTATTAAATTCTTTTCGTGACAGAATTGACCTGATTTACGAAGGGATTGCGACGGAGGGGCGACCGGCGAATTGTACCGGGAAGACAGCAGACAGAATTGACCTGATTTACGAAGGGATTGCGACTACATTTTAGCACGTTAAAAATGTCGTGGTAAAAAAAAGACAGAATTGACCTGATTTACGAAGGGATTGCGACCTAACACCCCGGCCTCAATATGTTTTGTAAATGTGCTTTTGACAGAATTGACCTGATTTACGAAGGGATTGCGACTCCCCGAAGCCGGAAATTAATTTCATTTTCTTTACAACATTGACAGAATTGACCTGATTTACGAAGGGATTGCGACTCGTAATGCCTATTCCCAACGGCCTCCAAAGGTGCGACAGAATTGACCTGATTTACGAAGGGATTGCGACTAAAACTTCCCGACTTCAATGTTCATCATTCCCCCTCGACAGAATTGACCTGATTTACGAAGGGATTGCGACGTGCTGTCCGACGCGCAGATCGTAGTCATATACCCAGACAGAATTGACCTGATTTACGAAGGGATTGCGACAGCATTAAAGTTTTCCCCGAACCAGTGGCAGAAACCGCCACGACAGAATTGACCTGATTTACGAAGGGATTGCGACGGTAATTCCCGGCAATAATATTCATTGCCCTGAGCGCATGACAGAATTGACCTGATTTACGAAGGGATTGCGACTTTGCGGCTCTTTCGTTCTCCTGTTTCTTTTCACCTGACAGAATTGACCTGATTTACGAAGGGATTGCGACAATACCTGGGTATCGCCTTTATCGAAACGCTTCAGTATTGACAGAATTGACCTGATTTACGAAGGGATTGCGACATGCGCTCCTGATTGCGTTCAATTTGTTCAAGGCGTTCGTGACAGAATTGACCTGATTTACGAAGGGATTGCGACAGGGGCAATTCTGGGGATGCACTTTCGAGGTTGCCCAGACAGAATTGACCTGATTTACGAAGGGATTGCGACTTAATGTCTGCGCATTCAACATGCAAGTTTGGGAACCATCGACAGAATTGACCTGATTTACGAAGGGATTGCGACCTGGTTTGCAAGGGCTTTGTAGTTTTTCATGATCGCCTCCGACAGAATTGACCTGATTTACGAAGGGATTGCGACCAAAAACAGCAACCGTGCTTTTCCTTTTGCTTCTCATAGGACAGAATTGACCTGATTTACGAAGGGATTGCGACCCACAAAATCGTGTTCATCAACATGATCCTTGTGATTTGACAGAATTGACCTGATTTACGAAGGGATTGCGACGCCGCATCGCTCACAGCGATATCCGGCTTCTTTCAATGCGACAGAATTGACCTGATTTACGAAGGGATTGCGACTCATAGGTTGTACTGATAGGTTTGTTCAGTGCTTGCATTGCGACAGAATTGACCTGATTTACGAAGGGATTGCGACGATTGATCCCATTTGACCGTTTTCGGTATTGTGATAACCAGACAGAATTGACCTGATTTACGAAGGGATTGCGACTTTCTTCCCTCCCCCTGCTTTTGCGGGTGACTGCGTTTTGACAGAATTGACCTGATTTACGAAGGGATTGCGACATGCCAGTGTATCAGCATCCAAAGTATCCCTCACCCTGACCGACAGAATTGACCTGATTTACGAAGGGATTGCGACCCACGCCCATGATTTTTATCATGTTTTTTGCGTCTCTGAGACAGAATTGACCTGATTTACGAAGGGATTGCGACTCTTAAGGATCGTGTTATAGTAATCAGCCGGGTTGTCGTGGACAGAATTGACCTGATTTACGAAGGGATTGCGACAATGGATTCCCAGAGAAAAAGCGAAATCTTTCCTCGGGACAGAATTGACCTGATTTACGAAGGGATTGCGACGTCTCAACATGGCGTTAAACTCTGACGTTAGCATGGTTAGACAGAATTGACCTGATTTACGAAGGGATTGCGACCGCAGTCATTCTCTAATCTATCGTTTTCTTCCCTTAATCGGACAGAATTGACCTGATTTACGAAGGGATTGCGACCGCAGTCATTCTCTAATCTATCGTTTTCTTCCCTTAATCGGACAGAATTGACCTGATTTACGAAGGGATTGCGACCGCAGTCATTCTCTAATCTATCGTTTTCTTCCCTTAATCGGACAGAATTGACCTGATTTACGAAGGGATTGCGACCAGCTTGTTCGGCTGCTTGTTCGGACAAGTATTTCTTTTTCGACAGAATTGACCTGATTTACGAAGGGATTGCGACGCTCTTTCCCGTGCGTATTGGTTGTGTCTGCGTCCTTTGGACAGAATTGACCTGATTTACGAAGGGATTGCGACGCGTGATCGTGACTTCTCCTTTGGATAGCTTGGTAAGCAAGACAGAATTGACCTGATTTACGAAGGGATTGCGACAACTCAGAGATAACTTCATTGATTGCTTCATTATTCGTAATCGACAGAATTGACCTGATTTACGAAGGGATTGCGACACGCGGCATGTGAACATTAAGGGGCAGTTCCAGGGTCATCTGACAGAATTGACCTGATTTACGAAGGGATTGCGACGAACCCATTAATAAGTTTAAAAAGCTGCCTTGCCCTCTCTGACAGAATTGACCTGATTTACGAAGGGATTGCGACCGCAGAGAGGCTGTTAATTTAAAAAGGCTGTTGATAATTGACAGAATTGACCTGATTTACGAAGGGATTGCGACTCAGTAATCCGGGGCTGGGGAATGTGACTTGCCTCCGCCCGACAGAATTGACCTGATTTACGAAGGGATTGCGACGGTTTCATCCTGTCCTCCGTTATCGGTATTGATCGGTTACGTGACAGAATTGACCTGATTTACGAAGGGATTGCGACACTAAATTCCGTCCACGTGTAAGCAGATTTTTAGGAATAGACAGAATTGACCTGATTTACGAAGGGATTGCGACCAACGTATCCGCTGTGCTCATTCATCCAGGCGATGACTGACAGAATTGACCTGATTTACGAAGGGATTGCGACCAACGTATCCGCTGTGCTCATTCATCCAGGCGATGACTGACAGAATTGACCTGATTTACGAAGGGATTGCGACTATATAGAGCTCACCATCGAGCTCGATATCTCGTAGGCCCGACGGAATTGGCCTGATTTACAAAATTAACGTGGAATTCCGGCGGCAACGTTGCCGATTTTGTTTCCCTCGGATTGCCATGGGATAATGCCTTTAAATTCGAAAATGGAGGCGACTTCCCATGGTGGTTTACGTCCGGACCCAGGGCGCGAGAATTATCAAGGAGGGACGGCATCTGCTCGTCAGGAAAGGCGATGCCGTTTACCATACCCTCTTCACCTACAAGCTCGATCAGCTCGTTATTTTCGGTAATGTGGAGATCACGCACCAGGCATTGGCTCAGCTGATGCGCTATGGCATTGACGTCGTTTTTCTGAGTTTCAGAGGCCGATACCTGGGGCGAATATCGCCGCCGGAATCGAAGAATGTCTTTCTTCATAAACGGCAATACAGTCTTCTGGGCAACGAAACCTTCACCCTTCGACAGGTTCGGGCCATCGTCGCCGGAAAGCTCGCCAACATGGCCACCCTTCTCATGCGCATCAAAAGAAGCCGCAATGTATCCCTGGCGAGTCAGAAAGCTCACGAGATCCAGAGTCTCATCCGTCTCCTCTTCCAAGCGGAAAGCGTAGATAGCCTTCGGGGCTACGAGGGACGGGGTAGTGCCCTGTACTTTGAGGCGTTCGGCCGGGGTTTCATTGAAAATCAGGGGTTCTTCCGCCGAGTCCGGAGACCTCCCACAGACCCCGTCAATTCCGTTCTTTCTCTTCTTTACACGTTTTTGATGAATCGCGTGTACGCGGCGGTGCGTGTTGCCGGTCTGGACCCCTACCCCGGATTCCTGCACGCCCTGGATTACGGCCGATACTCCCTAGTCCTTGATTTAATGGAGGAATTCCGGACCATCATCGCCGATACCCTGACTTTATCACTTTTTAATCTGAAAATCCTGAAACGAGAGGACTTTTATTTTGAGGAACCCGTCAGAGAGGAAGATTTTGTTCAAGATCCGGGGGAAAGAATAGCCGATGTAAGCAGAGACCCGATCGGTCTTATCGCTAACGGTCATGGCGATTCGGAACTTCTGGATCTTCCGGAACAGCGGATGGCCGGTGAAATGCCCGTTGAAGATCTGTCGACCGGCAAGTATCCGGTCAAGTTACGCGATGCGGCCTTCAAAAGGGTCATCGAAGCCTTCGAACAGAAGCTTACCACGTCTTTTCACTATCCTCCTGCGGAAAGGCAGCTCACTTACGGAGAAGCACTCATTTTTCAGGCAGGTCATTGTCGCAGGGTTATTGAAGGTGAGGCGGATGTTTATCAACCGGTGTTGCTGAAATGATTGTACTGATTACCTACGACATCACCGAACCGAAGCGGCTGACCGCCCTGCACCATTTCCTGAAGGAATTCGGCCTGAACACCCAGAAATCTGTCTTTGAATGCGACATCGACGAAGCGGGTATTCGTAAAATCCGTGCTTATTGCCGGAACAACCTCAATATCGCCAAAGATTCAGTCAGAATTTACAAGATATGCAGCCGCTGCATCAATAAGGTCGTCCTATCCGGTCTTGGTTTGAAGGTAACCCAGCTTGAATACACCGTGATCTGAATCCGAAGTAAATACCATGAATATGATTGTTGCTTATGACATTGCGGACCCGAAGCGCATCGCACTGGTGGCGCGAATCCTGAAAGATTATGGGGTTCGCGTGCAGAAGTCGATTTTCGAAGTTGATGTGAACGGCGGGGTTTTCGCCGTCATGAAGGAGCGAGTTGAACAGGTGATCATCCCGGCGGAAGACGGCGTCAAATATTTTCCCCTCTGCCGTAAATGCATAGGGATGGTTGAAATCATTGGCCAGGGTTTTTACACCAACCCCGACGAGGAATATTACATTTACTGATCAAGACTTTAACGCGGCCCTTTTGTCACGCTTCTTCTTACCCATGAGAAAATCTCCATATACCGAATTAATGACATCTCACATTGATTCCCAGCATCTTAACAATGAGCTCAGCTGAAAGATAACCTGCGAATTTCTCTTCCGTCAACAATCTATCAAATGTCTTTTGGTGCATTCCTTTTGGTTTAAATAATATCGGAGAAACAAGGTCGTCAGCAGCCCCTAGACGTGTCCTAATTTTCCTTTGCCTTCTCAGAATTCGGTCAACTACTCCTTCCTGTTGGCTGCTATAAGTTAGTCCATAGCAATGTCTGCAAAGAAAGAGCTTGCCAGCACCATAAAGAACAGCCACTCTTTTCCCGCAGTTTGGGCACAAGAACCAAGGCCGGGTTCCACCGTAATTGCAGACAGTCCAGTCAAGAATAATTTTTTGTTCCACAGACTCCCAATCGCCCCCACGGAATCGGTGCTGATAGCTTAATATCATGTGGTCTGCTTCCATCCTGTAGCCGATGGAACCGGTTTGTTCACCCCTAAATGACCATGATAATGAACCTACAGATCCAGGCTGTAAGTATCCGTGTTTCTTCAACCATCTGATGTCAATCCGGTGTTGACTTTCAGTGGTTTTTTTCTTCGGGTAACTACTTCCTTTGCCGGAACCCCATCCACCCATACAGCACCTCAGATTTTATTCGAAATCATTAACCAAAATAACGTTCTATTTGTATAAAATAAGCTGTAACTATCTGTAACTATTGTTATTGCTGTCAATTTGATGTGTAGTTTTTTTTGTGTCTTTTTCTGCATTCTTTATCTCTTGAATTACGAATTAACTGGCCTTTGATTTCTGGTTCATCCGGTTAATGAGTACCTTGGTATTGCATAAAATCACATGGACATGGCAAGAGCCCTGTTGTTTGAGACCAATCGAACAACAAAAGGAGGCTCCAGACCATGTCCACATCGGTTCTTTATCATGCTTTCAATCTGAAGGGTATTACTTATAGAGCAACACGCTTCACGGGTGACGTCATCGAATATTTTGCAGATGTGAAAGAAGAATACATTCGCTGTCCAAAGTGCGGGCAGCGTAAATTTACCTTTAAAGGACAGAAAACACGGAGTTTTCATCTGGGACCTATGGGGCGTAAGAGGTGTTTCCTTGTACTTTCCCTTCATCGAATAAAATGCAACACTTGCGACACCCTTTGGTGGCCCGATCTGCCTTTTATGGTGGGGAAGCATAGATTTGCCCGATCCTTTGCTCTGATTGTTCTGGATCTGCTTCGATTCGGCACGATTCGCTGGGTTGCCGATTACCTCGGCGTGGGTTGGGATATGATCAAAGAGATTCATAAGTTGAAATTGCAGCGCCTCTATCGGAACATTCCTCTTCATAAAGTTCGGTATATTGGCATTGATGAATTCAGCATCCGGAAAGGCCATGAGTACATGACCACGGTGATGGATCTCTCCGAAGGACGAATCCTTTACGCCACTGAGGGAAAGGGCAAGGAGGGGATTTTACCCTTCCTGAAAAAACTTGCACGCAAGGGGAAAAAACTGCGAGCGGTTGCAATGGACATGGGAATTTCCTTCTTCTCCGCCGTCCGGGAAGCCCTTCCCAATATCGATGTCGTCTTCGACCGTTACCATATTATGGCTCTGATGAATCAAGGCATCGAAAACTTGCGCAGAAATCATCAGAAAGAACTTGATGATATCGGGAAGCAAACCCTCAAGGGAAACCGCTTCCTCCTTTTGCGAAATTATGATTCCCTGAAGCCGGACCATAAGGAACGTCTCGATGCCCTGATGCAGGCCAATCAGCCTCTATTCGTCATGCATTCCATGAAAGAGCAACTCAGACTCTTCTGGGAAATACCGGAGTACGCCCAGGCTGTTACCTTCCTTGACACCTGGTGTAAGGACGCCATGCTGTCCGGAATCAAAGAACTCGTCAAAGTAGCCAAAACGCTCTCCGGATACAGGACTGCGATACTCAATTATTTCAAACATCACATTACAAATGCCGCCCTTGAGGGCACAAACAACAAAATTAAAACTTTAAAAAGGCAGGCCTATGGATTCCGGGATATGGAATACTTCAAACTCCGCCTCTATCACCTGCATGCTCAGAGGTACTCATTAACCGGATGAACCTGATTTCTTAGGTTTTTGCTTTCCTCTTTTTCTCTTCTTTTCCGGTATCCTGTCCAGTTTACCGTTTTACCCCCTATAAAGGGGGGGTAAAACCGGCAAACCCAAACCAACAGGTTGGCAGGCCGGTTTCCCGGGAGTATTCCGGTCAAGGTAGACAAACCGGCAAACCCCGTTTATTCAATATAATACAGCTTCTCATTGTTCGAACCAGGTTTGACATTTAAGGCTTTTCTAACCTCCAGAGCGCGGATCATATTGATAACCTGATTTCTTCCTATCCCGGTAAGCTTCATGACATCGTCTTTTAGCTTCGTTTGATTGATTAATGCGTTGCTGGATACAGTTTCGATAATGGCCTTTTCAAGAACCGTCTCTGATGAATTCTCCCCCTCTGCTGATACAAAACCCGCTGTTTCGAGTTCATCTGTTCCGGGCTTATGTTCATATCGCCATTCAGCAGCGAATGGCCGCACCTCTGTGTCGCGAGTTTTTGTAGAATGAACTGTGATTATGTCGCTGTCAAACTCGCGTTCGACTAACAAGGCCAGATCTAAGGATGCTTCGATACTGGAGTGTCCTCGAAGTGTTTCGCCGGTTCGCGCGGTTTGGGTTTGTTTACTCTTTTTTCTTTGATGGTGAATTATTACGACAGCCGCGTCAGTCCGCTCCGCCAGTAATCGTAGGTTCCCCATGACTTTCACCATGGCGTCACTGTTTTCATCTGCTCCTGGACTAATCAGGCCTAGGTTATCAATGAAAAGTAGTTTGATCCCTCTTGAGATCATGCGGTTAACCATGGCCTCAGTATCGCCGGTATCACCAGCGTTAAACATTGGTGTTGGCATTGAGATGTAAAAAAAGGGGGTTCCTTCATTTAGTCCCAAGTGACGCGCCAAAGCCTCGAAGCGTTCGTCTGTTCGGCGTTTTCCGTTGTCCATATCCAGCCACATGGTCGGAAACGCCTTTACCTTCCTGCCAAGCCAGGGCAGCCCCCCAGCCACATGGAGCGCCGCACTGCCTAGAAGCATTGATTTCAAGGTGCCCGGCGCTCCGAAGACGATTGTCAAACTTGGAAGAGTAAACAGTCCAGTAATGGCGTATTGCAACGGTGGCCTTGGTTTGAAAGCATCAGCCAAAGTCCGGAATTCCCATGTATCTAACTGAGCGTCAATTCCAGCGAAAAAGTCATTTTCAGGCATTCATGCACCTCCTTCCTGTTGGGGACAACCAAAGGAGGCGTTGCATTTTTCCTGATTCCTGTCGAATTACTCCAGGCAACCTTGACAGCCTTGCCGGATTCTTGCAGGCCCGATCTACCCCGAGCGGGACAAGCCGTTCATCGTAAAGGCGTTGTTTAATGTGTCGATTCCAGTCATCGGCCGTTCGAATTTCCAAAGATGAAACATCAATCAACCCATGGATGCTTTTACCGCCTGTATCTATCAGGGCTCGGACAGGTAAATTGATCGCCATCCAGAAGCGGATTTGATCATCATGGGAAAGATCGTCAAACTCGACGAGAGCATGGCGGAATAACTTTATATTCTGATCACCACGGTATGTTTCACCCTCATTGGTATTCTTAAGTCGGGGAATTCCGTCAAGAGGGTTAATGATGAAGAAAGGGCCAGCCGTTCCGCCGTGCTTAAAGAAGAAAATCCAATTGGCAACTGTGCGGATATTCGTATCCAGGATGCCTGGCTCTGTCCGATCCCCGATAAAAACAAGATCATCCGAATGAAAAACAGTTTTTAGAAAGTGAATTGCATCTTCAATCGATGGCTCCCAGGACAAGCGGTAAGGGGACGCATCCCAAAGATCAGCTTCATCACAGGAAACTGCCTTTTTGAGAATACGCTTGAGTGCCTCTTTGCCATGTTTAACAACTGGGTCCGGTTTCTTCTTGAAAGTTTTTGATTGCTTGCCAGCATCTTGCAGGGCTCTGTTGATTGCCTCCTGAATCTCTCTATCACAGACCTTTCGTCGGCCAGGTGGGATGGACTGCCGTATCTCATCGAAAATCACTTGAGGTTCTATGCCAGCCATTATTCCTACGTTTGCCACACCAAGCAGAGACACATGACACCCGCCTCCGCCGGGTTCTGGGATTTGAGATAGCCTTTGATTGTAACGTTTGATTAAAGGATTGTCAGTATTCATCGGCTGTGCTCCTTACTTGCATAGGTCCTTGCACAGCATTTCCAAAATGGACAGATTCCTATAAAATTTGTATTTTCCGATATTGATGTGTTCTTTGGGTCCGGTTCCTAGAGAATCTCTGTTGGCTAGTGTGCGGTGATGGTAGGGAAACGATTTTGAAATCTCGTTAATCTTATGCCGGGCGGTAAAACTATCGGGATTACCCAGCTCAGCTGCGACAGCTTCGATCAGCATTAGAGCGACATCAGATAACTGATAACCACTGTCCCTGATGAGTTTTGCGATTTCAGGCGATAATCGAGAACCATCTTTGTTAACGTAGACGATATCATCTTTGCCCGTGTTTACGACATCATTCTGCAATTTCTTTTCTAACATAACCATGCTCCTTCAGGGTAAAGTCAGGAAGTTTGATGACCCCTGCTGATTACATGTCAGTTTTTTGATGGCAGACTTCTGCCATTGGAGGGCAGAAACATGGCAGACAAGATAATGATAAATGGAAGAAAAACAAAAAAGTCAGTATAATTGATATATTATATTGACTTCGAAAAAGTGATGAAAAAATAAACAGCAGGGAACGCGACGGGTGGCGGTGGGAATCCCCCTCCGGGGGATTCGGGAGATATAAAAAACAGATAGCAAGGGGCGTGACAGCCGTCCTCATGTGGCCCCTGTTCCAGCGGAGAAGGCGATTGCTAAACAAGAGAAAAATCGGTTATCATTATTTTTTAGAGAGCCAACGTTTCAGGAATACTTCTTAAGGAGGTAAAAATGAAAACGACACTGAGTATTATTAAGGCTGATGTGGGAAGCGTCGGAGGGCATATCCGGCCTAGTGAACGGCTGATCCAGGAAGTGAAAAATTTTGTGGTGGAGAAGGGTCAGGGAGTCATTTCCGATTTTTTCATCAGCCATACAGGTGACGACATCGCGATTCTTCTCTCCCATTCCCGCGGCAAGGGCGATGGGATCATACACCAGCTGGCTTGGGACGCCTTTGTGACCGGGACCAAGGTGGCCAAAGAGCAGGGTCTCTATGGCGCCGGGCAGGATTTGCTGAAGGATTCCTTCTCCGGTAACGTGA
This sequence comes from Syntrophus aciditrophicus SB, assembly GCF_000013405.1. Lineage (GTDB taxonomy): Bacteria > Desulfobacterota > Syntrophia > Syntrophales > Syntrophaceae > Syntrophus > Syntrophus aciditrophicus. The sequence goes on from NC_007759.1 coordinate 614,887, forward strand.
GGGGAATGGGGCCTGCGGTGGCGGAGATGGAATTCGAAGAGCGACCGAATGAGCCCTTCCTCTTTTTCGCCGCCGATAAAACTGATCCCGGAGCGTATAACCTGCCTCTTTACCTTGCCTTTACGGACCCCATGTACAATTCCGGATTGATTCTCAGCCCTACGATGAACAAAGGGTTCCGCTTTGTCATCATGGATGTGGAATACACGGAGGGAGACAGGGTTATTGAATTGAACGCCCCAGAGGATATCTACGATATCGCTGCACTATTGAGAGACAACGAGCGTTTCGTCGTCGAGGCGATCTATTCCCGCAGTACCGGAGACATCGCTGTTTCCGTAAGCACCACCAGGCTTCACAATATTGCAGGCAAGTACACGGGGAAAGACGATCCTGTGATGCTGGTCAGAGTCCAGGGAACCTTCCCGGCCACCGGCGAGGTCTTGGCCCCCTTCAACATCGGCCATTTCGTGGCTGGTTTCATGAGAGGAAGCCACACTGGGCCGTTGATGCCGGTAAAAATGAATTCCGGCATCTCCTATTTCGATGGGCCGCCGATTATCTGCTGTCTTGCTTTTTGCGTCCACAAGGGAAAATTTACGGAACCCGCCGATGCCTTCGACCATCCCTACTGGGACTACATCCGGAACAATGTTGCGAGAAAGGCGACCGAAATGCGGGCTCAGGGTTTCTCAGGAGCGGCGATGCTTCCCTACAGTGAATTGGAGTATGGTGGAATTGTCGAGAAAATGAAGATCCTTGATGAACGATTTAAAGTGCGGGGTTAAAATTCAGGAGGATCTTATGCTGATGTCAGGGCGGGCTGAAAGAAAAACAGACCAAGGGCAGGAGATGATGCGAGGATGGCCAGTTCCAGTGGCTCAGGAGCTATAAAACTTTTTCTCTGCGGCGATGTGATGACCGGACGGGGCATCGATCAGATCCTGCCTTATCCGGGCAATCCGGTCCTTTATGAATCTTACGTAAAAGATGCGAGAGGCTATGTTGATCTTGCTGAGGAGTTGAACGGTCTCATCCCCCAGCCCGTTGATTTCGGATATATCTGGGGTGAGTCCCTGGCTGCAATTGCTGCAGAGGCGCCCGATATACGGATCATCAACCTGGAAACAAGCATCACGACAAATGATGATTACTGGACCGGCAAAGGGATCAACTACCGGATGAATCCCAAGAATATTCCCTGTCTCCAGGCTGCCCGAATAGATATTTGCTCTCTAGCGAATAACCATGTCCTCGACTGGGGATACCACGGCCTTCTGGAAACATTGACTACCCTCAAAATGGCCGGACTGAAGACTTGTGGGGCAGGTAGAAATGTGGAAGAGGCCTGCCTCCCGGCGATAAAAGATCTTCCCGGCAGGGGAAGGGTGCTCGTCTTTGCTTTTGGACATGAATCAAGCGGCGTTATGCCCGGCTGGTCAGCAACGGAAACCCATCCAGGAATTGTTGTCCTTCAGGATTTTTCCGAAAAAACCGTAGGCACGATCGGAAAGAGGATAGGGAAGATAAAACGGAAGGGGGACATCGCGGTGGTTTCCATCCATTGGGGTGGCAACTGGGGCTACAGGGTGCCGGAAGAACACACCCGTTTTGCCCATAATCTTATTGATGAAGCTATGGTGGACATCATTCACGGTCATTCTTCCCATCATGCATTAGGCTTCGAGGTGTACAGAAACAAGTTGATCCTCTACGGTTGCGGAGATCTGATCAACGACTATGAAGGAATAGGTGGATACAGGGAGTTTCGCAGTGAGCTGGGCATCCTCTACTTTACGACGCTGGATTCCTTGACGGGTCGTCTTCTCGGCCTTCGACTGGTCGTTATGACCTGTAAGCGCTTTCGTCTGGAAAGGGCGATAAAAAAAGATGTTCGCTGGATTGAAGGCATGCTGAACCGGGAAGGAAGGATCTCCGGCAAGACTGTGAAACTCGGAGACGATCTCAACCTGAGTCTGGTGTTGTGAGTTACAGATAAGCTACCAAAAGATTTTAAAGAATTAGAAACACAGGATATTGGCTCTAAAATATGGACTCCGTTGCCGATTATGGTGCGAGAGATGGATGAAATCTGTTTCAATAGTCCTGTGACGAGATACGCTTGATATTACATCCATAACTCTTGACAATATCCCAATGGTGACGGATCGTTATCTCATTGTTTATTCCTATCCGTAAGTATAAAGAACCTTCCCAACATCGGGCAAGATGGAGGTGTCGAGATGGAAAGTGGTCCGGGAGCCATGAAAGAAGTTTTACTTTATGAAAAGGCGGGCAATGGCAAGGGATATCGGTTTGCAGGCCGGCTTGAAGTTCGTTTATGAGGGCAACGTTCCGGGGGAAGGGGGGGTGATGAACGTCAAACGGATACGGAGAGATCGTGAAAATTGACAAATATCAGTATCTGATTTCGATGGAAAATCAAAAAGCAAAAATATGGGAACGCCGTTCGGCTCTTATCAAAGTTCAGAAGTTACCTCCTTATGAGGGATAGAGCTGAATTCGGATATTCGAGGTTTCGTAAGTTTGGAAACAGAAATGCCTCATAGAAGATGATTCGATACTGTGGCCTGGGTCAGGAGTATGGTCAAATAACACTCTCAACGGATTTAAAAATTTTTTATAAGGTAATTTCCCAGGCTGTTCCAGTATAGATATATCCATACTTGCCATTTGGGTTTATATGTAATTTGAGATGTTCAGCGAGAGTGTTCATGCCTGCCTTATCTATGGCAGATATGGCGCGGTCAATGCCTTTCTTGATGTAAGTTTGGACTTTAGCGCTATGAAGATCGTGCTGTGTTCTTTCCGCATTTAATGATTGTTTAACCAGCGTAACTTCAGCGAGAATCTCTTTGCGTTCAAGGTCAGATTCAGCATCATAATAATCTGCCCACAATTGATCTAAATGTTTTTTAAGAGATTCTCGCGTCGGAGGTTCTTCTTGGTCAACACCATGTACGATTATTCGGGATGTTGAACCCAGACAGAGGCCTTCCGCTATCGCTTTGTCGCTTGTTATGGAATTGGCAGGTTTTTCTGTCTGATAGATTTCAGTGCAGGGAACAGCTTGTCCGGGCCTTTCTAAAAGATAAGCGAGATATAAAAAGCCTACAAGGTTTCTGAAAATTTCAGTTTTCCCTTCATATCCGATATGCCAAATACCGCCATTGCCCTTAGTAAAAAAGTTGACCGTTTGGTGGACCGGTGGCAGTGACACAGCAAATTGTGTGACGGTTTCCTGTTCTGTTTCGACTGCTTCTGGACCATCAGCCACCATTTTAAGGGCTTCCGTATTTAAAAAGCCTGCAAGTCCATAAAAATCTATAAATCTGATAAGTTCTTTTTTTGAGCAAGGAAAAGCTAACGCCGGTTCGGATAGGTTGCCGGTAGGGTGTGCTGTAAGTGCGGCCAGTTCTCCAGGGGTGAGAAAACAATCTTTATATGATTCAGGGTTTTTTACATATACGCCGTTAGATCGTGTCTCAAAATTATTCCAGTTATCAAGTTCTTCTGACCCTATTTTAAAAATCTGGACAAAATCGCTATATCCTATTTTTTTAGGCGTCATTGATGGTTTTGGGCTGGTCATTGGGATTGAACAGTTGGCAGCCTCGTATTCAGTGTTTTCCGAATTATACAGCACCCAACAAGGTTCGTTAATTTTGACGCCTTTATCGTCCTTTGCCAACAACCTGGTAAGAAACATCCATTCATCTTTAAAATTTTCATCAGGTTTGTGTTTATAGACATCAGAAAAACCTGCATCCATTAGAGATAGATATGAATCTTGATCCCGAATGGTGTGAAAGTATTCTATATATGAATAAATTGATCTGTCATTATCTTTACGAACATGAGGAGTTTCCGGATCGTGTTCAGGCAAAACCTCATCTTCCACGTCAAAGACTATGCAGTATTTAACCGGATGTTGCTTGTGTAAGAATTTCGCATAGTAACTTGAATAACGGTAAAGTGTCACCCTCTTTACTCGCGTTTCTGGGATTTCACTAACCCACCGGTGCGCATAGACTTTCAAGAAGTCAAAACTGAGCGGGAAAAAATCTAAATTGTTTTGAATTATATCTACCATCTTTTATGGTCCCTTTTATTTAAACAGAGGAAGGCGGCCAGGATTTGCCGCTGTCCAGCACGGCTCATGATTTCCATGCCCATAGCCTTTTATCGGGTTTTACTTTGTGAGGTTCCCGTGTTCGGCCCATCGGCCTATCTCCCGGGCCTGTAGGCTATGCCTACCTGAACAAGTCGGAATGGGTTCCCGTTCGTTCAAATATGATCCGGTTGCCGTCGATCCGGTATATCAATAACCAATCCGGGTTGATATGACATTCTCGACGATCCTTGAAATTGCCTATTAAGAGATGGTCCCGGTATTTCTGGTCAAGAGGTCTTTCTTCGATCAGATCCCGCATGACGGCCTTGAGGGATTCAGGGTCACGCCCTCGCTTCAGCATCAGCTTCAGGTCTTTTGCGAAGCGATTGGTATAAACGGGCGTCCGCATCAGATGCCCAGTTTCCTGAACATATCATCGGCATCTTCGCACTCAACAAGCCCTTTGCTCTCTTCACTGTCCTTGAATTCCTTCAGGGTTGCCTCGTTCGGGATTTCGACAGAGAAGGGCAGCCCACGGCGCAGCTTCACCTGGCGAAAAAAGAGATTGATCGCCTCCGTAGTTGATAGCCCCAGGGTTTTGAAAATTTCTTCTACTTCCGTCTTCAATTCCCGTTCTGTCCGGGCGTTTATCATTGCTGACCGTGCCATTTTGCAAACCTCAATTCATTTTTTATAATTGTATTTCATTTGCTATACATGATCAAGTCTCTTTTGAAAAATTCACAACCTGCCCGGTCTGACTTTCGGCCATTCCAGGGATTTTCTTCTCAAGGCCAACCATCGCCTGCCTAATGCTGTCGGCAGCAGGATGTGAATATCTGGTTGTCATTTTGAAATCAGCATGGCCCAGTATTTCTTTGACCAGAAAGAGATTTGTTCCGTTGTTCACCAACCATGATGCATGGGTATGGCGTAAACTGTGGAAGGTTATTTTGTCGCGGGGATCGACAACCCCTTTGTTTAATCCCAGGTCAGCAATAGCCCGGTCAAAGGTAGCTGATACCGAAAAAAGCCGCTTTCCTTTTCTGTCTGGAAAAATAAGATCATCGGCTTTACCTTCAGGCATGGCCTCAAATAGCGCCTTGACTCCTTCAGTCATAAATACCGTTCGATCTTTTCCGGATTTTGTGTTCCTGAAGATAATGCTTCCATCTTTCAGATTTATTCTCCGCCATGTCAGCCCGGCCAGCTCGCCGAACCGTGCGCCAGTATAGAGGCTGAGATATGCCAGTTCATAAAGCTGCCGGCTCTTGTTCTTTAGGTAGGCAAGCAGGTCATTTGCTTCCTGTGGGGACAGAAAACGTTTCTTCTGGTTGTCGATGCGTGGGAGTTTAACGTCTCTGGTCGGGCAATCCCTCTGGACGATCTTATCCTTTCGAGCGCGGTTCCATACTTGAGAGACAATGGCGAAGGCGTAATGGATAGTTCGAACGGCCTTCCCGCTATCTTCCATGTTCTTCTTGATCTTCTTAAGATGAAAATCTGTAAGGTCATTGATTCTTAACTTGCCTATGAGAGGGCAAATCCATTTGTCGTAGATGAATTGTTCAACATCCTTGCTTTTCTTGTGGGCCATGTCTGGGAAATAGGTGTCTTTGAAGTATTTTCCAAAGGTGATGGATTCTTTTTCCTTTTTCTCTACCTCGGCTTGCTTCGCTTCTTCCTGCTTCCTTGCCTTTTCGCGCATGTCAGAAATTGTTTTCACTTCCTGATGACCCTTCGCGTTTCCCATCAGTTCAGCCCGTAAGGTTGCTGCCTTTAATTCATTCCAATGTTTGCCGTCTTTTGGGTCTAGCTCTGAGGCCCAACCGACAACATGTTCATACCTTTTTCCGTGAGCCTGATAACGGATCACGTAGCAGCGATCCTTTTTGTATGGTCCGCTCTCTCCCTCTCTATATTTCTTAGTGGGATGAACATAATACCGAACCCCTTTTTGTTCTGAATGTATCCACTTGATTGCCATAATTTTCCTCTTTATCAGATAAGCGGTCTTTTACCCATTCTTTACCCATTTTTTCTGTGACAGTGGGTATTTCACCAAGTTTCACAGTGAAGGGATAATATGATTAACTAATTGTAATGTCAAGGTATAAATGATTTATGGGGAAGGGTGGTGAAAGTGATGTTTATAGAATGGCATTCAGGAGGCCGGGGTTCGACTCCCCTCAGCTCCACCAGAAAAATTAAGGGGTTATGATCACAATCATAACCCCTCTGTATTTTAAGAATCCTCACGAAGCTCAATGAAAAAAATCGTATCGGTTTCTTGACTTCAATCGTCCTACAGGTCTTTAATGTCCTTCCTGATTTTCAGCCTGCCTTCCTTGATCATAGCTGCCTTGGTGTTTTCAAGCCAAGTCATGAAATATTCATTGCGCTTCATCATGAGCAATAGCTGCTTCAGATTTTCCTTCTTGGCTTCATAATCCGTCGTATCGATTTTACTCCGTTCTTTGAATTGAATAATGGCAAAGCCGTTATTGATCTCTAATGTCTGATCGGGGAAGGGATTGCTTTCCGAAAGCTGATAAAGGGCCATGGAAAGCTGCTGGTTGGCATCCAATCCGGGAATTGCGGCGCCCGGCTTGAAGAATCCGCTTTCAGCGGGCGCAAGTTTATTCTCCTGAGCTATTCTTACCAGGGATTCCCCTTTTTTGAGACGACCGAGCGCTGCATCCGCCGCTTTTCTGCATCGATTCCGGGCTTCCATCTCCGTGTAGCGCTTTGCCACTTCCTGCTCAATATCTTTCAGTTCCGGGATATAAGAGGATTTTCTGGATCCGACCTTAATAAAGAAGTATCCCTCTTCGTCGGACAGCACCTTGCTGATTTCATCCTTTTTCAGATCCGCGACGATTTTCGAAAAGTCGGAAACTTTACTGAACGGCTGAGGGATGTTATTCAAGGTAAAGAAATCGGTCGTGACTGTTTTCAGATTGTTTTGCGCTGCATATGAATCAAAATTTTCTTCCTGATAAATTGTGTCATGCGCTTTTTTAGCCTGTTCCGCTGCGGCAGCCATACCGGAAATCTTTGCAAGTTCGTTTATAATCCGCGGTTTTACTTCTTTCAGAGAAGGGGCTTTCCCTCCTTTTTGGGCGAATTCTGATCGGTGGCGCTCATAATAATCGACGATGTCCGACTCGGGGATGTCGGCCTTGCCTGCAAAGTCCCGTCCAGGGAAGAAAAGCGCCTTGATCTGCATCTGTTCCGGTACGCGGAATTCGTTGCCATGTTCCTTAAGATAAGTCTCCAGATCCTTCCTGGAAGGCGATATTGCGCCTTTGAAATCAGCGGGTTTAAACATCAGGTAGCTGATTTTGATCTGTTCGTTCTGGAAACTGAAAAAATCGAAGACTTCCTGGTCTGAAACTTTGACCGCCTCCTGAATCAGCTGTTCCAGTTTGGCGGCGGACAACATCCTCTGCTGCGAGGCTTCAAATTCCTCAGGAGTCATTCTGTTCAGGCGGAGCATCTGCTGATAGATCTTCTCATTGAACGTTCCGTCCCGTTGAAATGCGGGGTATGCCATGATGAAATTCCGGACCTCGTCATCCGTGGCGGTGAGGTTCAGTTCTCCGGCCTTCTGCATGATGATTGCCTGAGCAATGAGACTGTCCAGAGCGTTCTGCTTGAGTTCAAGCCCTTTGAGCATTTCATCCGTCAAAGAACCGCCATACTGCCGGCGGTAGAATTCAGCGAGGTTGCTGTATTCCTTCTGCACCTCGGCCAGCGCTATTTCCTTTCCGTCGACAATGGCGACGGTTTCGGACTTCTCTTTTCCGGTCCGCGTTCCGAAATAGAAGATGAACACAACGATGATCATTCCCAGCAGGAATTTCATCAGCCAGTTTTTGGCGTGTTTCCGCATCAGCTCAAGCATCGCTTACTCCCATGGTTTGCGTTAATCTGTGACGCTTGTTGATATTATAGTCACCTGTAAAAAGCAATGATATTTTGGAAAAATGGATTGATTAGGGTCATTAAATAGGATATAGGGAACAACCTGCGACTAGGGGCGCAAGTTCCGGCAGTCAGGTATTTCATAACAAAATCAAGGGGGAAGGACATTGCTGTTCGATTTCATTTTAGGGAAGTTTTCAAATGATCTGGCCATAGATCTGGGAACAGCCAATACTCTTGTCTATGTCAAGAACAAGGGGATTGTTCTGAGTGAACCTTCCGTTGTAGCGGTTCATAAGGATTCCCGAGGCGTTAAAAAGGTGTTGGCTGTGGGCGCCGAGGCGAAAAAGATGCTTGGAAGAACACCGGGCAATATTGTCGCGATAAGGCCCATGAGAGATGGTGTTATCGCTGACTTCGATATTACGGAAGCCATGCTGCGGCATTTCATTCTCAGTGTGCACAATCGCCGGGCCCTGGTCAGACCCAGAATCATCGTGTCCATTCCCTCCGGGATCACGCAGGTGGAGAGACGAGCCGTGCGGGAAACCGTGGAGTCGGCAGGCGCCCGTGAAATCTATCTGATCGAGGAGCCCATGGCGGCCGCCATAGGTGCGGGACTGCCCGTATCGGAGCCGATCAGTTCCATGATTGTTGACATCGGTGGAGGGACAACGGAAGTTGCGGTCATTTCACTGGCCGGCATCGTGTATTCCCAGTCTGTCAGGGTGGCGGGAGACAAGATTGACGCGGAGATCGTCAATTTTATAAAGAGAAAGTACAGTCTTCTCATCGGCGAACGTACGGGAGAGATCATCAAGACGACCATAGGCTGCGCCTATCCGGAAGACGAAATCCGCACTGTCGATGTCAAGGGAAGGGATCTGATTTCCGGCATTCCCAAGACGGTGGAAATTAATTCCGAGGAAATCCGGGATGCTATTATGGAACCCATCAAGATCATCGTGGATACAATCAAGGATGCTCTGGAAAATGCTCCGCCGGAACTGGCGGGAGATATTGTGGACCGGGGAATCGTATTGACGGGAGGCGGCGCCCTTCTGCGGAAGCTTGATGTCCTGATTCGGGAAGAGACGGGCCTGCCAATCACCATTGCCGACGATCCACTGACGACGGTAGCCATCGGTGCGGGGATGGCACTCGATCAACTGGACGTATTGAAGGAAGTCGCGATTCAGGCCTGAGTCTGAGATGGGCTTCAATCTGAATATCACTGCTTAAATGGGATGTTCTGCTTTCGCTGCGGCCGGGTAGATCCGGATTTCATAATTCGTGTCACGGCAGATGGACAGCGGAAAAAGCTTTCTTTCGTTTATCAAGAGCTTCAATCATCTCTTTCCATCCCAAAGAGACGGAACATAGCATGCTGTTTCTCAAGAAACATCGATCCGCGATTTTAGCAACGATCATGGTTGTTATTTCTCTGATCATGCTTTCTTACAATATAGTCAATCCTTCCGCGGAAAACGGTTTCATACGAAAGCTCGTCCTGGAGCTGGCTGTGCCGATTGAAAACATCGTCAATGCCCCCGTCAGGGCTCTTAACAACATATGGAAGCGATATCTGTTTCTCGTTGGACTGGAAAATGAAAACAGACGTCTTCTCAGGCAGAACGCCTTGCTGACGCAGCAGTTGATTCAGCATCAGGAAGGATATCTTGAAGGGCTCCGGCTTAAAAAACTGCTTTCTCTGAAAAACCAGGTCTCATATAAGGCGGTTGCGGCTTCGGTGACCGGCCGAAACAGGAAATCTCTCCACCAGACGGTCATGATCAACAAAGGAAGCGCTCAGGGTATCAAAGCGGGAATGCCCGTCGTTGCCGACAGTGGCGTGGTGGGGCGGATCATAGAGACCTCCTGGCATGTATCGCGGGTTCTGTTGCTGATTGATGAAAACAGTAATGTGGATTCGCTCGTTCAGCGAGGTCGAGTTCAGGGGATTCTTCAGGGAAATTCGCAGGGATGCTGCGTGCTTAAATACGTCCCTAAAATGGAGGAAGTCCATGTGGGCGATGCTGTCATTACCTCCGGAATTTGCGGCGTATTTCCGAAATCATGGCTGTTGGGAACGGTTTCCAGGGTAACCAGGGGAGGAGACGGTCTGTTCCAGAAAGTTGAGGTGGTTCCTTCAGTTGATTTTTCGAAACTGGAGGAAGTGCTCGTTTTGATGCCACAGGAAAAAGGTGCGAGAGAGTGATCTACTTCCTTCTTTTGCCCATCTTTTCGTTCCTCTTTGTCGTTTTCCAAACAACAGTTTTCGAACTTCTTTTCTTCAACAGGGTCTGTGTTGAGATTACTCTTATTCTGGTAATATATGCAGGATTTCATATGGATGTTCTGAAAGGAGGACTGTTGAGTTTTTCCTTGGGGTTTTTCCTGGACATAATCATGGGGACCGTGATGGGGCTTTATGTCGTACTCTACCTGTCTGTTTTTTTTCTCTCGATGCTGGTTTCACTCAGGGTGTATGCCGAAAAAACGTTTTTCATCATGTCTTACGTATTTGTCTGCGCTCTTTTAGAATGCTGGATTGTTCTGATGTTTTATAAATATATTAGGGATCTTGATTTATTTCATAAATTTATCAGCGTTTTTCTTCCGCAGGTGTTGGTGGTCAGCCTTATAAGTCCGGCATGTTTTAACACCTTCAGACGCTTTGGAGACTTATTGAATGTTGGGGCTGAAAGGTCGGATAAAAGGGCACGAAACCGCTGATTACCGGCAGCGGTTCAAGATTGCTTTTGCAGTCGTTCTGGTTGCTCTGTCCCTGCTTCTTGTGAGACTGTGGTACCTTCAGGTGATCAAGGGACCTGAGCTCCGGCAGCGTTCTGAAAACAACAGTGTTCGTCTCCGGAAGATCAATTCTTTACGGGGTATGATTCTGGACACCTCCGGGAATATCCTTGTGGACAACCAGACCTCCTTTGATCTGATTTTTATTCCCAATCGTCCGGAAGATAAAAAATATGCGGGTCCGGCATTGTCCGCCCTTTATGCGTCAAGATCCTGGGAGCTGCCGGAAGGGCTATCCATGATAGAAAAGGCCCATCCTTTCATCCCTTCGAAAATTGATAAAAATATCAGTCGGGAAAAACTGGCGATGATAGAAACCCACACTCTTGAACTACCAGGTGTGGCGGTTGAGGTTGTACCGATTCGTAAATATCTGGCCGGTGAGATGATTGCCCATATTGTGGGATATGTCAATGAGGTCAGTCAGGAAGAACTGGAAAAATCAAACGGAATGTACAGCCCCGGCGATATGGTTGGCAAGTACGGCATTGAAAAATATTACGATGCCTATCTCCGGGGAAAAAATGGGGCAGAGCAGGTTGAAGTGAACGCTCTTGGAAAAGCTGTCCGGGTTCTCGGAAAAATTGATCCCACTCCAGGTTATAATCTTGTTTTGACGATTGACGCCAACCTCCAGAAGGTTGCCTGGGAGGCCATGAAAGGTAAATCGGGTGCGGTAGTGGCCATGGACCCCCGGGACGGTTCCATTTACGCAATGGTCAGCTCCCCCGGATTTGATCCCAATCTGTTTAATGGGGGGATTTCAACAGCCAATTGGAACGCTCTTGCTCGAGATCCGAATCACCCGATGGAACAGCGGGCGATTTCAGGACAGTATCCGCCCGGTTCGACTTACAAATTAATGGTGGCCGCCGCGGCTCTGGAAGAGGGGCTGATATCGCCTTCTACATCTTTTCTGTGCACCGGTTCTTTTGAACTGGGAAACCGGTCTTATCGCTGCTGGCAGAAACATGGACATGGTATGGTCAATCTCCATCGGGCTATCGTTGAATCCTGCGATGTTTATTTTTACAGGATCGGGAAAATGCTCGGAGTGGATACAATTGCCTGGTATGCGAAAAAATTCGGTTTCGGCGCCTTGACAGGTGTTGATCTGCCCCGGGAAAAGGCAGGGATGATCCCCACCAAAGAATGGAAAATGACAAAATTCAAAAAACCCTGGATGATGGGAGAAACCATCTCAGCGTCGATCGGCCAGGGGTTCAATACGGTCACTCCCCTGCAATTGGCCAGCGCATACAGTGCCATGGCCAATGGTGGAACCCTCTATCGTCCACACATTGTCAAGAGAATCGAATCGCCCGATGGTCGGATAGTAAAGGTAATGAAACCGGAAAAGAAAGGCTCTCTGCCGGTCAGCCTGCAAACCCTGGAGTCGCTTAAAGGTGGATTATGGGGGGTTGTCAATGAGAAAAACGGCACCGGAGGTGCTTTACGGCGTCCGGAGCAGGATGTCTGCGGCAAGACGGGGACTTCCCAGGTCATCGGTCTGCCTGCCGGCGAGAAATCGCGGCGTTCCCTGCAATCGATCAGAAAGTATCAGGATCATGCCCTGTTTACCTGTTTTGCTCCATGCCGGAATCCGGAGATCGTCGTGGCGGTGATTGTCGAACATGGCGGTCATGGAGGTTCGGCAGCGGCGCCCGTTGCCCGGAAGATATTGGATGCTTACTATGACAGCAAGAAATATGGCGGCAGCATTCCTGAAAAGAAAACGGACAATGAGGGGCATCCTGCAAAACAACCGTAAAAAGGGATGAGGGCAGGATTGAAAAAGATGAAATCGCGAAATAATAAAAATATCGGCAAATTGAATTTTTCAGTGGGCGCGGCATGAGGTTTGACCGTCGACTGATCTTTAATTTTGACTGGACCCTGCTTATCCTTGTACTGACGATCTGTGCGGTAGGGGTTTTAAACATCTACAGTGCCGGTTACAGCTTTTCCGGCACCAAGGCAAATCCCTTCTATATCAAGCAGTTACAGTGGATACTGATTGGTCTTTTCTGCATGAGTATCGTGTTTTGCCTTGATTACCGATTGATCAGTCAATATGCTTACATTCTGCATGGCGTGGCGGTTTTATTTCTGATCATCGTCTTTTTTCACGGGTATGCAACACATGGGTCGCAACGCTGGATTTCCCTGGGGAATTTTTCTTTTCAGCCTTCTGAACTGGTCAAATTAACTATTATACTGGCGCTTGCAAAATATTTCGATGATCATAAGCTTACCTCAGGTTATCGCCTGAGGGAGCTGCTGATTCCCTTCCTGTTTCTTCTGGTTCCCTTTATCCTGATTCTGAAGCAGCCCGATCTGGGAACCGCACTGGTCCTTCTTATTGTTTTCGCCTCCATGATCCTGTTTGTGGGAATCCGGTGGAAATCGCTGGCCTGCGTAATTTCGCTGGTTGTTTCCATGACGCCTGTCAGCTGGTATTTTCTGAAAGAATATCAAAGAGAAAGAGTTCTAACTTTTTTGAATCCCGAACGCGATCCCCTGGGATCCGGATATCATATCATCCAGTCCATGATCGCAGTTGGCTCGGGGGGGATTCTTGGCAAAGGATACCTGAAAGGAACTCAGACGCAGCTGCAGTTTCTTCCGGAACAACAGACGGATTTTGTTTTTTCTGTATTTGCCGAAGAGTGGGGATTCCTGGGAGGGGGGATGGTGATCGTCCTTTTTATGTCTCTGATTCTCTGGAGTCTGAAAATCGCTCTCCATTCACGGGATTTTCTGGGAACATTGATTGCGTACGGACTGGCGGTCCTGTTTTTTTGGGAAGTCTTAATCAATATCGGAATGGTTCTTGGGATGATGCCCGTTGTAGGCATTCCCCTGCCTTTCTTGAGTTACGGCGGCTCAGCCATTGTTTCATTGCTGATCTGTGTAGGATTGCTTTTAAATGTCAGTATGAGAAGGTATATTCTGCAGCCCTGAGATATGCAAACGGAAAAGAATGAAGCTGACATGAAGAACGTAATTTCCATCCAAAAGTTCTTGACAATCACTTTGAGTTATGATTAATGCAAGCTCGCCTGTTGGTTGATAATATTTGGAGCTTAATAAAGGACGTGAATCCCGTGTTTTGCTATGTTGGGCGGTTTGTGGACAGTGCTGATGAGATTTGCAAGGGGACGGTTGAGCTTATAAGTCACAGCCGGGTGGGTATGGTTTAATATCCATCCGGCTGTTTTGTTTTTAAGTGCCTGTTAAGGCAGTAAAGCTGAAGAGAGTTGAATTATCAAACGGAGAGGGATGGGTCATGACAATCGGTCTTGATTATACTTTTTGGATACAGGTCGTTAATTTCCTTTTCTTGATTTTTGTTCTGAATGTGCTCCTTTACAAACCCGTTATGGGAATGCTTCAGAAGCGGAAGGCGCAGATTGAAGCATCGGAGCAGGAAATCAAAGAGCTGAACCTGACCATAGCGCAGAAGGAAGCTCGGTATGAGGAGGAGCTGAGGCTTGCCAAAAGCAGTGCTCTTGAGCAGAAGAAGGAAATCGTTCAGGAAGGTGCGGATGCTGCAAAGGCCATTCTTGATACGGCACGTCAGGAAGCGCCTCGGATGGTAGAACAGTTTCAGGAGAAAGTCGCCAAAGACGTCGCTGAAGCGAAGCGCGTGCTGCATGAGCAGTCGGAAAAGTTGGCAATGGAGATTGCTGAAAAAGTGATGGGAAGGAGTATCCGATGAAAAAGTCTGTGTGGCATCACTCCCTGAAAGGATATTGTGGACGCATTGCGGCTGTCCTCTGTTTCTCGGTTCTGGTGCCGTTGGTCGCGATGGCGGCCGAAGGTGGAGGGCACGGAGAGGAAGGTACGGACTGGGTTAACTTTGGATGGCGAGTTCTCGATTTCATTATCTTGGTCGGCCTTTTTTACTGGCTGCTCGCAAGTAAGGTTAAAAGCTTTTTCAGTGGCAGGCGGGAAGAGATCAAGACGACTCTAGAAGAGGCTCGCTTGGCAAAAGAGGCGGCTGAACACAAGTTTAAGGAATATTCCGAAAAGCTGGACAAGGCTTCGAAAGAGATTGAGGGCGTTTATGAAATGATCAGGGCTCAGGGGCAGGCTGAAAAGGAGAAAATCCTTGAGGATGCTCGAAAGGCTGCTGCCAAGATGAAGGAAGATACCCAGGCAAGGATTGAACAGGAACTCAAGAAAGCGAGTCAGCAGCTGAGGATGGAAGCTGTCCAGTTGTCCGTCCATGTGGCTGAAGATATTTTAAAGAGGAATATAACCCCGGAAGATCATCAGAGTATGGTTAAAGATTACTTGGATAAGGTGGTGAGAAAACATTGATCAACAGCGGTATTGCAAAGCGGTATGCCAGAGCGTTCTTTGATATTGCCGGCGAAGACAAACTCTACGAAAAGTATTATGAAGAGTTGAGTGGATTCGCACGGATCGTTCAGGGAGACAGAAATCTTAAGGAATTTCTTGCGAATCCTGTCTTCAATCAGGCTGAAAAGAAAGCTGTAGTGGAAGCAATTATTCAGAAGATCAGAATGTCGGATATGACGACGAACTTTTTGAAATTGCTGGTGGATAAGAAAAGAATAGGAATGCTTGCCGAAATTGCGGATTACTATCGCGTATTGATGGATGAAGTATTGAAGAGAGTCCGGGTGAGTGTGAAAACGGCTTTTCCGTTGCCGGCTGATGTGACCTCGGACATTAAGCAGGGTCTGGAACAGATGACCGGCAAGCAGACAGAAATCGTTGTTGAGGAAGATCGTTCTCTGCTGGGTGGTATTGTCATCAGAGTAGGGGATACGCTTTATGATGGAAGCATAAAGACTCAGTTGAGTAATATAAGGAATCTCTTAGGGGAGGCAGTATAGACCATGGATACAATCAAGGCAGAGGAAATAAGTCAAATAATATCCAAGCAAATTCGGGATTATGAGAAGAAGCTTGATGTCAGTGAAACCGGTACCGTCCTTTCCGTCGGTGACGGCATTGCCAGAATATATGGCGTTGAAAATGCAATGGCCATGGAGCTGCTGGAGTTTCCTGGCGGTATCATGGGCATGGTGTTGAACCTAGAAGCGGACAACGTTGGTGTTGCCGTCCTTGGGGATGTAACCCACATTAAGGAAGGTGACATAGTTAAGAGGACGGGTAAAATCGCACAGATTCCAGTTGGAGAGGCGCTGCTGGGCAGAGTTATCGATGCGACGGGAGAACCTATTGATGGAAAGGGGCCCCTTGGAGCTACGGAGTTCAGCCGAATAGAGATGATTGCTCCCGGTGTTATCAAACGTCAGCCCGTTAATGAGCCCATGTACACCGGCCTCAAAGCTATCGATGCCATGACACCGATCGGCAGAGGTCAGCGTGAACTCATTATTGGAGACCGCCAGATCGGAAAAACGGCCATAGGTATTGACGCAATTATTCGGCAGAAGGATACCGGTGTGAAGTGCATTTATGTGGCAATTGGTCAAAAGAAATCCACCGTTTCTCAGATTGTTGAAAATCTCAGGAAACATGACGCAATGTCCTATACCTGTGTTGTGGCCGGATGCGCCAGTGACCCAGCGACATTGCAGTACATCGCTGCATATGCCGGATGCAGTATCGGTGAATATTTCAGAGACCGGGGCCAGGATGCCCTGATCATCTATGACGATCTGTCCAAACAGGCCGTCGCTTACAGACAGATTTCACTGCTTTTAAGACGACCGCCGGGACGGGAGGCATATCCGGGGGACATTTTCTATAATCACTCCAGGCTGCTGGAAAGATCAGCGCGTGTCAGTGCAGATCTGGGTGGTGGCTCGCTGACGGCATTGCCGATTATCGAAACACAGGCCGGTGATGTTTCAGCGTATATTCCGACAAATGTTATTTCGATTACGGATGGCCAGGTTTATTTGGAGCCGAGCCTTTTCTTCTCAGGTATTCGCCCGGCAATTAATGTGGGCCTTTCCGTATCCCGCGTAGGTGGCGCGGCCCAGGTCAAGGCTATGAAGCAGGTTGCTGGCACGCTGAAACTGGATTTGGCTCAGTATCGTGAACTTGCATCATTTGCTCAGTTCGGAAGCGACTTGGATAAAGCGACACAGGCTCAGCTTGATCGTGGTGTGCGGTTGGTAGAAATTTTGAAGCAACCTCAGTTCCAGCCGATGAGTCTGGCGGAAGAAGTCATTGTTTTATTCGCAGGAACGCGAGGATTTCTTGATAAGTATGAAGTTGAAAAAATAAAGGAGTATGAACCGCAGGTTCTGGCATATATGAAAAGTAAACACCAGGATATTATGCAGGAAATAGATGATAAGAAGGTCATTTCGCCAGAATTGGAACAGAAGATTAAGGAAGCGCTGACGGCGTTTGATTCAGTGTTTGTTGCAGGGTAGGAGACTATAATAACCTGTGAGCTGGTAGTGAGATTAAGAGGGAAAAGTCGAACACCAAACAACACAGTCAAGTTGAGGAAAGGGAGTAAGTTTTAATGGCCGCATTAAAGGACATTAAAAGGAAAGTAGCAGCGGTAGAGAAAACAAAGCAGATCACTCGGGCCATGAACATGGTTGCGGCATCGAAGTTCAGAACGTCGCAGACAAGAATGGAGAGTTTCCGTCCCTATGCCATGAAGTTTATGGAAGTATTGAGCAGTCTCGCCGTCAGGGTGAGCCCGGATGCGCACCCGCTCCTTGCAGCCAGAGAAGCAAAAAGAATAAGAGTGGTCTCCATGAGCTCAGACAGGGGACTTTGTGGCGGATTTAATTCGAGCCTCATAAAATCGACAGAAAGGTTTGTAAGAGAGAAGATAGCTGAGGGGCTAGAGGTAGATTTGACGCCAATTGGGAGGAAAGTTAGAGAATACTTCAAAAGAAAATATGCTCTTGTCAGCGACCGTGCTGATGTAATGAGCAAATTTGATATGACCCTTGCAGTAGAAATTGCAGAGGATGTTATCGATCCATTTGTAAATGAGGAGTATGATGAATTGTATCTGATTTATAACGAATTCATCAATGTATCAATGCAGCGACCGGCCGTTGTGAGACTGCTTCCTTTGCCCTCCGTAGGACAGGATGCAGAGATTGAGGCTGAGAAGAGAATCGATTACAATTACGAGCCTTCAGATGAAGAATTAATCGGCAAGCTGCTTCCAATGTATATACATGTGTTGATCTTCAGAGCTCTTCTTGAGACTTCCGCAGGAGAAAATGGCGCCAGAATGGCCGCTATGGATAATGCCACAAGAAACTGTGATGAAATGATCAGCACGCTGACGCTTCAGTACAATAAAGTCCGGCAGTCGGCGATTACAGCTGAGCTTATGGATATCGTTGGTGGCACCGAAGCGTTGGCGAAGGGTTAGAAATAAAAGCTTGCAAGAATATAAATCGGGAATGTTACTTCTGATTTATAGATAAAAGGATCATGATTTCCGTAGCGAAAAGGAGACTAAGATGAATATAGGAAGGATTGTACAGGTGATCGGGCCGGTCATTGACGTTGTATTCGAAGAGGGCCAGCTTCCGGCAATCTTGAACGCCATTACCATTACTAATCCCGTCATCAATGATGAAGAGGACAATCTGATTGTTGAGGTGGCGCAGCACTTGGGAGACAACAATGTTCGCTGCATTGCAATGGATGTTACTGATGGTTTGGTCAGAGGGATGCCGGCAAAAGATACGGGTGCGCCAATCACAGTTCCAGTCGGTAAAGAATGTCTCGGCAGAATTCTGAATGTCGTTGGGAAGCCAGTTGATGGACTGGGTCCCATTGAGGCAAAAAATACCATGCCGATTCATAGAGAAGCACCATCCTTCCTGGAGCAGGATACATCAGTGCACGTTCTCGAGACGGGTGTGAAAGTTATCGATTTGCTGGTACCTTTCCCCCGGGGCGGCAAGATGGGGCTGTTCGGTGGAGCAGGATGCGGCAAAACGGTTGTCATGATGGAAATGATTCACAATATTGCAATGCATCATGGCGGTATTTCAGTTTTTGCCGGTGTGGGTGAAAGAACGCGTGAAGGTAACGACCTTTACAGAGAGATGCTGGAATCAGGCGTTATCAAACAAGCCGCTCTGATTTACGGACAGATGACCGAACCTCCGGGAGCAAGAGCGAGAGTATCTCTTACCGCATTGGCAGCAGCGGAATATTTCCGTGATGTTGAAGGGCAGGACGTGCTACTCTTCGTTGATAATATTTTCCGGTTTACACAGGCGGGTTCAGAAGTATCCGCCCTTCTCGGACGCATGCCGTCAGCGGTGGGTTATCAGCCGACACTGGCGACAGACCTTGGTGAGCTGCAGGAGAGAATTACATCAACAGACAAAGGCTCCATTACAGCTGTCCAGTGCGTGTACGTTCCCGCAGACGACTTGACAGACCCGGCGCCTGCAACGACATTTGCCCACCTTGACGGAACAGTCGTTTTGTCAAGACCGATTGCAGAACTGGGAATCTATCCGGCGGTCGATCCATTGGATTCGACATCGCGCATTCTTGATCCAATTGTTCTGGGTGAAGAGCATTATAAAGTGGCCAGAGCAGTTCAGGTAACTCTGCAGAAATACAAAGACCTGCAGGACATCATCGCCATCCTCGGAATGGACGAACTATCTGAAGAAGATAAGTTGACCGTTAACAGGGCAAGAAAAATTCAGAGATTCCTTTCTCAGCCATTCTTTGTCGCAGCCCAGTTCACAGGTGTCGACGGGAAATTTGTGTCTGTGCCGGACACAGTCAGAGGATTTAAGGAAATATTGGAAGGAAAATATGACGATTTACCCGAGCAGGCCTTTTATATGGTTGGGGGGATCGAGGAAGCGGTTGAAAAAGCCAAAAAATATCAGGAGCAATAAGAGCAGGGGAAATCAATGGCTGAAGAACTGATATTAGAAATTGTCACTCCGGAGAAGATGGCTTTCAGTAGTGTGGTTGAGGAAGTGACCATTCCTGGGAGCGAAGGAGAGTTTGGTGTTTATAAGGGTCATGAATCGTTGCTAAGTTCCGTAGATATCGGTGAGTTAAGCTTTACAGTGAAAAATAAGAAGCATTATTATGCGGTTAACACGGGCTTTGCAGAAGTGACGTCAGAGAAAGTAACAGTTCTTGTTGAGACGGCTGAAGAAGCGGAACTGATCGATAAAGAAAGAGCGATGAGAGCCCAGGCAAGAGCCGAACAGGAGATGGCTAAATTATCAAAAGAAGACTTGGAATATGAGAAGCTAAGAGCTTCATTAGCAAGAGCAATTAACAGGATTGGTGTGGCAGGAAGAATATAGAGAAATAACAACTTATACAATTGGATAATACCAGGGAGCCGGCATTGGAGTGATCATGACAAATCCAATGCCGGCTTTTTTATCTTTTTGAGAGAATAAGAATTAAATCTTATAGAAACGATAAAAGACTATAACTCCGACGGATTGATATAAATATCTACCACTTCGAAATTTCGAATCCCACCGGGTGTATGGACCTTTACTTCGTCTCCGATTGATTTGCCGATTAATGCTTTTCCGATGGGCGAAGTGACGGAAATCTTGTTTTCAGAAATATTTGATTCAAAAGGACCGACCAATTGATAGTTGGTTTGCTTACCTGTGCTAGCTTCTTCAATGATAACTGTCGCCCCGAAAACGATCCTGTCGTCACTCAGCATTTTGAGATCGATGACGTTGGATAAAGCGAGATTGTTTTCCAGCTCCTGCAGCTTTCCATGAAGAAAGGACTGCTTTTCCTTTGCAGCAGTGTATTCGGCATTTTCTGATAAATCTCCATGGGCGCGTGCAATTTCAATATCCTTTATATTAGCTGGAATCAAAACACATTTGAGGTGCTCCAGCTCTTTCTTGAGATTTTCAAATCCAGACTTCGTAATGGGCATTTTTTCCATAATACCTTCTCCGTGCAGTTTATTAAAAACTATGATTCTTAACGCTTATTTGTGAAAAATGTCAAAAATTCAGTAATGACATGAAAGCTTCACAGTCACTTCACATTTATAAAAAGGCTGGAACTACGACACGTTATAATATCCCTTGGATTATCAGGATCTGGAGATTGTGTAGCAAAGCCTGGAAGCAAAGCCCGGGTGAAGTATTCAGACATAACGATGATTTGAATTTAAATCGAAAAATTATTCTAAAAATAACCTACTTCAAAATAGCTGAAGTATTATCTATTAAAGATACAAGAGCCTGTCAAGGGAGATTTAAGCTATTCTCGACATGTCTATCTTTCCTTGCTCAGGGGATGCATGTGTGTTAAAAACTATCATCCCGAATTCCAGAGTATTTACATACAAATGATACAGAAAACAACCTGCGTGAAGGGACTGTGCATCAGAATGTTGCCTGATGGCGGCTGCCTTAGGGAAAGACTTTAAAATAAGATTGAATCTGACATTCTTGAATACCGAAGGTTTAAAAGGATAGGTAAAATGCTGTTTCATGAAGAGTTGGATTCTTCCCGCGCTGTTTGCAGGAATTCTCCGGTAAGACGTTTCATTGAATCTCGCGGTGAGAAATTGATTCTGGATTTGTCTATGCCGCGCACAGGAGAAAGGCTTCTTGACGTTGGATGTGGTACCGGCGAACATCTTCTTTTGTTCAGAAATCAGGGATGCAGCGTTACAGGGGTTGAACGGTCTCTTGACAAAATTGAGAGTGCAAGAAATAAACTGGGCCATCGAGCGGATATTTATGCAGGAGAGGCGGAAGATCTTCCCTTTTCTGATAATGAATTTGACATAGTCACCCTGATCGCCTCCCTTGAACTAGCTGGTGACCCGCAGAAAGCAATCCGGGAAGCGATTCGCGTATCCCGCGACAGAGTTTTTATGGGGGTTTGGAACAAATACGCCGTCTTGAATTTTTATGGGGGATTTGATCACTTTCTGTGTGCCGGAAGAGATGAAAGACCTGTTCGCCTTCTAGGGTTGCTGGAACTTGTCCGCTGGATCAGAGACCTGTTGCCGGGTGTTTCCATTCAGTGGGGGAGCGTCATATATTTTCCGTTGCAGTGGTATACATTCATGGCGGATTTTGAATTGCGTATACCTGCGAATCGAAATCCCTTCGGGGCTTTTCTGGGACTTTCTTTTTCAGTTCAAGCATCCTACCGGACAATACAGGATGTTATCCGTGAACCTTTGGGCGTTAACGCCAAAAGCAGTCAGGCTCTGCGGGGTGTTGCAAGGGAACTGAAAAGATAAAGTAATTCAGACGATCAGAGCAGCCGATGGAGCGTCATTCCCGGACTGAATCATTATAGATCGTGCAGCAATTTTTTAGTCCACGGTATATGCAAGGGATGCCTGGCGCACAATGAGCAAGAAGATATAAAAAAGAAGAAAACTTTCGCTGATGCCTCATCCCGCTGGCGAATATCTTTATAAACCAGTCAAGATAGATCATCGTCTTTGTAGGATTGTTCGAGAGCTTTTTGGGCTCTCTCCAGATCTGTTTCAGGTACCAAAATTTTCACTTCCCCGAGCCCGTCGACAGTGGTCGCATAAAGGACCCCGGCTATTTCATAGCTCAGGCGTGTAGCAATTCCCTCTGCTTTCAATCTTCCTTCAATGATATGAGCGTTGATCATTCCCGATGCAACACAAACAACCCGCCATTTCTCATCATGGATCATTTCTTTACCCAAGCCCTTCTTTTTTACCTTTAGGGCGCATATATTGTTTTGGCCATGATATTATCTTTTATTTTTTACAAAAATGAACGCGTCCTGTAAATCGCGCTGCTTCATGCTGAAGTGATTGTTTGGCTTTATCCTGTGGCAACAACCCTTTAAGAGGCTATGTGCGGCTTCAAGGAAAAGCAAGCATTTTCCTTGAAGCGATTCCTGACTTCCATTAGATAGAATGCTGATGTATCAGTGAATTGAAATAATTCGTTATGCATGTTAAACGACTCTGAAAAATTGGGAATTGTTTATCATATTGATGTTTATGAAAAGGAGCTGGTTCTGTTATGCCACCAAAAGACTGGACCGTTTTGTCAAGCAGATCTGATCGTTCCAATCGGTTCCTTACCCTCCGGACTGATCGAGCCCTTTCTCCCCGGACCGGCCTGTCTTCGGACTTCGTTGTTTTCGAGTCGTCTCCCTGGGTCAATGTCATTCCTCTGACCTCTCAAAATGAAGTCGTGCTGGTCCATCAGTACCGTCACGGCACCCGGACGGTGACTCTTGAAATTCCAGGTGGGCTTGTTGAGGATTACGATTCGCCGGCGGGGGCTGCTCGGCGAGAACTTCAGGAGGAAACCGGATATGTGGATACTTCCCTGATTTCCCTGGGGACGGTATACCCCAATCCAGCGATCCAGAATAATCTCTGCTATACTTTCCTGGCTAAGGACGTTTATCTTGCCGGAGAGCAGAACCTGGATAAAAACGAGGATATTGAAGTCATTCTGAAGCCTTTGGATGAGATCCCCAAACTGATCCGGGAGGGCGATATCAGCCATGCCCTTGTGATTGCGGCCTTTTATCGATTTTATATGGAATACCTGCAACAGGGAAAATGAAATTTCCCGTTTCATCATAAAGAAAAAGCATTATGCTGTTGATCTATCCCCCCGTTGTCAAGCCCTGTGAGCCTCCGGCTGGTATAGCTAAACTGGCCGGCACCCTGAGAGGACAGGGGGTGCCCTTTACACTTCTGGATGCCAATCTGGAGGGGCTGTTGAGCCTTTTGTCGGGGAAGTGCGGCGAGAACATTGCTTCCGACACCTGGACCCGCCGAGCATTGAACCACCTGCCGGACCATCTTCAGGCACTCCGGGGCTGGAGGGGATACAGGAACCGGGATCGCTACCAGAGGGCGATTCGCGATGTGAATCGCGTGCTGGAGCAAGTGTCGCCGAAGAGATCCCATGTCCATTTAAGCCTTGCCAACTACGAAGAGAAAGACCTGACTCCTGTTCGCAGCGAGGATCTTCTTGCCTCCGCGGACTGTCCGGAGGCCAATCCGTTTTATCCCTATTTCCGGAGCCGATTGCACGGTCTGCTGGAATCCCTGTCCCCTTCGCGGATCGGTTTTTCGCTGAATTTTCTCAGTCAGGCGTTATGCACCTTCGCCATGATGGGCTTCCTCCGGCGGGAGTATCCGGGGGTGAAGCTTGTCCTGGGCGGGGGACTGGTCACCTCCTGGATGAGCCGTTCCGACTGGCGCAATCCCTTTTCCGGACTGGTAGATGACCTGATTGCCGGGGCGGGAGAGAAGCCGCTTCTGAACCTTCTGGGCCGACACCCGGGTGATCGGGACTTCCCTCCCGATTACGAAGATTTTCATGAACATGCCTACCTGGCTCCCGGATTCATTCTGCCCTACAGTGCATCCCGGGGCTGTTACTGGCGCCGGTGCGCCTTCTGCCCTGAAAAGGCTGAAGGACAGCCCTATTCGGCGATTCCCGTGACCAGGGCCATCGCTGAACTTCAGGAACTGGTGCAGAGAAATCGACCTGTACTGATCCATCTTCTGGATAACGCTCTCAGCCCCGCGCTGTTGAGTGCTCTGACCGAATTTCCGCCGGGAGCGCCCTGGTATGGCTTTGCGCGGATTACGGAACATCTGGCGGATCTGGAATTCTGCCGGTCCCTGAAACGGTCCGGATGTGTTCTGCTCAAACTGGGGTTGGAATCCGGTGATCAAGCGGTGCTGGATGCCCTTCAGAAGGGAATCGAATTGACCACAGCCTCCCGGGTTTTGAAGACTCTGAAAGAAGCGGGAGTTGCCACGTATGTGTACCTGCTTTTCGGAACGCCACCGGAATCGCCAGCTGCGGCGGAGAAGACCCTTTCCTTTGTCGTTGAACATGCTTCCTGCATCGATTTTCTCAATGTGGCGATTTTCAACCTCCCGGCCTGGGGGCCCGAGATGTCCGGTCTGGAAACGAGACTCTTTTATCCAGGCGATCTTTCCCTCTATCGAGATTTTGTCCATCCCTTGGGGTGGGACCGCCTTCGGGTGCGCCATTTTCTGAATCGAAAATTCAAACGTCATCCGGCCGTAAGAGAAATTCTCGGACACGACCCGCCCGTGTTTACCTCCAATCATGCCCCATTTTTTGTCATGTCTCCGGGCATGTCCATATTCTGAAGAAACAATTTGTGGTCTCGACAAGTTAAGAAATTCCCAAATGTCTGTCCTTACGGCATTGACACCGTGTAACCTTCATAAGTTCTGGAATTAACATTTGCTATTTTGTTACGCACTGACATATGATGCACTGAAAAAAATGCTGTTTTTCGGACAGAAAGGCCCTGTGAAAGCAACATGATCAATCGGGATCCATGCTTTATATGGCCCCTGCGGGCTGTTGTTTTCATCTTTTTGACAATACTGGCCGTGTTGTTGAACTCCCGACCGTCACTGGCTCAGGACACCTTCCCATCACCACAGGGTGCGGTCAATGATTTTGCCGGTGTGATCTCAGCTGCCGATGCCGTGCGGATGGAAGATCTTGCCCGGGAAGTGCTCGATAAAACGGGGACATCGGTTGTCGTGGCAACGGTAAAGTCCATTGGTGATAACGATCTTAATGACTATGTCAACCGCCTCTATCAGGCCTGGGGGATAGGAGGAAAGGGAGAAGACCGGGGAGTCCTGATTTTCCTTACCTTTCAGGAAAGAAAGATCCGGATCGAGACCGGTTATGGTGTGGAGGGTATCCTTCCTGACGGGCGGGTTGGTGCAATTCTCGATCAGAATGTGGTTCCTTACCTGAAAAAAGGGGAATACAGTCTTGGACTTGTTCGTGCCGCCACGGCCGTTTCCCTCATCCTCGCTCAAGAGGCAGGAGTGACCCTGACGGGCACCCCGACCGTTCCGCAGCCGGTAAACAGGCCGGCCAATCAGGGCGGCGGATATGGCCCCTGGCTTTTCCTTCTGCTGATCTTTCTTTTCGTTATGGGGAGCCGCAGAGGGCGCGAGTCCCTGCCTCTGATTCTGATGATGCTGCTCAGCGGCAGCGGTCGAAGGGGCGGTGGCGGAGATTTCGATGGATTCGGGAGCTTTGGAGGCGGCTTTGGCGGTTTCGGGGGAGGCAGCAGTGGAGGTGGCGGTGCCAGCCGCGGGTTTTAGGAGGCAAAGGCCAAGTGGCGAGAATACCAAAAAATCCTGAAGAGATCTTTCCTGAAATAACGGAGGATTACAGGCAGATTTTCGGGGACAGCCTGGTGTCGATCATCCTTTATGGAAGCGGCGCCAGTGATGATTACCGCCCCGGCATCTCCGATCTCAACTTCCTGCTGATTCTGGACGACGCGGGCCTGGAAAACCTGGAACGGGCGATTTCTCCTGCTAAAAAGTGGAAGTCCCGCAAGGTCGACGCGCCGCTGATTATGACCCAATCCGACATGAATTCTTCGCTGGATTCCTATCCCGTTGAATTCCTGAACATGAAGAATTCCTACCTTCTGGTTTATGGTGAGGATGTCCTGCAATCGCTGTCCTTCGATCTCGAGGCGCTCCGTCTGCAGATTGAACGGGAACTCAAAGGAAAACTGTTTCTTCTCCGGAAAAGCTATCTGGATACGGAAGGAAAGGAAGGAACTCTGCGGCGTCTGGTCGCGAAATCGCTGACTGCATTTACGGCCCTGTTCGAGGCGCTGCTGTACCTCAGGGGTCGTGAGATTCCTTCTTCACGGCGGGGAGTGATCAAGGCGATGGCCTGGGCGTTTCCTATTATTGATCCGGAAGTATTTCTGCGCTGCGCCGACATTCGGGAGGGGGAAGACCACTGCAGCGCATCGGAGTTGGACCGTCTGGTGAAGTCCTGCATGAAGGAGATCGGCAAATTGTGCGATTCTGTCGATCGGCTGTGATTGCGGCATCCCATGGACCGGGAACCCAAAGGGAACGGTTTCGCGCCGCAAATGATTTAAAATAGAACCAGGGGATTCTGCATGGGGACTCTGTCATTCAGGCTCAAGAAGACATTGAGATGAATAACTGGATTTTCCGGGAGGTAAAGAGATGACATCAGGCAGGAAAAATATTCTGATCGTGGCGGCAGTCGCATTGATTGTTCTGGCTTCGCTTTATTCCTTTTTCAGGGGACAATACAATACGTTTGTCACTTTGGATGAGACCGTCAAAAGTTCCTGGGCTCAGGTGGAAAATCAGCTCCAGCGCCGATACGACCTGATTCCGAATCTCGTTGAAACCGTGAAAGGATATGCCCGGCAGGAAAAGGATGTCCTGATCGAGGTGACCAATGCGCGAGCCCGTGTCGGTGGAGCCGGAACCGTGCCGGAAAAGATTCAGGCCAACACTGATCTGTCCGGGGCTTTGAGCAGGCTTCTTGTTGTGGTGGAGCAATACCCCGATCTCAAGTCCAATCAGAATTTTCTTCGCCTTCAGGATGAACTGGCCGGTACGGAAAATCGGATCGCCGTGGAAAGACGACGGTATAACGAAGAGGTCCGTCGTTACAACGTCGCGATTCGACGCTTTCCCAACAATCTGATCGCCGCGATTTTCGGCTTTCAGCCGGCGTCCTTTTATGAAGTGCCCGCGGCGGCCAAGGCAGCGCCGAAGGTCAAGTTTTAAAAGGCATGTTTCGTTTTCTGCTGATTTTTTTTCTGCTTTATGGCGGCATTCACGGATATGCCTTCTGGAAGATCAAGTCGGCTTTTTCTCCGGGGCCGACACTCTCGATCCTGATGATCGTGATCATGGCGATCATGATTCTTGCCCCGGCAGGAGTCAGGATAGCGGAACAGAACGGTCTGGAAGCGACTGCCCGGACGCTTTCTCTTGTTGGATATACCTGGATGGGGGGGCTGTTTCTCTTCCTTTCCGCTTCTCTCCTGCTCGATTTCTCCCGCCTGATTCTTTTTCTGGCCGAATGGATCTGGAATAAAGAGATTTTTGCCTCCTTGATGCCCTCGCCCCGTCAGGCTCTGCTTATTCCCCTGACTCTGGCTCTGGGAATTTATGTTTACGGCTGGTTTGAGGCCCGGAACATCCGGGTGCAAGCTCTGACAATCAAGACGGAGAAACTGTTGCCGGAAGCAGGACCGCTTCGGCTCGTTCAGATTTCCGATGTCCATGTCGGGCTGATGATCGGTTCCGATTTCGTTTCCCGGATGCTCCGGGTCGTGCGGGACGCAAAGCCTGATCTTCTTGTATCGACGGGGGATCTGGTGGACGGACAGATCAACAGTCTGGAGAAGGTTCTTCCCCTCCTGCAGGACATCCGACCGCGTCTGGGAAAGTATGCCATTACCGGGAATCATGAATTTTATGCTGGAATTTCCGAGGCTCAGAAATTTGCCCGCAAGGCCGGGTTTGTCCTGCTTCGGGGTGAGGGGGTGACGGTTGCCGGTTTGATCAATATCGCGGGAATCGATGATCCGGCAGGACGGGCTATCGGTCAGCACCGCCCCGTCGTGGAGGCGGAATTGCTGAAAAACCTGCCGGAACAGCATTTTACCATTCTTTTGAAGCATCAGCCAATCGTGAACAGGAATGCACTCGGCCTTTTTGATTTGCAGCTTTCCGGCCATACCCATAAGGGCCAGATTTTTCCCTTCAGTCTGATTACCCGATTTTATTTTCCCCTCCATACGGGTTTCTTCCGGCTTTCTGATTCTTCCTGCCTTCATGTGAGCCGGGGGACTGGAACCTGGGGGCCTCCGATCCGCTTTTTCGCGCCCCCTGAAGTCACCGTGATTGATCTTGTCCCGGCCGGTGTTCTGCCGAGGGAATCCTTGGGCGGCAGCAGAGTACACTTCTCCAGCGGGAAGGACTGATCACCGATCATGGATATTATTACATCGCATATACAGACTGATTTCGATTCCCTGGGTTCCATGCTGGCGGCGAAGCTGCTGTACCCGGAAGCCCTGATCGTTTTTCCCGGGGCGCAGGAGAAGAGCGTCCGTGATTACCTGATGAACGCTCCTGCGGCAATCCGGGAAGACATGGTGAAACTCCGCCAGGTTGATCTGGACGATGTCAAGAGACTGATCATTGTGGACACGCGTCAGGCATCCCGCATCGGGGCTTTTGCGGATCTTCTCGGTCGGGAAGGCGTGACGGTTGTCCTTTATGATCATCATGGTTCCTCTCCTGACGATATCCAGGGGGATTCAGAGTACTGCGAGGAACTGGGTTCCACGGTAGCCCTCATGGTGAAGATACTGAACCAAGAGGGAATAATGCCATCTCCTGAGATTGCCACAGTCATGGCCATGGGACTCTATGAAGATACCGGTTCCCTGCTTTTCCCCTCTGCGACGCCGGACGACTGCATGGCTCTGGCCGCTCTGATGACCTGGGGTGCGGACATGGATTCGATATCGAGGACCATTTCCCGGGAACTCAGCGCGGAGCAGGTGAATGTGCTGGATCAGCTGATCAAAAACCTTCGGATGCTCGAGGTCAACGGCTTGCATGTCGCGGTTTCTAAGTCCGCCTCAACGGCTTACGTGGAGGATTTTGCCATATTGGTTCACAAATTAAGGGGCATGTATGTCGCAGATGCCTTTTTTGCGCTTGGACAAATGGGGGAACGGATCTATCTGGTTGCCCGGAGTACGCAACCGCAGCTCAATGCGGCGCAGATTGCCGCTTTCTTCGGCGGCGGTGGTCATGCCTCGGCCGCGGCGGCTTCTCTTAAGGAACTCAATCTCAATCAGGCGGAATCCCTGCTGATCAAATATATCCGGCAGGAAACGAGGCCCCTTATTACCGCCCGGGACATCATGACGTTTCCAGTCAAGGGGATTTATCTGGAAGACAGCATTAACAAAGCCAGCGAACTTCTCAACAAATATCACATCAATGCCCTGATTGTGAAATCCGCCGATGAACGGGTCCGGGGCATGATCACCCGTCAGGTGGTCAGTCGCGCTCAGGGGCACGATCTGGGAGAGGCCAGAATCAGGGATTACATGATCCAGGATGTGCGCACCGTTCGACCGGATGCTCCCGTGGGAGAAATCCGGAGTCTGGTGATTGACGGAAATCAGCGGCTTATCCCCGTGGTTGAAGACCGCAGGGCCGTGGGGGTGATCACCCGTACGGACCTGATGAGGATGCTTCATGAAAGAATGACTAAGATCGAAAAGGGGGTGTCCGCAGAAGCTCCAGGAAAATCAATCCGGCACCTTCTTATGGAGAGGATGCCCCCGGATTTATACGACACGCTCAAGAAATCCGGAGAACTGGCAGAGTCCATGGGATTCAATCTCTTTCTCGTAGGAGGGATTGTCCGGGATATGGTTATGCGGATTGAAAATCTGGATGTCGACCTTGTTGTCGAAGGTGACGGGATTATCTTTGCAAAGGCCCTCGCCGAAGCCTTCGGCGGGAAGGTTTCGCCTCACGAAAAGTACAAAACTGCGGTTGTCCGGCTTCCGGGAGGGCGGAGGATCGATCTGGCCACGGCAAGACTGGAGTACTACCGGATGCCGGGGGCCTTCCCGGAGGTAGAGGAATCGACACTGAAACTTGATCTCTACCGGAGAGACTTTACGATCAACACAATGGCTGTGGCCCTGAATCCCCATCGTTTCGGGGAATTAATCGATTTTTTCGGGGCGCAGCGGGACATCCGGGAAAAAAAGATCCGGGTGCTCCATTCCCTGAGCTTTGTGGAGGATCCTTCACGCATCCTCCGGGCTGTCCGGTTTGAAAAACGCTTTAACTTTTGTCTGGGTAAACAGACAGTCTCGCTGATTTCCTCGGCCGTTCAGGCCGGTTTTCTCCGTAATATACCAGGAAGGCGGATCTTTCACGAAATGCGGCAGATACTGCAGGAAGAAAATCCGGTCCGCTGCATGGACCGGCTTCATGAACTCAAGGTCCTGGAAGCCATCCATCCGGACCTGGTTTTCGATGAACGGATTCGAGAATCATTTGTTTCCGTTCGAGAAACCCTTTTCTGGTTTCGCCTGCTATACACCCATGAAAAAGTCCGGCCCTGGTTTCTCTATTGTCTGGCTCTGACGGAACCGATGAATCCCGAGACGGTCATGTCAATTGCAGAAGCTCTTGGGCTGAGGCGGGAAGATGCGGAAATGCTCCTTGCCTCACGGGAAAGAGTCCGGGAACTCATGAAGCGGCTGGCATCCCTGTCTGAAATCCTGCCGTCCAAGGCGTTTGGAATCCTGGAAGACGCGGCCCTTGAGGAGATGCTTTACGCCATGTCCCGGTCACGGTCGGCAACCTTCAAAAAGATCTTTTCCACTTATGTGACCTCCTGGCGGAACTATCGGCCTCCGGTCAGCGGCAAGGATCTTCTTGTTATTGGATTTTCACAGAATCCGGAGCTGGGCCGCTGTTTAAGGGAAATCCGCGACCAGGGATTAAACGGAGAGATCCGGGACTTCGCAGGCGCCATGGACTATGCCCGAACCTTCCTGAGAGGCCTGCGCCAATCGTGACATTTCTGTTTCCCGAATCGGTTTCATGCCTGCTCGCATAACAATAAGGATGACCGCCAATCCCTCCCCTCAATCTCTATCAAAAATGGGTAAGCGCGGGCTTGCCTATGGGAAACACATTGAACCCCACCTCAAAGCAACGTCGGGAATCCAGAATGTTCCGGCCGTCAAAAATAAAGGCCGGCTTTTCCGCATCCCGGTAAAGTCGTTCGTAATCGAGGTCAGCGTAGAGCGGCCATTCGGTCATAACCGCTATGGCATGGCATCCCATAGCGGCCTCGTAGGGGTCGTCCACAAACAGGACCTTGCCCTGGACATTGGCCAGATCGATTCGGGCGTTGTTAAGCGCCTTGGGGTCCGTAATGACGACTTCGGCGTGTTCTTCCAGCAGCCTTCGGGTGACGTAAATGGCCGGGCTTTCCCGCGTGTCGCCCGTATTGGCCTTGAAGGCGAAACCAAACAGACAGATCCGTTTGCCCGCAAGGGTGTTGAACATGGCTGCCAGCATATTCCGAACAAAACGTTCCTGCTGATAATTATTGATTTTGATGACGCTTTCCCAGTAGTCGGCCACGTCGTTCAGGCCATAGTGGCGGCAGAGATAGACCAGATTGAGGATGTCCTTCTTGAAACAGGATCCGCCGAAACCGATGCTGGCGTTCAGAAAACGGGATCCGATGCGGCTGTCGGCACCCACAGCCCTGGCCACCTCGGTTACATCGGCCTCGGTCTTTTCACAAAGGGCGGAAATGGCGTTGATTGAGGAGACGCGCTGGGCCAGAAAAGCATTGGATACCAGTTTGGAAAGTTCACTGCTCCAGATGTTGGAGGTGATGATCTTTTCCCGCGGGACCCAGTTGGCAAAAATCTCAACCAGGGTATCCCTCGCCTTCAAACCATCCTCGGTTTCCCGTGACCCGATGAGAACTCGATCCGGGTCTTTTAAATCGTTGACTGCCGTGCCTTCAGCAAGAAATTCCGGATTCGAAAGGACGTCGAACCGCACGCCGTTTCTGCTCGTGTTCAGGATTCTTTCCATGGCCTGGGCGGTACGGACGGGAAGGGTGCTTTTCTCGATAACGATTTTCGGCGACGTAGAATTCTGGAGAATCTGGCGGGCTGTTTTTTCCCAGTATTGAAGGTCTGCGGCCATACCGGCTCCCGTCCCGAACGTCTTCGTCGGAGTGTTGACGCTGACGAAAATGATATCGTTTTCCCGGATACCCCGTTCGACGTCCGTACTGAAAAAGAGGTTTCGATTGCGGGTGGCCTTGACGAGTTCGTCCAGGCCCGGTTCATAGATCGGCAGATCATTGGAATTCCACTGGGCGATGCGCTCGGGGTTGATGTCCACGATCGTCACTTTGTACTGCGGGCATTGGCGTGCAATCATGGCCATTGTCGGGCCGCCGACATAGCCGGCGCCGATACAGAGGATGTTTTTTTCGAATTCCATATCTCCTCCAGTTTTTGGATTTAAAAGATTTAAGGTAATGTCCTGATCATCGCCCTTCAGGTCAGTTTTTCCCTGAAATAGGCGATCGTTCGTTTCAGACCTTCTTCCAGCGATGTTTTTGGATTCCAGTTCAGGATCTCTGCTGCCAGGGCGATATCGGGCTGCCGCTGAGCCGGATCGTCTTGGGGCAGGGGTTGAAACAGAATCCGGGAGGAAGAGTCGGTCAGGGCGATGACTTTTTCTGCCAGTTCGAGAATCGTAAATTCCGCCGGATTTCCCAGATTGATTGGCCCTGAGATTTCCTTCGGGGTATTCATAATACGGATGAGACCCTCGATCATGTCATCGACAAAGCAGAAGGACCTTGTCTGTGAACCGTCACCATAAACGGTGATGTCTTTGCCGGTCAGAGCCTGAACAATGAAATTGCTGACGACCCGGCCGTCGCTCATGGCCATCCGGGAGCCATAGGTGTTGAAGATCCTGACGATTTTTGTATCTACGCCATTCTGGCGGCGGTAATCCATCATGAGGCATTCCGCAGCCCTTTTGCCTTCATCGTAACAACTGCGGATGCCGATCGGGTTGACCCTTCCCCAGTAGGCTTCATTTTGAGGATGAACTTCCGGATCGCCGTACACTTCCGAAGTCGATGCCTGCAGAATCCGGGCCTTGACGCGCTTGGCCAGCCCGAGGGTATTGATGGCGCCCATGACGCTGGTCTTAATCGTTTTAATGGGGTTGTACTGATAATGGACGGGAGAGGCTGGGCATGCCAGATTGTAGATCTGATCAACCTCCAGGTAGATGGGCATCGTCATATCGTGACGGATCAGCTCAAACCGGGGATTGCCGACCATATGAAGGATATTGTCCTTACTGCCGGTAAAAAAATTGTCGAGGCAGAGGATATCATGCTTATCGGCAAGAAGCCGCTCGCAGAGATGAGAACCCAGAAAACCGGCACCGCCGGTAATCAATATACGCATGATAAATGCCTGCAGGAATAATTCAGACCCGTTATTGATATCATTTTGGGACAGTTATCCGGAAGTCTTGATTTTACAGCAACATCCTTATAGCATTATGGAAGAAATGTAAATCTTTTTCCTCTGGGGAAAAGACCGATATTGGTTTGCCCTCTGTCATCCGGAACTGGGGGAGGGACAAATAATTGAGTTCGGGAAAAATTGAGAAGGGACATATGCGATGCGGGAATCGGGGAAACTTTACGTTGTGGCAACGCCCATTGGAAATCTGGAAGATATCACCTTTCGCGCGATCCGGGTGCTTAAAGAAGTCGCTCTGGTGGCAGCGGAGGACACCCGGAGAACGCGGAAGCTTTTTGACGCTTATTCGATCAGCACTCCTCTGATCAGT
Source organism: Syntrophus aciditrophicus SB (assembly GCF_000013405.1). Lineage (GTDB taxonomy): Bacteria > Desulfobacterota > Syntrophia > Syntrophales > Syntrophaceae > Syntrophus > Syntrophus aciditrophicus. The sequence goes on from NC_007759.1 coordinate 649,008, forward strand.
CTCTATGAGCATAATGAATTCAGAAAAAGTCGAGTGTTGATTGACCGGCTTCGGGAAGGTTCCGATGTGGCTTATGTTTCGGATGCGGGAACGCCCGGCATTTCCGATCCCGGATTTTTGCTGATCCGACAGGCATTGGAAAATCGCATCCCGGTAATTCCTGTTCCGGGAGTGTCGGCGGGGATAGCGGCTTTGAGTGTTTCGGGCATACCGATGGAGTCTTTCGTTTTTATGGGATTTTTGCCTGCGAAGGCGGGAAAGCGCAGAGACCTGCTTGTTTCTTTGAAGGATGAACAAAAAACCTTGATCTTCTTTGAGGCGCCTCATCGCCTGGAGGCTGCCCTGGAAGACATCCACTCGATTCTCGGTAACCGGGAGATCGCCATCGCCCGCGAGCTGACTAAACTCCATGAGGAAATCCTGAGGGGCCGTTTGCAGGATCTTCTGCCGGTTCTTCGGGACAGGCGGATCAAGGGAGAAATTACACTGATTGTTGCGGGGCAGGAGCCGACTGTCAGAGTGGTGTCCGATGAGGACGTCCGAAGCCTCTATTTCAGGCTGGCCAGGGCAGGGAATCGCTCCGACCGGGATATTGTGGATCGGATTGTCGAGGAAACGGGCGTTTCCAGAAAGCGGGTTTACACGATTGTCGTGGCTGCCGCTTCCTCGGATCTAAACGCTGATTGACATGAGTTATCTATTCAGTTTATCGGACAGGGCGGTCGCAGATGCCAACGATAATTTATTGATGTATCTGATCATCTATGATAATTTCCCCGAAATTCAGAGCTTAATCAGGATGATCGTCTGGAAGTGGAGCATCCCGGATAGCAGAAACCGGAGAGCAAAAAAATGATTGAACAGTCAGGAAGGGGTGAATTCAGCGGAAGTAACGCTGGAGGAAATCTGCCGGGGAATCATGATCAGGTTTATGATCTCATTGATATCGTTTATGAATCACCGGACAAAATCTATGAACTGACCGATGTCGTGGAAGAACCGGGCTCCTTGCTGAAAGAAGGCAGCCCGGAAGTCCTGATTGTCGATGGGTGGGGTTATCAAAGAGAGCCTCAATCCGGGGAAAAAATCCATGATCTTGTTGTAACTGCAGAAGAAGAACAGTTGGCGGTACAGCCGGGCGACCTTCTCGATGATGAGACGAGGAAAAAGATCATGGAAGCCGTGGAGAGGATGTGCCGCGAGATGATTCCCGGTATCGCGGAAAAAATTATTCGTGAAGAGATTGAAAAATTGAAACAGGAAACAGAAGAGGAGGTCCGTTAAACGATGTTCAGAAAGATTAATTTGCTGTCGTATTCAGCCCTTCTGGCGTTGATGATTCTTGCCGGATGCAGTGTGGGAAAGCAGGCGGCGGTAATGAAAGAAAGCCACAGCAACAGGAAGGACGTTCGTCTGATCGCCGTGATTCCTGTTCTGAACGGTGCTTCGGATCAGCAGGCCGCGCTGATGCTGCGGGATAAGGTTCTCAATGCCCTTTATTTCAAGGGGTATCCCAGAATTCCGTTTCAGCTTGTCGATGAGAAGCAAAACGACCTTCAGCATGAAGAGAAAAGCCTGCAGGACAAGGTGGAGTATTCCAGAGTGCTGGGAGAAAAGATGAAGATCGACGCGATTCTCTACTGTGATCTGAAGGAAAATCGAACGGTTTATTATCCACTCTATTCTCCCATATCTGTCGCAGCGGATTTTGAATTGCGGAGCGCGAGAACCGGACAGCTTCTTTGGCGGAATTCCCACAGCACCGTCAGGAGAAATGTTGGCATATCAAAAACTTCTCTGCGACTGAAGACTTCGCAGGACTATGAACCTGCGATTCAGGAACTGGTTGATAAAGCGATGCAGTCTCTTCCCGAGAGCCCGGACGTTCTGGGCTGATCCGCAGGTTGTGCTCTATTCCGGGAAAAGGGTCTGACCGTGCTCTGAGCCGGTTCAGTGAGACTGGCATTGCGCACCCACATGAATAATTATGTACGTCATGGAACAGGCTTGCACATTTTGAGTGGATATTCGGGTTGACAAGGAGAAGAGCATGAAAAAGCCGGGTGCGGTGATTGCGGGAATAGGCCTGCTGATCTTTTTTTTGTACCTTACGCCGGCCATTGCGGCAGTGCGGGTCATGACCGTCAAGATGGCCAGGGGGGATGCGAGAGTCGGTGTTCTTATCGGGAACGCCCAGGTTATTTCTGCAGAAAAAAGTTCAGCACGGTCATTGAACAGAAACGATCGGCTTTACGTGGGTGATGAGGTTGCAACGGGGTCCGGATCGAGACTGGAATTGCTTCTTCCCGATTCTTCCCGGGTTCGCTTCAGTGGAAATACCCGTTTCCGAATACAGGAAATAAAATATGGGGAGCACAACGATTCCAGATGCATCCGTATCAATGTGAGCATGGGTAAGGCATGGGCAAATGTGAGCAGGGCAGTGGGAAAGCAAGGCATCTTTGAACTGCAAAGTGAAAATGCGATTGCCGGGGTGCGGGGCACCGTATATCGTATGAATGTGGAGAATGATCAGTCCACACTCGTAAAGGTTTATGAAGGCCAGGTCCATGTTTCCGGAGGAGGAAAAACCAAAAGTACCACGCCGGCAGTTATGAGTCCTCCGAGTAAGATAGCCGGCCCCCGATCCGTTTCCGGTCCCCGGAAAGTTGCGATGGAAGAATGGACCGTCATAGTGAGAGCCATGCAGCAGATCAGCATCAATGCAGACGGTACGGCGGGCATGCCCAGCGATTTCGTCATGGAAGAAGATCGGGACGATTGGGTGGACTGGAACCGGTCGCGGGATGAGATAGATGATTCCGAGTGATGGCTGCGGGAGGACAGAGTGCCAGTTGTTTTTTCGATCGGATGCTGAACACAGAGAAGACCCGCATGCATTGATGGTTCGCCGATGAATATTCCTAATATTTTAACCCTTCTGCGTATTGTCCTCACGCCTGCCGTTGTCATTTTTCTGATGGAGGGTTCCTATTTCAAGGCCCTTATAGTTTTCAGCATTTCCGGTCTGACCGACGGTCTGGACGGCTTTCTGGCCCGCGTCCTGAAGCAGCAGACCAAACTGGGAGCTTATCTCGATCCCATTGCAGACAAAGCCCTTTTAACCAGCAGTTTTCTGACACTGGCTATTATGGGGATTATCCCCGGGTGGCTGACGGTCATTGTTATCAGCCGGGACTGTATTATTCTGCTTGGCATAGCGATTTTATCCATCATGTCCATATCTTTTGAAATCCGCCCCGCCTTCATCAGTAAGGTGACCACCATGCTTCAACTTATGACGGTACTGACCGTGCTGGTATTGCAAGGACTGGGAAACGCAATGGATTACAACTGGATGCATCTGCTGTATTGGGTAACGGCTTTGTTTACCATTCTATCCGGATTGGGATATCTGGTCAGAGGTATCCGCTTGATTAATACTCAGGGGTAAGGACCGCTTTCTATTGATTGAACCGTTGCCGTGGATTGTGAGGAACAGATGGAAAGGATTATAATCAGCTTGTGTTTCAACCATTTTAAGAAAGTTTCCCTGGCGGGAGAAAAAATAAACGAGTACAGATTTTGCCTTGACAAGGGGACAAATTGTTGTTAGTTATTACGCCCTGTTGGGAGAGAAGGCGAGTATGCAGGCACGTAGCTCAGGGGGAGAGCGCCATCCTGACGCGGTGGATGTCCAGGGTTCAAATCCCTGCGTGCCTACCATTATATATCATGCAAGCCTGTAGAGTAATTCGTCCCATTAGTCAAATATGACGGGTTTTGAAAAGGGCATCCGCAATTGTAACGCGATGATGCCCTTTCTTTAATGAGAGGATATCAAAGAAGGAATACAGATATCCGTCGTTGCTGTTTTAGACACGGTATTGGATCTGGGCTTTTTAGTTATGAAAGAAATTAAAATTGTTTTACCTGATGGGTCGGAAAGATCACACAATGAAGGCGTTACTGTACGGGACGTTCTTTCTTCCTGGAATCCCGCCCTGCTGGCTACGACCGCCGCTGCCAGATATAATCAGAATCTTCTTGACTTGAGCCGCTCGCTGCATGACGACGGTGTTCTGGAACCGATCGATATTCATTCCCGGGAAGGTCTTGAAATCCTCAGGCACAGCATATCCCACATCATGGCCCAGGCCGTTCAGGATATTTTCCCCGGCGTGCTGGTCAGCATAGGACCGGCGATTGAAGATGGTTTCTATTATGACTTTGAATATGGGAACACATTTACCCCGGAGGAGCTTGAAAAGATAGAGGCCCGGATGCAGGAAATTGTGAAGGAGGATCATCCTTTTGTTCGAGAGGAGGTTTCCCGTGAAGAGGCTGTAGCTTTCTTTCAGGGTAAAGGTGAGTCTTATAAAGTCGAACTTTTAAATGATCTGCCTGGCAATATAAAAACAGTCAGTCTTTACCGGCAGGGCCATTATACTGATCTTTGCCGGGGGCCTCATGTCCCATCGACCTCGATGATCCGTGCCTTCAAGCTTCTCAATGTTGCCGGCGCATACTGGCGCGGCGATGAACGCAACAAGATGCTGCAACGCATCTATGGAACGGGTTTCGCGTCCCGGGAAGAGCTGGATGAATACCTGAAAATCCTCGAAGAGGCGAAAAAGCGGGATCACCGGAAACTGGGTAAGGATCTTGATCTATTCCAGGTCAGTGAAGAAGCGGGTGCCGGTTTGATCATCTTTCATCCCAAAGGAACGATCCTGCGCACGATCATTGAAGATTGGGAAAAGAAGGAACATCTGCGACGCGGGTATGACATGGTCATGGGTCCGCAGATCCTGAAGGTTGATCTGTGGAAAAAATCAGGACATTTCGATCACTATCGCGAAAACATGTATTTCACGGAAGTAGAGGGGCAATCTTATGGGATCAAGCCGATGAACTGCCTTTCCCATATGCTCATCTATAAAACCAAAATCAGGAGTTATCGGGATCTGCCAATACGGTACTTTGAACTCGGTACAGTTCATCGTCATGAAAAAACGGGGGTTCTGCATGGTCTGCTGCGGGCCCGGCAGTTTACCCAGGATGATGCCCACATTCTCTGCACGCCGGAGCAGTTGAATTCAGAAATTCGGGCTATTGCTGATTTTGTCGGCTATGCCATGAAGATCTTTGGATTTGAATATGAAGTTGAATTAAGCACAAGGCCTGATAATTCCATCGGTTCCGATCAGGATTGGGAACTGGCAACCAGCGCCCTGGAGAATGCCCTGAAAGACAATCAGATGACTTATGATATCAATGAGGGCGATGGCGCATTCTATGGTCCCAAGATTGACTTCAAACTGAAGGATGCGCTCAAACGAAAATGGCAGTGCGCCACCATCCAGTGCGACTTTACGCTGCCGGAGCGGTTTGATCTCACATACGTTGGGGCGGATGGCGAGAAGCATCGGCCGGTGATGCTGCACCGGGTTATCCTGGGTGCGATCGAGCGGTTCATGGGTGTGCTGATCGAGCATTACGGAGGAGCTTTCCCTGTCTGGCTTGCACCAGTGCAGGCTATTCTTCTGTCGGTGACCGACAGGCATATCCCGTATGGAAAGACCGTTTATCAGCAATTGATGGATGCGGGAATCAGGGTGGAAGGAGATTTCAGAAACGAAAAGCTGGGGTATAAAATTCGAGAGGCGCAAACTCAGAAAATACCCTATATGCTGGTTATCGGCGATAAGGAAATGGCTTCGGGAGAGGTTGCTGTCCGGCAGCGGGGCGGAGACAATCTGGGGACCCTGCCGGTTTCTGCCTTTATTGAACTGGTAAAGGAAAAGAGCAGTCAGTATCTGTAATCGGCGCTTGAATCCATCATCAGACCCTGTGAAGCGGGGATGTGGGATTCATCTTACATTTGCAGGAGGTGTCCAATAGTTAAAGATCTGAAGATCAACAATGAGATTAAGGCGGCCACTGTAAGAGTTATCAGTTATCAGGGCGAGCAGTTGGGTGTATTGACCCTTGCGGACGCGCTTGCAGAGGCCAGAAAAGAAGGCTTGGACCTCGTGGAAGTCGCCTCCACTTCCACGCCTCCTGTCTGCCGGATCATGGATTACGGCAAGTTCAGGTATCAACAAAGTAAAAAACTTCAGGTTGCCAGAAAAAGTCAGAGTACCATTCAGGTCAAGGAGATTCGACTGAGGCCGAAGGTAGAGGAACACGATCTTCAAGTCAAGATCAAGCATATCCGGAAGTTTCTCGAACAGCATGACAAGGTCAAGGTCAGTGTCCTGTTTCGGGGGAGGGAAATCGCGTTCACCGATATAGGGCGAAAGCTTCTTGAAGATATAAAAAACAACCTGGGTGACAGCTGTAACATAGATCAACAGCCGAAACTGGAAGGGCGGAATATGGTCATGGTTTTGTCGCCCAAAAAGTAGGCGGCAGGAAGATACTTATCGATGTTCTTCCTGATGATGGAACAGGAGAAATCGTTATGCTGATTGTTAATTGTAAAATAAACGGTTAGTGCGAAGCAGAAATTTTGGAACGGGAGTGAAATAATGCCGAAATTAAAAACACACCGCGGCGCGGCGAAGCGATTCAAACTTACAGGCAGCGGAAAGGTCAGAAGACACCACGCCAACGCCAGTCACATTATGACGACCAAGACAACGAAACGGAAAAGAAATCTCAGAAAATCCACGATCCTTGACAAACGGGATGAAAAAGGGATTAAACGGCTGATTCCATATCTGTAGGAAGCGTCGTTCCATTGGATTCCGGCTAGCGTTCAGAAGGGTATCGAGTTGACAGAAACAAGACGGAGCTGGCCAGGTCATTGGGATGAATGCGAGTTGCCATGATTCGTCAGTCAGGTTTTTGGAGTTACGGATAGGAGGCTCAAGACAATGTCCAGAGTTAAAAGAAGTGTTACTGCCAAGAAAAAAAGAAGAAAAATTTTCAAATTAGCGAAGGGATTTTTCGGAGCGAGAAGTCGGCTGCTTCGGACCGCAACGGAAGCCGTGAACCGGGCTCTGAATTATGCGTTCCGCGACAGGAGGGTGCGGAAGCGGGAATTCAGGAAACTGTGGATTGCCAGGATCAATGCTGCTTCGCGCGCGCAGGGATTGACTTACAGTCGGCTCATTGACGGTTTGCGAAAGTCGCACGTGGAAATTGACCGGAAAGTGTTGGCGGATATCGCCGTTAACGACCCCAGGGGATTCTCAGAAATTGTTCTTCTTGCGAAGGGTGAGACTGTTTCATGATTGAAGATCTCAAGGAGCTGCAAAATAAGGCGGAAGCGGAGATAAAAGCAGCGAAAACGGAAACGGATCTGGCTGCTGTTCGGGTTCGATATCTGGGGAGAAAGGGGTTGCTGACTCAGTTTTTGCGCAATCTGGGTCAGTTGAGCATCGAGGAAAAGCAGATTTTTGGAAAGCGCGCCAACGAAATCAAAACAATCCTGTCTTCGAGATTTGACGAAGCGCAGACAGTTATAGCCGCCCTCAAAAAAGAAAGCGTCCTTCGGGCGGAAGCTCTTGATGTGACCCTGCCCGGAAGGAGCAGCGGCTACGGCCGGGCTCATCCAGTCACTCAGGTCCTTGAGGAGATCTGTGCGATATTCTCCGAAATCGGATTCTCCATTGCTGAAGGTCCTGAAATAGAGAGTGATTATTATAATTTTGAGGCCTTAAACATCCCCAAGGACCATCCCGCCAGAGATATGCAGGATACATTTTATGTGGAAGAAGCGATCGTTCTGCGCACCCATACCTCTCCCGTACAAATCAGAACCATGGAAAAGCAGTCGCCACCGGTGAAAATCATTTCGCCGGGGCGTGTATATCGTCCGGATTCTGATGTTTCTCATACGCCGATGTTTCATCAGGTTGAAGGCCTGCTGGTTGACAGGGGAATTACCTTCGGCGACCTGAAAGGGCTTCTGAACGCTTTCCTTAAACAGATTTTTGGGGAAGAAACGGTTCTTCGTTTCAGGCCCAGTTATTTTCCCTTTACGGAGCCCAGTGCGGAAGTGGATATCCGTTGTGTCATCTGTCGGGGAAAAGGTTGTCGAGTTTGCGGGCAGAGCGGCTGGCTGGAAATCCTCGGATCGGGCATGGTGGACCCGGCAGTTTTTGAAAATGTCGGTTACGATCCTGAGGAATATTCGGGCTTTGCCTTTGGCTTGGGCGTAGAACGCATCGCCATGCTCAAGTATGGAATTACTGACATTCGACTTTTCTTTGAGAATGAAAGAAGGTTTTTACAGCAGTTCTAATGTAAAAGCCGCTGTCGTTGAATTTCCTGAATCGCGAAGACAAAAAAACAGGAGCGTCGGGCCAGGATTCTGTCCATACCCTTTCTCCTATGAAAATGCATTGAATGGAGGATTCTCTGTGCAGGATCAAACTGAGCTTTCTTTTGTGATCTTGCGGCCATGTAAAGAATTGCTCCGTTGAGCAGAACAATTCAGGATCATTGGGAAATCCGTGGTGGAATAGATTACTATGCAAGTTAGTTTGAGATGGCTTAAAGATTATGTAGATATTGATCTGACACCCGCTGAGGTTTCGGATCGTTTGACTATGGCGGGTCTTGAAGTCGACGCCGTAAGGGAAGTCGGTCCTTCTTTTTCGAATGTCGTCGTTGCCAGAATTATAGCTCTTCGTCGACATCCCAATGCGGACAAACTGTCTCTTTGCGAAGTAACAACGGGGGACGAAACACTTCCCATCGTTTGCGGGGCGCCGAATATTCACGTCGGGGATGTCGTTCCCTTGGCCAGGATAGGCGCAGAGATTCCCGGGGGATATACGATCAAGCGTTCAAAAATCCGGGGCGAGCTTTCAGAGGGTATGCTCTGTTCCGAGGAAGAACTGGGTATTGGGGAAGATACGACGGGAGTCATGATCCTTCCTCCCAATCTCCCCCTGGGTGAAGACCTCGCGGACGTTCTGGACTTGAAAGATACGGTCTTCGATATCGGGATTACACCAAACCGTTCCGATTGTCTTTCCATCATCGGTGTGGCCCGGGAGATTGCGGCTATTACAGGTAAGCCGCTGAAACTGCCTGAAATCTATGTTACGGAAAATGCTGAAGATATTCAGGTGAGTGCCTCGGTTCAAATCCTTGATCCGGACCTCTGCCCCCACTATACGGCTCGCATGATTCGAGACGTAGTCGTGGGGCCTTCACCGCAATGGATGCGATTGCGTCTTGAGGCCGTAGGACTGCGTTCCATCAGTAACGTGGTCGATGTCACCAATTTTGTCATGATGGAACTGGGACAGCCACTTCATGCCTTCGATTACCGTTTCCTGGAAGAAGGCCGGATTGTAGTGAGGCGTTCTACGGAGGGGGAGAAGTTTATTTCTCTCGATGAAAAGGAACGCGTTCTTAATGCGAACACCCTGATGATCTGTGATGGCGTCAAACCCGTGGCCATCGCCGGAATCATGGGGGGATTCAATTCCGAAATCAAGCCGGATACGAGGGATATTCTTCTCGAGAGTGCTTACTTTGCTCCTTCTTCAATACGGCGGTCCGCTCGGGATTTAGGGATGAGTACGGATGCTGCGTTCCGGTTTGAGCGCGGAATCGATCCCGAAGGGGTACTTCGAGCACTGGACAGGGCCGCTCAATTGATTGCCGAATTATCGGGGGGGAAAATCTGCAAGGGACGAATCGACGAGCATCCGAAACCGGTGGAGACGGTCGGAGAAATTCACCTGCGTTGCAGGAAAGTCAATTCTCTGCTGGGGACGAACATCCCTGCCGCGGAGATGGCAGATATTCTCAGAGGCCTGGGGATGGAAGTTACGGCGAAGGAAGGCACTGTGGAAGAATATCGGATAAAGCCGCCATCCTTCCGGGTCGATATCGGCCGTGAGATCGATCTTGTGGAAGAGATTGCCCGAATACATGGTTACGACAATATCCCGGTTTCACTCCCCGTGGGTGCAATGGAGCCTGTGCCGAGGGATCGCAGAAAAATTCTTGAAGAAAGGCTGCGCCGTCACCTGGCAGGTACAGGATTTTCGGAAGTCATCACCTACAGCTTTGTTTCTCCGACGGCAGCGGATATTCTGGCGCTGGATGCCGGTGACGAGCGAAGGAAAGTCGTTCGGATCAAAAACCCGCTGACAGAAGATCAGTCGGTGATGCGAACCACCCTGATTTACAGTCTGCTCAAGGTGATGCAGGAAAATGCCAATGCCGGAGACTACGATTTAAAGATTTTCGAGATCGGCAAGATATTCTTACAGGGAAACACAGGAGGATTGCCGACGGAGAAGAAGCGCTTGGCCTGCCTGATGACCGGTATGAGTGATAAGGAGTTGTGGTCTTCCGGCGAATCAAGGCTCGATTTTTATGATTTGAAAGGCGTTGTCGAGAGTCTTTTCGCCAGCTTGAACTTGACTGGAATTCGATATTGCTCAGATGCTCTGCAGGCATTTCTTCATCCGGGTCGATCCTGTGGAATTTTTATCGATGAAAAATCAATAGGGTACATGGGGGAGGCGCACCCTGATGTTCTTTCCCGCCTGGATATGAAGAATCGCGCTCTGATTTTTGAGATGGACGTGGATGCAATTTCTGAACTCTTTTCAGGCAGCGTCACCTATAAGGAGTTTTCAAGATATCCTGAAAGTTCACGGGATGTCGCTTTTGTCATCGATCAGGATGTGGAAGCAGACGGCATGCTGAATATTGCTCTTAACGCCAGAGAAGAATTGCTTGAAAATGTCTGTATTTTCGATGTATATGCCGGCGCCGGCGTTCCTGAAGGAAAGAAAAGCCTGGGGTTGAGATTTACATACCGGTCATATTCGGCGACATTGACGGATGACGAGGTTAGTCGGGTGCATTCAAAAATCGTTCAGCGCATTATCGACCAGACAGGGGCGCGTGTCAGATAAGCAGGTCAGGGCAACAGCTCGATTTTCAGGAGGACTAAAATGACAAAAATAGATATTATTCAGGACGTATACGAGAAATTGGGTTTTTCAAAGAAGGATTCTGCCCGGATTGTGGAATCTGTTTTTGATATTATCAAGGAAAGTCTCGGACGGGGTGAAAAAATAAAAATATCAGGTTTCGGAAATTTTGTCGTTAAGGAAAAGAAATCCCGAAGAGGGCGAAACCCTCAGACCGGGGATGAGATTTCCATATCGGCACGCAGGGTACTTACCTTTAAATCGAGCCAGGTTCTCAGGAAAGCACTGAATGATTGAAGTCGGCTGGTTTCGAACCATAACGTTTTCAAAACCCTGACCGCTTTATCAAAGTCATGGCCAGACAACGGATTCGAAAATTGTAAAAGTTTAAATTCATAATCTGATTTTTCTACAGGGATCAGAAAGAAAGATGGGTTATGGATGCGGTAATCCCCCCAGAGAAGGCGTATTTTCGCATTAGTGAGGTCAGTAAAATTCTGGGGGTCGAGCCTTATGTCATTCGTTTCTGGGAATCGGAGTTTAAGTCTGTAAGGCCGATACGAACCAAGTCGGACCAGAGGTTATACAGAAGGACGGATGTTCAGGAACTGCTGACGATCAAAGTTCTTCTTCATGAGGAATTTTTCACCATCAAAGGAGCGAAGAGACAGCTTCTTCTTCGAAAGGCGGCTCGTAACTCCTCAATCCGCGAAACAAATTTAAGAGAAAAACTGAATGCAGTTAGGAAAGGTTTATTGCAGATTCAGGCGTTATTGAAAACCAGCAATAAAGCCGAGTAAGATCCTGGCTGACTTTAAATGGATTTATTGCTGGTTTTCATGATATTTTGCCGATGTGCCGAGGCTATTTTTTCTTGGAAGACCGCTTTGATGCCTTCAACGGATTGATCTGCTGCGCCTCTTTAATCTCCAGTTTGACGTGAGAAGCGCTGGGGCATTTGCCTTTGAGCCATTTTAAGGCTGGTTCAGGATAAAGTTTGCAATACTGTCCGCTTTCAAATTCAGCGATTTTGTTGCATCCCACACAACTGTCGACGATGGGATTGCAGGCGCCCCCTTCATAAGTGCATCCTTTTTTAGTCATGAACCCGCAATCGGTTCCCTTTTTGATCGTTTGACAAAGCATGAAAGTTACCTCGTTATTTTTATTTATTTAAAACGCGGGTTACTAACAGAACAATCGGATCATGTCAAGAGAAACTTATAAGTTGCCCCTCATGAAAATGGATGTTCACTTCAGTCTGTGCTGAATGAATTGACTTTGCGTTATTTTCATGTTACCCAACAGCGTCGCAGCGGATAAGGGATCTTTTATGAGATCTTCTCTTTTGATTTCAATATTTTTGCGTTCCCTCCTGATTCAGGCGTCCTTTAATTTCTGGCGGATGCAGAATCTCGGGTTTACCTATGCCTTAATTCCAATCGGCAGGTTGTTTGGCAAAGATCAGAAGCGCATGCAGATTCTGCTCTCCCGTCACATGCAATTGTTTAACAGCCATCCTTATATGACCGGGCCCATTCTGGGATCGGTTATTCATATTGAAGAAGAAAATCTCAAGGATGAAAAAACAGTCACCAACGAAGACGCCCTGACCTTGAAAAGCACCCTGAGTGGCCCTTACGCAGCCATCGGGGATTCATTTTTCTGGGGGGCATATCGTCCCATGTCAGCTCTGACCGGTGTGTTTTTTGCTGTTCAGGGTTATCTGACCGCGCCCTTGGTAGCTTTTTTTTTGTATAATACCGTTCATTTATGGATTCGGTGGAAAGGATTTGCCGAAGGCTATCGATTAGGAAGGCAGGGGATCGATTTTGTACGGCGTCTCGATCTGCCAAAAAAATCAGGCAGAATCCGATGGGTATCTTTGTCTGTTCTCTCTCTTCTGTCTGTCCTGTTTTCCTCCGGGGAGACTGTTCCTTTTATGCTTCCCTGGGGGGGGATTGTGATGAAAATCGGGGCTCTTCTCTGTATCCTGTTATGCTTCTGGGGCATCAGGAAAGGAATATCTCCTCTGCACATTCTTTATGGAATGGTGATTATTATTTTTCTATCTTTACAATGAAATGATCGTAATCAGGACGTTTGAACTAAAAAATAAACTGGGCCTTCATGCCCGTGTTGCGGCAAAACTTGTCACTGTTGCCAGAGGGTTCAAATCAAGAATCTTTCTGGAAAGAGATGGACAGGAAGTCAATGGTAAAAGCCTTCTGGGCATCCTTACACTGGCCTGCCCTCAGGGGAGCCGGGTAACTGTACGGGTGGAGGGTGCCGATGCTCTTCAGGCTATGGATAATCTGGAGCAGCTTTTCGAGAGTAAATTTGGTGAAACATGAATACAACGGATGAAATCAAAAAAACTTTCGTATTGAAGGGTGTTGGTGTTTCGCCGGGTATCGCCTCTGGCAAGGCTTTTCTTTTCGATCCTCTGGGGAGTGAGGTCTCGTTTTACAAGTTGAGTGATAAGAGTCTCATTACCAAGGAGATCAGACGTTTCAAGGATGCCCTGAAGGAATCGGAGCGGCAGCTTCTTGAAATAAAAAATGGAATTCATGGAGTTATCGGTCCGGAACCTCTGTATATCATTGATGTCCATATTATGCTTTTACGGGATAAGGCCTTTATCAGGCACACCGTTGAGCATATCCGGCAATCGTGCGTCAATGCCGAATGGGCGGTTCAAATGACCACGGAAAAATACCGTGAATTGTTTGACCGCGTGGAGGATGAATATATCCGGAGTCGCTTCAGTGATATCCAGTATGTGGGGAAAATGATTCTCCGCAATCTTGCCGGAAAAAAAAGGGGGCCCTTCTCGGAAATCAGCGAAGAGGTCATTGTGGTATCTTCTGATCTTTCTCCCGCGGATACGGCCCAGATGATGGTTCACAAGGTCCTGGGTTTTGCTACGGATATGGGCGGTAAAACATCGCATACCGCCATCGTAGCCCGCTCGATTGCAATTCCTGCCGTTGTGGGTTTGAAAAACATTACCCGCGTCGTTAAAACCAATGACGATTTGATCATTGACGGAGCCTCCGGTTTGATTATCGTCAATCCCGACCCGGAAGTTGCCCGACGGTATCAGGAGAAAAAGAGACAATATGAAACCATACAGGAGGATTTTCTGAAATATGCCCATCTTCCTGCCATGACGAAAGATCACTACCGGGTTGATATCGGCAGCAATATCGAATTTATCGAAGAAATCCCGTCGGCGGTTCTTCACGGCGCTGAAGGCATCGGTCTTTATCGGACGGAATTCATTTATATCAATCGAGATCAGTTGCCGACGGAGGAGGAACATTTTGCACATTACCATCAGGTGGTCGGAGTCGAGGGGTTAAGATGGTCGACGATTCGAACCTTCGATCTGGGAGGCGACAAGTTTACCTCCGATCCGAAGCTGGCAAAAGAAATGAACCCTCAGTTGGGATTGCGGGCGATTCGTTTCTGCCTGAAGGAAGTGGAGCAGTTCAAGGTTCAATTGCGCGCGATCATACGCGCAAGCGCTTATGGTAAAACCCGCATCATGTTTCCCATGATTTCAGGTATCGAAGAAATCCGCGAAGCCAAACGAATTTTCAACGATGTCATGCGCGATCTGATTGAAGAAGACATCCCCGTAGGCCGTGATATTGAAATCGGGGTCATGATTGAAGTGCCGTCCGCAGGCATTGTTGCGGATGAGTTGGCGAAAGAAGTGGATTTCTTCAGCATTGGCACCAACGATCTCATTCAGTATGTTCTGGCGATCGACCGGATCAATGAACGTGTCGGTTATCTATACGAGCCCCTCCATCCCGCCGTATTGAGATTGATCCAGCAAATTGTCAGCGCTGGTCACCGAAATGGCATCCGGGTAGAGATGTGCGGCGAGATGGCTGGAGAACCCCTCTATGCACTGATTCTTCTCGGTCTTGAACTGGATGAACTGAGTATGAATCCCCTGGCGATTCCTCGAATGAAAAAGATCATCCAGAATTCCACGTTGAAGGAATCCCGCGAACTGCTGGATAAAGTCCTGATATTGCACTCCGCGACGGAGATCCGCGACTACGTGGAACATTATATGAGGCAGCGATTTCCGGATGAGTTTCCTGAGAATGGACCATAGAACCAGCATGCTTGTCCGGGAATATCGGCTTGTTTTAAATTGAACAGATAGTAACCGGTCCTGCAAGGAAGAGGACTGTTTTCATCTGCCTGCCTGTAATTAATATTCTAATATTCTGAAAAGTATGTGTTATCTGCCTGGGAGAATAAGTCCCGATTCTTCCCGTCGCTGCATCTCCCTGGATTCTGAGATCATGACATTTAACGCCTGTTCCATGGCCTCGGAAAATTTTTCCATAGCTTCCGTCAGCGATTTCGCCTCAATGGGGCCCTGAACAGGGAGGGGGCCGCCCGGGGACATGAACTGGGCCTGTCCGATGAACAGTGGAGTGCGGGAGGTATCGACTGTGCCATCAGGTTTTACAGGAGTCAGCATGCGGATCGAACCCAAACGCAGATCGGTGAAGGAATCTTCCCGATAGAGGTTGTCCTGACTGAACTGAATTTCATTCAGCGGCTTTTCGACAAAATTGTTCACAAATATTTCCCTCTCATTTTTTTATTTTCGTTTAATCGTTTCCGCGGATTCCTGCTGAAGTTGAAAAACTGTAATTTTAGAATAACTTCCCGGCGACGGAAGGCAACCCTATGGGAAAGTCCTGATTCCGTCAAGGAATTTTCAGCGCGATGACTGCGGTTTTTTGAGGCATTGATCAGGAATGGGAAAAAGTTCATTGTTTCCGTCTGTGCGCATTGGGACTTCCGGCTGGATTTATCCCCATTGGCAGGGTCGCTTTTACCCTCTGGAGTGTCCCAAAGCAAAATGGTTGGAATACTATGCCCGTCATTTTGACGTTCTGGAGCTGAATGTCAGCTTCTATCGACTGCCTGATGCGGAGACCTTCCGGAGGTGGAGTGCGCGAACGCCGGCAGGATTTATCTGGACCGTCAAAATGAATCATTATATCACACACATCCTGCGGTTAAAAAATGTGGAAGAGGCGATGTCCCGTTTTTATGATGCAGTTTCGTCCCTTGGCGATAAATTGGGCCCGATTGTCATTCAGCTTCCACCGAGTCTCATTTACGAAAATTCGCTGGTCCGTCATTTTCTTGGTCTTCTTGATCTCTCGCGGAAACATGCCATTGAAGTCCGCCATGGTTCCTGGATGCAGGATGAGTTTATGGAACTTCTCCGACAGCACAATGTGGCCTTCTGCATTTCCGATACCGCGGGGCGCTATCCGATGCGAACAGCCGTGACTGCGGATTATGTCTATCTCCGGCTTCATGGATCACGGAGATTGTATGCGTCCTTATATACGGAAGAAGAATTACGGGGATGGGCTGAGATGATACGGGGCTGGTCCCGCGAGACCTGGGTTTTCTTCGATAATGACTTTGAAGGCAATGCGGTTCGGAATGCAATACGGTTGCGCGAAATCTGCAGCGGAGGTTCATGATGATCAAACAATCAGAATGGACCCGGAGCAGTTGCCCCTGTCCGTTTGTATTCAAAATGGTGACAATGAGAAACGAGCTAAGATCACAGGTATGAGGATAATGGGAGGAGAAGCCGACACCATCAGTCAGTCGGATGAAGAAAAAGGGGCATGAACTAAAAATTACAATCCCTGAAGACAGGGAGATTCTGTTCCCACCTTCAGGGATTGTAAAAAATCAGGATTTTGGGGTTGTCTTCCGTTACTGTTCAGTTCCTTTTGCCAAAGCCTAACGGACTGAATAGAGTGCGGACCTGCCTCGATAAACAGCGCGGTCGCCAAGCTCCTCTTCGATCCGCAGCAGTTGATTGTATTTGGCCAGACGTTCACTTCGAGAGAGTGAACCGCTCTTGATCTGACCACAGTTGGCTGCGACGGCGACATCAGCCATGAAACTGTCTTCCGTTTCCCCGGAGCGATGGGAGACAACATTCGTATATCCAGCCTCTTTTGCGGTCTGAATGGTTTCCAGGGTTTCCGTCAGGGAACCGATCTGATTCAGCTTGATCAGAATGGAATTGGCGATACCTTTGGAAATTCCTTGTTCAAGACGTTTCTTGTTTGTAACGAAAAGATCATCTCCAACAATCTGAATCCGTGACCCCATGGCCTGCGTGAGAGCCTTCCAGCCCTCCCAGTCGTCTTCCGCAAGGCCGTCTTCCAGAGAGATGATGGGGTAGCGGTTGGCCAGATCTTCGTAAAAGCGGATCATTTCATCAGCGGTCTTTTCCGGTTTTTTCTCCGCAGCAAGAATGTATTTCCCCTTTTCATAAAAAGAACTGGCGGCGGCGTCCAGGGCGATGGCGATATCTTTTCCCGGCTCATAGCCTGCCCGGGTAATGGCCGCCATGATCACAGCCAGTGCCTCTTCATTGGATGCCAGGTTGGGAGCAAAACCCCCTTCATCACCGACGGCCGTGTTATATCCCTTGCCTTTCAGAACGGCCTTGAGATTATGGAAGACTTCGGCGCTCATGCGCAGACCTTCCCTGAAGGTCGGAGCCCCCACGGGCATGATCATGAATTCCTGAATATCGACGTTGTTGTCGGCATGCTGACCGCCATTGATGATGTTCATCATGGGGACGGGGATATCCTTGGCCTGGACGCCGCCGAGGTATCGATAGAGGGGCAGTTCCACCACCGCCGCCGCTGCCTTGGCACAGGCAATGGACACGCTGAGAATGGCGTTGGCGCCAAGGGCTCCTTTATTTTCCGTACCATCCAGGGCGATCATTGTATAATCAATATCCCTCTGGTTCAGGCAATCCATCCCGACGATTTCCGGAGCGATTTTTTCGATGACGTTATTGACTGCCTGAGTAACGCCTTTCCCCAGATATCTCTTCGGATCTCCGTCTCTTAATTCGAGCATTTCGTGTTCCCCCGTTGAAGCTCCGGACGGTACCGATGCCCGGCCGGATATGCCCGAAAGCAGGGTGACTTCAGCTTCCACTGTGGGGTTTCCTCTTGAATCCAGTATTTCTCTTGCATGAACTTCAATGATTTCAGTCATGTATCCTCCTGAATTTTGGAACTTATAATAATTGGATAAGTGTCGGATTATACTAAAAAGACATAATTTTCAAGGATGTTATAATCCTTAAATTCACATTTTGAGTAAGGAGGCGTCGGGAATCCCCGTATTCAGCACGGTTTATTCCGGCGCAATCTATTTTTCTGTTGCAAAGAACAGAGGGTATTGTTAATCAGTTCGCCAAAAAGGAGCTGCGGTCATGCGCATCTTGGG
The DNA here is from genome assembly GCF_000013405.1 of Syntrophus aciditrophicus SB. Lineage (GTDB taxonomy): Bacteria > Desulfobacterota > Syntrophia > Syntrophales > Syntrophaceae > Syntrophus > Syntrophus aciditrophicus. Next base: position 667,250 of record NC_007759.1, read on the forward strand.
ACTTGATTACGGTGAGAAGCGGATCGGAGTTGCCCTCTGTGATGAACTGGGGCTGACGGCTCAGGCTTTGACCACCGTAATCAGGAAATCCTGGCGAAATGATGTCGGGATCATTGCGTCTCTGGTCCGGACCTACGATGTGGAGAAAATCGTTATCGGCTATCCCCTGCGACTTGATGGCACGGAAGGAATTCAGTGCGAAAAGGTTGTCCGCTTTGCCCGCCGTCTGGAAGCCGCCCTCGGTATTCCTGTCATTCGGTGGGATGAAACCCTGACGACGAAGGAGGCGGAAGAGATCCTGTCCCGCTCCGGGGTTCCCCCAAGAAAAAGAAGGGGAGTCGTTGATCGCCTGGCTGCCAGTCTGATCCTTCAATCCTATCTGGATGCCATATCGCAAGAAAAAATTCCTTCGGATGCCTGCGATGCAAATGAGTCGTGAAATGAGAAAAAAAAGGAAGAAGAAAAAAAAGCTTTTTACGGGTCTTCTGCTGGCACTGCTTTATCTTCTGGCGGCGTGGTTTCTCTTCTATGTCGACCGGCCCGTAAATCCGGATCTTCCCGTGACCGCCGTAAGAATTCTGCCGGGGACCGGATTCTTACAGGTCGTGGATAAACTTCAGCAGGCGGGGCTTGTCCGCAATCCTCCCTTTTTTTACATCCTGATTTTGACAAAGGGCGCCGCAAGAAATTTACGGGCCGGTGAGTATGAATTTTCCGGCAGGATGACCCCCCTGGAGATGGTAAACAGGCTGTCACAGGGAGATATAAAAATACGCCGGATTACGATCCGGGAAGATCTGAATTTAAAGGAAATAGCAGCCCATCTGGCCGCTCTGCATCTGGTGGATGAAAAAAAATTCCTGGCCCTGACAACGGACCGGACCTTTCTGCGGAGTCTGGGGATTGAAGGGGACACTGCGGAGGGTTACCTTTATCCGGATACCTATTTCTTTGACTCGGCCATAAGTCCGGGACAGATTATTCGCCGCATGGTGGAACAATTCTGGAAAGTGGTTACCCCGGAGATGAGAGAAAAGGTTCAGCAGATGGGCATGACCATGAACGAGTTTGTTACTCTGGCTTCCCTGATCGGCAAGGAGACAGGCTTCAGTGATGAGAAACCCCTTATCGCAGCGGTTTTTCACAACCGTTTGAAGAAAGGCATGCGCCTTCAAAGTGATCCCACAGCAGTCTACCATATGGCGCCCTTTGACGGAGAGATCAAACGTCGGCATCTGCTGCTGATGACGCCTTACAATACTTATCATATCGAAGGTTTGCCGCCTGGCCCGATCGCCAATCCAGGTAGAGATTCCCTGCTGGCCGCGGTCACTCCGGCCAAAGTGGATTACCTTTATTTTGTTTCCAATTGCAACGGTTCCCACCAGTTTTCCTCCACATTGAAAGAACACAATCAGGCTGTTGTAAGATATCGACTTGCAAAGGGAAAAGTCGAGTGATTTTTTCTTGACAAACCGCAAGCCCCTCTTTATATTCATACCCCGGTGGAGTGAAGTGGCGTGATGTGGAGGAATAGGCGGGGATGGGCGGTTTCCGGGGAGAGTATTACCACACCATTGATGAAAAAGGACGGGTTATCTTTCCTGCGAAACTGCGCGAGGTTCTTGCAGCGGACTATGACAGTCGCCTGATTATCACCAAATGGGACGGCTATCTGATGGTCTTTCCGGATAAGGAATGGTCGATCATCGAAGAAAAAGTCCGGCGGTACCCCCTGCTGAAAAAGGAATCCCGGGCCTTTCAGCGCTTTTTCATGGCCGGCGCAGTGAGCTGTACCATCGACAATCAGGGTCGGGTCCTGATTCCCCCCAATCTTCGCATCTACGCAAAACTTGAAAAAGATATTGTCCTTGCCGGTATGCTCAGGGTCATTGAAATATGGGACAGGGATCTCTATGAAGCGGATCGTCTGAATACCTCAGGAAGTCTCAGTAATTTCGGGGATTACATGACGGAGCTCGGTCTCTGAAAATGCCGGAAGGGAAGTATTCCTATCATGAGCCCGTGTTGCTTGAAGAGGCCATTGCCTCCCTTAACTGCCGCGGTGGCGGGATTTACGTTGACGGAACGGTGGGTGGCGGAGGACATGCCGCCTTGATTCTGGAGAGATCGGCACCGGATGGCTTCCTTCTGGGAATGGATGTCGATGGCGACGCCCTGCAGGCTGCAGAGAAGCGCCTGATGCCTTTTGGCCGACGGAAAACGCTTGTCAAGGCAAATTATGCCGACATGCGAAAAGTGCTTGCAGACCTGAAAATCCTGCAGGTTGACGGTATTCTGCTTGACCTTGGAGTCTCTTCCCACCAGTTGGATGCGGCGGAACGAGGGTTCAGCCTGCTGAAGGATGCCCCGCTGGATATGCGCATGGATTCCGAAGCCGGCCGAAGCGCGTATGATGTTGTCAATACCTGTTCTGAGCGAGAATTGAAGGATATCATCCGAAAATACGGAGAAGAAATCATGGCAGGTCGAATCGCCCGGGCGATTGCCGAGAAGCGGAAAGATACTCCGATCAAGTCAACGACTCAACTGGCAGCCATTGTGGCGGGCGCATTGCCCGGGGGCTTTCGGCACAAAAAAATTCATCCCGCAACCCGGACCTTCCAGGCTCTCAGAATTTACATTAATAACGAACTTTCGAATCTACATCGAGCCATTTTCGACAGTACCGACTGTCTCAAACCGGGTGGACGGTTTTCCATCATTTCTTTTCACTCGCTGGAAGACAGCTTGGTAAAGAATGGCTTTCGTTCCCTGGAAAAAGGGTGCATCTGTCCGGCTGATATGCCGGTTTGTGCCTGCGGACAAAGTCCCCGGTTAAAGGTCATCACCCGGAAACCGATATCTCCCTGCCGGGATGAGGTTGAAGCTAATCCCCGGTCGCGGAGCGCGCGGCTTCGAACTGCGGAAAGGATTTAGAGCTTGCCGGTTGACGAAATCCCAGCCAGGACATCCCAGATTGAACATCAGGAACAGAAAAAGTCGACGGGGTTGAGATATTCATCCCTGATGATCGGCGCTTTTGTTCTTATGGGAGTAGCTCTTGTGTATGTTTGGTCGCACCTGCGAATGACGGATCTGGAGTATAAGGTTGCCGCGGAAATGAACCGTAAGGAACAGCTTCTGGAAGAACAGCGGAAATTAAAGGTTGAGGTCGCTACACTTAAGGCGCCGAATCGTATCGAATCCATTGCGAAAGAGAAATTGCAGATGGTGTACCCTCAAAGAGAACAGGTGATTCATCTTGGGGAAATCGGGGACAAACAATGAGCACGGAATCGAAAAAATGGCTGAAATTTCGACTGATGACGTTATTGGTCTTTTTTGTGATTTTATTTGTCGCTCTTTTTTCACGGGCTCTTCATCTTCAGATTCTGTCCGGGGAAACGTTAAAGATTCTCGCAGAAAAGCAGCATACCAAAACCCTGCTCCTTCCGCCTGAGCGCGGGATCATCTTTGATCGGAATGGGGAAAAAATTGCGGCGAGCCTGCAGGTTGATTCAGTCTGTGCCGATCCCTCAAAAATGGCCCGTCCCGCTGACGCAGCGGAAAGAATTACATCGCTTCTTAACATTGATCGGCAGGTAGTGATGAAAAAACTTCTGCATTCAAAAAATTTCTGCTGGATTGCCCGCAGAATTCCGCCGGAGCTTGCTCAGAAAGTTGAGGAAGCGAAAATCGAAGGAGTTTTTCTTGTCAAGGAGCCGAAGAGATTTTACCCGAATGGAGATCTTGCTGGCCAGTTGGTTGGTCTTGTAGGGTTGGATTCCGTCGGGCTGGAGGGGTTGGAGATCAAGTATGATCAGTACCTTAAGGGCACTCCGGAAAAATTGATCTGGACTAGGGATGCGAAGGGAAGAATCCTATATCACCGGGCTGAAAAAGCTTCTGTGTCTTCCGATGAAAGTATCAATATGATTCTTACAATAGACAGTCGAATCCAGTATCTTGTTGAATCCCAACTCAAAGCCGCCGTTCAGGAAAAAGGGGCCAAAGGCGGACTGGCGATTGTGATGGATCCCAAAACCGGTGAAATTCTCGCATTGGCCAATTCTCCAAGTTTTGACCCCAATGTATTACTGAGCGTATCTTCCAATAATAAGAAAAATAAAGTAATTACCGATTGTTTTGATCCCGGATCCACGTTCAAGCCTTTCCTCGTTGCCGCCGCCCTTGAAGAGGGAACTGTCCGGGAAAATGATCGCTTCTATTGCGAAAATGGATCTTATACCATTGCCAACCGGGTTATTCATGAAGCCAACCGTAAGCGTCACGGCGCTTTGACGGTTCATGACATTCTTAAATATTCCAGTAATATCGGCTCAGTTAAAATAGCCGAAAAGCTGGGCAAAGAAAAATTTTATGAGTATATCCGGGCTTTCGGCTTCGGAGCTAAGACAGGAATCGATCTGCCCGGGGAAATTCCTGGCTTGCTGCGTCCCGTGGATAACTGGACGCGGGTGGATGCGGCAACCATCGCTTTCGGGCAGGGGGTTTCGGTTACAGCCATTCAAATGATTACTGCTCTTTCCACGATTGCCAATCAGGGGACGATGATGAAACCGTATGTTGTCAAAGCCCTTGTGGACAAAAAAGGGCAGATTGTCCACAATTATTCCCCAACTGCTGTAAGGCAGGTCATTTCCCCGGACACAGCCAGGCGTCTTACCGCGATTATGACGGATGTGGTCGGACAGGAAGATGGCACTGGAAAAAACGCCCGGATTGAAAATGTCTCTGTTGCTGGAAAAACGGGAACCGCACAGAAGTTTGATTTTTCCCGGGGTGTTTATTCATCGGAACGCGTCAAAACTTCTTTTATGGGATTTTTCCCGGCCGAGGATCCCCAGATTGCCATGCTGGTCATTCTTGACGAGCCACAGAAGGACCGGTGGGGCGGTGTCGCTTCAGCCCCTGTTTTCAAGGCTATCGGCGAACAGATCCTGATGTGTTTTAAAACCCATATCCGTCCCAATCCTCTTCCCGGAATGGAGCAGGAAAAGAACATCAACAACTCGGACATCAGCCTCAGTCTGGTTTCTTCTTCCCGGATAATCAATGCTGATGCGGCAGCGAGTTTGGAAGCAGATGAATCATTAATTCCTGATTTTCTCGGACTGAGCATCCGGGATGTTCTCAGAACAGCGAGGAAACGAGGTATTGAAGTCAGGATCGAGGGCAATGGATGGGCTGTTAAACAGCATCCGGTACCCGGCACACCGATAGCGCATTCAACCCATTGTTCCGTGATCTTCGATCACGGGAATTAAAAAGGCCTTTATGAAATGAACCTTTCGATCTTGTTGAAGGGAATCAACATTCTGGGAATTTCCGGACCTTCAGGCAGTGAAGTGAACGTGAGTTCCGTATGCTACAATTCCCGGCAGTGTACTCCCGATTCCCTGTTCGTGGCGATAAGGGGTCTTAAATCCGACGGACATGAATATATCGATGATGCGGTCCGTTGTGGTGCAAAAGTGATTGTCTGTGAAAAAGAAGTGACAATGCCTCCTGAAATTACAGTGGTCAGAGTGGAAAACGGACGGAGAACCCTGGGGCTTCTGGCGAGAAATTTCTATGCGGATCCTTCCAGATGCCTGGTTGCCGTTGCGGTGATGGGAACGAACGGGAAAACCACGGTCACCTATATCCTGGAGTCAATTTTTCAGGCGGCCGGCTTTTCGTGCGGCGTCCTTGGTACTGTTAATTACCGTTATCCCGGCCTCGTCATGGAGGCACCCAATACAACACCGGAATCGCTGGATTTACAGCGGATTATTCGGGAAATGGTCGACCATGGGGTAACGCATCTCGTTGCCGAGGTATCGTCCCATGCCGTCGACCTCCGACGCATCGATGATTGTGATTTTGATCTGGGAATTTTCACTAATCTTACCCAGGATCACCTGGATTATCACAAAACCATGGAGAATTATTTCCAGGCGAAAAAGAGGTTTTTTTCGGAAGTGCTTCCGGGCGGTAGAAAACAGCATCGTTACGCCATGGCCGTGAATGCCGACGATCCATGGGGAAAACGCCTGATTCGAGAAACGGGGGAGATTTCCCGGCCTCTGACATTTGGAATTGAAGAGAAAGCCGACATCCGGGCGTCATCCTTTGATCTCTCTCTGGATGGCATTCGGGCGGAGATTGTGGTCGGCTCTATGAGCTTCGATGTCGACACCGCGCTGATTGGCAAGTTCAATCTGTACAATGTGCTGGCCGCGGTTTCGGCATCGGTGGCCCTGCGCGTGCCGATTGAGGCCATTCGGCGGGGAGTGCGTGCAATGAATGCCGTTCCCGGACGTCTCGAGAAGGTCAGCGGCTCGACACAGCCGGATGTATTTGTTGATTACGCCCACACTGACGACGCCCTGCGCAGGGTTCTTCAGAGTCTTTCGCCTTTCAAGCGGGGAAGGATCATTACGGTGTTTGGCTGCGGTGGCGATCGCGACCGGGGAAAGAGACCCCTTATGGGTAAGGTGGCGACAAATTACAGTGATCTGACAATTCTGACCTCTGATAATCCGAGATCGGAAGATCCCTTGTCCATTATTCGGGATATTGAAGTGGGCATTAACAGCCAATCCATTCCTGAAGGCTCTTCGGAGGATCTGTCCCGGGGAATGACCGGCAGAGGATATGTGGTCATTCCGGACCGGAGGGAGGCCATCGGAGCGGCAATCCGGTCGGCACGTCCCTCCGATATTGTTCTCATTGCGGGAAAAGGACATGAAGACTATCAGATCATTGGAGAGAAGCGTCTTTTCTTTGATGACCGCGCAGTTGCAAAAGAATTCCTTCAGAATACATAAAAAAAACAGGCTGAAAGGGGCAAACCGATTTCCAGGTGATCGGCCTTATTCCAATTCCATATCACAGCGCATTCTTTGCCGGCTTTGCTATCGTTTCCGTGATGTTTTTCTGATGTCCGCCAGTTCTTCTATTCTTGCCGTCTTGATATCATCGCTGATCTGGAATTAAAAGAATTGCCTGCTTGGGCATGTAAAGTCTTCAAAAAGCCAAAGAGAAAAATCGTCGATCCGGGGCGGGGAGGTTTTTTTGGACCATAATTCAACACCACAATTTTCTGTTGACGAGCTGCTTGAGGCGGTGGGGGGAACGCTTTTGCAGGGGAGCACGGATTCCATCATCCGTGGTGTATCAACCGATACCCGACAGCTTGTTGCAGGCAATCTCTATATTCCCCTGAAGGGAGCGAATTTTGACGGGCATGATTTTCTGGATGTCGCTGTCAAGAAAGGTGCTGGTGGAGTGCTTGTGGATGTCCATCATGCCTTTATTCTGGAGACGGGTTCAAAAAAGACCGACGGCTGCCTTAAGATTCTCGTGGACGATACTCTGAAGGCTCTGGGGGATCTGGCCCGTTTCTGGCGGAGAGCGGTTGGGCGGCCGGTGATAGCCATCACCGGGAGTTCAGGCAAGACAACGACGAAAGAAATGACCGCCGCGATCCTTGAACAGACTTTTTCCGTGCTCAAAACGGAGGGAAATCTGAACAATCTGATCGGATTGCCGTTGACCCTGCTGCGTATGCATCGAGGGCACGATCTGGCCCTTGTGGAGTTGGGCACCAATGCCAGGGGTGAAATCAAACGGTTGACAGAAATCGCGGAACCTGATATCGGGCTCGTTACCAATATCGGCCCGGCCCATCTGGAAGGACTGAAGACCCTGGAGATCATCAGGGAGGAAAAAGGGGATCTCTACGGCACCATGCCAAAGTCCGGTCTGGCCGTATTTAATGCGGACGATGAGGCCATGGCCCCTTTGAGGCGGTCTTGGCAGGGTAAAATGTTGACATACGGGATAACATCCCGGGCTGATATGACTGCATCTGATATTGCGAAGTGGGGTGAATCGGGGCAGTCTTTTACTTTGAATGCCGGCTCCGAGTCCACTGTGGTCCACCTGTCTGCATTCGGCATGCATAACATTTACAATGCCCTGGCCGCGGCTGCGCTGTCCAGGGCTGCCGGTATCGGCATTAATGAAATTTCCCAAGGTCTCCGGAACTTCCATCCTGTAGCTGCTCGTTTTGAAGTCCACTTCCTGCCGAATGGCGCTTTTCTCGTTGACGATACCTATAATGCCAATCCGGCATCCGTTCGTGAAGCTCTGAAAACGATCCAGACTTTGAAGGGAAACCATCGCAGTGTGGTTGTTCTCGCCGATATGCTGGAGCTTGGCGACCAGGCGGAGCGGCTTCATGAAACCGTTGGGAGCGAGGCCGCCGCAACTGATGTGGACCGCCTTTTTCTGAAAGGCTCCCTTTCCCGGTCGACGGCTGCCGGGGCGATCAAAGGCGGCATGACGGAAGAGCGGATTCTTTTTTTTGAAGACCCTGAAGAGATTCTCGATGACGTCCTCTCCTTCGTCGAAGCGGGGGACTGGATCCTTGTCAAAGGATCGCGGCTGATGAAAATGGAAGAAATCGTCAAGAAAATTCTTGATCGGACTCCGGCATAAACGGATTGAAACAGAATGCTTTATCACCTTCTCTATCCACTGCATACAACCTATTCCTATTTTAATGTCTTCCGCTACATCACGTTCCGGACGATATATGCAGCCATTACCGCCCTGATCATCTGTTTCCTGCTGGGCCCCTGGCTGATCCGGAAGCTTCGGGAATTGAAGATGGGACAGGTCATCCGGGATGACGGCCCTGAAGCGCATCTTTCCAAACAGGGGACGCCGACGATGGGGGGGGTCCTGATTATTTTCGCCGTCGTCGTTTCGACATTGCTTTGGGCCAATCTCACGATCGATTATGTCTGGCTTGTGCTGATGGTAACTCTGGGATACGGACTGATCGGCTTTGCCGACGATTACCGTAAGCTGACGCGTCAGAGTTCCCGGGGAGTCTCCGGAAAGGTTCGGCTGGCCTGTGAAGTGTGCATCGCTCTTCTCGTCAGCGTTGTCCTTTACGCAAAGCCGGGGTTCAATTCCACCATCGCCATTCCTTTTTTCAAGACCGTGCTTCCGGATCTGGGGTGGGGATACATTTTTCTTTCCACGTTCATCATCGTCGGGGCCGCGAATGCCGTGAATTTAACGGACGGACTGGATGGTCTGGCCATCGGACCGGCCATTACCTGCTTCATGACTTATCTGCTCTTTGCCTATTTCGCGGGCAATTTCAAGATTGCCTCCTACCTGCAGATTCCCGGTGTGGCCGGCGTCGGAGAATTGAGCATTTTCTGCGGTGCAATCGTGGGCGCGGGTATCGGTTTCCTCTGGTACAATACCTATCCGGCCCAGGTTTTCATGGGAGATACCGGGTCCCTCTCTCTCGGCGGCGCCCTTGGCTGTCTGGCCATTGTGACCAAGCAGGAGATTCTGCTGGCCATCGTAGGGGGGATTTTCGTGCTGGAAACCTTCTCGGTTATCTTTCAGGTCGGGTGGTTCAAGCTTTCCCACGGGAAGCGCATCTTCCGTATGGCTCCGATCCATCATCATTTTGAATTGAAGGGATGGGCGGAGCCGAAGGTGATTGTCCGCTTCTGGATCATTTCCATCCTGCTGGCCCTGCTGGCCATCAGTACACTAAAACTTCGATAGGATGTTCTTCATGGATATATCAGGACAGAGAATGCTGGTAATCGGCTGGGGAAAAACGGGTGTCGCCTCCGCGCGGTTTCTGATTTCTCGTGGCGCCCGGGTCGTCGTGGCGGATGAAAAAAATCTTTCCCTGGAAAATGACGTACTGTCCAAACTTGGCGAAGATCATGGTCAAAGCGTGGAACTGGCGGATTATGGAATATCGGCGCTGGCCCAGGTCGATGCCGTTGTGCCTTCGCCGGGCGTGCCGCCGTTTCATCCCGTTCTGAAGGAAGCCGTCAAGAGATGTATCCCCGTTATCAGCGAACTCGAACTGGCCTGCCGTTATCTCCAGACGCCCATGATCGCCATTACCGGAACGAATGGAAAGACGACCACGACGAGCCTTATCGGAGAAATACTGAGCGGAAGCGGCAGAAAGGTCTTCGTGGGTGGAAATATCGGGACGCCGCTGGTGGAGTACGTGACCGGGCCGCAGACAGCCGACTGCGCGGTCGTCGAGATCAGCAGCTTCCAGCTCCAATGGGTGGATCAGTTTCACGCCTTTGTGTCCATTCTACTGAATACGACCTGCGATCATGTAAATTATCACGGTTCGTTCGAGGCATACCGGGCCGTCAAGGAAAGAATTTTCAACAATCAGGGAAAACAGGATGTGGCCATCCTGAATGCCGACGAACCGGATTCGGCTGTGCTGGCAGAATCTCTGTCATCACCGGTCTTTTTTTTCAGCACCACAAAGATGGTTGAACGCGGTCTCTATCAGGAAAAGGATCGATTGATCTGTCTCGACGGAGAGGGAAAGCAGGAGTTCTATCCTTTGAGTATGATCCGTTTGCCGGGGGCTCACAACGTCGAGAATGTCATGGCTGCCATTTTAGCCTCCCGGGCCTGCGGCTGCAGTCCGGAAAACGTGATCAATGCGATATCCGGCTTTTCAGGTATCGCCCACCGCATTGAATTTACAAGGGAGATTGGCGGTGTGAAGTTTTACGACGATTCCAAGGGAACCAACGTCGGGGCCGTCAAACGGGCCATAGAAACCTTTTCGGACCCGATCATTCTCCTGATGGGCGGAAGGGACAAGGATGGAGATTTTGAAACGCTGAGCGCCCTTTTACAGGACCGGGTCAAGGCTCTGGTGATTTTCGGCGAAGCGAGAGAACGGATTCAGGAGCGGATCGGCGGGATCGTTCCTACCGTTTTAACGCCCTCCCTGAAGGAGGCCATTGCAGCCGCCCGTCGGCAGGCTTGTGCCGGGGATGTCGTCCTGTTGTCTCCCGGGTGTGCCAGTTTTGATGAGTTTGCAGATTATAAGGCAAGAGGGAGATTCTTTAAGGAAGAAGTGAGGGCTTTTGCATGATCGGCTTTCTGAAAAGATTTTCGCTGCCGGAACTGCCATTTCGCAATCTCCCGGAGGGCGATAAACGACCGGATCTTGTTCTCCTGCTCGTGGTCCTGATTCTGGTGAGCATCGGAACCGTCATGATCTACAGTTCAAGCTCCATCATGGCAGCGGCCAGTAAAGCCAGTCATCATGATGGCTGGTATTTTCTCAAAAAGCAGATCGTTTTTGTCATTCTGGGATTCGGGATGATGATCCTGATGTCCCGGATTCCTTATTCCTATCTGAGGCAGGTAGCCTATCCAAGCATTCTGGTCTGTATCGTCCTTCTTTCACTTGTTCTTGTTCCTCATTTGGGGGTTCGTGCCGGAGGGGCAACGAGGTGGCTCCGGATGGGTTTTTTTTCATTCCAGGTTTCAGAGCTGGCGAAAATCTGTATGATTCTCTTTATGGCTCAGTTCATGACCCGCAAGATCGAATACCGGAAGAATTTTCAGCGCGGGGTGGCCGTGCCGCTGGCTGTAACGGGGGTCGTTCTCTCTCTGATCATTCTGGAACCGGACTTCGGCACCTGCGCCATTATTTCGGTCATCATGCTGTTGATGCTCTATATGGCCGGCGCAAGGGTGGTTCATCTGGGCGCTTTAATGGCGGCACTCATCCCCGTAGGGATCTGGTTCCTGATCCATGAAAGGTACCGCGTGGACAGGTTGACAGCCTTTCTCGATCCATGGAAGGATCCCCAGAAGACCGGGTTTCAGATTATCCAGTCACTCATTTCCTTCGGTTCCGGCGGAGCTTTCGGCGTCGGCGTCGGTGACAGTATGCAGAAGCTCTTCTATCTGCCTGAACCTCATACAGATTTCATCCTGTCCATTATTGCCGAAGAAGCGGGCTTTGTCGGGGTGGTGGTGGTCATTGCCTTGTTCGTGATTTTGATCGTACGGGGGTTCTTTATCGCTTTCAGGGCTCCGGATCTTTTCGGAACGCTCGTTGCCGCCGGCCTGACCATGATTATCGCCCTCGAAGCCGTCATAAATATCGCAGGGGTGATGGGGCTGATTCCCCTGAAAGGTCTGGCGCTGCCCTTTCTCAGTTACGGCGGGACGTCGCTGCTGATGAGCCTGACGGCTGTGGGCATCCTTCTGAACATCTCCACTTATACGGAAATAAAGGAAGAGTCCTGATGACTGTTCGAGTGATCATTGCCGGTGGAGGGACCGGCGGGCATCTGTTTCCCGGTGTGGCAATTGCCGAGGAGTTGCTACGACGAGACAGGGAGAACAGAGTTCTTTTTGTCGGAACGAAGCGGGGGATTGAAAAAAAAGTGCTGAAGGACCTTGGTTTCCGCCTGAAACTGCTGAATGTGGAAGGCATCAAAGGGCGTGGAGTGATGCGGTCCAGTCTGGCCCTTTTAAAACTTCCGGGAAGCCTGATGCAGTCGATGAAAATAATTCGTGATTTCCGACCGGATGTCGTTATCGGCGTCGGAGGCTATGCTTCGGGTCCAGCCGTCATGGCAGCCCATCTGATGGGAATCAAGACCGCTATTGCTGAACAGAATTCCATCCCGGGACTTACCAATCGCATTCTGGGCCGGTTTGTTGATCGTGTTTTCCTCAGCTTTTCCGACGGGGGGAAATGGTTCTCCGCTAAAAAAGCTGCAGTTTCAGGAAATCCGATCCGGGCCGCCTTCTTCAATGGGAAACCGGTTCTTGAAAAGACCGGGGATCAATTTTCCCTGCTGGTTTTCGGAGGAAGTCAGGGAGCTCATGCAATCAATTCGGCGTTTCAGGATGCCCTTCCTTTTCTGCAGCTTTTGAAGGGGTGTCTCCGTATTGTTCATCAAACCGGGGAACGGGATTGTGAAAGCATGGCTGCCGCGTATAGCGCACAGGGGTTTTCCGCCCGTGTTGTTCCCTTCATTCGAGATATGGCAGCGGCATACGAGGCTGCCGATCTCCTCATCTGCCGGGCGGGAGCCACCTCAATTGCCGAGATCACCGCCATCGGCAAGGCGGCGATCCTCATCCCCTTTCCCTATGCGATTGGGGATCACCAGACGGAAAACGCCAAAGTTCTCCTCAAGGCCGGGGCGGCCGTAATGATCCCGGAAAAGGATCTTACCGGGAAAAAACTCGCGGATGAGATTCAGAATTTTTATTCTCATCCCTCCCTGCTTAAGGATATGGAAGCAAAAGCAGCCAGTCTGGGAAACATTTATGCAGCTTCGGATATTGTCGATTCCTGTATGGCCATGATCAGGCTGTAGAAAACTATTTTGTATAGACATGATACAATATATAGTGTATGTATCTGCAATTTATACCACATAAAGTGTGATATGTTTCACACATGAGGGGAATGCCATTGAACTCCATGAAGCTTTTCAGAATAACAGACGTCATGCGCAGAAAGGTGCGCCATATTCATTTTGTCGGCATAGGCGGCATCGGTATGAGCGGGATTGCCGAGGTGCTTCTTAATCTGGGGTATACGGTCAGCGGGTCGGACCTGAGAACTTCGGATACCACCGAGCATCTGTCATCCCTGGGAGCCACGGTATTTCAGGGGCACAAGGCTTCCAACCTGACCGATGTCGACGTGGTGGTCACCTCAACGGCCGTGAGGAAGGATAATCCCGAAGTCCTGGAGGCGCACAGACGCTCTGTTCCCGTCATTCCCCGCGCGGAAATGCTGGCGGAACTGCTGAAAATGAAGGTATCCATTGCCGTATCGGGAAGTCACGGCAAGACCACGACAACTTCCATGATTGCAACGGTTATGGCCAGCGGCGGGCTGGATCCTACCATGGTCATCGGGGGCAAGCTGGGCAGTATCGGGAGCAACGCCCGGATGGGGCATGGGGAGTTTATCGTGGCCGAGGCAGACGAAAGCGATGGCTCTTTTCTTAAGCTTTCGCCATCCCTGGCCGTCATTACCAACATCGACCGGGAACATCTGGATTTTTACCGGGGCATTGAAGACATAAAGGACGCTTTTCTGCAGTTTGCCAACATCGTTCCTTTTTATGGCTCCGCCGTCCTTTGTCTCGATGATCCTCACATCAAAACGATTCTTTCGGATATCAAGCGAAAAACAATCACTTACGGGATGGAGCCGGCGGCGGACTATCGGGCGCAAGAGCTCCGTTTTAATGGAGCCGTTACGGAGTATGAACTCTATTATCGAACGGAATGTCTGGGATCCGTGACTCTTTCTGTTCCGGGGATGTTTAATGTATACAATTCCCTGGCGACTGTCGCTGTTGCGCGGGAACTGGACATGACTTTCCCTGACATACAGCAGGGTTTGAAAAGCTATGTTGGTGTGGGGCGTCGATTGGAAGTCAAGGGAAAAATCGCCGGGGTCACAGTGGTGGATGACTATGGCCATCATCCCACGGAAATCAGCGCGACGCTGGCGGCAGCTCGACAGGTCTGGAAAAATCGGATGATCGTGGTATTTCAGCCGCACCGTTATACGCGGACCCAGGCCCTTTTCCGGGAATTTCTCGGAGCCTTTACCGAAGCGGATCTTCTGATTGTGACAGACATTTACCCTGCCAGTGAGGATCCCATTGAAGGTGTCACGGCGGAGGCGCTTTGCGACGGCATCCGCTCCCTCACGCGCCGGGAGGTTCGCTATATTCCGAATTTCAGCGACATCACCGACTATTTGATGACCGTGGTGCAGCCGGGAGATACAGTGATCACACAGGGGGCGGGAAGTGTCAATTCGGTGGGCGTTTCTCTCTTGAGCCGACTGAAGGAGGTTGAGGATTCCCGTGCTGCATGATTTTTTTATCAAAGAACAATTGAAGTCCTGTGTTTCGGGGGCTGTGCTTTTCGATGAACCTCTGGATCGTTATACCTCCATGGGTGTGGGCGGTCCGGCCGATGCACTGGTGGTTCCGCAGAGTATGGAGGAACTGGTGCAGCTGGTTCGTTTTCTGCGGAAAGAGAACATCCCCTTCCTGACTCTGGGAAACGGAACCAATCTGATTGTCAGAGACGGAGGCTGCCGGGGAGTGGTTGTCGCTCTGCGGGGGCTGCAAAAACTGTCCTGGGCTTCAGACCCGGAAGGAAAGATCCGGGTGCAGGCGGAAGCGGGTGTCCCTCTGGCTTCGATCGTTCAGCTCTGCATCAAAGAATCTCTGGCTGGTCTGGAATTCTGCACTGGCATCCCCGGCAGTGTAGGCGGGGCGGTTCGGATGAACGCCGGAGCATTCGGGAGAGAAATGAAAGACGTGGTAACAGCGATTACCGTGCTGAATGAGCATTTGGAGTTGGAGACGCTTTCCCGCCGGGAGCTTTCCTTTGAATACCGTCGTTTGAATCTTTCCGATGAAGCGGTGATTGTCTGTGCCGAGTTTGCTCTGTGTCCAGGAGAGCGGGAATCGATATCCGCTGAAATCAGTGAAATTCTGGCCTTGCGGAAAAGTAAGCATCCTCTTAACTTTCGAAACGCGGGCTCCATCTTTAAAAATCCTCGCAATCTGCCCGCGGGTCAGTTGATCGAGGAAACCGGCCTCAAGGGGACCCGTCGAGGGGATGCCATGATTTCAGAGAAGCATGGCAATTTCATCGTCAATCTGGGGCATGCCCGGGCCGCGGATGTGGTTGATCTGATTGAGGAGATTAAAGGTCGGGTTGAGAATTGCCGGGCCATACAACTGGAAGCTGAGGTTCATATTGTCGGAGAAGATGGATGAAAAGAGCTTTCACAAGAAAGCTGGAGGCAAAAAAATATCGATTGAAGCGTCGCAGCAGGACGATATTCGTCGATATCTTCCGATCAATTCTCCTCATTGTTGTAATTCTGCTTACAGGTGCTGTGCTGATTTTTGCATTTAATTTTACAATCAGTGCTCCCTGTTTCCGTGTTCGCGAAACGGTTGTCCGCGGGTGCCGGGAGTTGACGGAAAAAGAAGTTCTTCTTCTCGGTCTGGTGAGCTCTTCGCAGAACCTGCTGGCATTGAATGAGAAAGCTCTGGAACGGCGCATCAGTGCCAATCCCTGGATAAAATCGGTGTCCATCGGCCGGGAGCTGCCTGGCCGTCTGGTGGTTCAGATTCAGGAGCGCTCGGTAATAGCCGCGATCAGGCAAGGCTCCAACCTTTATCTGATGGATCAGGAAGGCGTTATTTTCAAGAAACTGGATAAAAATGACGAAAGTGATCTTCCTGTATTGACAGGGTTTTATCAGGAGGGCAAATTGAATGAGCTTCTTCTGAAAAACGCAAGGACTTTAATAAATGATCTGTCAAGTTCCAAGTACTTTCCGACTATTGACTCTGTTTCAGAAATTCAGGGTAATGAAGTTTTGGGTATTTCAGTCTTTACCGACAACGGGCTGTGTCTTGTCCTGGGAGTTGATGATTACGGCACAAAATTGCAGCGTCTGTCTCCGATTCTCGAGGATTTGGAAAGACGCCAATTGAAAGAGGGGTTTCTTCGCATTGATTTGAGAAATCCGTTGAAAGTAACCGTTTCAAAAAGAAATATTCCTGCTCCCAGAGGACTTTCTGATTCACGGCAGGAATATAAGACATGACCCTGACAGGCGGAAGAGAGCAGGTCAGCGAGGCTTGGAAGGAAAGATTCCGGGGGTTAGTGTGACAATAAGGGAAGAGTCGGTGGCTATGCCGACAACTTCGTTCATTTCAAGACAGGAGAGGATGCACAAGTTCTTGTTTCACATCCTCCCATTATCAGAGAAAGGTGGACAGAGCAAATGGGTATGCAGGGCAATGTCATCGTCGGATTGGATATAGGCACGACAAAAACCTGTGCCATTGTTGGTGAAGTAACCGATACAGGCATTGATATCATCGGCATCGGTTCTCATCCCTCGGACGGATTGAGGAAAGGCGTCGTAGTGAACATCGACAGCACCGTAGAGGCGATCAAAGCAGCAGTGGAAGAGGCGGAACGTATGTCCGGCTGTGAAATCGGTTCTGTCTTTACGGGGATTGCCGGCGGCCATATTAAAGCGCAGAACAGCCTGGGCATCGTGGCCGTGAAGGGGCGTGAAGTAGGCAGCGAGGATGTGGAACGTGCTATCGAAGCCGCCAAAGCGATCGCCATTCCCCTGGACCGGCAGATCCTGCATACACTGCCCCAGAGTTATGTTGTGGACGAACAGGATGGGATTAAGGATCCGGTAGGCATGTCTGGTGTCAGGCTGGAAGCGAAGGTCCATGTCGTAACCGGTGTGGTGACCTCCATCCAGAATATTGAAAAATCCGTTACCCGTGTTGGGCTGGACATCAATGATATTGTTCTGGAACAGCTTGCAGCCAGTCAGGCCGTGCTGAGCGATGATGAACGCGATCTGGGAGTGGCTCTGCTGGACATCGGGGGCGGAACCACGAATATTGCGGTTTTCTGGGAGGGAAGCATCCGTCATACGGCTGTTATTCCCGTCGGTGGTAATTACGTGACCAGTGATATCGCCACCGGCTTGAGAACGCCCCTTAACGAGGCGGAAAAAATCAAAATCGGCTTTGGGTGCGCCTATGCGCCGATGATTCCCAAGGAGGAAACCATTGAGGTGCCAAGCGTAGGCGGCCGGGAGCCTCGTGTCGTGTCGCGCCAGATCCTGGGGCGGATCATTGAGGCGCGTATGGAAGAAATTCTGAACATGGCATATAAGGAAATCGTTCGCTCCGGCTATGAAGACGTTCTGGCTGCGGGAGTTGTGCTTGCAGGTGGGACGGCTCTCCTGGACGGCATTACGGAACTGACGGAGCAGATTTTCAATATGCCGGTCCGGAGGGGGTATCCCTCAGGTATCGGAGGATTGACAGATGTGGTTAACAGCCCCATGTATGCGACAGGCGTCGGTCTTGTCCTTTACGGGAGTAAAAACCTGGCCAAGGTTGTCGTGAGGAAGGGCGAGAAGGGAAAGGCGGGGGATGATGTGATCGCGAAATTCAAAAAATGGATATTAGAATTCTTCTAGGGGGGTGTCATGTTTGAATTGTCTGAGTCGGAAAATTTCAGTTCCGCAAAAATCAAGGTTATTGGAATCGGTGGTGGTGGAGGGAACGCAATTAACACTATGATATCCTCCAATCTCAAGGGTGTTGATTTTATTGTTGCCAACACGGACTCCCAGGCCCTCGGGCAGTCTCTTGCGCCTGTGAAAATTCAGCTTGGTGCGGAAATTACCAGAGGTCTCGGAGCGGGATCCAATCCGGATGTCGGAAAACAGGCAGCCTTGGAAACAAAAGATTTGATTCGTCAGCATATCGAAGGGGCGGATATGGTTTTTGTTACCGCTGGTCAGGGTGGAGGTACGGGAACAGGGGGTGCGCCCGTCGTTGCTGAAGTTGCTAAGGAAATGGGCGCCCTGACCGTCGCCGTGGTGACCAAACCGTTCCAGTTTGAAGGCAAGAAGCGCAATGTCCAGGCGGATGAAGGCATCGATGAATTGAGAAAAATTGTGGACACCCTTATCGTGGTTCCCAATCAACGGCTGCTCAGCCTTGGCGGCAGAAATCTTTCCCTCCTTGAAACCTTCAAAAAAGCAGATGATATCCTTTATCAGGCTGTTAAAGGGATTTCCGATCTGATCACAATTCCCGGACTGATCAACCTGGATTTTGCCGATGTGAAAAGCGTCATGTCTGAGATGGGACTGGCCTTGATGGGTACGGGTTCGGCCAACGGGGAAAACCGGGCAGTGGAGGCCGCACAGAAGGCCATTTCGTCCCCGCTCCTTGAGGATAATTCGATCCAGGGTGCACGGGGCGTGCTGCTCAACATTACCGGCGGACCGGATATGACTCTTTTTGAAATCAACGAAGCTTCCTCGCTGATTCAGGCGGAGGCTCACGAAGAGGCCAACATCATTTTCGGGACGGTTGTTGATGAGACCATGGGGGATGAGATCCGGATCACCGTCATCGCCACGGGCTTTGAAGAGGCGGGAAAGAAGAAGCATGGTCTGTCCAACCTGGCTTCCTTCAGCACGAATCGCAGCAGAGATATTGCCGTTCCGGCTTTCATCCGCAAAAGCCAGTCCGGAAACGGCGATCTTAATGTCATAAGGATGGGGCTCATTGATGACGATGAAAATCCCGATCTCGAAATCCCGACTTTTCTGCGTCGACAGGCGGATTAAGTTCACGTTGCATTCGGAAGAATAAAAAAGCGGCAGGACGAAGTCGACGCAGTTGCATCGATCAGGCGTCGTCGAGCCGGTGATGAAGTCCGACGTCGTCAGCCTCGGGAAGGTGGGGAGGTGAAAATCGTCGCACGGGGCAAGCTGGATACGGGGATGTCATGTCATGGATGCAGCAGAAACGGTATGAAAAGCTTCTTGCCGGAGAGAGAGGAACCCGGCGGAAGATCTGGAATGACCAACTGACGGTTTGTTTGGCCTATCCGAATGTCTATCGAATCGGAATGTCCAATCTCGGCTTTCAGACGGTTTACGGCCTCCTGAACAGGCTGCCGGGCTGTCTTTGTGAGCGGATATTTCTTCCCGATCCCACGGAAGGCGATGCCAGCCGGCAAGAGGCACTGGTCAGCATGGAGTCGCAGAGGCCGTTGAAAGAATTTGATATTCTTGCCTTTGCTCTCCCCTTTGAAAATGACTATCCTTATGTCCTGAGAATGCTGGAACAGGCAGGCATCCCGATGGAGGCAGGATCGCGGGACGATTCAGACCCATTGATCATGGCGGGAGGGATTGCTGTAACCCTGAACCCTGAACCGCTGAGTTCGTTTGTGGATCTGTTTCTTCTGGGTGAAGCGGAAGAATTGCTCCCGGAATTCGTGGAACGGTATGATAACGTTCTGAGGCAGGGAAAGAAGCGCGGGGACCGTTTATTTGCCGTTCAACGTGATGTGACGGGTGTTTATGTGCCGGCGCTTTATTCTGTGTCTTACCAGTCCGACGGGACGATACAGGAAATGAAGCCGGCGGATGAGGCCCTTCCCGGAAAGATCCGAAGACGGTGGGTCCGGGATATCTCCGCTTTTGTGACGGAGCAGGTCATCACGACACCGGAAACGGAATTCGGCGAGCTTTTCCTCACGGAAGTAAGCCGGGGGTGCCAGCGGGGTTGCCGCTTCTGCGCCGCCGGTTTTGTTTATCGACCCCTCCGGTTCCGCCGGATGGAGGCCCTGGAAACTTCCTTTATTCGAGGTATTGCCCTGGGTAAAAAGATCGGACTGCTGGGTACAGCGGTTTCCGATCATCCGCAACTGGCTGATCTGTGTCGTCACGTCCTGGGTAGAGGAGGGAGCTTTTCCCTCGGTTCGCTCCGAACGGACCGGGTGAACAGGGAAATGGCTGCTCTGCTCCGGGAATCCGGGGTGGAAACGGTGGCTCTGGCCCCGGAAGCCGGGACACAGCGTCTGCGGGATGTCCTGCACAAAGGGATTTCCGAGGCTCATATCTTTCATGCCGTGGAATGCCTGGTTAAAGAGCGCATTCGCCAGATCCGCCTTTACTTCATGATCGGTCTGCCGACAGAGACTGAAGCGGATATTGAAGGCATAATCGTTCTGACCCGGCGGATCCGCCATCATGCCCTGCAGATTTCAAAAGGAAAACAGCCTTTCAAGCGAATCATTCTGAGCATCAACCAGTTTATTCCCAAGTCCTCAACGCCTTTCCAGTGGCACCCCCTGGAGGATATCCGGATCGTCAGAAAGAAACTTCAGCGGATCGAAAGGGTCCTGCATCGAGAAGGGTCTGTAAAGGTCCTTCACGATCTGCCGAAATGGAATTACATTCAGACCCTGTTGTCCCTGGGCGACCGGCGGGTAGGGCAAATTCTTCTTGAAGTTCACCAGTCGGGCGGCAACTGGTCGCAGGCACTGAAAAAAGTTAATCTCAATCCTGATTTCTACGTTTATCGCAGCAAGGATATTCGTGAAATCCTTCCATGGGATTTCATCGATCAGGGAATCGACAAATCCATGCTGATCAGGGAATATCAGCAGGCTTTATTAGAAATATCTTGAATTCAACGGATAAATCATATTAGAGTTACCGCCATTATTCGTAACTCGGCCTTTTCAGCCGTTCCACGACAAACCCCCATATCACCTCTATAAAGAAAAAGTTGGAGTTTTCAGCAGTAAAAGGGGTATTTGGGCAACAACAGCCCGTGAAAGGCATTCGGGAAGGAATCGCCGAGATTATTGCGGGTCATTTTAAGCTGGAGGTCTTTGATCAACCATATGAACAGACTCTTGCGTGAATCGTTTCTTTTTGTAAGGACGAGGTTTTTGTGAATTGCCTTAGCCAGCTTTTAGTCTTTGCCGTTGGGGGGCAGCGGTATGCCCTTGAACTATCCCGGGTGCAGAGGGTGGTTCGGATGGTTGAAATCACGCCGTTTTCGGGATTGCCTTCGATCGTGGCAGGGGTCGTCAATATCGAGGGGGATGTTGTCCCCGTCATTTCCCTGCGCCGGTGCTGTGCTCTTCCCGAGCGGGGGGGTGAGCTGAGTGACCGTTTGATTTTTGTGACTCTGGAGAGGCGAAAAGTGGCCCTCTGGGTGGATGACGTTGTTGAATTACAGGACAGGAATGAGACTCAATGGATCCCCGCCGAAGAAGTTCTGAATAAACTGACGTATGTCGAAGGGATTGTCAAAAGCGGAGATGAACTCGTGATTCTTCAGAACCCGGAAGGATATCTTTCTCCTGAGGATCACGATATCCTCGATCAGGAGCTTCCACCGTCATAGATAAGGAGTGCATGGATCGGTTTATTTCCGATGAGCAATGGCGGCGGTTGGCGGAATGGATAACCTTTCATATGGGGTTGCACATGCCACGGGAACGCCTGCCTGATTTGAAGCGGCGCCTGTTGTCGGCCGCCCGGGAATTTCATTTCGATTCCATCGAACCGTTTGTGTCCTGGCTGCTCTCCACAAAGCTGACGCAGCGGCAGATTGAAACGCTGGCCAGTCATCTGACCGTAGGAGAAACCTATTTTTTCCGGGAAACGGCAAGCCTGGAGGCCTTGGAAAAATATATTCTGCCGGAATTGATCGAATCGCGGCGCAGCACGCGTTCTCTCAGGGTCTGGAGTGCCGGCTGCGCGACAGGCGAGGAACCTTACACGATTGCGATCATGCTTTCCCGGCTGATTCCGGATATCAGCAAGTGGCAGGTTACCCTTCTCGCGACAGATATAAACGCACGTTCTCTGGAGCGGGCTTCACAGGGAATATATCGGGAATGGTCATTCCGCGGCGATTTCCAATGGCTTAAGGATCAGTATTTTACGCGGACGCTCGATGGACGGTACCGGATTTCAGAAAAAATAAGGAAGATGGTAACCTTCAATTACCTGAACCTGGCAACGGATACTTATCCTTCACTGTACAATAACACGAATGCCATGGACATCATCTTCTGCCGGAACGTTCTGATGTATCTGGAACCCTCGCTGGCGAAAAGGGTTGTCGGGCGTTTCTATCGCGCGCTGATCGACGAAGGGTGGGTCCTTCCCAGCGTAACGGAAGGATTCCACCTGCTCTTTACAAGATTTGTAGCAGTGACTTTTCCCGGTGTCACCCTGTATCAGAAAAGGATGGATCAGCGGGGGACACTGGAAATATACCACCATAGCCGGAGAAATTCGAAAAACGACGCAGCAGTGAAAGGACAGACCGAACTGGGGGAATGGGCCTCCCTGTCAACTGCGGAGCCCTTGCCGTCCGATTCCATCCCGGAGCGGAAGACTGAACCCTCCAGAATGGCGCCGTCCGTTTCTGAATTTCCACCGTCTGCAGCAATGAAAGAAATCGGGGAAGAAGCTCTCCATGAAAGTGCCCTGCGGCTTTTCAAAGAGGGGCGATATAGTGAATGTGAACAAATTCTCACTTCATTGCTTGAGCAGTATCCGGAGAGTTTCCACGGTCAGGCGCTGATGGCCCGTCTTCATGCGGATCAGGGGCGTCTTCCCGAAGCGCAGGAGTGGTGTGAAAAGGCCATTTCAAACAATAAACTTGACGCGGGATGCCATTACCTGCTGGCGGTTATTTTTATTGAACAGCGACGTTTCGGCGATGCGGAACAGTCACTGCATCATGCCCTTTACCTGGACCCTGATTTTGTCCTGGCTCATTTTACTCTGGGCAATCTCGTCCGGGAGGAAGGCCGGAAAACCCTTTCGTCAAAGCACTTTGAACACGCCCTCCTGTTGCTGCAAAACTATCAGCCGGAGGAAATTCTGCCGGAATCCGATGGGGTAACGGCAGGAAGATTAAAAGATATTATTTTAATGGCGGATCTGGGGAGATCAAACGCCCCGGGGGCATAAATTTCGTTGATGCGAGGAAAAAACAGTTTGGCTGAATTCAGAAATCCCACAGATGCCTTGTGGGTACCCGGAGAGGAAGAGAAAGAACGGATTCTGAAGGAACGTGCGGAGATGTTGGCAAAAAAGCCGGAAACTTCGAGAGAATCATCCTTTTTCATGGAGGTTCTGTCCTTTATGCTGGCAGGGGAGCGGTACGCCATTGAAGCCCGTTTTGTCGTTGAGACGATGCCGCTTCGGGAATTGACGTCTTTTCCGGGTTTGCCCTCCTTCATCCTGGGGATTGTAAATGTTCGAGGACGGATTCTTACCGTCATGGATATCAAGAAATTTTTTGATCTGCCTGAGAGCGGATTGACTGATCTCCATAAATTGATCATTGTCCGTTATCGGGAACTGGAGGTGGGTATTGTCGCCGATGTCCTTCTGGGAATTCAGGCACTCGCTCAAGAACGAATGCAGCCATCCCTGCCGACTCTGACCGGCATTCGCGAAAAATACCTTGCCGGGGTGACCGATGAGGGAACGATTGTTCTGCGTGTGGAAAAAATCCTCTCCGATGATCGGATACTTGTCAATGACGAGGGATAAGGTTCTCATGGAATAAAGGGAAAGGAGTAGTAGACGAGACTAATGAATATGAAACTGGGCACAAAACTGTTGACAGGCGGCCTCCTGGTTGTTCTGGCTCCTTTGGTTGTGATTGGAATTGCGTCGGTTTACAAGTCGATGGACAGTATCTCATCCATTGCCTATGAAGAAATGACAAATGTTTCTAACAGTCTGGCCAGTACGATCGATCTGGGGCTGTCGGAGGAACTGCGTCTTTCCCAGGCGATTTCCTTTTCCAACAGTGTAAAGGCTGCCGCGGAGAAGGTTGCGGAGGTTGGCAGAGAAGAGAGCAGGAGTGAAATCGCCCTTGTGGAGCGAGAACTCGTCAGGATTCGTGAAGCCGCTGGAAATCGATATGAAACCATCGTTCTGTTCGGACGGGACGGTATTGTTTACGCAGATGCTGTTCAGGGCAAGGATCACGGGATTGATGCCTCGGATCGGGATTATTTCAAGAAGGCGATGCAGGGGAACTGTAATTTCAGCGATGTGTTCAGGTCCAAAGCGACGGGCCAACTGATTTCTATGACCGCCTGCCCGATATTTTCGGGGAGAACTAATAAAATCATCGGGGTAGTAGGTTGCGCAATTAATGTAGGCTACCTGATCGATATGGTTAATGAGATCAAGATCGGGCAGACGGGGTATTCCCTGCTTGTAAATGAGGAGGGTACGGTGCTGGCACATCCCGACAAGGAAAGCATCCTGAAGCTTAATTACAAAAAGCTCAAAGGCATGGAACGTGTTTCGGAGAAAGCTGCTCTGCAGGGGGGAGGCGTGGCGAATTATGAATTCGAAGGAGAGAAAAAGGTGGCTGCTTTTTCCAACATAAAAACCACGGGCTGGACGGCATTTACAACGATCTCCCGTAAGGAGCTGCTGAAGCCCGCCGTCTTCACCGGGAATCTCATTGCCGTTATCGGTTTCATCTCCCTGCTTCTGGCTGCAGCCTTTTTCTATTTCTTTTCCCGCAGCCTGACCCGGCCGCTGGAGAAGGTGGTTTCCGCGGCGGAGCAGATAGCCGAAGGCGATCTCAGTGTGCAGATTTCAGATGAGAACCGCCAGGATGAAATCGGTATGCTGGCGCGGGCCTTCATGAAGATGACGCAGTCCCTGCAGGAGAAGGCCGGGGTGCTTCAGCAGATAGCCGCCGGGAACCTCACGGTTGAGATGAAGACCCCTTCTGACCGGGATGTCATGGGTAAGGCCTTCGCCGCCATGATCAGCGCCCTGCGTGCCGAGATGCAGAGCATCCGGGAGGCGGTCAATGTCATTGCCTCTTCGGCCACACAGATTTCCGCATCGACGACGGAACTGGCCTCTGCAGCCAGTCAGACGGCTTCGGCGGTCAGCGAAACCACGTCGACCGTTGAGGAGGTCAAACAAACCGCTCATCTGTCGAC
This sequence comes from Syntrophus aciditrophicus SB, assembly GCF_000013405.1. Lineage (GTDB taxonomy): Bacteria > Desulfobacterota > Syntrophia > Syntrophales > Syntrophaceae > Syntrophus > Syntrophus aciditrophicus. The sequence continues at coordinate 692,507 of NC_007759.1, forward strand.
CCAAAAGGCAACGCATGTCTTTGACAGCGCACAGAAGGCCACGGAGGTCTCTCAGCAGGGCCGCAAGGCCATCGATCTGGCCGTGGAAGGAATGAATTTCATCCGGACTCAGACCGATTCCATTTCTGAAAGCATTGTGAAATTGAGTGAGCGCAGTCAGGCTATCGGAGAAATCATTGCCACCGTTAACGATATCGCGGACCAGTCCAATCTGCTGGCGGTCAATGCGGCCATCGAGGCGGCCAAGGCCGGCGATCAGGGGAAGGGGTTTGCCGTGGTCGCTCAGGAAGTGAGGAACCTGGCGGAGCAGTCCAAGCAGGCGACATCGCAGGTCAGGACCATCCTGAATGAAGTCCAGAAGGCCGTCGGCGAGGCCGTGATGTCCACGGAGCAGGAGATCAAGGCCGTGGAGGCGGGGGTGAGGCAGACCTCCGAGGCGGGAAATTCCTTCCGTCGTCTTTCGGATACAATTGAAGAGTCGGCTCAGGCGGCGACCCAGATTACCGCGTCCAGCCAGCAGCAGCTTGTGGGGATGGACCAGGTTGTACTGGCGATCACAAACATCAGTCAGGCCAGCTCACAGAATGTTGCCGGGGCTAAGCAGGTGGAGACCGCGGCTCAGAACCTCCATGATCTGGGACAGCAGCTCAAGCAGCTTATTGATCGATACAGGCTCTAAAAAACCGGGTGATGGTTTAATGGTCAGCAAACAGGAAGCCTTTTTGAAAAAATTGATGGCCACCTTTCGTGTTGAAGCCGCCGATCATTTGAAAACGATTCTTGCCGGACTGGCGGATCTGGAATGGCGACAGGATGCGGAGAGACACCCGGAAATTATGGAGTCTGTTTTCCGGGAGGTTCATAGTCTGAAAGGAGCCGCCCGGGCAGTCAACCGTGAAGATATTGAGATGCTCTGCCAGGCTTTGGAAAGTGCCTTTGCCGCCCTGAAAAATGGAGCGTTGCATCCTGTCCCGGCTTTATACGATGTCCTTTACGAGGCCATGGACATGCTGGAACTTCTGCTTGCCCCGGACTCACCGGATTTCCGGCCCCTGGAACAGACGCGCATTTCCGGGATGATTTCGAAACTGGAAAAAGCCATTTCCGGTCAGTTTGAAGGGGAGGAAAAGGGTGCGTTAATAAAAGTTGAAGGATCTCGGGAAGCGAAGATTCCGGAGGCGAAACAGGACATGCCGGGCGTGGAAAGTATGGAACCGGTGCAGATCGTATCAGTAACGGCAGCTTCTCCCGAGGAGGGAACGCAGACGGTCGATACGGTCAGAATTTCGACAGAGAAGCTCAACCGCCTGTTTCGGCAGACAGAGGAACTGTTCGTTTCCAAAGGGAATATCCGGGAAAGGCATAACGAACTGCGGGAACTGGGATTGAATCTTGTCGATATGAAGCTGGCATGGACCAGAACGCAGGCGGAGATCAGGAAAATTCAACAGCTTCTCCAAAAGGAAGGGGAAAGCGGTACTGAAAGGGCTCAGCAGGCTTTCCTCAAACTCAATGACATTCTTGAAGGGGACGGACTGCGCCTGCAATCGATTGAGCATTCCCTTAAGTCCGTGACGCGCGCCATTCAGCAGAACAATTACGAATTTGGCGGAATGATCGACAATCTTCTTGAGGAGATGAAGCTGACGCTTTTTCTGCCCTTCTCGTCGCTTCTGGATATGTATCCTCATGTCGTTCGACGATTAGCGCGGGACAGCGGCAAGGAAGTCGATTTCCTGATTGAAGGCGGCGGCATTGAAATCGACCGGCGGATTCTGGAGGAAATAAAGGATCCTCTGATGCATCTTCTGAGGAATGCCATTGATCACGGGATCGAAATGCCCGGTGAACGGCTGCAGAAGGGAAAATCGGCTCAGGGTCGAATTCGGCTCCGCATTCAACAGAAAGACAGTGGCAAGGTAGAAATTCTCCTGGAGGACGACGGGGCCGGCATCCGGAGGGCGGATGTTCGGGAAGCGGCCATGAGGAACGGGTTGCTGTCCCGCGAGGAAGCCGAACGATTGAATGAGGAGGAAGAGCTTTTTCTGATATTTCGTTCCGGTCTGACTACCGCTCCCATCATTACGGACCTTTCCGGCCGGGGGCTGGGACTCGCCATTGTATCGGAAAAGATTGAAAAACTCGGAGGTTCCATCTCCGTGGAAACCGAACCGGACAGGGGGATGACCCTGCGGATTGCATTGCCGCTGATTCTGGCGACATTCCGGGGGATACTGGTTGAAGTCGGCAACCGGCATTTTGTCGTGCCTACGGGAAATGTGGAACGGGTTGCGCGAGTCCGCCCTTCGGACATCAGAACTGTTGAAAACAGGGAAACCGTTCGTTTATATGAAGAAACCCTGTCTCTCGTTCCCCTGGGTTCGATTCTGGGAATTTCGCAGGGAGCACAAACGGAGGTACAGAAAAGTCATGTGGAAATTGCGATTCTCAGTGCGGCAGGAACGCGCCTTGCTTTCAGTCTCGACCGAATCCTGGGTGAACAGGAATTTGTCCTAAAAATCCTGGGAGGGCAGCTTGTCCGGGTAAGAAATATTGCCGGGGCGACCGTGATGGGGACAGGGGAGGTCGTTCCGGTGCTGAATGTTACTGATCTGATCAAGTCCGCCGTCCGATATTCGGAAACGGCAATGCCCAAAGGAATGGCGCCTGGAAAAGAGGTTCCCGCCGAGTCCGAACGATTGTCGATTCTTGTTGTTGAAGATTCCATTACCTCCCGGACTCTGATAAGAAATATTCTTGAATTTGCCGGTTATCGGGTAAAAACGGCAGTCGACGGAATTGATGCCATGACGGTTTTGCGGACGGATAAATTCGACCTTGTTGTGTCTGATGTGGAAATGCCGAGAATGAACGGATTCGATCTGACAGCCCGGATCCGCGCGGATAAGAAGCTGGCGGACCTTCCTGTGGTTCTGGTGACCGCTCTGGAGTCACGGGAAGACCGGGAACGGGGAATCGATGTAGGTGCCAACGCCTACATTGTCAAGAGCAGTTTCGATCAGAGCAATCTGCTTGATGTCATTAAAAGGGTTGCCTGAATCAGGGGATTACAATGTCTTCAAACGACGCAGATAAGATGATCAAAGTCTTAATTGTAGAGGATTCTCCCGTAGTTCGGGAACTGCTCAGTCACATCCTGCATTCCGATCCTCAGATTCGAGTCGTCGGGGTTGCGGAGAGCGGAGAGGAAGCGCTCAAGGAGGTAGTACGGCTGCGTCCCGATCTGATTACCATGGATGTCAACCTTCCACGAATGGATGGATTCGAGACCACCCGCAGGATTATGGAGGAAATCCCCACCCCGATCATCATCGTCAGTGCGGCATGGGTCAGCACTGAAGTGGAAAAGACTTTCCGAGCCCTGGAAGCCGGAGCGCTGGCCGTACTGGAAAAGCCCTCCATTGCTGCCAGGGATTATGATATCCGGGCGAGGGATCTGATTCGGGCAGTCAAGGCCATGTCTGAAGTCAAGGTGATTCGACGCTGGTCGCGGAGTCCCAGAATCGAACCGGCTCCTCCAGCTTCTGGCGAACCGGATATCGGGAAAATAACCAAACGTTTTGAGGTTGTGGCCATGGGCGCCTCCACCGGAGGTCCGACGGTTTTGAAACAGATCTTGTCGGACTTGCCTGATAACTTTACAATTCCAATCCTCATCGTGCAGCACATGACCCAGGGATTTATTCCCGGATTTGTGGATTGGCTTTCCCGGGCGGCGAATTATCCTGTTTCCGTTGCTGTTCATGGAGAGGAAATACGGCCTGGTCACGCTTACGTCGCCCCAGACGGCCTGCATATGGGAGTGAATGCGCTGGGAAAGATCATACTGACCAAAGGCGAGCCGGAGAATGGCCTGTGTCCATCCGTGTCCTATCTTTTTCGTTCCGTCTACCGGGCTTACGGAGAAAATGCCGTGGGCGTTCTTTTGACCGGGATGGGAAAAGACGGGGCTTATGAGCTCAAGGTCATGAAAGACTGCGGGATGATTACCATCGCGCAGAACAAGGAGACTTCCGTCGTCTACGGCATGCCGGGCGAAGCCATCGGGATGAACGCTGCTTCTTACGTTCTGCCGCCCGAGAAGATCGCCAGGGTGCTTGTCAAACTGGCGGGAAGTGTCGCCCCGTAGTGTTCTTCCGTGATCAGAGGCGGGTGTTGAAGGGTCGAGGTATGCACATGTCGACTCTGTCGGTATTCGCGACATCATCATCCGGGACCCTGATCCGCGTCGGCTGTTGGCAGCAGGGAGGTGACCGCAAAGACTATGGCTCGATTCAAGATTGCCACATACAATGTCAATTCCATCCGCTCCCGTCTTCATATCATTCTTTCCTGGCTTGAGGAAAACAGGCCCGATGTGTTCTGCATGCAGGAAACGAAAGTGGCGGATGCCCGGTTTCCCGCTGACGCTTTCACGGTTGCAGGCTATCATGTCGTTTTCCGGGGAATGAAGCAGTACAATGGAGTTGCAATCGCTTCTCTGGAAAAACCGGAAAACGTCACATATGGATTAGGCGGAGAGGCAGACGACGCGGATGAGGATCGCTTGATTGCCGCCGTTTATTCCGGTGTTCCGGTGATCAACACCTATGTTCCTCAGGGCCGCAATCGGGAAAACCCCCAGTTTGCCTACAAACTTCAATGGTATGCCCGCTTTCGGGAATATCTGGTTCAAAAGTGGTCATCAGATGCCCCCCTCGTCTGGTGCGGTGATCTCAATGTCGCGCCGGAACAGATCGATGTCCATGATCCCAAACGTCTTCTCGGGCATGTCTGTTTCAACCCCGAGGTATGGGATGCCTTTGACCGGGTCAAGTCCTGGGGACTGGAAGACCTGTTCCGCAAGCATCACCCCGGAGAAGTGGAATGTTACACCTTTTTTGATTACCGGGTTCCCCGATCGGTGGAGAGAAAGCTGGGGTGGCGGATTGATCACATTCTTTCCACCCCCGCCTTGGCCGCGCACTGCGATTCATGCAACATCGATATGAACCCGCGGATGGCCGAGAAACCATCGGATCATACAATCCTGGTTGCGGAGTTCACTATTTGAAAAAAGTAATCTGCAGATGAAAGAGGAGGGATAACGAAACACGTGAAGCAGATCATGGACACACTGAAGAAGAATGAAGAAATCGCCAGAAAATTTCTGAAAGTCGAGAAGGCTTTGAATTCCGCACGCACACCGTCTGAACTGCTGGAAACACTGTTCCGGAAGCTGGAAGCCGAGTTTGACATTCCCTACATCTGGGTAAGTGTCGTTAAACGTGAGAAAGATGATCTGCAGACGAGTCTGGCCATGCCGCGATACCTATGGGAACGAGTGGGAATTCTTGATGAAGGATCTTTCGATACAATCCTTCCCCGGAAAACAGCTCCTGTGCTGGCCAATGAGAATCTCCGTCCGTTTTATAAACTGTTTCCTGAAAACCGGAAGTTCTTTCTCAAGTCCATTGCCGTGGTTCCCCTCACTCTGCATGGAGAATTCCGGGGCAGTCTGAATCTGGGGGATGCTTCCCCGGAGCGCTATTCAGCAGGTATGGATACGAGCCTGCTTCAGCATCTTGCCGAAAAAGTTTCGGAACGTCTTGACGGGATGCTGCATTCCCGGGAGGAGGCGCTTTCCCGGACCGGCACAGGCGTCAGTGATTCGAGTCCGGATGCCGGGGTTTCAGAGTCAGAATGAGAAACGAGACGAAAACCAGAACGGCGAGATAAAATTGCCAGGCATAGTCGTAAGAGCCGAACCGGTCATAAATGTATCCGCATAACAGCGGTCCCGCCCCTCCACCAATGCCCGCGGAAAAAAAAGTCAGCACGCCATAAGTCGTTCCCAGAACCTGACGCCCGAAGCGATCCGCCAGCAGAAAAGGCATCATCGTGGCGATGGAGCCGTACCCGAATCCGAAAAAGAGAGCGTAAACGAAAAGGAATGCCGTGTTGTCCGCATTCATCAGGATGACCATGCCTATAAGCATCATAATGAAACCGATGCATGAGGCATATTTTGCATCTTTAATCCGGTCGCTCAACCAGCCAAAGAAGAAGCGGCCCAGAATGCTTGAAACTCCGACAAAGCCAAGGGAAGACGCAGCGGCGATCTTATTGATGCCCAGGTCTATCGCGTAGGCCACCTGATGAACAAAGACCGCCATTTCCGCCATGATTGCCAGGCTGTAACACAAGGCAAGGATCCAGAAGCGGGAATCACTGAAAATATCGGAGAGGGAAGGCACGCCCGTCTGGTTTGATTCCGGATCCGATGAAACCAGGGCGGGAAGGGGTATTTCCGGAGGCTGCTCACGAGGAGTTTGCGGAATTCCATCAGGCCAAAGCCCATAGGCCTCGGGATGAGTTTTCTTCATCAATCCCTGAGCCAGGCTGACCACTCCGATAAAAATGAGGAGCCCCAGAAAGATAAAGCCCTGCCGCCAGCTTACCTGAACGATATATCCCAGGAGAGGGGAGAGAATCATGGTGCCCGCTCCGATTCCTACCGACGCCGTCCCGATCGCTACTCCTCTTTTTTTGATGAACCATTTTCCCACGGAGGAGCTGCAGGCGACGACCCCAAAGCAGGAGGTTCCCAACCCGCACAGGACTCCGTAGGTAAGATAGTACTGCCAGGGTGACTGCACAAAACCTGTAAGGATCAGCCCGGTGGCTGCAACCGTTGCGCCGATGGTTATAATCCATCGCGGCGCCATCCGATCCAGCAGATAGCCGGAGACGATGCCGCCGATTCCATAACTCAGGATCATGAGGGAGGCGCCCAGGGAGATTACCGAACGGGACCACTGATATTCCAGGGACATCGGTTTCACAAAAACACCGAAACAGTAACGGGCTCCATAGTTGATCCCAAGAATAAGAAAAGCGCCGAGGACGACGTACCAGCCCCAATAGATTTTCCGCTTTATATCCATACAGTCAATTTCCGTACCTGTCTGAAAGCCCGAACGCCGGGGCATTTTTAGAGCTTAACGGTGGATTTGTCAATGAAAAAAGAGATTTATTTCCGTAAGTTGATCTTTACCCCGGAGCCGATCCGTGGTACTGAATTTTAAACAAATCAAGGGGCTCGTCCAGTTTAAACGAAGGCAAAAGGTGTCGAGACGACCCGAAAGGTAAATTGAATATACAATGGAGAGTAGCAACACGGCTCATCAGCAAAAAACAAAATGGGGAAACAAACGGTTTTCTTCGGACAGGGAGACAGGGACAAAACAGGGAAGAGAAAGGCGCAGACGTACCGCTCGTTCGGCGCGTATGCATCCGGCGATAGAACCTGTTTTGAAAGGCGTTTTCAAACGGATCGGCAAGCCGCCGGAAAGCGGTTTTGTTCCCGATGAATTTCAGCTTCAAGCCCTGGAAGCGATCAAAAAAAACGATTGCCTCGTTATGGCGCCCACAGGGTCAGGAAAGACCTGGATCGCGGAACAGGCGATTCTTTCTGTATTCAGAGCCGGAGGGCGGTGCTGGTACGCTTCGCCCTTGAAGGCGCTGAGCAATGCCAAATGGGTGGAATTCAGTCAGAACTTCGGCGCTCAGCATGTGGGAATCCTTACGGGAGATACGAAGGAGAATCCGGATGCGCCCATCATCGTCGGGACGACGGAGATACTGAGGAATCAGCTTTACGATGTGATGAAGGAAGGGGAAAACCTGCGCTGTGACCTGGTGATCCTGGATGAAGCCCATTATCTGGGAGATCGGGACCGCGGGGTGGTCTGGGAAGAAATCATGATCTATCTTCCTGTAAGGGTGAACCTGTTACTTCTTTCCGCGACAATCGGAAACGGAGACGAAATCGCTGCCTGGTTGTCTTCCCATCGCAACAAGAACTGCACCGTGATCCGGGAAGAGAAGAGGCCCGTACCCCTTTTCCCTCTTTTTCTTCATCCCTCTGGGCGGATTATGCCACTCATGGAAAATCGGAAACTGTACGGAAAGGTCGCGGAATACATCGTGGCAAGAAAGACGCGTCGGTCGGGCAGTTTTGCATCCCTGCACTTTGGGGAGATCATCAACCTGATGGAGGGATACGCACTGCTGCCTGCCATCTTTTTTCTGAAATCGCGCGCGGAGTGCGATGCCGCGCTGAAGTCCTGTGCAGGACTTGCTGAAAGGTGTGCGGATGAGCGTTTTTATTATGATCTTGAAGAACTTCTCAGTCGTTTTCCTTTTCTCCGACAGCACCGGCAGCTATCATTCCTCATTGATTATCGAGTTGCCTCGCACCATGGTGGGCAACTGCCGGCCTGGAAGTTTTTCGTGGAAAACATGATGAAAAAGGGCCACCTGAGGGCCATTTTTGCAACCTCCACTGTAGCGGCGGGCGTAAATTATCCCGCCCGGACGATTGTTCTTTTTAATTCGGATCTCTTCAACGGTCATGAATTCTGTCCCATGAGCGGAACGGAGTTCCACCAGATGACCGGCAGGGCGGGGCGGAGGGGGTTGGATAACATCGGCTTCATGCTGGCCGTTCCGGGGCGTTTTATGGATCTGAGTCACATCAGGAAAAGTCTTTTTCAGCCTCCCGATGAAATTCTCAGTCAAATTCGGAGTGATTTTTCCATGGTGCTGAATCTTCTGCTGTCTCAGACCCCTGAAACGATCCGCGATATTTTCGAGAAATCACTGGCTTCCTATCAACATCAGAATCTCAATCTGTGGAAGGAATTCTTGAGACATCTTGAATTCCTGAAAGCCGAAGGATTCGTGGATGATCAGGACCGGTTGACTGAAAACGGCATCTGGGCTTCAAAATTGCGACTTGACCAGCCCCTGTTGATTGCTGAAGGGCTGCGGGCCGGGGGATTTCCTTCAGCGGATGAAAAACTGCTGGCCGCTCTGATCGCGCCCTTCGTGAATGATCATGACCAGGAAATCCTGATGGATAAGCGTTTTATATCCCGAAAGCTCCGCCGGGCCTTCACACGTCTTGTTACGATGCTGGGACCTTTAACGGAACGCATGAAGGCCGCCGGTTTTCCTGTCCAACCCCTTTATTTCTGGACAAGCGCGGTGGTTTATGAGTGGGCTTCAGGGGAAGATTGGGATGAAATCATCAAGAGAACCGGCATAGCTGATGGTGAACTATCCATGCTGGTTCTTCGAGTCGCGGATAATCTGCGACAGATTGTTTCACTCCGGGATACACACCCTGAAATGGCCCACCTGGCCGCACGGGCGCGGGATGCCATTCTGCGCGAACCCGTTGTTTTTGAATGGGAGGGGTGATTGCATGAGCGTTTTCGGCGAAGAAAATGCAATAAGCCTATAATTGAAGCTTGACATATTCATCTGGATCAGGGTATAAGGCCAAATTCGCATATGAGAAATGTCATTTGCGCAGAAGATGCAGAAATACGATTTGTCCCCATCGTCTAGAGGCCTAGGACACGGGCCTTTCACGCCTGTAACCGCGGTTCGACTCCGCGTGGGGACGCCAATAATAAAAACGGGGACTTAGGAAGAAATTCCGGTCCCTGTTTTTATTTTCATCCTCCTTTCCTACAATGCACGGTTATCTATGCTTCCACTTTCGTCCACTTTATAGAGAGTCGGCCTGTGAAAATTTCGTACAGAAATTGTTAACACCCAAGCAATCTCGGGCTTGTCACCACTAAAACAAATGAATGTTCGAACTGGATGAATGCCTGGAAAAATTGATGCTTCGAGCGATCATATTATTGCTTGTGACGCACAAGTTTTGAGTTGATTGTATTTATATGGCAACATGTATCTCTTTGGATACTTCTGTTTATATGCTTGATTGGGATATAATTGTATTCAATCGTCGACACTATAGGGTATTAAGCTTATAGTCGGCTAATTGTATGTATCTTGAATAATTAACGGAATAAGTGCTTATGGCCATGACGGCTGAGTATCAGAAAATCTGGCACAAAGCATGAATGGATCAGTGTGCATAGCATTTGTTGAAGGTTGAAATCCCGATAATTTGACGAATATCATATGCCGAAAACCGTTAACATGAGAATACATTGTCTTATACAGATCTCAAACACAATGTTTTATCATTTGAAATGCAAGGAGGTGAGTGCGCAGGGTCCAGACTAAGTCACTTGAATCGATAATGAAAATCTTAATCGTTTTCATTGTTATTCTTAAAAAAAGGAGGAATACAAATGGGTAAAGCGGTAGATTATACAGTTTTGAAATCTGTCTGGCAGACAGAGCATACCGTTACAAGGCAGCTTTATCGTATGTTGCAGAAATGGCCGGATAAAGTTGCGATCATTGATCCTTTGATGAAGAAATCGCTGACCTACAGGCAGTGGGATGAAGAAGCCAACCAGTTCGCGCATGCCCTTCTTGAAGCAGGGTGCACCACTTATGATACCGTCATGAGTGATGTATTCAATTGTTCCGAGTGGTTTACTCTGTACATGGGATGTGCGAAGGCCAGGTGCGTAAATGCAATGCAGAATTTCATGCTTCCCGAGGGGCAGGTTTCTAAGCTGATGGATGACAGCGAAACGGCCGTTTTCGTCTATGACTCTTCCCTCAAGGATATGGCGGTGAAAGCCGTTGAACTGTGCAAGTTCAAGCCGAAGGTCTGCGTCATGATAGGTGAGGGTGAAGTTCCCCCCGGCCATGTGAGTTATGCGAAATTTATCGAAGGCAAACCAAAGACTGCGCCGCCGACGGAGAAGGACGTCGAGATGTGGGATCCGTGCATGCTTATCTACACGTCCGGGACGACAGGCCTGCCCAAGGGATTTTTCGTGAGTCATGCGACCATCTTCTTCGACTGCATGATGAATGGTCACCTGCACAAGGTTGACGAACACTGCGTCAGTCTTGCCACAAACCCGCTCTTTCACAGAGGGGGAAATACAACGGGGGTTCTGCCCGTACTCCATCAAGGGGGAGCCGTTGTCATCATGAGATCCTTTGACGAGAATCTGGCATTGGATTACATCGAAAAATACAAGGTTACCCACATGGTCAGCGCTCCTGTCATCTATGAGAGAATGTGTCATACGCAGGAAGAGAAAGCTCGCGATGTCAGCAGTCTGCGTGCCCTGTGCTCCATGGGCGCACCCCTCGATAAGGATTCCTGTCTGAGAGTCATGAGAATCCTGTGTCCCGGCGTTTACAACGGTTATGGAACCGCGGATCAGCATTGGGTCACCATGCTGAAACCCTGGGAGTTGCCGGAAAAGGCGGGAACCATCGGCCTGCCGATTACGGAAGACATGATCGTACTCGTCCGCCTTGATCTTGGACGTCGCGGCAATCCGAACAATCCTGAAGACCTCGTCCCGAGGGATGGTGTGACGGAAGGCGAAATCGCTCTCAGAACCATGCATGGCTGTTATGGATATCTGAACAGACCCCAGGATACCGAGAAGGGATTCCCCTATCCGGGCTGGCAGCTTCCGGGCGATACGGCGGTCTGGGACGCAGAAGGTTATATCTCCATCCGTGGCCGTACGGATGACATGATCATCACGGGTGCGGAAAATGTTCATCCCGTCGTGGTTGAGGAGGCGATCAAGGACCATCCCGGCGTCATCGACGTCTTCGTAACGGGTGCCCCGAGCAAGAGGTGGGGTGAGGCGATCGTTGCCTATATCGCCCTGAAAGATCCCAATCTCAAGGAAGAAGACTTTGTGGAATTCTGCAAGAATCACCCGAGGCTGGCAAGGTATCAGCGGCCAAAGTATTACAAGTTCGTTGACTTCAAGGAACTGCCCTTCAATCCATCAGGAAAGAAAATGCATTTTGTCATCAAGGAAAGGGCCAAGAAAGATTTCCCCGACTTGGATTAGAAAGCATCCTTTTGAAAACATTGATAGAGTTTCCCGGAGAGAAAACCGGGAAACTCTATGATGAATGGCCGATTATGGGGATCTTTACTGAAGTCTTTGATAAGCTTTGAAAGGAACAAAAAAAGGAGGAATACTTTATGTCGCAGGAACATACTTTTGCTTCTCCCGGACCTGCCGGGTTGGCTGCATTAGCTGTCGCGTGCTTTGGTTTTGGTGCCGTTTTCTTAGGACTGGTAAAGCCGGGCGGGTATCCGATCCTTGCTGCCTGGCTTGTCGGTGGCGGTATTGTGCAGATTGTAGTTGCCATCATGGAATTGAAAGATAAAAATTTGACCGGCGGCAACGTCTTTTTGTTTTTTTGTGCCTTCTTCATGTTCGCTGCAGCATTAAGTTTGATGTCCAAGTTCCTTTTGCTGGTCGGAGCGGGTGCTTTTATTCCGAAAGAGGCAGCAGCGGCTTCGGCAGCAGCGGCGATCACCTGGTTCCCGAAACCCGATCCCTATGTGGAGGGATGGTGCTGGATGGCAGGCGCCGCGTTCCTGACAGCGGTAACCCCGGCCTATGCCAAATCAACTTCCCTGCTTTTTTTGCTGGTTATCCTGGTTGACATCTGCCTCTGGCTTATTGTCGGCATGGACACGGGATGGTATGCCGATCCGGCAACCTGGAAGCCGATGGTCGGGTATATGCTGATTTTCTGCGGATGGATCGGAATTTACCTGGCGGGGGCAACGGTTTGCAATACCGCATACGGCAAGTCGATTTATTATGTACCCAAACCCTTGGTGAAGTAATTATTCGCAAGCAAGATAGATAAGGCAACATGCAGGGGCAGGTTATCATACAATATGACCTGCCCCTTCTTTATTGTTGTTTCCTCGGTCAGACCGGTTTTATTTCCTGTTTATTTTTAATCTGATCCCGGAAAAACAAGAACGCCTTTCACTCTGGGCAATGTAGAGAGAACCGGAAAATTTTGATAAACAACCAATCGATAAATATAATCTGCCTTTTGTGATTTTAGGATAAGGAAAATGTTTGACAACCGCCTTTTGCCTGCGTATCGTTACCATACCATTTCAACGAAGAAAGGTGCGCAAGATTTCTTCTTTTTTTCGTCCACTGAACGTGACGAGAAGGAGGTCACGGCCTATGAAAAAACAGTGCGGATGGATTATTGCCGGGTTGATTCTTTTACTTTGTCTTGGATTCTCAGGTAATGCCTTATCAGTACCGAAAGGAGGCAGAACAATGAAAATCACGAGTTCCGCTTTTAAAGAGAGGGAGATGATTCCCTTGAAATACACATGCGATGGGCGGGATATTTCTCCATCCCTGGAATGGGACAACGTGCCTGACGGCACGAAAAGTTTCGCTTTGATTTGTGACGATCCGGATGCGCCTCGGGGGACCTGGGTTCACTGGGTTGTTTATGATATTCCGCCCAGTGTGAAAAAACTTGATGAGAATGTCCGACCGGAGGCCGAACTTGAAAGCGGTATTCGACAGGGTAAGAACGACTGGCCGAAAATCGGTTACGGCGGACCCTGTCCACCCAGCGGCACTCATCGGTATTATTTCAAGCTGTATGCGCTGGACACGATGCTGAATCTTGCACCGGGAGCGACCAAAGAGCAATTGTTGAAGGCAATGAAGGGGCATGTTCTTGCAGAAGCCCAACTCATGGGGAGATATCAAAGGCACAGATAAAGAGGGACAGAAATTCCTTTCAGCAGGATGGCCGTGAAACGTCGCGCATCGGCGGAAAAATCCAGCAGGAAAAAGTATTTTCAATGTGATAAGAAGCAAAAGAAGAAATAGTAGCAGATTGTCAAGTAACGTGCATAGCTTGGTCCCAATTAGAGAGAAAAGAAAGAACCTCTGTCTTTCATGCGGAGAACCGATAGACGGTGGCAAGAGGAAATATTGTTCCGTCGGCTGCCGCCAGAGGTTGCGCAACAAACTGGATCTGAGAACCGGCTTGATCCAGGCGTTGAATACCCGTTACGCCACTTTTTATTTTTCGGATCTGGCGATCATGATGGATATGATCCCTTACAGTTCCAGGGAGATCTACAGTTTTTCCTTTCCACGCGTTCTGGGTAAAAAACCCGCTGATGATTTCAGTCGAATGGCCGATCATATGGGTGAGATCTGGTGGGCGGAACAGCGGCGGACCAATAAAAGGTATCTGGCATCAAGGTTTCTGCTTGATCGGGCTGTAAGGAACAACGGTTCGATGCTTTGTGTAAAGCCCTATGAAGTGCGGATGCCTGCCATTCAGAAAAAATCGCTTCAGCATCTCAAACTTGATCATGGAGAACTCAACCATGGAGACCCATGTCGGGTGATTCGAAATGCCTACCGTCAGCAGGTAAAAATTCACCATCCCGATCTGGGAGGAGATGCATTCATATTCAGAAAGATACAGACAGCCTATGAGGCTCTGATGCTCTGGGCCCGAAATCCCACTTTTGTCAAACGCCGCGGATTTCCGGATAAGTGGTTCTACGACGGAGACAAAAACAAATGGCTGCAACCCATATCTTGGTAACATAGAAGCATCACAGGTCTCTTGTTATCAATAACTTGCCTGATTCTGAATGCGAAAACCTGTTTGTCTTTAATAAAGTCTCTTAATTTTCTTTGATAACCTAAAATGTTTCCAGCTTTCCATTGATCGTTCCTTTCCATTTCTGAATCTGTTCCTCTTCTTCCCGTTTTTTATTGACAGAACATCCTCATTTTTATATAAGAATCACTGTCTGTGAGATCTTATTAGTTAAATATTTGAATTTCTTGATAATATTTTCATATAGACTTCCGTGTCACGAATGTGGCGTGGGAATCCGTTAAGAAATGAAGGGGCGGCCATGAAGCCCACGGGAAACCAAATCCTTGCAGAATTTTTTCGTTGTTCTGCAAACATATTGAATGATTCCGACGCGCTTGAAAGAATCCTGGCGGGAGGGATTGAAGCCTGCGGTCTCGGCCTGGTCAGCTTGAACAGCCATTGCTATGATCCCATCGGCATTACCTCTATTGCCGTCATCAGTGAATCCCACATTGCAATCCATACCTATCCGGAAGCCCATCACGCCTCGGTGGATATTTTTACCTGTTCCCGGGGTAACGAGAAGTCACAGCATCTTTTGCATTATCTGGAAGAGAAACTGATGCCGGCAACCACACGGGTTGTGGAGGTATCCAGGGGAAATCCCCTCGAGGTGTCCCGGACCAACTGGATTACCGATGATAACAGCGCAACCGGTTTTGATGTCCGGTATCGCGTTGATCGGGAACTCTTTTCCGGGTTATCCAGGTATCAGGATATCAAGGTCATCGAGAATCAGGATTTCGGCCGGATGCTGTTTCTGGATAATGATCTGCAGATTGCTGAAAGGGATGCCTGGCTCTATAACGAGGCGATGGTAAGTCCAGTGCGTGGAAAACTGGATGATCTTTCGTCTGTGGCGATTTTAGGCGGCGGGGATGGCGGTGTTCTTTATGAACTGTTGAAATTGGATCCCGGCAGTGTTTCTGTCATTGATATCGATGAAGAAGTCATTCGGGTGGCAAGGACCTACCTCGAAAGCATCTGTCATTCTGCCTTCGAAGACGAAAGGGTAAACATTGTTCTTGCCGATGTGTTCGAATACCTGGACGGGAGCCATCAGTTCGATGCAATGATCTATGACTTGACCATGCATCCGGAGTCCTTTATCGTGATGGATCGTGAGGACTACCTGAATCAGCTCTTTATGAAAATGAAGGAAGATTTGAAAAGCCAGGGAGTTGTTTCCCTGCAGTGTGCTTCGGAATATGATCAAAAAACGACAGCGCTTGTAGAAAAATTGCTGAACCGGCATTTCTCTTCCGTAAAGATGGACAAAAAGCTGATCCCCTCCTACGGCAGCATGTGGATGTTTGCATCCTGCATCAAAACCTGAAACGATCAGGAACCCCGTCTGAGCTTTTATGAACCGGCAACAACTGGAAGGTCGTATAGACATAGCGCCACGGACGCCCGGTGTTTATCTCATGAAGGATGCCGCCGGCAAGATCCTCTATGTGGGGAAGGCAAAGAATCTCAAAAGCCGGACTCGCGCTTACTTCAGCGGGACGGATTCCCGCGCCATGATCCCCTTTCTTGTTTCCCGAATCCACGATATCGAGTTTATCCTGACGGAGACGGAAAAGGAAGCCCTGATTCTTGAGAACAATCTGATCAAAGAACACCATCCTCGTTACAATATCTGTTTTCGGGATGACAAGGCCTATTTCAACATCCGTGCGGATCTCAACGAACCCTTCCCCAGGTTTCAACTGGTTCGACGCCCCCGCAAAGACGGGGCAAAATACTTCGGACCCTATCCTTCCAGTGCCTCGGCCCGGGAAACCCTCCAGTTTCTTCAATCCATCTTTCCCCTTCGAACATGCCGCGATGCGGAATTGAAATCACGCACGAGGCCCTGTCTTGAATATCAGATCAAGCGGTGTCTTGCTCCCTGTGTTGGTCGAATAAACTCAGAAGACTATCTGCAAATGGTCCGGGATGGAGTTTCCTTTCTTGAAGGACGGGGAAATAATCTGCTCCGTGAACTGCGGGAGCGGATGAAGATGGCGGCTGAACAGATGAATTATGAGGAGGCAGCCTTTTTGAGAGATCGGATCAGGGCGATAGAAGAAACCCTTGAAAGGCAGCGTATGGTTTCGATGACGTTCAAAGATCAGGATATCTTCGGCTTATACCGGGAAGGACACCTGATTCAGGTCTGTATTCTTCTGATTCGTCAGGGAAAAATTCTGGGAAGCCGGCTCCTTCCCCTTTTGAAATTTGAAGGCGAGACGGCGGACATGCTGTCTTCGCTGCTCATGCAATATTATGATCAATCTGTAGACATTCCTCAGGAAATTCTTATTCCGGCATCGATCGAGGATCGGCAGGTCATACGGGAATGGCTGGAGGAAAAGCGTGGAAAGGGGCTTTCCATTCTGATTCCCCGAAAAGGGCGAGGCCTGGAACTTCTCCATATTGCGGAACAGAATGCGGAACATGGCTTCAAAATGGAGCGCAAGTCGCTCGATGATTCTGATGAGTCCCTGCGGCTGCTCATGGAAAGACTTCATCTCAGACGCTTCCCCAGGAAAATAGAGGCGTTTGACATCTCGAACATCGGTGGACGGCTGGCTGTCGCCGCCATGGTGACCTTTCAAGATGGCAGACCCTTGAAGTCCGGTTATCGGCGTTTTCGAATCCGGACGGTCCATGGAGCAGACGATTATGCCATGATGTATGAGGCTTTGAAGAGGAGGTATCAGGGTAAGGAAAACCTGCCTGACCTCATTGTCGTGGATGGAGGAAAAGGTCAGCTGGCTGTGGCGTTTTCCCTGTTGAAGGATCTGTCGATTTCGGGACAGGATGTGATCGGTCTGGCCAAGGAAAGGGTAAACGGAGTTACCGTGCAGGGGGGAGTCAACAAAAGTGAAGACCGCGTTTACCTCCCCCATAAAAAGGAAGCCCTGTACCTGAGCCGCTGGCCTGCGGTGCTTTTCCTGCTTCAACGCATTCGGGATGAGGCGCACCGTTTTGCCGTTTCCTATCATCGAAGTCTGAAGACCCGAAGCGATTTCATGTCTCTTCTGGACGACATACCGGGTGTGGGAGAAGTTCGTAAAAAGGCCCTTCTCCTGAGTTTCGGAGATCTTGCCCGGATACGAGAGGCAACTGTCGAGGAGTTGACTCAGGTGGAGGGAATCGGAAAGGATCTGGGAGAAAAAATTCATGCGTTCCTTCACAACGATCAACGATCGGTTGAACCATCAACAGGATAGATGAATAGATGATATTGCAGATATTCCATGAAGAGAACCTTGCTTGAACGTACGAATCTTCTTCTTTGTATACTGACAAAAAATGTTTGCTTTCCCCCCTTTTCTGTTTTAGAGTGCCCTCGTCCTGAAGGGGAGTAGCTGACAAGTGCAAGGTCAAAATACTGGTGAAAGTCTGGCCTTGCCGTTGGTTTCGACCAATTAGCGAGACTTTCGGTGCGAGTTGCTCCGTCATCCGAAGTGTCTCGTTTTTTTTGCCGTAAAATCAAAAGGGTGGCAGAAAATGACTGCTTTTTTAGCCTCGTTGAGCTTTGTCGTCCTGGCGGAAATGGGGGATAAGACCCAGCTTCTGGCCATGGCGCTTGCTGTTCGTTACCGGGCTTCTGTTGTCATGTGGGGGGTGTTTGCTGCTACGGCGCTCAATCATATGCTTGCCGTTTTCCTGGGCAATTATCTGACGATGTTCTTTCCCATGCAGTATGTCCAGATTGCAGCGGCGATATCATTCATCATGTTCGGCCTCTGGACGATTCGGGGAGACGAGTTGAGTGGGGAAGACCGCCGTTTCAATTTCAGTCCTTTCTGGACAGTGGCCGTGGCCTTTTTTCTCGCTGAGATGGGGGATAAAACCCAGCTTGCCACCATTGCCCTGGCTGCCAAATATCAAACGGTTTTCCCTGTCTGGCTGGGGACCAATATCGGGATGCTCGCGGCGGATGCCCTCGGAATCGGGATCGGCATTGTCCTGGGAAAGAAGATTCCCGAGCGGGCGATCAAATGGTTTGCCGCCCTGCTCTTCATCCTTTTCGGCTTGGTCGGGCTCTGGCAGTCGATGCCGAAACATCTGCTGACGGCGCCGGTTGTGATCGGGGGAATTTTGACGATTGCGATTTTCACCGCGCTTGTCACTTACACGAATCGAACAAAAAAAGAACCATCAGGGTTAAATGGATGTTCCAAATCCGCCGTTCAGCCCGGTACAGAGGATCGATTTGAATAAGAGATCAGAGAGGTTGCCAGGCCGGCGGGCAGAAACGATGCGGACGCACACAGGACGACCGGTACAGAGTCGGTGGCGGGGAGAGACCTTTGATGTGAGATGAGAATCAGAACCCTGAGGGAGTTCCCGGTCAGCCTGCTTCTCTGTGTCTGCGACTGCGACGGATCACGGCCAGGTTGTCGCGGTGAATGATTTCGTCATAGTCCTTGTGTCCCAGCACCTGTTCGATCCGGGACGTCTTGAGTCCCATGATCTTCCGGATATCGGGAGCGCTGTAATTAACCAGCCCCTTGGCCAGGGGAACGCCGTCCCGATCGACGCACGTGACCGGGTCTCCCACGATGAAATCACCTTCCACACCGACAATTCCTGAGGGCAGCAGGCTTTTTCCCTCTTCCAGAATCGCGGTTCGGGCGCCGGCGTCAATGCTCAGAACCCCTCGAGATCTGAGGGTAAAGGCAATCCAGTATTTGCGGCTGCTGAGATGCTCTCTCATGGGGAGGAAAAGGGTGCCCAGCTCGTTTCCATCAAAGATATCCAGCAGAACGTCCTTCTGCTTTCCGGGAGCAATAATGTAAGGGATGCCGAAGGCGGTTACCTTTTTGGCCGCCATGACCTTGCTTTTCATCCCTCCCGTTCCGACGGAGGTCCCTTCCTCCGACGCGGCTGCTTCAATATCTTCCGTGATTTCCCGGACAAGGGGAATCAGTCTGGCATTCCTGGATGAAGCGGGATTCCGATCATAGAGTCCCGGTGTGCTGGTTAAATTGATGACCAGATGGGCTTCGATGATATTGGCGATCATGGCGGCCAGATTGTCGTTATCGCCGAATTTGATCTCATCGATGGCCACGGTGTCGTTTTCGTTGATAATGGCGATGATGCCCCATTCCATGAGGGTGGAAAGGGTATTGCGGATATTGAGGAAACGCCTTCGATCCGTCAGATCGCTCATGGTGAGAAGAATCTGTCCGACATAGAGGCCGTGTTTCCCGAAGGAATTGGAATAAATGCGCATCAGGCGTCCCTGCCCTATGGCTGCCGCGGCCTGCTTCTGGGGAATGCTCTTCAAAGCGGTGGTAATGCCGAGGCGGTGTTTCCCCGAGGCGATGGCGCCCGAGGTGACCATGACGACTTGATAGCCCCTGTGTGTCAGGGCGGCCATCTGGTCCACCAGGTGCTGGATCCTTTCCAGGTCGAGGCCGTTGTCGCCTGTAAGGACGGCGCTGCCGATCTTTATCAGAACTCTCTTTACATTTTTCAGGACTTGTTCTCGATTTTCATTCATGTTCAGTCTGCCTGTATCGGATATTTTTCAGGGCTTCTCCAATTTTATACAGCAGGGCCGGGATACCCTCGCCTGTTGCGGCGGAGAATGGGTAAAGCACGATGCCCTTTTCCGCAAAGATCCGAAGCGTATCCTTCAGCTTCTCCCTGGTTATGGGCAGGTCGGTCTTGTTGACGGCCACGATCTGGGGTTTGAGAATCAGCTCGGGACTGTATGAGGCCAGTTCCGAATTGATCACTTCAAAATCGTGCCAGCCGGTGCTGGTCTCGTCTCTCGAGATGTCGATAATGTGGAGCAGCAGGGCGGTTCTTTCAATGTGTCGCAGGAACTGGATTCCCATGCCGACCCCCTCATGGGCTCCTTCAATCAGACCTGGGATGTCGGCGAGGACGAAGGTATTTAGATCGTCGCCATAACGGACGACGCCGAGGTGAGGTGTCAGCGTGGTAAAAGGATAATCGGCAATTTTTGGACGGGCGGCGGAAACTCTTGAAATAAAGGTGGATTTCCCCACGTTGGGAAGCCCGATGATCCCGACATCCGCAAGCAGTTTAAGTTCCAGCCGAATCCAGCGTTCCTCACCGGGTATTCCGCTCTGGGCATAACGGGGCGCCTGATTCGTCGCCGTGGCGAATCGGGCATTGCCGCGTCCGCCGATCCCCCCATGAGCAACGATATACTCCTGGCCTTCCGTGACAAGGTCAGCCAGAATTTCTCCGGATTCGGAATCCATCACGAGTGTGCCGACCGGGACGGGAATTGTCAGATCGGGAGCACTTCGGCCTGTCCTGTTGCTTCCTTCGCCATGTCCGCCGTGTTTTGCCACATGATGCTGTTTGTATTTCAAATCGAGCAGGGTGTTGTGGCTGGATGTGGCCACGATAACCACGTCACCGCCCTTGCCACCGTCACCGCCGTTGGGGCCTCCGAAGGGAACATACTTTTCCCGCCGGAAACTGACACAGCCCCGGCCTCCGTCGCCGGCCTTTACATAAATCTTTGCTTCATCGATGAATTTCATGAAGAAAATCAAGTTTTCCTATCTGAAAGCGCCATCTTTCCATACCGAATCAAAGCGCTCTCTGTATTATTGGCGCCGGCGCCTCGCTGTACATCACCGTATGCCCGTGTCGACGCTGCCAACAGCCTCAATATTTTTTTCTGATATAGAAATAGAACCGGAGTTGCTGCGGTTTTTTCTGTTAAGGCAACCAGGCGTGTACCAGCTAAAATAAAAAGGCACTGAAACAGTGCCTTCGTGTTCTATTCCGCAGCAATTGAGTCGTAACCTTTTCCTGACTGTTGTCTCTCTCAAAAAAATGAAATCGCGTTGCAGTTTTCCGCAAGGAAAAAATCTACACCAGGAATCCGATGATCACGCCGTTGCGTAAACACTGACCTTCTTTCTCTTCTTGTCCAGTCTTTCGAATTTGACCACGCCGTCAATCAGGGAAAAGAGGGTATAGTCTTTACCCATGCCCACATTATTACCGGGATGAATTTTCGTTCCCAACTGGCGAATGATGATGGAACCGGCATGGATGCTCTGCCCGCCGTAAACCTTTACCCCGCGTCTCTGGGCATTACTGTCCCTGCCGTTTCGGGAACTTCCCTGTCCTTTTTTATGTGCCATGACGTCCTCCGTTTAAATCGAAATTTCCTTGATTCTCATTCGTGTCAGTTGTTGCCGATGCCCAGTTTTCTTATGGAATCCCTTACGTTTTTTCATATGGAAAACATAAATCTTAGGGCCTTTTACCTGGGCGACAATTTCACCGACAACTTTAGCGCCCTCCAAGACAGGCTTTCCCACCCGGATCTCTCCTTCTTTGGCAACCATCAGCACATCATCAAAGACCACGCTGTCTCCTTTGCTGCCGGCCAGCTTTTCAACAGTCAGCAAATCTCCTTCTGAAACCCTGTGTTGTTTCCCGCCTGTTTTTATCACCGCATACATATCCATGGCATCCTTCTTATCTGTAAAGTTAAAATATGAACTGCCGATTATAAAAATATTGTTGAATTTGTCAATCCTTTTGTGAGAACTCTTGAAAAATTTCCTGACGATGTCAGCAGATTTCGACTGTTCAAGAGATGAACAGTGTTTTCACTTTGCTGATGCGCATCAGGGGAACCACTTCCTTGTCGAAGTCAAGCACCTCCGTGAGGATTTCGACCGGCTTGACGCTTCCCTCTTTTCCCAACAGCAGGCAGAAGCTGATCTTACCGGATTCCGGCGAGAGCTCGAGATCTTCCACCAGGGGTCTGATGTCGCGGATGACCGTCTTGTCTCTGGTGTCCCGGACCATCGAAAAGGAGGAGGCCGTTCGAAATTCCGCCGCTTGTCGTGCCACCCGCGGCCATTCAATTTCTGCCCTCATGCATTCCGGAACGGTAATTTCATAGACGAAGCCCCGGATGATTTTCGAAAGAGAAGGGGTTCCGGGGAAAATCTCCGCGATGCTTGTCAGTTCGAATCCTGCGGGAAGACCGGCATTGATGGCCCCCATGAGGGCTGTCGGTTCGGCGGAAAGATTCCGAAGCTGAATATCGGCGTATTCTTCGTCGCTTTCCATGCCGACGGCCGTGGCAAAGGCAAAGGAGATCTTGGGGTGAGGGTGGAAGCCCTCCGTAAAGACAAAAGTTTCTCCGCTTTTTTTGATGGCTCGAATCAAGGCTTCGGTGATTTCCAGATGAGCTAATAACCTGGCGGTCCCATGTTTCCGGAAGGTCAGGCGGAGACGGGTCACTTTGGAATCTGTTGCCGGCATTCTTTCTTGTTGGTCAGGGGGTGCCTGTTCGCGCTCAGCCTTTCCCGTTTCCGCTCTTTCTATACGAATTGCCTGATGATCACAAACACCACATTGCAGACAGTTTCCGCGCCGGCAGTCTTCCGTCAGTTGTCCGGAAAGGGAACGAAGGAGTTCCTTTTCAAGAAAATCTCTGCTGACTCCACAATCCACGGGGTCCCAGGGCAGATCTTCCTCAAAGGTTCGTTCCCGCAGATAGGCATCGGTCGAGATGTTCAGATTCTCCATCGCCTGTTCCCAGAGGTCGAATCGAAGCTGATCGCTCCAGCCGTCGAAGCGGCAGCCCAGACGGAATGCTTTTTCAATAAGCTCTCCCAGGGCTTCGTTCCCCCGGGAGAAGAGCCCTTCGAGCAGGCTCATCCGGCGATCATGAAACTTGATGCTGATATTACGGCTGGATATTGAGTTTCTTATATAAAGCTGTTTTTCCGCGATTTCTTCCATATCGATCTGCCGGTGCCATTGAAAGGGCGTATGAGGCTTGGGTACAAAGGTAGACAGGCTCAGGGTCACCTGTCCCCGGTTCCTTGAATACCTTGACACCTTATGGCCAAGTTCGATAATGCCGTCCAAATCCGTTTCTGTTTCAGTGGGAAGGCCGATCATGAAATACAGTTTCACGGCTTTCCAGCCGGCGGCAAAAACCTGGGCCGTGGCGGCAAGGAGGTTTTCTTCGGTATTGCCTTTATTGATCACGTTCCTAAGCCGCTGGGTTCCCGCTTCCGGCGCCAGGGTGAAACTTGTCTTGCGCACCTTGCGAATGTTTTCGATCAGGGTCCGGGTCAGAGTTTCTGTCCTCAGCGAGGGCAGGGACAGGGCAATCCGGCGGCTGTAATACCGGTCCATGAGTCGAATCAGCAGGTCCTCGATCCGACTGTAATCGCCCGAGCTTAGAGACAGCAGGGAGATTTCGTCATAGCCGGTGGAACAGAGCTGCTGCTCCGCTGATTTTTCAAGGGTGCGGAGATTCCGTTCCCGAACGGGCCGCCAGACCATGCCGGCCTGACAGAATCGGCAGCCCCGGGTGCATCCTCTGGCGATTTCCAGGGTAATGCGGTCATGGATGGTTTTCATGAGGGGGACTACGGGTTTCAAAGGAACGCGCCAGGAATCCAGATCCGTGACGATTCGCTTACGAATCCGGCTGCCTGAAAAAAGGGCCGGGACGTAAATCCCAGGTATGGCTGCGAGTTGTTCCAGTTTCCGGGATCGTTCGTGTCCCCGGGCTTTGGCCTCCCTCAGGGATGCGGCGATCTCCGAGATCACCTCTTCTCCTTCACCGATGACGAAGGCGTCGATAAAAGGCGTCATCGGAGCGGGATTGAAGGCGCAGGGACCCCCTGCAATCACGAGGGGATCCTCTTTTCCGCGGTCTCTGGCGCGCAGGGGGATGCCGCCAAGCTCCAGCATATTGAGGACATTGGTGTAGGATAATTCATATTGGAGGGAGAACCCGACCAGATCGAAGGCAGACAGAGGCTTGCGGGATTCCAGTGTGGTCAGTGGCAGCCGATGGGTCCGCAACAGGGTTTCCATGTCGGGCCATGGGGCATAACATCGTTCGGCGGCGACATCAGGATAACCGTTAAGAATCGCATAGAGAATCTGCATTCCAAGGTGGGACATGCCGACCTCATAGGTGTCGGGAAACGCCAGGGCGATACGTACCGGACAGGCGTCAATATCTTTCCGGATGGAGTTCACTTCTCCACCGAGATAACGACTCGGCTTGGAAACTGAAGCAAGGAGATTGTCCAGACTCATAAAAATCCCTCAATCTTCCTTCAAACAGCCTTTTCAAGGTACTGCCGGTATTGATAGGGGTTGCTGATTATCTCCCGGTGTTTTGAACGGGCAAACTGCTGCGGAAAGTTTTCACGGCAGAGGTAGGGCAGCGCATCGGTCTTGAAGGTTTCGAGCAATTCCTGAAATACAGGTTCCACTTCATCGTTTTTGACGAAGGTGCGTTCCTTCCTGTATTCATAAAGCATTTCCGTACCGAAAACGGATGTCGTCAGTTTGTAATGATCCGCTGCCGGAAAATAGTCCGGTTTGAGTTCCATCCGGATCGTCACAATCAGGACAACACTTGTGGTATCAGCGGCAATCACCCGCGAGGCGTCCCAGATATTTATTGTCAGCCCGTTAGGGAGCGCAATTTCTTCGATCAGTCGTTTCATGTTTCTTTCTGTCCTTTATCCTTAATTTGAAGAGCATACTCTTAGCATCTTTATGCTTGACCTGCAAATTCATTCCTCATATAGTCCCCTTCATTATGCAAACCGAAAAAGCAAAATCCGATTGTTCTTTCATACATCTGTGTCAACCGGATCTCTGCAAATCCTGCGGCGCCTGCTGCGGACTGTACAATTATGCCGACAGCGGCCGGGAAGCGCTGGTCCGCCGGTTGCGATGGAGGACGGCGCTTTTTCATGAAATCGTGAAAGATTCCGAAAATCTGGAACATTTCTCAAATCTGATTCGGGGGACTGAGGATCAGACGCGGCGCTATGAGGTCATCTATTGCTGCGAATACCTTGGATTTCTCGATCCCGCGGAAAAGCGGGTCGGGTGTCTGCTTCATCCCCTGCAGAATCAGGGCAGGGACCTTCGGGGCGTTTCCTTCTATGGTCAGGAACTCTGCGACGGGCATTTCTGTCCAAGCTATCATTATCTGTCGAGTGAAGAAAAGCGGACGCTGATCGCCGTCATCGACGACTGGTATCTCTACGGTCTTTGTGTGACGGATATCGATCTGGTGAAAGCTTATTTCCGTCTGGTCAGCGACGGCCTCTTTGCGACGCCCCGTCCGGAAAAAATCAAGATGGAGCCCATGCGGAGTCTGGTCCTGAAATTTTTTGAACTGAAACTGGTCTGGCCTTACCGGGATCCGGCGGTGAACCGCCTGGGGAAATATTATTTTGACGGAGCCCAGTACATGATCGATCGTATCGATTACGAAGCCCTGGGGTGTGAAAAATCGCGCTTTGATCCGATTTTTCTCAGCCTCTCTTCCCGCTTTAAAAGCCGGGAAGAGCTTCTGGCCGCCGAAAAGATCATCCAGGGACATGTCGATGCGTTTATCGAGGCCTATTCTTCCTGTTCCTGAGATTAATCTCGTCATGGCTGACTGGGGATCCTGCTGGAAGGGATTACTTCTCTGGTTTACAGATCCGATTCTTTGAGGGTTTTAAAACGTTATGGAAAGCATGAACAAAAGTATCTTCATTCCCAGGGAGACTATTGAGAAACGGGTCAAAGAACTGGGAGAGCAGATATCCCGGGATTATGCCGAAAGCGAACTCATCATTGTCGGGGTTCTCAAAGGGGCTTTTATTTTCATGGCCGATCTGATTCGGGCTCTGAGCATTCCCTGTCGCGTCGATTTTGCCAGGCTCGCCAGCTATGGCTCCGGAGCGGCGAGTTCCGGAAAGGTGATCATGACGAAGGATATTGAAACCTCCATCAGGGGAAGGGATATCCTCATCGTCGAGGATATCGTGGATACGGGACTGACCCTGAAATTTCTGGTGGACTGGTTTCGGGAGCGTAATCCTCGTTCACTGAAGGTCTGTGCGTTCCTCGATAAGCAGGGACGAAGAAAGGTTCCGTTTGAAGCCGACTACGTCGGATTCAGTGTGGATGATGCCTTCGTGATCGGCTATGGTCTTGATTTTGATGAAAAAGGCCGTTTTCTTCCCGATGTATATATTGTTGAATGACTTCCTCGGACTGGTTCGTGATTCCCTGTTGGAGAAACTATGATTATTTCGTGCATTAAGTGTTTTACAAAGTACCGGTTTGATGATTCCCTGATGGAGGGCAATGGCGTCTGGGTTCGCTGCAGCCGCTGCCGGAAATTGTTTTTTCAGGAGAATCCCGCCAAAAAGGAGCTCAGGGAAGCCTCCGTCGTCGCGGCGGACATGGATGTCTTATCCCCGGAACCGGGCAGGGATTCGGATTTCCCCGATTTTGACAAGAAGCTTGACGCAGGCACAAGCAGGGAAGAAATCGATGTGTTTCTGGCTAAAATTGAAGAGACTAAGAAAACACTGGAAGAGAATGATGACACTGAGACTTTGGTCCGTATTGGAAAAGAAGTGAGGAAAGAAGCGGAGCCGGAGACCGGCGGGATTGGAAGCGTGGCGAAGCCGACCGGTGCGGTATATGAGCAGTCTGAGCCGGGAACATCGGAATTTGCAGGGCCCTCGGTTAAAACGGAAAAGCGGGGATTCTGGTCACCCTGGCGGATTCTGGCCTTGATTCTTTTCATCAATCTTCTTTTCGGCGGCATCTATCTGTGGTTTTTCCCGGGGACGAGTGGCCGGTTTGTTCGTGACCTGTCCACCACAGTTCCCTATGTGGGTGGCCTGCTTGGTTCCGGAGAAAAATCCGGGGATTTTCATTTGAATCAGATTCGGCTGGAAGATGTGCGGCAGCGACATGTCAGCAACCTGATGGCGGGGAAATTGCGGGTCATTGAAGGGGTTGCAGTAAATTCGTCTCCCTGGCCGATTACACGAATGCAGGTCAAGGGAGAGCTTTATGACAGCAACGGCGCAATGATTGCCGACCGGTTCGCTTATGCCGGCAATCTTCTCAGTGATGATGAACTGGCGACCCTGTCGGAGGAAGCCCTGCAGAAGGAGCTCGATCTTCCGATGGGCAGTGATGCCCAGAATATCCGGATTGAACCGAAAGGGCAGATTCCCTTTATGATTATCTTTGCCCATGAACCTCCGGATATCGTGAAGGCTATGGTTTCACCGGCGGGGGGAGAGAAGTTGCTTCAATAATAAAGAAAATACAGGACGTTGACAAAAGAGAGGCAGGGATCTTCAATTTTCCCTGCCTCTCTTTTGTTGGAAGTTGTCAGCGGAATTATGCTGTTATTATTCCAATCTCATATCAAAGCGTTAAAATATGCGCCGGCTTATTACTCCGGCAATTAAACATGACCATTGAATCTGTTCGATGCCCGTATTTCCTGTAGATGTCGATCGTGCGTGGCTTTATTTATTTGCCGGTGTAATAACTGTCGGTTTCTCGGCTCACTTCCCGGTATGCCTGCGTCGCCTCCGTCTCGCCTCATTGATAGTATCCCCGGTCTGGAATTTTATGATGCAGTTCGGACGTTGCGCGTCGCGATGATGTTACAGGACGTATCCGCGGGTTTCGGAATGAGGATATCTCCAATGTTCACCGGCGCCTTTACCCAGGTTGATTTGATGGCCTTCATGACATCGGGGATGCTGGCCAGAGGGATGGCGCAGTCGGTTCGCACGCTGACCAGGGGAAAATCGCCTCCTTCCACCATGATGCTGCTGGCGATGGTCCTCATCGGGTTGATGAGTTCCTGTTCCACCCAGGCCGGTCCTTTTTTGCATGTATGACCCGTTACCTCCTTGATTACAGGCGTCGGTCCTTCCTCTAAAGTAACCTCGAGGGGGCATCCGTTGGGACAGATGACGCAGGTCAATTCTTTCTTTATCATGCCACCGATACCTCCAGTTTATCCGCTTCGGAGATCTTTTCCTCCTTGATTTTGATGTGGATCATTTCCGCGGGGTGAAGTCTCACAATCTTCTTGCGCGCAACTTCCCGCCCGCCGTCCATTACCGTGATGACGCGATTCCGGGAAGGGGAGGCGACTCGAAGCGAAAGGGTAAAATCCATCAGACCGCTCACGGTTTGGGGAAGAACGTAGCGAACACCGTTTCCCGCCGAAATCGGGATCTTTTTTTCGGGCGGGGCAATATTCTTTTCGAGATACGAGACGGCGCTGCGTCCAGCCAAAGCGGCTTCCTCGGAAACCCAGTCGGCGAGATCGTGAACATGGAGAACGTTACCGCAGGAGAAAACACCGGGAATACTGGTCATCAGGGTATCATCCACCTGAGGGCCGCTGGTGCGCGGTTCCATGGCGATCCGGGCCGCCCGGGAAAGTTCGTTTTCCGGTATGAGTCCGACTGAAAGCAGAAGGGTGTCGCAGGGGACGTGCCGTTCCGTTCCCGGAATCGGTTTGAGCGTTTCGTCCATGCAGGCTACCGTCACCCCGGTCAGGCGCTCTTTCCCATGAATGTCGACGACGGAAGTGCTGAGATGGAGCGGGATGTCATAATCATTTAGGCACTGTTGAATATTGCGGGGCAATCCGCTGGCATAGGGGAGGATTTCGAAGACGCCTTCCACCCTGGCTCCTTCGAGGGTCATCCTGCGGGCCATAATCAGACCGATGTCTCCCGAACCCATGATGACCACCCGTTTCCCCACCATGATGTTCTGCAGGTTGATAAAATTCTGGGCCGCTCCCGCCGTATAGATCCCCGCGGGGCGGGTCCCGGGAAGGGAGATGGCCCCGGCCGTTCGTTCCCGACAACCCATGGCCAGGATGACAGCGCCGGCCTCGATCTTTGTGAAGCCATGCCGTGAACTGACAAGAAGGTTGCGTTGTTCGTCCATGTTGAGAACGATGGTTTCCAGCAGAACATCGCCTTTCAATTTCTCATATTCATCGATGTAACGCTGGGCATATTCCGGCCCTGTCAGGGCTTCACCGAAGCGGTGCAGTCCAAATCCGTCGTGAATGCACTGATTCAGAATGCCTCCAAGAATTCGGTCTCTTTCAAGAAGGAGAACGTCGTCACAGCCGTTCTCTCTTGCCGATACGGCTGCAGACAGGCCTGCGGGCCCTCCTCCGATAATGACCAGATCGCGTTTTAGAGTTTGCATCGTTTTTCGTTCCTATCGCACTCGACCGGCAAAAAGCGGGGAATGAGCGTGTTGTAATAAATAGTCTTCAGGTTTGTAACCAAATTCCTTCTCCAGAATTTGAACGATCCGGGGCAGACAGAACCCGCCCTGGCAACGGCCCATCATCGCCCGGGAGCGATATTTGATGCCGTTGATGGTCTTGACGCCCAAGGGGTTCTGGATGGCATCCAGGACCTCTTTCCGCGTGATCTGCTCGCAGCGGCATACGACTTCTCCGTAGTCGGGATTTTCCGCAACCAGATCTGCCCTCTCTTCCGGCGAAAGTTCGTAGAAAAATCCGGCGCGGCCTTCTCTTTCGGCAATGAAGGAGGCCTTGAACGGGAGGGGAAGTAATTCTTCCACCATATCCCGAACCATGAGTCCGATCGCCGGCGCTGAGGTCAGACCGGGACTTTCAATGCCTACCAGGTTGATGAAACCGGGGATGTCCTTTCGACTCTCAATGACAAAATCCCGGAAACCGCCTTCGCTCGGGGGGGCCTGCTTGGCCCGCAATCCGGAGAAATTACGGATGAAATCCGCCGCCGATATTCCGGGAAGAAGGTCATGTCCTTCTTTTTTCAGGAGCGAGAGAATCTCCGCCGTGCAGGCATAGTCATCCGCTTCATCCACATACTCGTTGCTGGGGCCGATGAGGATATTGCCGTCCACCGTGTTGGTCAGGTGTATGCCGAGCCCCGCACCTCCCTTATGGGGAGCCGGATAAACGAGAAGGGAAAGCGTACCGGCCAGGCGCTTGTCCAGGATGAGATATTCTCCGCGGCAGGGATAGATTCTATATTCGTCAATCCCGAGCATTCTGCAGATCGCATCCGAGTAAAGTCCCGCCGAGTTGATCAGAACCCTGCTCTCGAAGCGTTCCCCAGAAGTTGTCTTGACCTCGAATCCCTTCTCTGTTCGGCTGATGGCCGTTACTTCTTGGCCGAGATAGAAATGGACGCCGTTGGCACAGGCGTTTTCGGCCAGGGCGATCGTGAGACCGTAAGGACAGATGATCCCTGTGCTCGGGGAATGAAGGGCCATGATCCCGCCAATGCCGGGCTGCAGCTTCTCCATCTGCTGTTTGTTTAAAATAGCCAGACCGGGAACGCCATTGGCATCCCCCTGGGCCTTCAGGGAATGCAG
The DNA here is from genome assembly GCF_000013405.1 of Syntrophus aciditrophicus SB. GTDB lineage: Bacteria > Desulfobacterota > Syntrophia > Syntrophales > Syntrophaceae > Syntrophus > Syntrophus aciditrophicus. Next base: position 723,164 of record NC_007759.1, read on the forward strand.
GGTTTCAACATCCGTCTCATCCTGGGCCACCGTGAGTTTGCCAAGATACTCTATCTTGACTTTGAGCTCTTTGCAGAGGTTTCCCATCATGGCATTGCCCTGGACATTCAACTTTGCCCGGAGCGTGCCGGGCTTGTAATGAATTCCTGAGTGGACAACACCGCTGTTCCGGGAACTGGTTCCGCCACCGACATCCAGCTCTCTTTCAATTACGGCTGCCTTAATGTCGAATCGGGAAAGTTCACGGGCAATGGCATTTCCCACCACCCCCGCGCCGATAATGATCACATCGTAGAAATTGGTCATGTCAATTCGAAAAATTCCTTTGGAAGTTCGTTCTTTTACAATCTCGTTCATTCTGTTGCCAGTCGGGCACAATCAAAACATCGCCGAAGCTCATATCAGAAAAAGTTCAGCCTTTCAATAAGGACTGAAAAGCTGAATTAAAAAAGAAGGCTGGCTGCCTTCCGTGAGAAAGGTGCCAGCCTTCCGGATTCTGCTTCAGATGATATCAGTCTTTAATTCCAGCCAGCCGTTTCGCCGCCTTCTTCTTGCTCTCAGTGTCTGATTCACGGAAAATGGTGACCCGGTGCGCTTCGGCGGATCCCCCCCCGTGGATGTCGGAGATGGTATCGGCGCTTTCCATGGCCATCTTTTCGATCAACCGGAACATCTTCACGCGATCTTCCACGGGGATCTTGTCTACGCCCTTGAGATATTTCTTCAGGAGATCCCCGATTTCCGGATTCGAGAAATCTCTGTCGGAGGGGAGATCAGCCACGTAGCCACCGGCGCAATCGATCATAAGCCTGGTTGCTTCGGCCATCTCTTTGCCTTCATGGATTTTGGAGGCGTTTGCAAGAACCGTGTCGATGAAGTAGTTGCCGGAAGGCTGCTGCTTGCCTTCATAGGACGACGCCAGACAGCAGCCATACAGCGTCTCCGCTCTGTGGATCATATCAATGACTTTCTGTTTCAGGTGGCTCATCTTGGCGGTGCCGTTGTAGTCCATCATGGTGAGGGCTGCGCCGGTCATGCAGTCGATCTTGCCGGACTTGCAGCCGCCGTGGCTCTGACGGTGGAAAGAGGAGAACTTGACGACCATGTCCACCGCAAATTCGGTTTCGCCACACATGAAAACCCGGTTCCAGGGTACGAAAACATCGTTGAAAATGAGGGTGGGGCAGTACTTGGAGTAATAGACATTTCCGCAATCGCAGCCTTCGATTTCTCTCATGTCCAGGCTGGATCGGCCGACCACATGGATGAGCCCCGGGGTGTCGGAAGGAATTGCGAAAGCGACTGAATAGTCGCCATCATCCTTGCCCATGGCCCGGGTGGGCAGCACGATGATCTCGTGAGAGGAGAGGGACCCGGTCTGGTGGGACTTGGCGCCGCGCACCACAATTCCGTCCTCCCGCTTCTCCACGACACGGAGAAACATGTCCTTGTCCACCTGCGCATGGGGTGCCAGTGACCGGTCGCCTTTGACGTCGGTAACCCCGGCATTCCCCGTGAGATCGTTCTTCTGCATGTACTTGAGGAATTCGATGAAATTGTCGTTATAGTGGGTGCCGTATTTCTTGTCGATGTCATAGGTGACGATGGCCAGGGTGGAGAGACAGTCCAGGCCGGTGCATCTCTGGTGGCAAGTGCCTACGTAGTTGGCCACCTTACGGTTGATCTTCACGCGCGCTACAAGATCCTCTATGCTGGCCGGCGGCAGGGTGAAACGGTTCACCGGCTCGTTGATCAGAGGACTTGTTGTAATGAAAAGGTCCCTGTTCTCGGGCATATTGGCCAATTCATAGGTGGCGCCGGTTGCCTCAATGCCTGCGCGCAGTCGGGGATTGTCGACGACGCTGGTGGTGAGCTTCTCTCCGAACATATATACAGTCGGCTTGAGAGCCCGAATCGATTCTATGTACTCTTCTTTTGTCTTAATACCCATTGTTTCTCCTCCTAACAGATTTCAAATATTGTCAAACGGAAACAGTGCCGCGACTTAAAGGTTCCCGCTCAAATCAACGAGGTTTCTCCGCTTCTGTCCAGTAAAAAACATAATCAGCCTGTTTGCTGAACTTCTGTAATCGAAAAATCCTTTCTTCCATCTGATCGGCTATAAGTTGTTCGAGCTAGAGCATCCGTCCGATAGTCTGCCCATCCTTCTGGATGTTGATATGCCAAGACATGGACGTCTCGTTTATCCTGCCATTGTTTCGGCAGAGCCGTCAGAAACATAAGTTTTTGAAATCACTTTTTTGATTTAATTTCAAATTTAATAGATCGGTTTTTATCCGTATTCCTGCCTGTTCGTCAAGCTTTTTATTGAGTTCATAAGCCTCTTTTTTCAGTTGGTGCGGCAGGCCAGATAAAAAATTGGTTCGAATCATATTTTATTCATGACTGCTTTCCCGTGGATTATGCAAGCGCTTTCCTTTGAAATATCAATTGATAATTTAATTAGATTTTTAATTAACAATTGTCAGACTCCTAAGAATTCTTTTTGCTCGCGTCTTTTTTAAGGGAAGCAGGGTTTCTCCCTTTATGAAAGGTTATGAATGGGATTTGTCATCCTGTTCTTCCCTTGTCTGCCCACGTGGACCTACTGGGAAATATACTTCCCGGACGGGGTGTCAAAAAAACCTTGAATGATGCTCCCTGAACTGTGGGTGAGATCGGACATCAGAATGATGCTGAAAACTCAGTGATGAGTTATAGATAAGTTACGGCTTGGCTTTCTGAAGATTTCTTTTGAATATGAAGGGCATCCGTCTTGTCCCGGGATTAATGTGGACAGGTTGACTCCAGGGCTTTTCGTATCTCAATTTCGGTAATGACTCCAACCCGGAGGATCAGTGGAGGGTCAACTGCAATGTTAACGACTGTTGAACCCTTGTTTCCGCGAGTCTGCCCTCCGTCAACAATGCCGTCGATAAGAGAACCCAGAGTGCGGGCAACCTCATGGGCCGTCGTACTTTCTTTCTGCCCGGAAAAATTGGCACTCGTGGCGGTCAAGGGAGCCCCCAGCGACCGGGCCAGACTTCGGGCAATGGGATGACTGGATATCCGGATGCCGATCAGACCCGTATTTGCCGTAAGTCTTGGAGAAACGTTTTTAGAAGCACGAAAGACAAGCGTCAGCGGGCCCGGCCAGAAGACGTGAATGAGTCTTTGGGCAGCTTCAGGAATCGCCGTGACCAGACTGTCCAGTTCGTCCCGGTCTCCAATAATGAGCGGGATAGGATTGTTGAACTGCCTGCCTTTGATGCTGAAAATTTTTTCGATGGCCCTTTCATTTCCAGCATCTGCACCCAGTCCATAGAACGTCTCGGTGGGATAGGCTACAACCCGGCCTTTCCTAAGATTCTCTGCAACGTGTTGAAGCAGCGCTGGTTCAGGATGAGTGGGGTCGATCGCAATAATCGGATTTGAAGTCATAAACGGCTCTTGAGGATGAGGTCATCGTGCTTTTTCTCGACTTCATGGGCCATATTGTCAATATAAACGGTAAGCCTCTGATGAAGTTCGGCGTCCGTCAAAGATAAAATGCGAATGGCGAGCAGCGCGGCATTCCTGGCGCCGGCTTTTCCTATGGCCATAGTTGCTACCGGGATGCCCCCGGGCATCTGAACAGTGGAAAAAAGGGCATCCAGACCGTTGAGTGCTGTCGAATCAACAGGCACTCCGATGACAGGCAGTGTTGTCTGTGAAGCGATGACCCCGGCGAGATGAGCGGCTGCGCCTGCGCCGACGATGATCACTTTCACGTTTCTTTCCGCCGCTTTCCGGGAAAAATCAGATGTTCGGTCCGGGCTTCGGTGTGCCGAGGTGAGAAAGATTTCATGGGAAACGTGAAAAGTCTTTAAAATTTTGACGGTTTCCTCCATTACCGAATAGTCGGAATCACTTCCCATGACAACGCTGACGGCAATATCCATATTCTTTTCCACAGCGGATTTTCTTCCTCCTGCTTAAATGCGGTTTGAAATCAATGAGATCAAAAGAGGCGGCAGAGCATCTGCTGCACGCATCTTGAAGTGAAACGCGGCAAACAAAGGTTCCGATCATGTCTGCCGCGTTTCCTGCAGATGAAAACTTGGGCCTAATGCTTGAAATGGCGGATGCCTGCAAAAATCATGGCCATTCCATGCTCATTGGCGGCCTCGATGGCTTCTTCATCCCGCACGGACCCCCCTGGCTGGATAATGGCGGTTATTCCCGCCTCGGCAGCCATGTCAACCCCGTCACGGAAAGGGAAGAACGCATCGGAACCAAGGACACAGCCTTTTGTGGGAAGTATGGCTTTCATCTTGGCGATCTTGACGGAATCAACTCGGCTCATCTGGCCGGCGCCGACCCCTACCAGCTGGTCCCTGGCAGTGAACACGATGGCGTTGGATTTGACGTGTTTGACAACGCGCCAGGCAAAATCCAAGGCCTGGTATTCTTCTTCCGTTGGAACTCGTCTGGTCACGATTTTCGCTGTTCGGATATCAAAGGAATCCATGTCGCGTTCCTGAACAAGCAGCCCGCCGACGACGCGACGAAAATCGAGTCCCAGGCACTCTCTCTGGTATTCTCCGGAAATTTGCAGCAATCTCACATTTTTCTTCGCCTGCAAAAGGTTCAATGCTTCTTCCTCAAATCCGGGAGCGATGATAACTTCCAGGAATGTCTTGGCAATCTCTTCTGCCGTTTTCTTGTCAATGGGGCGATTAAGAGCGACGATGCCTCCGAAGGCGGAGATGGGATCCGTTTCCATGGCTTTCCGGTACGCCTCGGACAGATCCTGGGAGGCCGTGGCTGCCCCACAGGGATTGGCGTGCTTCATAATCACGGCAGCCGGCAGGATGAAATCAGAAACCATGTTCCATGCGGCATCGCTGTCCATGATGTTGTTATAGGATAACTCCTTCCCATGAAGTTGACGGGCATTGGCAATCGATGCCGGAAAAGGATTGTGTTCACGATAGAAGACGGCCTGCTGATGAGGGTTTTCACCGTAACGGAGGTCTTGGGCTTTCTTAAACTGCATGGTGAGTGTATCGGAAAATGTCTTGGAATCGCCTCCGTAAGGTGTCAGCTTGCCGAGGTAATTGGAAATCGCCGCGTCATACCTAGCTGTCAGTTGGAAGGTTTTTACGGACAATTCGAAGTTGGTGGTCTCGGATATCTTGCCACCTTCCTGTTTCATTTCTTCAAGAATACTCGTGTAATCCGCGGGATCCGTAACTACGCTGACAAAACGATAATTCTTCGCGGCGGCTCGAAGCATGGTGGGTCCCCCGATGTCTATATTCTCGATGGCCTCATCAAGGGAGCATCCTTCTCGAGCAACGGTGTCTTCGAATCGGTAAAGATTGATGACCACCATATCGATCATGTCGATCCCATGATTTCTGGCCGCTTCCCTGTGGCTGTCCTGATCCCGGAGAGCCAGAAGCCCGCCATGAATTTTGGGGTGCAGTGTTTTCAGTCTTCCATCCATCATTTCGGGAAACCCCGTATAGTCGGAAACATCCCTCACGGAAAGACCGTTCATCCTCAATTGCGCTGCTGTTCCTCCCGTCGAAAGAATCTCCACACCGAACTGAGATAAACCCTGAGCAAATTCAACAATTCCTGTCTTATCGGTTACGCTGATGAGTACCCGTTTTATTTCGTTCAAATTCATTATCCCTCTCCTCAATCAATGCTGCCTTTGATATTCATGATGTGGTGAATCCGCTTTTCAATGAGCGGCCATGTGCCGATATCCGAACGGTGATCCACAGGGCCGTTTATGGCTGCCACGGCTCTTTCTGCAACAGCTTCCGCTTTCTCAAGCTGATCGGCAATGCCCACGACACCGATTGCCCGTGAGGATGTCATGTAAAGACCGTCAGCTTTCTGATCGACGGAAGAATAATACAGACGTGCTGCCCCCACATCTCCGATTTCTATCCGGGAGGATGTGGACTTCGCATCCGGAGAGTCGGCGGGCAACCCATAGGCTTTGGGGACGACATACTTGCACACTGTAGCTTTTTTTTCAAATTCAATATGGAGGCCATCCAGTGTACCGTCGACAATGGCCGTGCAGAGATCGAGAAAATCCGTTTTTAGAAGCGGCAGGATATTCATGGCCTCCGGATCGCCGAAGCGGGCGTTGTATTCGAGAAGTTTAACGCCTGAACGCGTAATCATGAACCCCCCGTACATCACGCCTTTATAATAAAGACCAGTCTCCTTGTGAATGGCTTCCGCCACGGCCCGGGTGATGGATAATCCCGCCTCGATGTCTTTTTGTGTCAGGAAAGGTAAAAGATGATTTTCGCAGGAATAAGAGCCCATTCCACCTGTATTGGGACCTTGATCGCCGTCAAAGCGGCGTTTATGATCCTGGACCGGAGGTGTGGCAACAACAGTTTTGCCGTCGCAGAGGCATTGAAGCGAAAACTCCTCGCCCTCCAGCTTCTCTTCAACCATGACGCTGGAATGGGTTTTAAGGATTTCATGACAAGCCTGAAGGGCTTCACGCCTGGAATGGAAGTGATCGCCCTGTACAAGTACACCTTTTCCGCCGGTTAAACCATCGGGTTTGATAACAATTCCGTCAATTTCGTCAAGGAAGACCTCGATCCCTTCATTGGAGGGGAAGGTTCGAAATTTGATGTTTCCCGGGATTTCATATTTTTGAAGCAAATTCCGGGTGAAGGATTTTGACGTTTCCAGGCGGGCCAAACTTTTCTGTGGACCGACGGCAGGAATACCCATCCCGGTCAGACAATCGACTACACCATTGTTCAGCGGGTCTTCCGGGCCGATAATGGCAAGATGAACAGCGCAGGTCTTGGCAAACTCCTGAATTGCGTTCAGATCATCATAATTGCCGATCGATATTTTCTCAGAAAGAGAAGCAATCCCGGGGTTGTTCGTTTTCATGAAGGAAAAAAGTCTGGGATGTTGTGCGGATCGCGTAATTGTTTCCGCGAGGACATGTTCTCTCGCCCCATTTCCTATAAGCAGGATATTCTTCATTTTACCAGGCCTCCTGACCTCAGCTTTGATCAAATTTCCATATCGGGGAGGCATAAATATCGGAAAAAACGTCCTGAGTCAATCAAATCTGTATGAAATGATTTTTATCTTTCTATTTAAATTTATAGGGATTTTAACAGGGAATGCATTACTGTTGGAATTTCGGCTGGAGATTGGAAAGCGTCTGCTGTTTCCCTGATTTCAAAAATAGGAATTAGGCTTTGAAGGATAGAAATATCCAGAAGCCGCAATGTCCTTTCTGTTGTTGAGAAGGCCGAAATAAAAATACTTAAAGAATACTCTTGTTTTTTCCTGCTGAGTTTGACAGTGATAATGCAAATTGACAGAAACCCTGACCTGTTTTCAAATTTTATTAAATTCAGATACATTAGCCGGAAAAACAATGAAAACAAAAGGATTGAAGAAATATAAGCAAAAGTTATGATAGTAGTTTTTTCGTCTGCTGAGATAGCATCTGTCATGGCGTATACACCGTTTTATACAGTGTTCGGCATATCCTCAAATATATATGTGGATCAGCGATGGGCTAAATTGTCTTACATTGTCCCAGACAAAGTGATTGCATCTGAAAAAAGCATGAAAGGATGTTATGAATATTCCGATTCATAAGACTAATGATTATTCCCTGGGTGTGGTTATTCTTGCAGCAGGCAAGGGAACAAGGATGAGATCCGAGAAGGCCAAAGTACTGCATCATATCTGTGGTAATCCAATGCTTTTCTATACGATCAGGTTAGCCAGGAAAGTCCTGGCGGAGAAAATTGTCGTTGTTGTCGGCCACCAGGCAGACGTAGTCAAGAAACATTTCAGTAATGGGGATTTGATCTTTGCGGAACAGCGTGAACAACTTGGTACAGGGCATGCCGTCATGCAAACCCGGGAAGAATTTAAGAATTTTACAGGAAACATTCTGATTCTGTGTGGAGACGTTCCCCTTCTTTCCATAGAAACGGTCCGTCGTCTTATAAGCGGTCATGTGAGGGCAAATGCCGCTGTTACAGTTCTTACCGCGCTGATGGATAATCCCGCCGGATATGGCCGTATTGTGAAAACGCCTGCGGGTGAAGTCGTCAAAATTGTTGAGGAGCGGGACGCATCCGTCGAGGAGAAGAAAATTAAGGAAATCAATTCAGGAATCTATTGTGTTGATAGTCTATTTCTCTTCGATGCAATTGCTGAAATAAAGAATGACAATGCGCAGGGAGAATACTATCTGACCGACATCATAGAAATCGCCTGTAAAAGAAGACGGCCCGTCAGGGCCGTTCTGGTGGATGATGCGGAAGAAATAATTGGCATTAATACTCCGGAGCATCTTCAGCGGGCAGAAATGCGGATGTTTGAAGCATCCCGGCAGGGAGCATAATTTCCCTTGAGGCTCAGGGAAGGCATTCAAGCGGTAAAGCGGAGTGACGGCGCAGGCGGATACAAGACACGCTGCCGAGGTTCCTCTTTTGAATTCAGCGGTAACCGCGCCTGGATGAGGAGTTGGAATGATCGGTAAAGCGAAGGGTATGAAATAAATTTATGATTGTCATCGGCTCTTTAATAATAAAAAATAATGTGATTCTGGCGCCCATGGCCGGAATTTCCAATCTGCCTTTCAGGATGATGGCGAGGGAGGCTGGATGTGCTCTTGCCTTTACGGAAATGATCAGTGCCAATGGTCTCGTTCGTGGGATTGAAAAGAGTCAGCAGTATATGAAGTCCTGCATCGATGATAAGCCTTTGGGGGTGCAGATATTCGGAAACGATCCGACCACCATGGCTGACGCGGTGAGGATTGTCGATGATTACGGAGCCGACCTGATTGATTTGAATATGGGATGCCCGGTAAAAAAAGTTGTAAAAAATGGCGCCGGAGCCGCTCTGCTGAAGGATCCTGGATTGGTATCACAAATTCTCGAATCTGTCAGAAAGGCGACTCGAAAACCGTTGACCGTGAAAATCCGTTCCGGATGGAATCTCCAGAGCATCAATGCAGTCCAGATAGCGAGAATTGCGGAGCAGCAGGGGATTGATGCTGTTTTTGTTCATGCCCGAACTGCAGTTCAGGGGTTTGCCGGCTCAGCGGATTGGAGAATAATTGAAGAGATTAAGAATTCAGTAGGGATTAAAGTGATTGGAAATGGCGATGTCAAGTCAGGCGCTGACGCGTGGCGTATGATTAAAATGACGGGTTGCGATGGCGTCATGATTGGGAGGGGGGCATTGGGAAATCCTTGGATATTTAATGAAGCTCTTAATTATCAGTCCACTGTGCAAACACATTCTGAGCCGGTTTTAAATGAACGTAAAGAAATGATCTTACGTCATCTGGAAAGAGAGACAATTTTTCTGGGTCAAAAAGAGGCTGTCAAACGCTTCCGGAAACATCTTCTCTGGTATACAAAGGGGATAAGGGGGGGGGCCTCTTTCCGATCAAGAGTAACAACAATCAGTGATCAGAATTTATTGCTTCGTGAGATCGAAGCGTTTTTTGATCAGGAAGAAATACCTTACCAATAAAGGAAAAGGTTCCTAAATAAGATCTTGACTTTTAGATCGTGTATTGTAATATTTTGCTGAAATATCTCGATGGGCTGTGAAGTGTAGGGTCTGAAATCCCTTGCTGAAAAATCTGTGAGAATAGTATTAGAAAATAATTTAGTAGAGTATAGTGTCAGGCTTGGGACTCTTTTAAGCTTTGGGCTGAAAATCATGGAGAGTAATTGTGGAGCTGGTAATTTTTAAAGAGTTGGAAGAGAAAATTAGAAGTATGGCCCAAGAACATGCGTTGCTGAAAAAGAGGAATTTTGAGTTAGAGGAGCTGTTAAAAAAAAAGACGTCTGAGTTGGAAGAGCTAAGTATTGCGATAAAGGAATTTGATGAGGAAAGAATAGCGATCCGCACAAAGGTAGATTCACTCTTGGAGCTGCTTCAGGATGTTAAAGTGCAAGGGTAGGTCGTCATTGGGTTGTGAATGAAAAAGAATTATCACATCAAAATACTGGGGCAGGAATTTACCGTTTTAAGTGATTCAGGGGATGAGCATGTGGAAAGCGTTATGGAATATATCAATAAGAAAGTTATGGAATTGGAAAATAAGTTTTCTAATGCCAGCACTTTAAATATTGCCATACTGGTCGCTTTAAACATTGCAGATGAATATATGAAGCTTCTTGAAGGTAATAAAGAAGAAATTTATAAGCAAGTAGATAGACAAGCGCAAAATTTGATCAATCTGATTGATGAAATGAGTTAAAAAGTCCCCCTGCGATGTGCGTGATTAGCATTCTGTTTTTGAGCCAACACCAAGGAAACGGGAACCTTCCCTTGTTTGGGGTGTGCTAGCCTGCTGTATTCCGCAACTGGCGGATGCAAGGAAGCCTGAAGCAAACAATAAGGTACCCACGTTGAACTCCGGTTCAAAATGGTCGTTAACACGACATATGCGGGGGTTCTTTCTATATACAGAACCTTCTGCTTGTTGTGCCCTGCAACTTTCCTTAACAAATCCTGCCATTTTTTTGATTACTCTTATCATTCTGCAATTGGTATTTACATATTTACAGCAGCATAACAGTTATGGTTGTCATGCTGCCGTGTCGGAAATCAGCAGAATCCGATGACTGAGAATGGTTTGTTGTTCGTCAGGGATGCGTAAGAGGTTTATGAGGAGGTAAATAGTTTTGCTGAATTATACTGTAATAGCGTTTATCATGTTAGGATTAATTGCCATTGGGTTGGCAATCGGTTATTTTTTGAAATTCAGACTTTCTCAGAAACGATTGGAATCTTCTGAGAACCTTGCGTTGAGGATTATTGATGAAGCCAAAAAAGAGGCTGAAACCATAAAAAAAGAGGCTGTGCTTCAGACAAAAGAGAATCTGCTGAAACTGAAGGCGGAATTCGAGAAGGAAACGAGAGAAAGAAAGCTGGATCTGGATAATTTAGAGCGGAGAATTCGCTCAAAGGAAGAAAATCTCGATAAACGAATTGATTCAATGTCTCAGAAAGAGAATGCAATCGAAGTTCGAGAAAAGAATTTGCTGTCCAAAGAAATGCAGCTCAATGAGAAGCACGATAAGTTAAGCAGAATGATTGGGGAACAGAAAGAAAAACTGGAGCAGATTGCCGACATAACTTCGGAAGAGGCAAAAGATTTTTTAATCCGGTCTATGGAAGCTGCTGCGAAGCGTGATGCTGCCATGCTGATTAGAAAAATCGAAGAAGATGCAAAGAGGGAGGCAGACAAGAAGTCGAGAGAAATTATTGCTTATGCTGTGCAACGTTATGCCGGTGACTATGTTGCGGAAAACACTGTTTCTGTAGTCAATCTTCCAAACGATGAAATGAAGGGGCGTATCATTGGGCGGGAAGGTCGCAATATCAGAGCGATAGAGGCAGCCACTGGAATTGATCTTATTGTTGACGATACCCCGGAAGCCGTAGTTTTGTCCAGTTTTGATCCTATACGGCGAGAGGTGGCAAAAATTTCACTGGAAAGATTGATTACGGATGGAAGGATTCATCCTGGCAGAATTGAAGATATTGTAAAGAAGGTGCGGTTGGAAGTTGATAGTATTATAAAGGAAACAGGGGAAAGGGTTTCCTTTGACGTAGGAGTGCATGATATTCATCCAGAACTCATTAACCTCCTGGGCAGTTTGAAATATCGGACAAGCTATTCTCAGAATGTTCTCCAGCATTCCATTGATGTCGCTCATCTGACGGGTATGATGGCGGCGGAATTGAAGATGAATATAAAGGAGGCAAAACGTGCGGGGCTGCTTCACGATATCGGTAAAGCGGTTGATCATAAAATAGAGGGGACTCATGCGGCAATCGGGGCTGATTACGCGAAACGTTTTGGAGAATCGCAAAGGATTGTTCAGGCCATCGCCGCCCACCATGACGATGGCAGAACGAACACGCTTCTTGGTGTCTTGGTTCAGGCAGCAGACACCTTGTCTGCTGCAAGACCAGGAGCCCGAAGGGAAATGCTGGAAACCTATGTAAAACGATTAGAGGAATTGGAAAATATAGCTAATTCATTCAACGGCGTCGATAAGTGTTTTGCCATCCAGGCCGGCAGAGAAATCCGGATCCTTGTCGGAAGTGAAAAACTTTCGGACAACGATGCGATGATGCTTTGCAAGGATATCGTCAAAAAGATCGAGTCGGAATTGACATATCCGGGCCAGATTAAGGTAACAGTGATTAGAGAAACGCGAGTATCGGATTTCGCAAAATAGCTGCCGGAGACGCATTCAATCATGGTCAGGTGATTTTGAATCTTTTTGTTAGCCCATACTTTTTAGTTACTAAGTTAAATTCTGAAATACTAAGGGAATTTCATGAGATTCTTGTTTGTAGGAGATATTGTAGGTAAACCTGGAAGGAGGGCCGTTCGAGAACTGCTCCCAAGAGTGCTATCGCTGCATGAGATTGATTTCGTTATTGCCAATTGTGAAAATGCGGCGTCAGGCTTCGGTATTACAAAGGATATTGTCGATGAGCTGTATCAGAATCACGTTGATGTTCTGACTTCCGGCAATCATATCTGGGATAAAAAGGAAATCTTTGAATTTTTAGAAGATTATGAAACATTGCTTCGACCGGCAAATTACCCTGAAGGAACTCCCGGATGGGGAAGTGTCACAGTTAGAACGCCAGCTGGCATTAATGTGGGGATTTTGAATTTGGCGGGAAGGGTTTTTATGCAGCCGATTGATTGTCCATTCCGAACTGCTGAAAAAGAATTGGCTGGTTTTACCGGGAAAACGAATATCATTATTGTCGATATACATGCAGAGGCAACATCGGAAAAAAAAGCATTGGGGTGGTTTTTAGATGGACGCGTGAGCGCTGTGCTAGGGACCCATACCCATGTACAAACTGCGGATCAGGAGGTCTTGCCGGGGGGAACAGCTTATATCAGCGATGCAGGGATGACAGGGCCTTTTGACTCAGTGATCGGCGTTAAAAAGGATGTCGTTATAGAAAAGTTTCTACTCCAAATCCCCAAGAAATTTGACATTGCAAAATCTGACGTTAGATTACAGGGTGTTATTTTTGAAGTAAATGAGCAAGATGGCAAATGTTCAAGTATCCAACGCCTTAGTATCTGTCTTGATAATTGACCCGGGTAGTTTTAAGTGGCGATCAGCAAAGTAAAAAATACATTATAAAATAAAGCTTAAGATGGGACTGATTTAGGGGACGTTGATTTTGAAAAACGTATACGATGTTTTCATGGAAAGAGGATTTATAGAACAGGTCACTGACGAAAATGCAGTAAGAAAAGCTCTTGAAGCACCGCTTGCCTGTTACATTGGTTTTGATCCCACAGCGAGAAGCCTGCATATTGGAAGTCTGGTTCCCATTATGGCTCTTATTCATTTACAGCGACATGGTCATACGTCCATTGCCCTGGTTGGGGGAGGGACGGCTCTGATCGGAGATCCAAGTGGGAAAACGGAAATGCGTCAGATTCTGACAAGGGAAAAGATAGAACTCAACGCAACATGCATGCGAAGGCAATTTGCCAGATATTTGAGCTTTGAAGATAAAAAAGCGATGATGATCAATAATGCGGATTGGTTGACGAAACTGAATTATATTTCGTTTTTGCGCGATATCGGGCGTCATTTCAGTGTAAACAAGATGCTTGCCGCCGAAAGTTATAAGATGCGCTTAGAGAAGGGATTAAATTTTATAGAATTTAATTATATGCTACTGCAAGCATATGATTTTTTATATCTTTTCCAAAATCATAATTGTGTGATGCAAATGGGAGGCAATGATCAGTGGGGCAATATGTTGGCCGGTGTCGATCTCATCCGGAGGGTTGAAGGAAAGGTTGCACACAGCATGACATTTCCACTTCTAACGACGGCGACAGGGCAAAAAATGGGAAAAACTGAAAAGGGAGCTGTCTGGCTTGATCGGGAATTAACCTCACCATATGAATACTATCAATATTGGATTAATACCGGCGATATTGATGTTGGGAAATTTCTTGCTTTGTTTACCTTCCTGCCTATGGAAGAAATACATCAGGTAAAATCTTTGAGTGATAAAGAGTTGAACATGGCAAAGGCAATACTGGCTTTTGAGGCCACCAAGATTACGCATGGCGAGGATGCCGCACTTGCGGCCTGGAATGCATCTGCGGTGGCATTTGGAGTAAAATTAATCGACACATCACTCATGCCTTCAAGTACGATTCCGCGCGGTCAGCTTTCGCAGGACGCCTCTGCCATTCCATTCATTAAAAAATCGTGGAATGAGCTCGCTAAAGGCATCCCG